>NZ_JBIWNI010000010.1:132688-216606 GCF_044767145.1 Streptomyces sp. NPDC101490
CGAAACCCCGGAACACCCGCGATAACAGGGCGAGTCGGAGCGCCCGGAGCGCAGGCCGCGCCACCCGGAGCGCCGGTCGCGCCCCCCACGGCGGCCCCCGTCGGCGCCGCCGTCCTGCTCGCCGCCGCACCCGCCGGACGCGGTCGGGTCATGGACGCCGCCTCCGTGCTGCCCGCCCTCGCCGCCGTTCCGCCCGGGGTCCTCACCGGCACCCCCACGGCCACCGTCGTCGAACTCGCCGACCCTCTGGACCCGCAGACCGTACTGACCCGGGTGCGCGCCGCCGCCGCGCACCCGGGGCCGCTGGTCGTCTGCCTCGCCGGGCAGCTCCACCTGGACCGTCGCCAGCGGCTGCCGCACCTCGCGCTCGCCCGCACCACCACCGCGACCCTCCGCTACACCGCGCTGCCCTGGCACTGGCTCACCGGGGAACTCGGCACGCGCGCCCCCGGCACCACCACCGTCGTCGCCGACCTCGCCGCCGACGCCGCCGTGTGGGAGCGGCTCGCCGCCACACCCGAGCTGCTGCACCTCGGACCCGGCCCGACGCTCTACGCCCGGGTGACACCACCCCCGCGCCGGGGCGACAGTACGACCCCCGACTATCTGCGGGCCTGGGCGGAGTCGTGGCGCTCGGGAGCCCGGCTGCCGTACGCCACCCTGCACGCGGAGGCCGCCGTCCGGACGGCGGGCGCCGTACCCGCCCCGCTGTTCCTGGCGCCCGCTTCCGCGCCGGTCGCGGACCAGGACCCGCACCCCACGATCCTGGCGGCGGCGATGGCGGGCCGCCACGGGGAGGCGGCGGCGGTGGCCGCCGCCTGGGAGAGCGAGGCGCTGCGCCGCCACGGCCCCCGGTCGCCGGAGGCCGTGCACTGGACGGAGGTCCGGGCCGATCTGGCCCGTCTCGCCGGGGAACCGGCCCGCAGCTGCGAGCTGTGGCTGACCGCCGCCGAGGCCAGACTGAACCTGCGGCAGCGGACGGACGACCCGGACGTCGAAGGGGCCGTGGACCGGGCGCACCACCAGTGGGAGCAGATCGCCGACCCGGCGCGGTCCCGGGCGCTCGGGCCCGTGCTCGTCGCCCTGCGCCGCCGGGTCCCGGGCCGTCAGCCGGGCGCCCTGGCGGCGCTGACCCGCCGTCTGGGCTGAGGGACCGCCCGGGCTGAGAGGCCGCCCGGGGGCCGAGCTGCCCGACCGGCCCGCGCGGTCAGCCGGTCCTGTGCTCCGTCCGGAACGGCCCCGGGTCTCCCGGGCACGCGCGGCCGCCTCCCGGAGGTGCCCCGCCACGACCCTCTCCCGGGGCGCGCGGCCGTGTCCTCCGGGGGCGGGTGGCCGCGTCCGTCTCCCGGGTGGCACCCGGCCGGGTCCGTGCGCCACCGGTCGTACGGGTGGCCCGGCGCGGCTGAGATGATCGGGGCATGCCCGCCTCGCCGCCCCCGTCCCGGACCCCCGCGCCCGTCTCCTTCGTCACCGAGCGGCTCGCGCTGCGGCCGGTGCGGGCCGCCGACGTACCGGCCGTCACCCGGCTCTGGACGGACCCGGAGGTGCGGCGCCATCTGGGCGGGCCCGTGACCGAGCACGTCGTACGGATCAGACAGCGGCGGGTCGTCGGCGCGCCCGGCGTCCACGCGGTGGTGCGGGCCGCCGACGGCGTGCTGCTCGGGATCGTGACGGTGGAGCCGGAGGCGCGGGACGGGGAGACGGAGGTCTCGTACCAGTTCCTGCCCGAGCACTGGGGGCACGGCTACGCGCGCGAGGCCGTCGCCGTCGTCCTCGACGCCGTGCTCCGCGAGGTGCCGACGGTGGTCGCGCTGACCCAGCGGGCGAACCGCCGCTCCCGCAGACTCCTGGAGGACGTCGGCATGGAGCACGTCTCCTCCTTCGTCGAACACGAGGCCCACCAGGTCCTCTACCGCCGCCACCGCTGACACCCCGCCGCCGACCGAGCGGCCCGGCCCGTGCCGGGCCGTGTCCCCGACCGAGGAGCCCGCCCCATGTCCTTCCTGGTGATCGGCGAGTGCGTCGCCGACATCGTCCGTGCCCCGGCCGGTTCGGGCGCCGCCGACCGGGTCCACCCCGGCGGCAGCCCCGCCAACGTCGCCCACGGCCTCGGACGGCTCGGCCGGGACGTCACCCTGCTCACCCAGCTCGCCGACGACCCCGCCGGGCGGCTCATCGCGGCGCACCTCAGGGCGGCGGGCGTCCGGGTGGAGGTCGGCGGAGTGCCGCCACGCACCCCCTCGGCGGTCGTCGGCCTCGACGCGCGGGGCGCCGCCACCTACACCTTCGACATCGCGTGGACCCTGGAGCCCGGGAGCCCGGTGGAGCCGACGCCCGCCCATGTCCACATCGGCTCGATCGGCGCCGTCACCGAACCCGGCGCCACCACCGTCCTCGCCGAGACCGAACGGCTGCGCGGCCGGGCGACCGTGAGCTACGACCCCAATGTGCGGCCCGCGTTGATGGGGGAGCACGCGGTGGCCGTCGCCGGGGCCGAGCGCTGTGTCGCCCTCGCCGACCTGGTCAAGGCGAGCGACGAGGACCTGGCGTGGCTGTACCCGGACGAGGACCCGGAGGCCGTGGCCGCCCGCTGGCTGGACCTCGGACCGGCCCTCGTCCTCGTCACCCGGGGCGCCGGGGGCTCGTCCGCCGTCACCCGTCGGCACACGGTCCGTTCCACCGCGCCGGAGGCCGTCGTCGTGGACACCGTCGGAGCCGGGGACTCCTTCATGTCCGCCGTACTCGACGCCCTCGCGGGCCGGGACGCGGCGGCGCTCGGCGCGCTCCCGGCCGACGCCCTCGCCGCGTTGCTGGCGACGGCCGGGGCCGCAGCCGCCGTGACCGTCTCGCGGGCGGGCTCCCAGCCGCCCGACCGTGCCGAACTGGACGCCGCCCGAGCCGCGTTCGCCCTCTAGACCGGACGTGGAAGAGGTGGGCCGGGGGGGGGGGGGGGGGGGGGGGGGGGGCGGGGGGGGGGGGGGGGGGGGGGCGGCGGGGGGGGGGGGGGCCGGGGGGGGGGGGGGGGGGGCGGGGCGCGGCGCGGGGGCGCCGGAGGGGGCGTGCCCGGGCCCCCCCCCCCCCCCCCCCCCGGCGGCGGTGGGACCGTCAGTGGGCGGGAGCCAGCTTCGGGTTCGGGCCGTGCTCGTTCTCGTGCTGGTCGCCCTCGGTGCAGGCGAAGACGAGGAGCACGATGAAGCCGACGATCGGCACGAAACCGATGAGCACCCACCAGCCCGAGCGGTTGGTGTCGTGGAGCCTCCGGACCAGCACCGCGAGGCTGGGGATGATGACCGCGAGGGCGTAGATCAGGCCGAACAGCTGGATGCCCGCCGCGTAGTCGATGATGCTGAGCACGATCGACGCGATCACATTGAACAGCTCGAACATCCAGAATTCCTGGCGACGGGCCCGACCGTTGAAGACGGCGTACTTCTTGAAGACTGCGAGATACCAGTTCACTTTGTCCCCCCGAGGACTGGGTGTGCGATCAGGAGAAGCCTGTCCCTGTGGAGCAAGCTTTACGCAGAACTCAGGTGGCTGAAACCGCATGGGTCAATTCGTTACCGGGCGGCGACTGTTCCGAGGCGGAAAGCAGTGAAACGGCGGCACCTCGGGGGAGAGGTGCCGCCGTTCCGGTGGATGAGTCGGAACGTCACGTCCTTCGCTTGCTCATGAGCAGTCCGCCCGCCGTGAGCGAGAACAGGCAGACGCAGGCGCCGGTGATCACATTGCTGAGGATCGTGCCCGTGTCGGGGCCGCGCGCGACCACCCACGGGGAGACGATCAGCCACGCGCCCAGCAGCAGGACGACGAAGTTCAGGTCCTGCGACCGCTCGGGGACCATCGACATGCACAGGCCGAGGACCGCGAGCGCGATGCCCACGACCAGGTTGCTGACGGCGAGTTGGGGATGGGTGGTGGAGAAGTGGACCGTCCACGCCGAGATCGCGGCGTAGACGCCGGCGAGGATCACGAGCTCCTCGACCGCCGCCACGCCTCGGGTCTGGAGCATGCGGGCGTACCGGTCCCGCATTTCCGGAGCGTCGGGGTGCCCGGCGATATCACCGGGGCGGTGAGAGACGTCGGCCATACGACTCGCCTCCTTCTGGCGTCCTGCATGTCCGGCCGTACTCGCGGCGCATGATGCCGCTGCTCCATTGTGCACTTATCTGGACTTTATGTATAGATATGTCCGGTAGGTGGAGCGCACAGAATTCAGGTGGTGAATATGCGGGGAACTGCCAAATGACGGTCTGCGTTCAGTAAAAATTCAACACAAAGAGAGATCGTTCCGCCGTCGATCTCGTGTGAGGTGACAGTGGCGTCCCCGGCGTAGCCTGGAAGAGGACTCGGGGAAAACGGATTGTCCTCATCGCCGGGAGCGAGTGATGACCGGCATCGTACGAAGAAGCTTCGACGCGGCGGACGAGAGCCGCCCCTTCGAGGACGGCAAGGGCAGGCTGGATCTGCTCACCACCGAGCGCGGGCCGGTGGGCCGTGCTCTGTTCGAGCCGGGCTGGAAGTGGTCGCTGCACGTCAAGCCGATCGCGGGGACCGAGAGCTGCCTCGCGGGGCACGCCGGGTACATGGTCAGCGGCAGGCTGATGGTCGTCATGGACGACGGTGAGTCGATGGAGTTCGGCCCCGGCGACTACATGGAGATCGCCCCAGGCCACGACGCGTGGGTCGTCGGCGACGAACGGGTGGCGTTGGTGGACTGGGTCGGGTACGGCGACTACGCCAGGCCCGCCTCCGGCTGACGGCCTTCCCCGGGCCCGTGTCCTCGGCCGCCCCGCGACCCCGTTCTGCCTCCCTTCTCCCCTCCTCTTCCGCCGACGTGCCGATTCCCCCTCCTCAGGCCGTCGCCGGGGGCGGCCGCGAGCGGGCGGCCGGGGCGACCCGGCCCGCCCGCCGTGGTCGAGGACGTACCGGCCCGTTCCGGTCGGCTGTCGCCGCAGAAGCCGGAGGCGACGCGAGGACGTTGCTCCGGCCCGGACCCCCTTGGCTGGCCGAGTGCCCGGAAAACGGGAGGTGGCGGGCTGTCGGCGGGCGGCATGATGCGCGCATGACGCTCCAGAACGGACAGGACCGGGACCCGCAGGTCCGGCCAGACCAGCGAGACCAGCGAGACCGGCGAGACCGGCGGGATCACGTACGGCAGGACCCGTCGGACGGGCAGGACCCGTCGGACGGGCAGGACCGGGACCAGTGGGACGGCCGGGACCGGCGGGATCCGCGCACGGCCGTGCCGCACACCGCCGATGAACGCACCACGCTCACCGCCATGCTCCAGTTCCAGCGCGACACCCTGGCCCTGAAGTGCGCGGGGCTCGGACCGGACCAACTACGGAAGCGCGCGGTGGAGCCCTCCGGCCTCTCGCTCCTCGGCCTCGTCCGGCACGCCGCCGAGGTCGAACGGGGCTGGTTCCGCAACGTCCTGGCCGGTGAGGACAGCCGCAGCCCCTGGACCCCGCCGGGCTCCACCGACTGGGCCGACTTCGACGTGGCCGACGCCGACGTCGACGAGGCCTTCGCCGTCTGGCACGAGGAGTGCGCCCGAGCCCGTACGGTCGTCGACGACGCCGCCTCCCTGGACGCCACCGGCACCCTCGGGCAGGAGGAGTACTCCGTGCGCTACGTCCTCGCCCACATGATAGAGGAGTACGCCCGGCACAACGGTCACGCCGACCTGCTCCGCGAACGCCTCGACTGCACCACGGGGGAGTGACCCGTCCCCCGCCCGGTGACACAGTGCGGGCCTCCTTCACGACGCCGACCAGTCGTCCCGCATCCGCGCCACCGGCAGGCCCCCGCACGGCGTCGGCGCCGATCCCTCGGCGGACGGTGCCGGGCCCCGTATCGGGTGCGTCCGGCCCGGCCGTCGAAGACTCGGGTGGGTCTCCTCCGGTGCCCGGGGCGCCGGAGCAGGTCCGGGAAGGCAGGCGCCGGGGAGGGAATTCGGTCGGGGACCAGTCCGGTGGGGGCGCGGTTCCGAATCAGGGGTGAGGTCGCAGCCGCTTCCGGCTCAGGGAGCATGAGCCCTGGACCGGTCGGGGGCGACCCGGTGCAAGCCGTCGTCCGAGGGATGACCGTATCCGCGCGGCGGATGGTCCGGGGGCGCGCTTGTCCCGTCGGCGGATCGGTCGAGCCGTGGGAGGACGCGATCGGCACGTGTGGGTCTGGGCCATAGGTAGAAGTGGCACCCGCACGGGTCGTGTTCCGTCCCGGCCGTCCGTCCCGTCACCGGCCGTTCCGGCCGTCGTTCGTTTCCCGGCCCCGTCCTTCGTGTGCTGCCTGCGGCGGACGGGCCCGCCTCCTGGAGGAGGAACCGGCATGACCACCACCCGTATCCGCCGCTCCGCGCTGTTCTCGGCGGCCGTGTTCATCCTGCCCGTGACGCTTGGCGTGGCCGGTCCGGCCTTCGCCGACTCGTCCCCGCCCGCCCCCTACGGTCCGGCCTGCGCGTCGGTGCCGATGCAGGGGGCCGGGAGTTTCGAGGGCATGGCCAAGGACCCCGTCGCCACCGCCGCCTCCCACAACCCCGACCTGTCCACCCTGGTCGCTGCGGTGAAGAAGGCCGGACTCGTCGACACGCTCAACAACGCGCAGAACATCACGGTGTTCGCGCCGACGAACGAGGCGTTCGCGAAGATCCCGAAGGCCGACCTGGCCAAGATCCTCGCCAACAAGACCGAGCTGACGAAGCTCCTCACCTACCACGTCGTGGGGGAGAGGATCACGCCGAAGCAGATGGAGAACGGCACGTTCAAGACCCTGGAGGGCGCCACGCTCACCACCAAGGGGTCCGGATCGTCCTTCACCGTGAACAAGACCGCCAAGGTCGTCTGCGGGGGCGTCCAGACCTCCAACGCCACCGTCAACATCATCGACACCGTCCTGACCCCGCCCATGTAGGCCCTCCGGCCACCCGCCGTGGGGGGGGGGGGGGGGGGGGGGGGGGCCGGGGGGGCCGCCCCCCCCCCCCCCCGGGGGGCCGGGGGGGGCCGGGCGCCCGGCGGGGGGGGCCGCCCCCCCCCCGCCCCCGCCCCCCCCCCCCCCCCCCCCCCCCCCCCCCCCCCCCACGGCCGGGAGCGGCGGGAGCGGCCCCGGGACGGCCGGCGGGGTGAACCCCGGCGCGGCTGCCCGGACCGTACCCGCGTGGCACGGGCTCACGGGGTCTGATGAGCGGTATGCGTACCTCTCCGAACCCCTGGGTCCGCCGTCTCCTCGCCGCCTTGAACGGGCTGCTGGCGGGATTCGCCGCCCTGGCCGTCGCCGAACTCGTCGCGGCGGCGGTGCGGCCCCAGGCGAGCCCGGTCGTCGCGGTGGGCGGTGCGGCGATCGACCGGACCCCCACGCCGGTCAAGGACTTCGCGATCCGGCACTTCGGCGAGAACGACAAGCTCGTCCTCCAGCTCGGCATCCTCGCCACCCTCGCGGCCCTCGCCGTCGTCCTCGGGCTGATCGCCCTGCGGCACCGCGGGACCGGCTCGGCGGGCGTCCTGCTGTTCGGGGCCGTCGGCGCCGCCGCCGCTCTCAGCCGTCCCGACTCGACCGGCATCGCCGACGCGCTGCCCTCGCTCGCCGGGGCCGTCGCCGGAGCGGGAGTCCTGTACTGGCTGACCGGCCGCCTCACCCGCCCCGCCACCCACGAAGGGGCGGACCCCGGGGAGGACGGCTGGGACCGGCGCGGGTTCCTCGTCGCCGCGTCCGCCGCCGCACTCGCCTCCGCCGGCACGGGCGCGCTCGGCCGCTACCTCAACTCGACGAGCGGCCAGAACGCCATCGCCTCCCGCAACGCGGTCAGGCTCCCGCCCGCCGCCTCCCCCGCGGCGCCCGTCCCCGCCGGAGCGCGCCTCGGCATCCCCGGGATCTCCTCCTTCTTCACCCCGAACGGTGACTTCTACCGGGTCGACACCGCCCTCGTCGTCCCCAGGGTCGACGCCACGACCTGGCGGCTGCGTATCCACGGACAGGGCGTCGCACGGCCGCTCAGCCTCTCGTTCGAGGACCTGCTGAGAAGGCAGCTGATCGAGCGGGACATCACCCTGACCTGTGTGTCGAACGAGATCGGAGGCCCCTACATCGGCAACGCCCGCTGGATCGGGGTCCGCCTCGCCGACCTCCTGCGCGAGGCCGGTGTGAAACCGCCTTCCCAAGGGGGCCTGGCCGACCAGCTGGTGGCCCGCTCCGTGGACGCCATGACGATCGGAAGCCCGGTCGAGACCGTGATGGACGGCCGCGACGCCATGCTCGCCGTCGGCATGAACGGACAGCCCCTGCCCTTCGAGCACGGCTTCCCCGTCCGCATGCTCGTCCCCGGCCTGTACGGGTACGTCTCCGCCTGCAAGTGGATCCAGGACATCGAACTCACCACCTTCGCCGCCTACGACCCCTACTGGGTCCAGCGGGGATGGGCCAGGAGAGGACCGATCAAGACCGAGTCCCGCATCGACACCCCCAAACCCTTCGCCGGCCCCCGGGCGGGCACCGTCATGGTCGCGGGCGTCGCCTGGGCCCAGCACCGAGGCATCGAACGCGTCGAGGTACGCGTCGACGACGGCCCCTGGAACCCGGCCGACCTCGCCACCCAGGACACCCTCGACACCTGGCGCCAGTGGTCGTACCGCTGGAACGCCACCCCCGGCACCCACAGCCTCACCGTCCGCGCCACCGACGGCACCGGACAGACCCAGACCAGCACACGCACCGACACCTTCCCCGACGGCGCCAGCGGATGGCACTCCGTCGTCGTCACCGTCACCTGACCCGTACTCGGGAACGAACGGCCCCGGAACGCCGCCCCCCGGGGGACCGGAAAGGGCTACACGAGGGCCTTCCGGAACAGTACGAGATCGTCGCCGTCGGCCCAGTAGCCCCTCACCCGGGCCTCCTCCTCGTAGCCGCACCTGAGATAGAACGCCCGGGCCCGGTCGTACTGCGGGGTGCCGGAGGTCTCGACCAGCAGGAGGCGCTGCCCGTCGCCGCGGAGTTCCTCCTCGATGTGCTTCAGCAGCGCGGTGCCCAGGCCGTGTCCCTGCCGGGCGGGCTGGACGGCGATCATGGTGAGATCCCACACGCGGTCAGCCGCCGGTTTCGGCTGGTAGTACGCCACGGCCTGGAGCCCGTCCGTGTCGTCGACCAGACAACGATGCCCCGCGTCGGCCGCCCCACCGAAGTAGCCGGCCATCATCGCGGCGATGAAGGGGGCCTCGTCCTCGCCGAACATCCCGGAGGTCACCGACAGTTCGACGACGGCTTCGGTGTCGGAGGGCTCAGCAGATCTGATCAAGGGTCTCTACCTCGGGTCCGGGCGCGTCCTCCGTCCCGGTCGGGCGAAGCCGTACGCGCTGCTCGAACAGTACGACGACCAGCGGCGGCGCCCGTGTCGTGGCGGGCGGTCACTCGGCGGGCGGTGGGTCGAGGGGGGCCGTTCGGGCGTCGCCGCACGGGGGAGCGGCCGGGCGGGGGCGGTGATGACGGTGACGGTGACGGCGGGCCCCCGGGCCGCTTCCCGGATGGTCAGGTGGGCATGTTCATGAGCAGCAGGGGGGTGGTGGTGGGCTGGGGGGAACCTCCGGCGGGTTCGAGGGTGAGGCCGAGCGCGGTGGCGTCGGCGGGATCGCCGGTGAGGGCGACCGTGCCGTCCTGGTGGATGAGCCCGGCGGGGCGCATGGTGCCGTCCTGCTGGAGCCAGAGCTGATAGGTCCGGTCCGGCGCGGGTACGGACAGACCGGTCGCGGTGAACACGGCCCGGTTCTGGTGCGCGGAGGCGACGACCGTGGCGAGCGCGCCGTCGGTGGTCGTGCCGTGGGCGGTCCGGGCATCGGGCGCGGCCAGGACGCCACTGACCGCGTCGAGGTTCTGCTGGGCCTGCCGCGTCTGCTCCTGCGCCTGCTGGACCTCCTGGCTCTGCCAGGCGGCGAGACCGCCGAAGGACACGGCGGCGGCCAGGGAGGCGGCGAGCCCCAGGTGCAGGGCCCGGCGACGCAGCCACCTTCCGGGAGCGGCGCTCGCGGGGGCGGGGGCGAGTCGAGGGGGCAGCTGCCGTACGCCGTCCACGGCGTCGAGGGTGCGCCGTCTCATGGCGGGCGGGGGGTTCCGGGACGCGGCGGAGGCCAGGCGCGCGGTGGTCGCCCGGAATTCCGCGACCTCTCCCCGGCAGGTCTCGCACTGCGCGAGGTGGCGGGCGAAGGTCTCGGTCTCGTCGGGATCGAGTGCGTCGAGGACGTAGGCGCCGACGAGGCCGTGGAGGTCGGGTGCGTGCTGGTTCATGTGGTCACCCCCATGCAGTCGCGGAGCCGGATGAGCCCGTCGCGCATACGTGTCTTGATCGTGGAGAGCGGAGTGCTCAGGGTTTCGGAGACCTCACGGTAGGTCAGGCCCTGGTAGTAGGCGAGGGTCACGGCCTGGCGCTGGAGTTCGGTCAGTCCGCGCAGACAGCGGCGGACCTGTTCGCTCTCCAGCCGGGTCTCGACCTGTTCGGCGACGTCGTCGTAGGCGGTCCGGTGCTCACGGGCGGCCTGGGCGTGTTCGCGGTCCGTGGCGGCCTGGACGGAACGGACCCGGTCCACCGCCCGCCGGTGGGCGATGGTGGCGGCCCACGCGGTCACCGGGCCGAGGTCGCCCCGGTAGCGGGCGGCCTGGCGCCACAGGTCGATCATGGCTTCCTGGGCGACTTCCTCGGCCTGGGCCTGGTTGCGCACGATCCTGATCACGATGCCGAAGACCATCGGCACGAGCGCGTCGTACAACTCGGCGAAGGCGTCCTTGTCTCCCTGGGCGACCTGCCGCATGACGGCGGAGAGATCGGGACGGGACGGCTCCGTGCCGCCGCCGTCGAGGGGGAAGGGCCGGTTCACCGGCTGCTGTCCGGAGGGTGCGACCAGCCGGAAGGGTGCGGCCGGACGGAGACGCCGGGTGGGGCCGGCCGGGGGCGGGGTGTCCATCGCATGTCGGTCCTTGTCACTGGAGCCGTGTCCGGGGTACGGACGGGGCCGGGCGGTCCGGGCGGGGTGGCGGGCGAGGTGGTGAGGTGGTCCTGAAAGTTCTTCGTAGCGGACAGGCGTGCGGATAGGGGGCGGTTTCGTCAGCACGGGGCCCGAGACTGCCCCGATCGGGTGAACAAAAGGCCCCAGCCCATCCAACGACCCCGGCCGTCACGAAGAAGTGCCGAGGAGGGACGGTCACCCGTCTCCCTCACCGCCCGAGTGATCCGCACACGGACGGTACGGAACGTCCCCGGAGACAGTGCGATGACAGGTGTGCGCGACGGCGTGACGGTTGCCCCGGCGGTCGGCGCCGAGGCGACGGGCGGGGCCTCGACCGCGTCGGCCGACGCGGGAGCGCGGGGCCTGGCCGCCCCTGCGCACGGCGCGGGCCCGGGCCATCCGGTCCGGGCCTCCGTCCACGTCCCGGCCGACGCCAGAGGGAACGCCCTCGGTTCCGTCGGAGCGCGGAACCCCGCCTTCGGCGCCGCCCGCGTCAGCGCCTGACCTGCGGCGACAGACTCCGGCCCGTTCACCATGGGGATGGCGCGGGCCGGTGACCCCACCGGACAGGCAGGGACAGTACGGGCCTGTCCCGAACGCAGAGCCTGTCCCGGTGGAGGTCGTTCGCGGGTGGCCTGGGCATCAGCCCCGGCCACCCGCTTTCCCCTGTCTCCCGTGCATCAGGCACGGTCCCCGGATCGTGGCGGCCACGTGAGGACAGCCGTGACCTGTTTGCCCCGGCGGGACCGGCTGACGCGCACCTCGGCCCCGAGGGCCTCGACGATCTCCAGTCCCCTCTTGTGCGAGGACAGGTCCTCATGGACCCGCGGCCGTCCCGGCCCCGCCCGGGAACGATCGCTGACGGTGACACCGGCACGTCCCTCCTCCACGGTCACGGTGAGCGCGTAGGGAGGGGCGGCGTGGAGGAAGGCGTTGGTGGCGAGCTCGGAGACCACGAGCAGGAAGTCCGCCGCGACACCTTCCGGGCAGGACCGGCCGTACGAGCCGAGGAGCCTGCCGGCGGTCCGCCGGGCCTGGCCCACGGCGGACGGGTCCGCAGGGAGAGCGCGGTGCACGACGCACGGTGACGTGGGCGGTGCGCAGGTGGTCTCCGTCGCGGACGGCGCACAGCTGGTCTTCATGGCGAATCCCTCGTGGTCCGAGCGGATCGGCTCGATGAGCAAGCCTCACCCGGGATTCGGAGCGGAGGCGCCGGTGGACGGGCGTCGCCCGGACGGCGCGAGCATCGTCGCGGGCCCGGCGATCCGGCGATCCGGCGGCCTGGCGACCCGGCGACCGCGCCACCCGGCGACCTGCCAGGTCGCCGGGTCGCCGAGGGCCCGCCGGGCGGAACGGCCGGTGCCGTCACCGCGACGGGGACTCTCACTCGTTCGGCTGACCCGCCCATCCGCCGTGCGGGCGGCGCCGAATGCCCGTCGTGACCAGCTTCCGCAACATCATCAGCAGGGCGTGGCCCGGGGCTCTGGCCGGTCTGGCCGCCGCGTTCTGCGCGCTGGCCGTGGCCGAACTGGTCGCGGGGCTCGTACGTCCGGCGGCCGGACCGGTCACGGTGGTGGGCGGGGCGGCGATCGACCGGACACCGCCCGCGCTCAAGGACTTCGCGGTCCGCACCTTCGGGGAGAACGACAAGACGGTCCTCCAGCTCGGCATCCTCGCCGTCCTCGCCCTGTTCGCCATGGGCGTGGGCGTCCTGGCCCTGCGCCACAGGCGCGCGGGCGCGGTGTGCGTCCTGCTGTTCGGGCTGGTCGGAGCGGTCGCGGCACTGACCCGGCCGGACGCGGGTCCGGTGGACGTACTGCCGTCCGTCACGGGAGCACTGGCCGGCGCCGCCGTGCTTGCGCTGCTGGTGTCCATGACCGGCCCCCGACCGTCCGGCGGCTCGCATCCGGCGCCGGACGGCGGAGGGAACGGCGGCTGGAACCGGCGCCGCTTCCTCACGGCCACCGCCGCCACGGTCACCACGTCCGCCGGAGCCGGAATCCTCGGACGGTTCCTTGGCGACCGCCGCTCGCAGAGTGCCGTGGCCTCCCGCGACGGTCTCGTCCTGCCCGCCCCGGCCTCCCCCGCCCCGCCCGTCCCGCGCGGCGCGGGCCTGAGGATCCCCGGGATCAGTCCGTTCACCACGCCGAACCGCGATTTCTACCGGGTGGACACCGCCCTCGTCGTCCCGAAGGTCGATGCCGCCACCTGGCGACTGCGGGTCCACGGGCGGGGTGTCGCCCGCGCACGCACGTTCACCCTGGCCGATCTCCTGGCCAGGCCGCTGATCGAACGTGATGTCACGCTCACCTGCGTGTCGAACGAGGTCGGCGGACCGTATGTCGGCAACGCCCGCTGGCTCGGCGTCCCCCTCGCCGCCCTCCTCGCCGAATGCGGTGTGAAGCCCCCCTCAGTAGGCGGTCCGGCGGATCAGCTCGTGGCCCGGTCCGTGGACGGCATGACGCTGGGAAGTCCCGTCGAGGACGTCATGGACGGGCGGGACGCCATGCTCGCCGTGGGCATGAACGGCGAACCGCTGCCCTTCGACCACGGTTTCCCGGTCCGCATGCTCGTCCCGGGACTGTACGGCTACGTGTCGGCGTGCAAGTGGATCGAGGACATCGAACTCACGACCTTCGACGCGTACGACGCCTACTGGGTGAAGAGGAGCTGGGCCCGCCGGGCCCCGATCAAGACCCAGTCCCGCATCGACACCCCCAAGCCGTTCGCCCGCCCGGCCACCGGCACGGTCATGGTCGCCGGAGTCGCGTGGGCGCAGCACCGCGGCATCACCCGTGTCCAGGTCCGCGTCGACGACGGCCCCTGGCAGGACGCCGACCTCGCCGCCCAGGACACCACCGACACCTGGCGCCAGTGGTCCTACCCCTGGCGGGCCACATCCGGCGGACACACCCTCACCGTCCGCGCCACCGACGGCACCGGCCAGGTCCAGACCGAGAGGCGCACCCGCACCGTCCCCGACGGAGCGAGCGGCTGGCACGGCGTCTTCGTCACCGTCACCTAGACCACCGGCCCGGCGCCCCTGCCGGGCCGGAGAGCACCACGACCCCGACCGGACCGGTACGACCCCGACCCGTACCACTCCGACCCCTACCACCTCACTCATCACGACCCACCGAGGAGCACCCACCATGAACACCCTGCGCATCCGTCGCACGGCTGTCGCCGTCGCCGCCACGGCCGTTCTTCCCTTCGCGCTGACCGCCTGTTCCGACTCCGGCAGCGGCACCGGGGCCGCGGCGAGCAGCGAGGCGGCCGACCAGGCCAGGACCGAGACGCCTTCGGGCGACCCGATGGCGATGGACAAGCCCTTCGGTCCCGCCTGCGCCTCCGTCCCGAAGGGCGGCGCCGGGTCCTTCGACGGCATGGCCCAGGACCCGGTGGCCACCGCCGCCTCGAACAACCCGGCCCTGTCCACCCTGGTCACCGCCGTGAAGCAGGCCGGGCTCGTCGACACCCTCAACAACGCCAAGGACATCACGGTCTTCGCCCCGACCAACGACGCCTTCGCGAAGATCCCGAAGGCCGACCTCGACAAGGTCCTCGCCGACAAGGACATGCTCACCAAGATCCTCACGTACCACGTCGTCGGACAGAAGCTCACCCCGAAGCAGCTGGAGAACGGCTCCTTCGAAACGCTCCAGAAGGGCGTGATCACCACGAAGGGCTCGGGCGAGAACTACACCGTCAACGACACCGCCAAGGTCGTCTGCGGCAACGTCAAGACCTCCAACGCCAACGTCTACATCATCGACACCGTCCTCATGCCCAAGTAACCGGACCGGCAGCACGCGCACACGGCCCGCCCGCGTCGGCGAAACGGCGGACGGGCCGTCAGCGCGCTCCTCCGGCCTGCCGTGGAGTCCACCGATGACGACCGGGGGCCGGGCGCACCGCGGTCCGGCGGGGGCTCAGCGTTAAGGGCGCCTTGGTGGCCCGGTGGCCCGGTGGGCCCGTGCCGGACCAGCCGGGCGACGATCGGGCCACCAGCCACCAGCCACCAGCCACCAGCCACCAGCTCCCACGTCCGGGCCGGGAGGGGAGGGCGAGGTGCTGCCGATGTGCTCCCACCCGGCCACCCGGCCACGCCACGCCAGGCCACGTCCGTGCCCGCCGAGTGGTGTCAGCCGTAGGCGTCGGTCACGCAGTCGGAAGCGCATCGCCAGTGTTCGAAGCGCCGGCGCAGGGCCGCTGCCGCGTGGCACCGCTCCACCTCCGGGTAGCCGTACCGCTCCCGGGTCGTGCGCACGACGTCCTCGACGGTGACGATCGCCGGTTCGCCCTCGCCCGCCGCCCGGCGGGCCGCCGCGATTACCTGGTCGGCCGCCCGCTGGAGGTCCCGCGCGTACTCCCGCTGGGCCACGGACCGCGCCCGTGAGGCGGCGAACGGACGCACCGCGCGCCCCTTCCAGCGCACTCCGGCGGTGATCAGCGCCACGCCGCACAGGGCGATGATCACCCCCACCATGGCACCGTCCCACCCCATCACCGGCCGCCCTTCTCCCCGCACGGCACTCCGCGCGCGTCCCCGAATTCTAGGGCGGCTGCCGGGACCTGCCCCTCCCCGTGCCGAGGCCGGTGAGGAGGGGAGGAGAGGTGAAGGGAGGGGAGGAGAGGTGAAGGGCGGGGAGGAGAGGGGCGGGTGAACGCCCGGGAACGGAGCCGTCGCGGACGGAGCCACGGGTGTCGGTGGTGCCGACCGTGTCGTTGACACGTGTAAGTGCACGGTGGCAGGCTCGCCCCCAGGCCCGTGTGCCCCGCGCAGAAGGAGCAGCACCCCATGAGCACCACCGTCACCACCGCCCGTGGCCCCGTCCGAGGGGAGCGACGCGCCGACGGCAGCCTGCGCTTCCTCGGCGTCCCGTACGCGCGACCGCCCGTGGGCGAGCTGCGGTTCGCCGCGCCCGTGGCGCCCGAGCCGTGGACGGAGCCCCTGGACGCCACCGCGTACGGGCCGACCGCGCAGCGCCGCCCCTTCGCCGAGGTCACCACCATCCCCGAGCCCTCCGTGCCGGGCGCCGGAGTCCTCAACCTCAACGTCTTCACCCCCGCCGCCGACCCCGGGGCCGCGCTGCCCGTCCTCGTCTGGATCCACGGCGGCGGCTACGTCGCCGGTTCGGCCGCCAGCCCCTGGTACGACGGGGCCGCCTTCAACCGTGACGGCGTCGTCCTCGTCTCCCTCGGCTACCGGCTCGGCATCGAGGGCTTCCTGCACCTGGAGGACGCCCCCGACAACCGGGGCGTCCGGGACTGGATCGCCGCCCTGGAGTGGGTGCGGGACAACATCGCGGCCTTCGGCGGCGATCCCGCCAAGGTGACCGTCGCCGGACAGTCGGCGGGCGGCGGCGCCGTCCAGACCCTGCTCGCCGTCCCCCGTGCGAAGGGCCTCTTCCGGGGCGCCCTCTCCGTCTCCGGCGCCCTGCCGAGCCCCGACGGCCCCGAGGTCGCCCGCGCGGTCTCCCGCCTCCTCACCGCCCGCACCGGCCTGCCCGCCACCGCCGCCGCCCTCCGGGACCTCGGCGACGACGAGATCCTCGCCCTCCAGGACCGGCTGTCCGAGCCGGGGCACGATCGCGCGGGCCTGCCGCCGATGCTCTCCCTCGCCCCCTTCGCCGACGGCGAGCTGATCCCGGAACCCGCCCAGGAGTCGCTGACCAGCGGGGCCGCGGGCGACGAGGTCCCCCTGATGCTCGGGTTCACCGCCGACGAGTTCTCGATGGTCCCGGGTCCCGACGGCCTGCCGGTCGGAGCCGTGCTCGGCGGTCTCGGTCTCGACCCGGCCAGGACCGGCGCGTTCACGGAGGCGTACGCCGACACCGCACCCGAGCGGCTCTTCGGCCGGGCACTCACCGACGCCATGTTCCGCGCCCCGTCCCTCGCCGTCGCGGAGGCCCGCGCCGGACGGGGACGCCCCACCTGGCTCTACGAGTTCGCCTGGCGCTCCCCCGGGGCGGGGCTCGCCTTCCACTGTCTCGACCTGCCCTTCGCCTTCGACCTCCTCGACGCCGAGGGCGTCCGCGCCGTCACGGGGGACGCGCCGCCGCGCGCGCTCGCCGCCGCCGTCCACCGCGCCTGGGTCGCCTTCGTCACCCACCAGGACCCCGGCGCCGACTGGCCCCGCTACACCACGGAGGACCGCGCCACCCGGATCTGGGACGCCGAACCCCGCACGGTCCGCGACCCGTTGGGCCGAGTCCGCGCCCTCTGGCTGGGCTGACGGCGGGGCCCGGGAGGCACGGCGGCACCGCGCGGGAATCCGGGTGCTGACCGCGCGAAGCCGGACGGTCCGTGCCCGCCCCGCCCGGTAGCATCGCGCGGTCAGCGCCCGCACCCGCTACGGAACGGAACGCCCGATGCCGAAGGACCTCGCCGGATTCGCCGAACTTTCCACGCCCCTGGTGGCCGACGCCTGTGTGCGCCTCGGGGAACCCCTGCGGGCCGCGCCCGCGGGGATCCTGCCCGTCGTCGACGGACAGCGCGTCGCGGGACAGGCCCTGCCCGCCCGGCACCACGGCAGCGTCGACGTCTTTCTGGAGGCGCTCACCCGCGCGGAGCCCGGCGACGTCCTCGTCATCGACAACGCAGGCCGCCTCGACGAGGCCTGCGTCGGCGACCTCGTGGTCCTGGAGGCGGGGGCGGCGGGCGTCGCCGGGCTCGTCGTGTGGGGCCTGCACCGCGACACCCCGGACCTCGTCGGGATCGGGCTGCCGGTCTTCTCGTACGGACGCCACGCGCCCGGCCCGGTACGCGTCGACCCCCGCGACCCGGACTCGCTGGACACGGCCCGGTTCGGCGCGCACGAGGTCACCTGCGACGACATCGTCCTCGCGGACGGCGACGGGGTCCTCTTCGTCTCCGCCGCCCGCGCGGACGCCGTCCTGGAGACGGCCCACGGCATCCTCCGCACGGAACGCGAACAGGCCCGCCGCATCAGGGCGGGGGAGACGCTCCGCGCGCAGACCGGGTTCGACGCCTATCTCGCGGCGCGGGCCGAGGACCCCTCGTACACCTTCCGCCGGCATCTGCGCCGGACCGGCGGCGCGATCGAGGAGTGACGGCCGTACCCGGGGGCCGTACCCGGGTCCCTACTTCCGGCGGCTCCGCGCGGCGGGCGGAGCCTCAGCCCTCGAAGCCGACCGTGCCGTCCGGCAGGACGGCCTCCACGCGCGCGCCGTGCTCCACGGTCCGGCTGACCGTGCAGAACTTCTCGTGGGTGAGGCGCACCCCGCGCGCGAAGACCTCGGCCGCCCGGGGGTTGTTGTCCGGCAGCTCGAACTCGTAACTGACCCGGATACGGCCCACCCGGCCGTCGTCCTCGGGCCCGGAGACCGACTCCACCACGATCCGCAGGTCGTCGTGGTCCACGGCCCTCGCCGTCCGGTCCACGACGAGCCCGCCGCAGCCGCCCATCGCGGCGAGCAGCAGCTCGACCGGCGTGAACGACGGCTGGGCGTCCGCGTCGTCGGCCGCGGCCATCCGGACCTCCGCGCCCCGGTCGTTGCGGGCGGTCCAGTTCCGGTACCCGGTGCGGACGGTCTCGATCCGGTAGTCGGCCATGACGGCGGTCTCCTTCGCTCACGAATGCTCCCCGTACGGTACGGGCGCCCGCCCACGCAACCCCACCGGCCCCACCCGTCCAAGCGGACGCGCCGACCACCGGGCCTGGACGCGTCCGTCCCCGGCCCGTTCTCGCGGGTCGTGCCCCGGTCCCGCCCCGCCCGGACGTGCGGGCGCCCGCCCCGGATGCCTGGCCCCGAGCCGTCAACACCCTGAGCCGTCAACGCCTCCAGGGGTCAACGCCCCAAGAGCCACTGCCCCCGGCCGTCGACGCGCACAGTCCTCATCGTCCCCGTCATCCCACCGGCGCGCCCGGACCGTTCGAGGGGGCCCGTTCCGCCGCGTGGGTCAGGACCACCGTCCCCCACGCCTCGGACACCGCGCCCCAGACCGCACGCAGTGCGGGCTCCGCGTGGCGTACCGACGTCACCGCGCCCTCCGGGTCCCCGCCCTCCGCGCGCAGGCGCGGCCCGTCCGCCGCCGCCCACGCCGCGACCGTGTCCCCGCCGACCTCCGGGTGGAACTGCACCGCCCACGCCGCCCTCCCCACCCGGAACGCCTGGTGCGGGCAGTCGTCACCGGTCAGCAGCGGTACGGCGCCCGGCGGCAGCCGGTCCACCTCGTCCCAGTGCCACTGCGCGGCCGGAGCCCCCTCCGGCACTCCGCCGAACACCGGATCGTGCGCGGCGGCGGGCAGCCCGCGCAGCGGTACGGCGCCCACCTCGGCCCCCGAGGTCCGGGTCGTGACGGAACCGCCCAGGGCGTGCGCGACGATCTGTCCGCCCAGGCATATCCCGAGCAGTGGAGTCTCCCCGGCCACCGCCTCGCGGACCAGGTCACGGACCCGGGGGAGCCATGGGGCGGCCCCGTCGTCCTCGCAGTTGACCGAGCCGCCGAGCACCAGGAGACCGGCATGCTCGCGCAGGTCGGCGGGGAGGGCCTCGCCGAGCCAGGCCCGCACCACGTCCAGCCGCAGCCCGGTGGCCGCGAGCCGCTCGCCGACCAGACCGGCCCCGGCGTCCTCCTCGTGCTGCACCACGAGGACGGCGGCGCCGTCTCCCGCCGCGCGGTTCTCTGTCGTCACGGTCGTCCGCTCCCGCCCTGTTCCCGGGACGCGCCGTCGCGTCCGCCGTCCGAGGATCTCCCGGGCCCCGGCCGCGCGGAAGCCCCGCAGGGGTACGGGAAGATCACATCTGAGCGCCCCGCAGCTTTCCGCCGAGCACGTCGGCCGATACGGCGACGGGGCCGCGCCGGTGGACCGGGACCATGACCTCCGGACGCCGACGGTCCGTCGGGTCGAACGGTCCGTCGGGGCCGTCCGGATGAGCGATGATCAACCCTTCCGAGGCGGCCCGGCGCACAGGTGCCGTGCCATGGCGAAGGGCACACCGAATGGCGAGGCGGCACCGCGTGCGGGACCAACACCCCACGGACGGCACGGGCGACGGCGCCCCGCCCGAGCACGGTGCGGACTCGGACCGGGCGCCCGGGATCGACCGACGCCGCTTCCTCGGGTACGTGCTCGCCGCCCCCACCCTCACCGTCGCCGCCCAGCTCGGCGCGGAGGTCCTCGCGCCCCGCGAGGCCGCCGCACTCATCCCCTCGCTGCCCGGCCCGGCCGAACTCCTCGACCTGAACGAGCTGTTGACCCTCGCGGCCCTGCCCACGAGCAATCTGATCACGATCCGGATCGACACCGGGGGTACGGCCCACTTCGCGCTGCCGCGCGCCGAGGTCGGCCAGGGCGTCACCACCTCCAGCGCCATGATCGTCGCCGAGGAACTCGACCTGCCCCTCGACAAGGTGAAGGTCACCCTCGCCGACGCCCGCCCCGAACTGCTCTTCAACCAGCTCACCGGCGGCTCCAACACGACCTACTCCACGTACACCCCGATCCGGGTCGCCGCCGCAGTCGCCCGGGGCCGACTCCTGCGTGCCGCCGGGCTCGTCCTCGGCGAGACCGTGGAGACCCTCACCACCAAGGCGGGCACGGTCGTCTCCACGGCGGGGACGGCGCTCGGCTACGGCGAACTCGCCGTGCGGGCCGCCGCCCTCTCCGACACCGCCGTCGCCGTCACCCTCAAGGACCCGGCCCGCTTCCGGGTCATCGGCACCGGACAGCGCCGGGTGGACGCCCTCGACGCCGTCACCGGCCGCAAGAAGTTCGCCATGGACCTCCAGGTCCCTGACGCCCTGCCCACCATGGTCTGCCGCCCGCCCACCATCAACGGCACCGTCCGCTCCGTCGCCAACCTCGCCGAGGTCCGGGCCATGCCCGGCGTCACCGACGTCGTCACCGTCTCCACCGGCGTCGCGGTCCGGGGCCGCACCTTCGGCCAGTGCGTGGACGCCGTGCGCGCCCTCCGGGTCGACTGGGGCCCCGGCACCGCCGAAGGAGCCTCCGACGCCACCGTCCTGGCGAAGCTGCGCCGCGCCGAACTCCCCCTCGTCGTACCGTCGTTGCCGCTCCTCACCAAGGCGGTCGACGCCCGCTTCACCTTCCACTTCGCCAGCAACGGCGCCCTGGAGACCAACTGCGCCATCGCCGACGTCCGGCCGGGTTCGGCGGAGATCTGGGGCTCGCTCAAGGCCCCGATCGTCGCCCAGGAGGAGATCGCCCTCACGCTCGGCCTGCCCGTCTCCGCCGTCCGCGTCCACGTCACGGAGGGCGGCGGTTCCTTCGGCCGCAAGCTCTTCCACGACGCGGCCCACGAGGCGGTCGAGATCTCCCGGGCCGTCGGCAAGCCGGTGAAGCTGATGTGGCACCGCACCGACGACTTCCGGCAGGGCCGCACGCACCCGATGTCCACGTCCCGGGTGCGGGCCACGTACGCGCTCGGTGAGGTCCTCACGTACGAGCAGCGGCACACCAGCGTGGCCACCGACTTCGGGCACGGCATCGGGGAGATCCTCACGGCGGAGGTGGCCCGGCTGCCCGTCGCGGACCTGACGTTCTCCGAGACGATGTTCCAGCTCACCCAGACCAGCCCCTACCACCTCGGCGTCACCACCCAGCTCCTCGCCGAGACGGACAAGGGCTTCAACACCGGCTCCATGCGCAACATCTACTCGCCCAACGTGCGCTGTGCCCAGGAACTCGTCATGGACGAGCTGGCGAGGAGGACGGGCCAGGACGGGTACGCGATGCGCCGACGGCTGGTGAAGGACGCCCGGGCCCGCGCGGTCCTCGACAAGGTCGCCGAGGCGGGGGAGTGGGGCCGGGCCATGCCGTCCGGGACCGCCCAGGGCATCGCCGTCCACACCGAGTACCACTCGGCGGTCGCGGTCCTCGCGGAGATCGACTGCCGTCCGGGGACCACCGGGCGGCAGATCCCCGGCGCGTACACGGGACCGCGCGTGACCCGGGTGGTCTGCGCCGTCGATGTCGGTCTCGCGGTCAACCCGCGCGGTCTGGAGGCCCAGATGATGGGCGGCATCTCCGACGGCATCGCCCTCACCCTGACGTCGGGGCTGCACCTGCGCGACGGACACTTCCTCGAAGGCAGCTGGGACCAGTACTTCTACACCCGGCAGTGGAACACCCCGCCCGAGCTGGAGATCATCGTCATGCCCCCGAGCGGCGACCGGCCGGGCGGCGCGGGCGAGCTGGCGGTCGCCGGGGCCATGGCCGCCGTCGCCTGCGCCTACGGCCGGGCCACCGGCACGATGCCGACGGTCTTCCCCGTCAACCACGCCGAGCCGCTCGCCTTCACCCCGCTGCCGACCGTCCCGCCCGTCCCCGCCTCGCCGGTCGACGGCCGCGACCGCGCCCTGTAGAGACCTGGAGTCCCCGTGCCGCAGCACACCTTCATCCTGAACGGCAAGGCCGTCACCGCCGACGTCGAGGGCGACGTCCGGCTCCTGTGGGTCCTCCGGGACGTCCTCGGCGTCACCGGCCCCAAGTACGGCTGCGGGGTCGGCGTCTGCCGGGCCTGTACCAGTCACCTCAACGGCAGGGCGTTCACCCCCTGTGCCGTGCCCGTCCAGGACCTCGCCCCGGAGGACGAGGTCACCACCATCGAGGGCCTGCCCGACACGGTGGGCCGTGAGCTCCACCCGATGCAGGAGGCGTGGCTCGACCTCGACGTCGCCCAGTGCGGCTACTGCCAGCCGGGCCAGATCATGACGGCGGTCGCGGAGGTGCGACGGGCCCGCGAGAAGGGCCGGGAGATCACCGAGGCCGATCTCGACACCATCCGCAACATCTGCCGCTGCGGTACCTATGACCGCATCCGCAAGGCCGTCATGGAGGGCGCCCGTCGTATGACCTGACCTGACCTGACCTGCCCAGGCCTGGCCTGATCTGACCGGTCGGCCGGGCAGGCTCCGGCGGAGGGCCCGCTCGGCTCGGGCGACCTGATCCGCCGACATGATCCGGCGCTCCGATCCGGTGATCCGGTGATCCGGTTCATGCGGCGACACCGGAACAGCGGCCCGGCCGGGCGGATCAGCCCGCCGGGGGGCGCGTGCCGTGGCTCCTGAGCAGGGTGAGGGTCTCGGCGAGCTCGGCCCTGGCCACCCGCGCGGCCTCGTCCGCGTCCCCCGCCGCCACGGCTTCCACGAGGGCCGCGTGGGCGGCGTCCCCGTGCTGCGGGTCGGTGCCGCGCAGCGCGAGCAGATCGAGCAGATCGACCAGACCCTGCCGCAGCACCGGGATGAACTCCGCGAACAGATCGGTCAGTACGGGATTCCGGGCCGCCGCCACGACGGCCGTGTGCAGGGCGATGTCGGCGTCGACGAAGGCCGGGTCGTCGTCGCCCGCGCCCGCCGCCCTCCGCCCCGCGAGGGCCGCCCGCAGCGCCGTGACGTCCTCGTCGGTCCTGCGCAGCGCGGCCAGCCGGGCCGCCTCCACCTCCACCAGTGTCCGCACCTCGTACACATCGGACACCTCCGCCGCCCGCAGCCGGGTGGGCCAGTCCTCCACCGGCCGGGTGGCGATCACGAAGACGCCGGCGCCCTGCCGGGGCCGTACGAGTCCGGCGCCCGCGAGCGCGCGCAGTGCCTCGCGGACCGTGGAGCGCCCCACACCCAGCTCCCCGGCGAGCGTCGTCTCGCCGGGGAGCTTCGTACCGACGGGCCAGTGGCCCCGGACGATCTGTTCGCGCAGCCGCTCGGCGGCCTGTTCGACGAGGGGGCTGGGACGCAGGGCGCCGAGCGGCATGGGGGTCACCTGATTCTCCGGATCGCGGGAAACGCGGGAACGCTACCCCGGAATCTAGCCCGGAACCTGTCTGAGGAGTACTTGTCTGAGGAGCTGAGAGGTGGATACGGTACCGGCCATGATCCGCGATCCCCGGTGCCCCGGCCCCGCGCCGCACCACCGCTACCGCCCTTCCCAGGGCCGCTCTGCCCAGGACCGCCCTTCCCAGGACCGCGCCCCCGTCGCCGTCCCGGTCCCAGGCCTCGACCGGAGGCGGCCTTCCGCCCGCGCCGAGCGCGCCCCGCTCCGGGTCCCCGTGGACCCGCGCGCCGGCGACTGGGCCCCCGCCGCGCCGCACCGGGCGCCCGCCCGATGACCGAGACCGCACGCGGGAGCCGCCCCGAACCCGAGCCCGAGGCGGTGCGGGGAGCCGCGCCCGGAGCCGCGCGGGAAACCGCCGTCCAGGCCCTTCCCGAGGCCGCGTCCACGGCCCTGCCGGAAGCCGTGCCACCCGCCTCACCGTCCGCACCGCACATGCTGCCCGCGCGGCACGTACAGCACATGCAGCCCTCACCGTCCTCACAGCCCGCACCGCCCGTGCTCGCGGTCGACGCCGCCACCGTCGTCCGCGAGGGCGACACCCTTCTCGACGAGGTCACCCTCACGGTCCGGCCGGGAGAGCACTGGGCGCTCCTCGGCGCCAACGGCGCGGGCAAGACCACCCTCCTCGGCCTCCTCGGCGCCCTGACCCACCCCACCCGGGGCCGGGTCGAGGTCCTCGGCCGCAGGCTCGGCCGGGTGGACCTCCGCGAACTGCGCACCCTCATCGGCCACGTCACGCCCCGGCACCCGCTGCGCTCCGCCCTCACCGTCCGGGACGTCGTCCTCACCGGGGCCACCAACTCGGTGGAACGTCCCCCGCGCTGGACGCCCACCCCCGAGCAGGAGGAGCGCGCGGACCGGCTGATCGGGACCCTCGGACTCGACGCCCGACGGGCCGCCCGCTGGCCGACCCTCTCCCAGGGGGAGCGCGGCCGGGCCCTCATCGCCCGCGCCCTGATGCCCGAGCCCCGGCTGCTCCTCCTCGACGAACCCGCCACCGGGCTCGACCTCCCCGGCCGCGAGCGCCTGCTCGACGCCCTCGACGCGCTCGGTGCCGAACACCCCGACCTCGCGACGGTCCTGGTGACCCATCACCTGGAGGAACTGCCCTCCGGCACCACGCACGCCCTGCTCCTGCGCGGGGGCCGGGTCCTCGCCTCGGGCCCCGTCGGCCGGGTGCTCACCGGCGAGCGGGTCGGCGCCTGCTTCGGACTGCCCCTCGCCCTCGAACGGCACGGCGGCCGGTGGAGCGTGCGGACCTCGCGGCCCGCCGGGCTCACGCCGGTGACGTCAGCTTCTCCCGTACCGCGTCCAGGTACTCCGCCACCGCGTCCCGGTTCCGGGTGAGGCACCGGATGCGCTCGGTCATCCGGTCCCGCTCCTCCTCCAGGGTGGCCAGCATCTCCGGGGTCGCGTCGGGGAAGTGGATGATCCGGGGCTTGTTCAGACAGGGCAGGATCTGCTTGATCAGCCGGGTCGGCAGGCCCGCGTCGAGCAGGCCCCTGATCTGGAGGACCCGGTCCACGTTCGAGGGGTCGTAGACCCGGTAGCCGTTCGGCAGCCGGTCCGTGACGATGAGGCCCTGCTCCTCGTAGTAGCGCAGCAGCCGACGCGGTGTGCCGGTGCGCTCCGACAGTTCCCCGATCCGCATGGGACGCCCCCTCCCGGGACTCGCTTGACCCTCACATCAATGTGAGGGTCTGAGCATAGATCCATGGCCAACCACCCGGGGGCGTCGGCCCGTTCCGACGCGTCCCCCGTCCCCCGTACCCCCGTCCCCGCCGATCCCGGCACACCCGCGCGGCCCGCCGGACCCGGCACGCCCCCCGGATCCACCACACCCCCCGCCCCCTCCGGCGGGCTGCCGTTCGCCGCGCTGCTCGCCCTCGCCACCGCCGTCTTCGTCACCAGCCTCACCGAGACCCTCCCCGCCGGGCTCCTGCCCGCGATGAGCGCGGGGCTCGGCGTCGGCGAGGCGGCGGCGGGCCAGACGGTCACCGTCTACGCCCTCGGCACGGCCCTCACCGCCGTGCCGCTGGCCGCCCGTACCGCAGGGGTGCGCCGCAAGCCGCTGCTCCTCGCCTCGGTCGCCGGATTCGCCGCCGCCAACACGGTCACCGCCGTCTCCTCGTCGTACGCCCTCACGCTGGGAGCCCGGTTCCTCGCCGGGGTCGCGGCGGGCGTGGCCTGGGCGCTGCTCGCCGGATACGCCCGCCGGATCGCGCCCCCGCACCTCCAGGGACGGGCCGTCGCCGTCGCGATGACCGGCATCCCGCTGGCGCTCTCGCTCGGCGTCCCGGCGGGCACCTTCCTCGGCGAGGCGGTCGGGTGGCGCGCCGCGTTCACCGCCATGACCGTGATCGCCGCCGGACTCCTCGGCTGGATCGCGCTCGCCGTCCCCGACCTGCCCGGCGGAGCCCGGGGCGGACGCGCCCCGGTGGCCCGCACCCTGCGGGTGCCCGGTGTGCTCCCCGTCCTGGCCGTGACCTTCACCCTGGTCCTCGCCCACACCGTGCTCTACACCTACGTCGCCGCCTATCTGGCCCACCTCGGTCTGGGCGGCTCCACCGGGCTCGTCCTGCTGGTCTTCGGCGCCGCCTCCCTTGCCGGGATCTGGTTCACCGGCCGTCACATCGACCGCAGACCACGGGCGCTGACCCTCGCCGGAACGTTCCTTTTCGCGGCCGGGGCCGCCGGGCTCGCCGCACCCGCCGCCGGTACCGCCCTCGTCCTGACCGCCGCCGCGCTCTGGGGCCTCGGCTGGGGCGGAGCCCCGGCCCTCCTCCAGACCGCCGTCGCGGAGGCGGGCGGCGAGCACGCCGACACCGCCCAGACGATGCTGGTCAGCCTCTGGAACGCGGCCATGGCGGCGGGCGGCCTCGCCGGAGGCGTCCTGCTCGACGGCCTCGGCGCGGGCACCCTGCCCTGGAGCGTGCTCCTGCTCCTCGTACCCGTCGCCGCGCTCGTCACCGGCGCCCGCGTCCACGGCTTCCCCGCCCGCCGGTGACCCGACCCGCCGACGGCCCCACCCGTCGGCGACCCCGCTCCGGGCATGCGGAGGCCCCCGTCGCCCGGTGCGACGGGGGCCGTTCCCCGTTAGGGCCCCGCAGGGCCGGTCAGACGGCCGGAGGCACCCGGGAGGGGCGTCCTGAGCCCCGCGTCAGCGCGTAGCCGCCGATGCCCGCGAGCGCGGCGAGGACCGCGCCCGCGCCGGTCCACAGCCAGCGGTCGGACCACCAGCCGGAGGACCAGCCGTCCTCCGGGGCCGCCGCCTCGACGGCCGTGGTCCGGCCGGCCTCGGTCTCCACCTCCGCCAGGTCCGCGGTGGTCGCACCGGGCACCAGCGGCGCGGCGAGCGAGCCGTCCGTGGCGTGGGCACCGCTCCTGTCGAGGGTGGTCACCCCGATCCGGGCGGTGAACGGCTGGCCCAGGTCCTCGTCGGGCAGCGCGCTCACCGTCAGCCGCACGTAGTAGCTGCCCGGCAGCGGATCGTTCGCCCAGGCGTCGGCGGAGGCGCGGACCGGCCGCAGCACACAGGCCAGCTCCACCGTCGCCGTCTCCTTCGCGGCGGTGCGGGACTGGACGCCGTACATGCACGGCTGACGCCGCCGCAGACCGTCGTACACATCGATCCGCCAGGTGGCGGGGCCGCGCCGCAGGGCCGCGTCGGGCAGCGTGACGGAGGCGTTCACCGTCGGCCGCTGCCCGGTGTCCGCCGGGAACACCCAGTACAGGTAGTCGCCCGAGGACCCCTCGGCGGTCGCCTGCTGACCGGGCAGGAACCGGGCCGCCGTGCGGAACGTGGTGCCCGCCTCGGTCGGTCCCGCCGTGTCCCCTCCCGGGCTCGCCGACGCGGACGGGGAGTCGGCGAGGGCCGTCGGGGACACCGGGCCGAGCAGCGCCGCGCCCGCGAGCGCGGCCGTGACGAGCGTGCGGACGGTACGCATCAGTTGGTCCTCCAGAGAGCGACGCGCCAGCGGGACAGCCAGCCCCAGATCAGACCGGCGAGGAAGCCGACGACGACCAGCGTGCCGAGCAGCCACCAGCCGCGCCCGAGACCGTACGCGGCCACGTCCGACGCGGCCGAGGGACCGTCGACGACGTCCACGGTCAGCTCGATCGGCATCCCCGGGGCGGTCTTCACCGACGGGGGAGCGGAGAAGGAGTTGCTGACCTGGAGACAGACCGTCTCGGCGGCGGGCTTCGCGTCACCGGGACCGTCGTCCAGATCCGGCTTCGGGTAGCGCAGCCCCGTCGAGATCACGTCCGTGCGCCCGTCGCCCGCCTCCGAGCCGCGCACGATCTCCCGGCCGCGCAGGGTCACGGCGCGCAGCAGCACCCCGTAGTCGTTGTTGACCGCGCGGTCGGCGGAGACGCTGACGGAGGCCCGCAGTTCCTGGCCGGGCAGCAGGTCCACCCGGTACCAGCGGTGCTGGCCGAAGGACTCGCGGTCGGTGTAGAGACCGGGCTTGAGCGGAGGGGCGTCGGCGCACCGCGCGGTGCCCTCAGTGGCCACCGGGACGACCACCGGGTCGGCGGCCCGGTCGACGAGCTGCCGCACCCGGCGGGACAGGTCCTCGGTGCGGTGGACGGAGGTGTACGTGCCTCCGGTCGCCTCCGCGATGCAGGTCAGCTGCGCCCGGGTCTTGGCGTCCGGGACCAGACCCAGGGTGTCGATGACGAGGTGGATGCCCTTGGCCGCGATCTCCCGGGCCACCTGGCAGGGGTCGAGCGGGGCGCAGGTGTCCTCGCCGTCCGTGATGAGCACGATCCGGCGGGTCGCGTCACCGCCCTCCAGGTCCTTCGCCGCGCCGAGCAGCGCGGGACCGATCGGGGTCCAGCCGGTCGGGGCGAGGGTGGCGACGGCGGCCTTGGCCTCGGTCCGGTCGAGCGGCCCCACCGGGTACAGCTGCCGGGTGTCCTTGCAGCCGCGCTTGCGGTCCTGGCCCGGGTAGTCCGCGCCCAGGGTGCGGATGCCGAGTCTGACCTCCTCGGGCACCGCGTCGAGGACCTCGTTGAAGGCCTGCTTGGCCGCCGCCATGCGGGACTTGCCGTCGATGTCGCGGGCCCGCATGGAGCCGCTGACGTCGAGGACCAGCTCGACCTTGGGGGATTCCTTCGCCACCGGCTCGTCGGCGGACGCGCTCGTGGGCGTGAGCGCGACGCTCAGGGCGGCGAGCAGCGCGCAGGCCCCGGTCGCCAGCCGTTTTCTCGTGATCATCGCCGGATCGTATTGATGATCCTCGGACAATCCAAAACCGGGCTGGCCGGAGGGCTCTGAAAGAGGGTCAGCGGTGCTCGGGGTTGGCGAACTCCGGGCGGCACCCGGCGTCCCACTCCGCCCGTACGTTCCCGTACGCGGGAATGCCGCCGGTCCGCTTGAGCAGCCCGGCCAGATGCATCAGGTTCCAGGCCATGAACGTGGTGTTGCGGTTGGTGAAGTCGTTCTCCGGGCCGCCGGAGCCGGGGTCCAGGTACGAGGGCCCCGGGCCCGCCTCCCCGATCCAGCCCGCGTCCGCGCCCGGCGGCACCGCGTACCCCAGGTGCTGGAGGCTGTACAGGACGTTCATCGCGCAGTGCTTCACCCCGTCCTCGTTGCCGGTGATGAGACAGCCCCCGACCCGCCCGTAGTAGGCGTACTGCCCGGAGTCGCCGAGGAGTCCCGAGCAGGAGTACAGCCGCTCGATGACGCGCTTCGTCACGGAGCTGTTGTCGCCCAGCCAGATCGGGCCGCACAGCACCAGGATGTCGGCGGCCATCACCCGTGCGTACAGCTCGGGCCAGGCGTCCGACGCCCAGCCGTGCTCCCTCATGTCCGGCCACACGCCCGGCGCGAGGTCCAGGTCCACCGCCCGCACGACCGAGGTCGTCACGCCCTGCGCCTCCATGACGGACCGGCTGCGTTCGACGAGCCCGTCGGTGTTGCTGACCTCGGGGGAGCGCTTCAGGGTGCAGTTGACGTAGAGCGCGCTGAGATCGTCGTACCGGTACGGGGGCGATGCGGGCACGGTCATCTGCGCTCTCCTCGGGGGACGGGGTCCGGGACGGGGCCGCCCCCAGCCTGTCCGGCACCCCGCCACCGGGCCACTCCGGCACGCCCGAACGCATGAGGGCGCGGCCAGGGCGTGCGGGGTGCCGGGTGCGGGCGTGGGGCGGTCCGGAGGGGCCGGGGCGCGGGTGTGCGGCGGATCGGGGGCGGTGCCGGACCGGGTCCAGGGTGGTCCGGGAGGCGGCGGTTTCCGGCCCGTCCCCGTCCGCCCGGCGGGGAGCGGCGGCCCCCGCCGGGCGGGACCCTTCCACCGGGGGCGGGCGGGGCCGGGTGGCGCCGCCGTGCCGCCGTGCGCCGTTTCCCGCGCTGGTGAGCGGGCGCCCGGGTCCGGTGCGCCCCCGCGCGCCGCACTCCCGGGCGCCGTCCTCGTGGGTGATCGGGTCAAGTTCCGCGCGGTTCCGGCCGCAGGACCCGGTGGCGTGTACCAGCCACGAAGCGCCGCCCCGGGACCGTACTACCGTGCACGGGCCATGTCCCGCCCCCGCCCGGCGCGGTGAAACCGCCCTCGCCCGGTGCAGTGACAGGGGAGAGAACCGTATGCCGTCCTCCATGCCCCATCTCCGGCACGACTTCGCGGCGTCCCTCGTCGTCTTCCTGGTGGCCCTGCCCCTCTGCATAGGCGTGGCCGTCGCCTCCGGCGTCCCCGCCGAACTCGGTCTGATCACCGGCATCGTCGGCGGTCTCGTCACCGGCCTGATGCGCGGCAGCAGCCTCCAGGTGTCCGGCCCGGCCGCCGGGCTCACCGTGCTCGTCCTCGAAGCGGTCCGGACCCTCGGGGTCGCCGTGCTGGGCCTCGCCGTCCTCCTCGCGGGCCTCCTCCAGATATGCATGGGCCTGCTGCGGTGGGGCCGTTGGTTCCGGGCCATCTCCCTCTCCGTGGTCGAGGGGATGCTGGCGGGGATCGGCCTCGTCATCGTCGCGGGCCAGCTGTACACCGCCGCCGGTGTCGTCGCCCCGGCCACCGGCCTGGACCGGATCGCCGGCCTTCCGGGCGCGCTGGCGCGGGTGCTGACCGACACCGACGCCCTGGCGCCGCTCGCCGTCGCCACCGGCACGGTCCTGGTGATCGTCGGCTGGCGGTACGCACCGCGCCGGGTCCGCGCGGTGCCGGGGGCGCTGGTCGCGATCGTGCTCGCGGCCCTGGCGACCGCCCTGTTCGGACTGCCGGTGGTGACCGTGCGGATCGACGGGGTGCTGGCCGCCGTCCGTCCGCCGGGCGATGAGGCCTTCGCCGCGTTCGGCGACCTCGCGCTGTTCGGCACGGCCCTGGCCTTCGCGCTGATCGCCTCCGCCGAGTCGCTGTTCGGCGCGGCGGCGGTGGACCGGCTGCACGACGGGCCCCGTACCGACTACGACAAGGAACTGGTCGCCCAGGGCGTCGGCAACACGGTCTGCGGTCTGCTCGGCGCCCTCCCCATGACGGCGGTGGTCGTGCGCAGCGCGGCCAACGTGCGGGCGGGGGCCAGGACGAGGGCGGCCCGGGTGCTGCACGGGCTGTGGCTGCTGCTGTTCGCGGCGCTGCTGCCCGCGACCCTGCGGTTCGTGCCGGTCGCGGCGCTCGCCGGGGTCCTGGTCCACGCGGGCTGGAAGCTGATCCCGTTCGGGCGGGTGGCCGCGCTGTGGCGGGGCCACCGGGGAGAGGCGTTCATCCTGGTGGTGACGGCGCTGGCGATCGTCTCGGTCAGCATGCTCGAAGGGGTCCTGGTCGGGCTCGCGCTCTCCGTGGGCAAGGCCGCGTGGGACGCCTCCCATCTGCGGGCGGTCCGCACCGACGACGGGTTCGGCCCGGTGCGGGTCTCCCTGTCGGGGAACGCGAACTTCCTGCGGCTGCCGAAGATGCTCGACGCCCTGGAGTCGCTGCCGAAGGACCGGCCGGTCGAGCTGGACCTCTCCGGGCTCCACCAACTGGACCACGCCTGCCGGGCGGCCCTGGAGTCCTGGGCCGCCCGGCACTGCGCCGCCGGACCGGAGGCCGTCAGCCTCCACGCGCTGCCGGAGCACCGCCCCGCCGCCGACGGCGAACAGGTCGGGGCGGTGCCGTGAGCCGCTACCAGATCGCCTCGACCCACTCGGGGTGGTCGATGAACGGGTTCCGGTTGCCCTGGTAGGTGGTGAAGACCAGGTCGTTGCGGCGCTCCTCGAAGGCGCTCGGCGGGTCCTGCTCGTTCCACTGCTTCAGGACCGAGAGACGGCCGTGCAGCGGGACGCTGCCGTTGCTGGTCGACTCGTTGGGCTCCAGGTCGGCCCAGCCGTCGCCGCCCTCGTAGCGGACGGCCATGTAGAGGATCATCCGGGCGACGTCGCCCTTGTCGGCGTCGCGCGGCTCGAAGGAGTCGGCGTCGGTGTAGCTGCCGGGTGCGCCGCCGACCGGGCTGCCGCCCTTGTCGAAGTCCTTGTTGCCCCGGGTGCTGTTGACCTGGACGTCGGCCGCGCGCAGATGGTGGAGGTCGGTGCCGGGCCCGGCGGAGGTGCCGAAGCCGCCGTGGGACTGGGGCCAGGTGTGCTCGCGGTTCCAGTTGCCGACGTTACCGCCGTTGAGGCTCTTGCTCCGCGAGGTGCCGCTGTAGAGCAGGATGACGTTGTTGCTGTTGGCGGGGTCCTGGTCGGTGGCCTTGAGCGCGTTCCAGACGGCGTCGTAGGAGATCTTCGTGGTGCCGGTGCTGATGATGGTGTGCAGCGAGGACTTGAGGCTCGTACCTGTCTTGCCGACGGCGTTCTTGTAGTAAGTGGTGTCGTACGCGGTGGTGGTGGCGTTCGCGGGAGTCGCGGTGACCGCGGGGAGCGTGACGCCGACGAGGGCGGCGGCGACGGCCGTCGCCCACACCTTCACTCTGCCGATCCGCACAACGGACATGGGGGGCCCTTTCCCGGGGACGGTACGCGCGGGACGGCGGGAGCGGGCTCGACGCCCCCGCTGTCTACGCGTGTTGACTTTGTGTCACCGGGAGAGTCGCACACGTCAGGTACCTGACATGTAACGGTGAGGAGGCTGTTCCATGACGTTCCGGCATCGGGCGGAACCCGTCGCCCGCTGTGAGAGGTATCGGGCGGAACCCGTCGCCCCCGCTGTGAGAGGTATCAGGCGGAACCCGTCGCCACCCACCGCGAGAGGTCCCGTCCGCGCGGCGCCCGCCGGTCCGCCCGCCAGCCCCGCGACGACGGGGAAACCCCTGCTCCGGTCAGCGGGCCGGCGGTGTCCGCTCAGCCGCCCCGGACGTCCACCGGCATCCCCTTCGGCTCCTTGATCCGCTTCATGATGATCTGCGAGTTGACCTCCGTGACCCCCGCCAGGGTCGTCAGCCGCTCGATCCACAGCCGCTCGTACGCCGCGAGGTCCGCCACCGCGATCCGCAGCAGGCAGCCGGGGCTCCCGAACAGCCGGTACGCCTCGATCACGTCCGGCACGTCCTGGAGCGCCGCCTCGAACGCCTCCACCGTCTCGCGGTCCCGGCGCACCTCCACCGAGACCAGGACCTCGAAGCCCCGCCCCACCGCCGCCGGGTCGATGACCGCCCGGTACCCCCGGATCACCCCGTCCTGCTCCAGCTGGCGCACCCGGCGCAGACAGGGCGAGGGGCTGAGGCCCACCCGCTGGGCCAGCTCCTGGTTGCTCAGCCGTCCGTCGTCCTGGAGCTCACGCAAGATGTGGAGATCAATTCGGTCCATGACGCAATCATCTACCACGATGAAACAATTCAGCGGGCAATTTAGCAATCGTCTGGCGCGCCCTCTCACCTATCGTTGCGGGGCCAGACGAATTCGGTACGGAACGAGGGCAGCGGGCATGAAGCGGACGAACGACGGGGGAGCGCGCCGGATCGTCGTCATCAGCACCGGCGGCACCATCGCCAGCCGCTGGCAGGGCACCGGCTACGCCGCCGACGCCTCGGGCGACGACGTCCTCGCCACCGCGCCCCTCCCCGAGGGCGTCACCGTCGAGGTCGTCGACCTGTTCAACGTCAACAGCTCCCGGATGACGGCGGCCCACCAGCTCGCCCTGCTGCGCACCGTCCACGAGACCCTCGCCGACCCCGGCGTCGACGGTGTCGTCATCACCCACGGCACCGACACCCTGGAGGAGACCGCCTTCCTCCTGGACCTCCACCACGCGGACCCCCGCCCGGTCGTCCTCACCGGCGCCCAGCGGCCCTTCGGCACCGGAGACGGGGACGGCCCCGGCAATCTGTACGACGCGCTCCAGGTCGCCTCCACCGTCAGGGACCTCGGCGTCCTCGTCGTCTTCGACGGGCGCGTCCACGCGGCCCGGGGCACGGTCAAGACCCAGACCCTGGCCGCCGACGCCTTCTCCGACCCCTCCGCCGCGCGCCTCGGCCGCGTCGGGTTCTCCCGGGTGGACATCGCCCGGCGGCCCCGGCGCCCGGAGCCGCTGCCGCTGCCCGCCGCCGCGCGCACCGCGAGCCCCGGGGACCCCGGCGCCGCCCGGCTGCCCCGCGTGGACATCGTCACCCACCACTCCGGCGGCGACACGGTGCTCCTTGAGGCGGCCCTCGCCGCGGGCGCCCGTGGGATCGTCCTGGAGGCCACCGGGGCGGGCAACGCCACCCCGGAGATCGTCGAGGCCGTCGCCGGCGCCGTCGCCCGGGGCGTCCTCGTCGCCGTGACCACCCGGGTCCCCGCCGGACCCCTCGCCGAGATCTACACCGGCGGCGGAGCCGTCGACCTCGTCGCCGCCGGGGCGCTCCTCACCGGAACCCTGCGGGCCGCGCAGGCCAGGATCGCGGTCCTCGCCGCGCTCCTCGCCGAAGGTGAGCACTCCGGGACGGATTCAGCGGTGGCCGACTCCACCGGGGCCGAGGCCACCGAGGCCGGAACCGACTCCGCCGGGGCCGGGCGCCCCGGAGCCAAGGCCTCCGCGACCGGCCCCGCCCGGAGCGCGGCCCTGCTGCGCCGCCTCCTCGACGGACCGGTCCGCGACGAACCGGCCACGGCCGCCGACGCCTCCGGCCCGGCCGCCCTCACCGCCCTCACGGCGTCGGGCCCGGCCGTCACCGCCCGCGCCTGACGCGGTACGACCACCCCCGAACCCCGGCTCGCGGACGGCGCCCCCAGGCCCGCCCGCGGGCCGGAGCCATGTCCCGGACCCGCCGCCGAACCGGTCCGCACCTCCCCGACGGACGTAAGTTACCCGTCGGTTTCTCGTGACTTCCCCGACCGCCGACAGTAGAACGTGTTCCCATTCGCTCACGAGTGAGGGGCATCACATGAGTGGAAATCCTCTGTCGGACATGGAGAGCAGCGGTGTAAGCCGCCGCCGTTTCCTCGCCGGAACAGGTTCTCTTCTCGGGGCCGCAGCCCTGGCCGGCACCATCACCTCCGCGCAGGCCGACACCGGCCCCACCGCGATCCCCACCTCCCCCCTCCCCACCGGCACACACGTTCCCGCCCTCGTGATCGGCACCGGATACGGCGGCTCCGTCGCCGCGCTCCGGCTCGCCCGCGCGGGCGTGGACGTGCACATGGTCGAGATGGGCATGGCCTGGGATACCCCGGGACCGGACGGCAAGATCTTTGCCAACACCACCCGCCCCGACTACCGCTCCTTCTGGCTGCGCACCCGCACCAAGCAGCCCCTCAGCAACTTCCTCGGCTTCCCCCTCGACAAGGACGTGCCCCGCCACACCGGCATCCTCGACGCCGAGGACTTCGCCGGGATCACCGTCTACCAGGGCCGGGGCGTCGGCGGGGGCTCCCTCGTCAACGGAGGCATGGCCGTCACCCCGCGCCGGGAGAACTTCGCCGCCATCCTCCCGACCGTCGACACCGCCGAGATGTACGCCACCTACTACCCGCGCGCCAACGCCGGACTCGGCGTCACCTCCGTCGACCGGACCTGGTGGGAGAACGCCTCCTGCTACCAGTACGCCCGCGTCGGCCGCAAGCACGCCGAACGCTCCGGCTTCCCCTTCGTCTTCGTGCCCAACGTCTACGACTGGGACTACATGAAGCAGGAGGCCGCCGGAGCCGTACCCAGGTCGGCCCTCGACGGCGAGGTCATCTACGGCAACAACGCGGGCAAGAAGAACCTGCAGAAGACCTACCTCGCCCAGGCCGCGGCCACCGGCCGCGTCGCCGTCACGGCGCTCCACAAGGTCACCTCCGTCACCCCGGCGCCCGGCGGCGGCTACACCGTCGCCGTCGACCAGATCGACACCACCGGCGCCACCCTCACCAGCAAGACCGTCACCGCCGACAAGGTCTTCTTCGCCGCCGGGAGCGTCGGCACGAGCAAGCTCCTCACCCGGCTGAAGGCCACCGGAGCGCTCCCCGCCCTCAACGACCAGATCGGCAAGGGCTGGGGCGACAACGGCAACGTCATGTGCGGCCGCGCCAACCACATGTGGGACGCGACCGGCAAACTCCAGTCCGCCATGCCCACCGCGGGCATCGACAACTGGGACGCGGGCGGAGCCTTCGCCGAGGTCGCCCCGCTGCCCACCGGCATCGAGACCTACGCCTCGTTCTACCTCTCCATCACCAAGACACCGCACCGGGCCGAGTTCACCTGGAACCCGGCCACCGGCACGGTGGACCTCAACTGGGACCGGGCCTGGAAGCAGACCTCCATCGACGCGGCGAAGACCATCTTCGACAAGATCAACGCCAAGGAGGGCACGATCTACCGCACCGACCTCTTCGGCCTCTACAAGATCTGGGGCGACCACCTCACCTACCACCCGCTCGGCGGCGCCGTCCTCGACCGCGCGACCGACAACCACGGACGCCTCCACGGCTACGACGGGCTGTACGTCATCGACGGCGCGCTGATCCCCGGCAACACCAGCGTCAACCCGTTCGTCACCATCACGGCCCTCGCCGAACGCAACATCGAACGGATCGTCGCCGAGGACTTCTGAACCGTGCCCCCACCCCGTACGCCCGAGGGGCCGGCCGGACACCCGGCCGGCCCCTCCGCCGCGCCCCTCAGTGCGTCGGCAGCACACACACCTCGTCCAGGCCCAGCACCCGGTTGAGCCGCCCGAACGCCAGCCACGACCCCAGACTCATCGTCAGTTCCACGATCTCGGCCTGGCTGTAGCACCCCGTCATGCGCGCCCAGAACTCCTCGTCCAGACCGTGGTGGTCCAGCGCGTACCGCTCCGCGTACTCGGCGGCCAGCCGGGTCCGCTCGTCGAAGGACTCCGAGACCTCCGTCTCCCGCCAGGCGGCGACGACCGTGTCGAACCCCTCCTCGACCTTCACCCCGTCCCGGTCCGTACGCCAGTCCAGACAGAAGCCGCAGCCGTTGATCTGCGCGATCCGCAGCCGCGCCGCCTCGAACTCGCGCAGCCCCAGCGTCGTATGGGCGTACACCGACAGCGAGAAGTTCGCCGCCGCCGTCCCGATCTCCGGCACCATGTCGCCCCACACGTACCCGATCGGCTCCTGGCCCTCGGGAATGTCGATGATCACCGTGCGCTCCTTCCCAGTCTGCCCACCGCCGGACGCAGCGGCACGTCCAGCGCGTCGTACAGTCCCGGCTCCGCCGCCACCAGCCAGTCGATCGCCCCGACGAGCCGACCCACCGCCGTCGCGTTCCCGCCCGCCGACCGGTTCTCGCCCTCGGCCGTCGCCGCCACCGTCACCTCGATCCGGGGACTCCCCTCGACGATCACCCGGTGCGCCCCCGCCCCGTCCGGCGGCACCGGCCAGTCCGGCGCGCAGGAGGGATGGATGCGGGTCACGTGCTCGATCACGATCCGGGGCTCCCCGCCGACGATCCCCTGCACCTCGAACCGGATCGCCCCCTGCGTCCCCGCCTCGAACACCCCCATCGTGCGGGTCTCCACGGTCGACTCCAGCGGACGCCGGTCCACCGTCTCGCGGATCTCCTCGACCTCGGCGCCCAGCGCGCGGGCCATCAGCCGCACCTGCCCGCCCCACACCATCGTCGGCACCGAGGGGAGCAGCATCGGAGGCTCGTACGCCAGCGGGCGGCCCATCCCGATCAGGTCCCGGACCGACTCCTCCTGCTCGTACGTCGAGTAGTCGAAGATCTCCTGGCAGCGGATCACGTCCACCGTGCTCCCCAGACCGCTCACCAGCAGCGGCAGCACGTCGTTGCCCCAGCCCGGGTCCACCCCCGACACGAAGAGCGAGCCGCCGCCCTCGGCGACCGACGCGAGGACCGGCTCGCGGAACTCGGGCGGCGCGTTGCGCTGGTCGTACAGCGGGTACAGCGCGGGGGTGACGACCACCGCCCCGCCGCGCACCGCCCGCGCCACGTCCTCCAGGGCCCCGTCCGGCCGGGTGTCGCCGGACGCCGCGTACACCACCGCCCCCGGGCGTCCGCCCAGGACCGCGCCGACGTCGTCGACGGCCGTCACCCCGAGGTCGTGACCGAGCCCCGCGAGACGGCCCGCGTCCCGTCCCACCTTCGCCGGATCGGCGACCAGCACAGCCGCCAGCTCCAGCCCTGGATGGGCGTCCACGGCCCGGATCGCCGCGCGCCCGACATTCCCGGTACCCCACACCACCGTCCGAATCATGCGCGGAGGGTAGCGCCGGGCCGCGGAGGTTCCCAGACCCGCGCCGACCAGATCTGACGAATCGTCAGAATGCTTGTCCGTGACCGGAGTCCGTCACCCCAGCCGCAGCGTCACGAACGCCACGGTGTCACCCGGCAGGACGTACCGCTCCACCTCGGTGAAACCCCGTGCCGACGCGAACCGCAGCCCCTCCCCGCTGGACGCGAGCACCACCGTCTCCACCCCGTCGCCGCCCAGCGTCCGGGCGTGCGCGAGGCCCCGCTCGTACAGCGCCGTCCCGAACCCCCGCCCCCGGAAACCGGGCAGCGTCCGGGCGATCACGGTCGCCGCCGGGGTCTCCCCGTCCGGCGGGCGCACCGTCGAACAGCCCATCACGGACGGGTCAACCCCTTTCGGCCCCGTACGGAGGTCCCGTACGGAGGCCTCTACGGAAGGCCCGTACGCGGCTCCCGGGCGGCCCTCCCCGAACGGACGCGCCCGGACGGGTGAGGGCATCGGCGCTCCGGCAGGGCCCCACGGCGAGCGGGTACGGATCGCTGCACCGCCCCCCGGCCAGGAGGAACCGTCATGTCCGTCCGCGAGGGCGTCCCCGCCCTGCTGAGCACCGGCACGCTGTGCGCGGCCCTGCTGCTCACCGGCTGTGCGGTCACCGCGCCGTCCGTCCCCGTCGTCCCCGCCGTCACCGTGCCCGCCGCCGGGGACGCCCGCCCCGAACCCGCGCACCCGGGCGCCCCGGGACAGCGGGCCCCCGCCCCCCGGCTGCCCGGCATCGGCCCGGTGACCCAGGCGCTCGTCCCCGACGGCACCACCCAGGCGCTCGTCGTCACCGGTGCCACCGCCGACTCGTCCAGCTCCACGGCGACCCTCTACGAGCGGGGGCCCGAGGGACCCTGGACCCTCACGGGGGGCCCGTGGCCCGCACACAACGCGCTGCGCGGCTGGACCTCCGACCACAGCGCGGGGGACCTGCGCACCCCGATCGGCGTCTTCCGGCTCGGTGACGCGGGAGGCCGGCTCCCCGACCCCGGCGCCCGTCTCCCGTACGACCAGGACGAGCAGTTCGCGATCAGCGGCACCGGATTCGGCGGCGAACCCCTCGAAGGCTCCTTCGACCACGTGATCGCCATCGACTACAACCGCGTCCCCGGCCGCACCCCGCTCGACAAGGAACGCCCCCTCGGTGACGGGAAGGGCGGCGGTGTGTGGATCCACGTCGACCACGGCGGCCCCACCCAGGCGTGCGTCGCCCTGGACCGCGAGTCGCTCAGGGACCTGCTCCGCGCCCTCGACCCGGTGCGGGAACCCGTCGTGGTGATGGGCCCGGCCCCCGAACTCGTCCTCTGACGAGGCGCACGACCGGGACGTGCCGCCGAAGGCGATGCCCCGTCCCCCGGCCGTCCGTACCCGTCCGGGGCCCCAGGGCCTCACGCGGAGGCCCGGTGGGAAAGGCGGACCGGAGCGGTCGGCGGTGACCCGGGCCCGAGCTGGGGCCCGAACCCGAACCGGAGCCCGCGCCGGGCGGCGGCGGCCTTCCGCCGTCCCCGCCTGGCCCCGGCTCCCGTGGGATCACTCGCCCGGTGGACCCGACCGCCCCGTGAGGTCACTTCCCCCCGGTGGACCCGACCGCTCCGTGGAACGCGCCCGTGTGGGCGCGGACCTGCTCCGGCGTCAGATAGGCGTCGGTGTACTCGAAGTCCTTCAGCGTCCCCGACCGCGTCGACAGGAACCCGGTCCGCACGTAGTCGTCCCCGGCGACCGCGTTCAGCAGCCAGTTCGTCATCACCCGGGTCTTCGCCACGTTCGTCCGCAGCGCCGCCCAGTGGTAGGCGCGGGCCACGGCCTGCGCGGGCATCCCGTGCAGCTCCACGCCGAGCGGCTTGGACACCCCGTCCATCCCGCCGAGGTCGACCACGAGCCCCAGGTCCTTGTGCCGGTAGGGGTGCGTCGGCTCCCCGCGCAGCGTCGCCACCAGATTGTCCGCGACGGCCTTCCCCTGCCGCATCGCGTGCTGCGCGGTCGGCGGGCAGATCGCCCCCTCGTCGCCCTTCGCGAGGTCCGGCACGGCCGCCGCGTCACCGAGCCCCCACACCCCGTCCAGACCGGGCACCGCCATCTCCGCCGAGACGACGAGCCGACCCCGGAAGGTCTCCGCGTCGAGCGTCCCGATCAGCGGGCTCGCCGCCACCCCGGCCGTCCAGATCAGGGTCCGGCTCGGCAGCACCCGCCCGTCGGTGAGCGTCACCGCCTCGTCGTCCACCGACGCCACCGACACCCCGAGCGACACCTCGATGCCCCGCCGGGTGAGGATGTCCGTCGCGGCGGCGCCCAGCTTGTCGCCCAGCTCCGGCATGAGCTTGGGCGCGATGTCCACCAGATGCCACTTGATCAGCTTCGGGTCGAGCCTCGGGTACCGCTTGACCGCGTTGGCGGTGAGCAGCTGGAGGCAGGCGGCCGTCTCGGTGCCCGCGTAGCCGCCGCCGACCACCACGAACCGCAGCCGGGACGCCCGCTCCTCCTCGTCGTTGCTCGCGTCCGCCAGGTCCAGCTGGGCGATGACGTGGTCACGGATGTACGTGGCCTCCGCCAGCGTCTTCATCCCGCGCGCGTGCTCGGCGAGCCCGGGGATGTCGAAGCTGCGGGTGACGCTGCCGGGCGAGAGCACCAGATGGTCGTACGGCTCCGTCACGTACTCCCCGGCGATGGTCCGCACCACACAGACCTTCGCCGCCGTGTCCACCCCCACCACACCGCCCGGCACGATCCGGGTCCGGTGCCGCTCGCTGCGCCGCAGCGACAGCGCCACCGACTGGGGGGTCAGCACCCCGGCCGCCACCTGGGGGAGCAGGGGCAGGTACAGCTGGTACGAGAACGGCGAGAGCAGGGCCAGCTGCGCCTCCCGCTCGGTGAGCCGCCGTTCCAGGCGCCGCACACAGGCCACTCCGGCGAAACCGGCGCCCACCACGAGAATCCTCGGTCGCGTCACGCTGTCCGCCTTCCGTCTGCCGTAAGGGCGTGCGAGGTGCCCTGAAATATGGCTGAGTATCGCTATGTGGCAATTTTTCGCTGACTATCCGTGGTTCACCCTTTTTATCGTCATTGCGGCTGGATCGCTCTTCGGCATGGTCCGCTTCGGGCCGGTGAAGCTCGGGGCCGCGGGGGTGCTCTTCGTCGGGCTGCTCCTCGGGGCGCTCGACCCGGACATCGGTGCGGCCGTGCCCGCGGGGCTCCCGGTGCTCGGCCTCGCCCTGTACGTGTACACCGTCGGTCTGGAGGCCGGACCGGCCTTCTTCCGGGAACTGCGGCCCCAGCTCGCGGTGATGACCGGAGCCGTCGCCGCCCTCGTCGTGACCGCCCTCGTCGTCGGTGTCCTCGGCAACAAGGTCTTCGGCATCTCGGGCCCCTTCCTCGCGGGCGGCTACGCGGGCATCGGCACGACCACACCCGGCCTCGCCGCCGCCCAGGCGTCCTCGGCGGACCCGGCCCAGGCCGCCACCGGTTACGCGATCGGCTACCCCCTCGCCGTCGTCCTCACCATCCTCTTCGTCGCGGCCGTCGCCGCCGTCCGCGACTGGCCCGGCCGCCGCGACCCGGGCACCGGACTCCCGAAGGAACTCATCACCCGGACCGTGGACGTGACCCGTCCGGTCGTCTGGGCCGACGTCCCCGGTTCCACCGACGGACGCCTCCTCGTCAGCGTGCTGCGGCCCGACGGCGGCGCGACCCGGGTCGCCCTCGCCCCCGGCGCCTTCGCCCCCGGCGACCAGGTCGTCCTGGTCGGCGGACCCGAAGCGGTCGCCGCCGGGATCGCCGCGCTCGGCAGCGAGTCCCCGGCCCATCTCCTCGACCGGCGCGATGTCGTCGACTACCGGCGCGTCCTGCTCACCAACCCCGACCTCGCGGGCCGCACCGTCGCCGAACTCGACCTCGGGAAGCACTACGGGGCCAAGGCCACCCGCGTCCGGCGGGGCGACCAGGACCTGCTGGCCGACGAGGACCTGCTGCTCCAGCTCGACGACCGCGTCCGGGTCGTCATGCCCAGGGAGCGGACCTCCGAGGTGACCGCCTTCCTCGGTGACACCGAGGCCAAGGTCAGCGAGGTCAGCGCCGTCAGCATGGGCCTCGGGCTCGCCGCCGGTTTCCTCATCGGCATCCCCAAGCTCACCCTCGGCTCCACGGTCCTCTCCCTCGGCACCGCCGCCGGGCCCCTCGTCATGGCCATGATCCTCGGCCGGGTGCGTCGCACCGGCCCCCTGGTGTGGGTGCTGCCGACCCGGGCCAACCTCACGCTCCGCCAGATCGGCCTGCTGATCTTCCTCGCCTGCGTCGGACTCACCTCGGGCTACGCCTTCCGCCGTGACGCCTTCTCCCTCTTCGGCCTCAAACTGCTCGTCGTGCTCTTGGTCAGCGCGGTCCTGAGCTACGGCCTGATGCTCCTGGTCGCCCGGCTCCTCGGCCAGAGCCGACCCCGCACGATGGGCCTCCTCGCCGGGTACGTGGGCAACCCGGCCATCACCTCGTACGCCAACAGCCGGGTCTCGGACAGCCGGGTCAACACCGGGTACGCGACCCTGTTCGCCCTCGCGATCCTGGTCAAGATCGTCTGCATCCAGCTGATCGTGGGCCTCTGACCCTCCGGCGGAGCCCCGCGAGCCCCGGGGCCCCGCGCGCCGGAGGACCGGGAAGTCCCCGTGCGCCGGGGCACCATGGGCTGGCAGGCCGCGGCCCCGGGGCCCCGGGGCCGTGTGCGTCAGAGGATCACGACGCCCAGCGGCCGGGAGCCCGCGGGCAGCCGGCGCGTGTCGCCCGAGGCGAGGTCGACGACGCTCAGGCCGTCCCAGTAGCCGTCCCGGGTGAACCCGCCCGTCACATAGGCGGTACGGCCGTCGGCGGAGACGGCCACGTCCTCGTGGGGACCCTCCAGGGGGTAGACCCGCTCGGTCCCGTCGGGCTTGCGCACCGTGAGGGACGGGCCCCGGTCCTCGGCCGGGTCGATGGGACCCGTACCCACCGCGAACAGCGTCCCGTCGGCGGTCACGACCGCGCCGTGCTGATGCGTGTCCGCCGTCATCGGCTCGATCACGGTCCGTCCGGTCCGGGGGTCCACCACCGCGAGCCGCTCGCCCTCGAAGGGCAGCAGCAGCTTCCCGTCGGACGGCCGCACGGCCGCGTAGTGCGGCTTCAGCCAGGAACCGAGCCCGCCCTCGGTGCCGTACGGGGCGACCTCCACGCGCCGGGACTCCAGCGTCCCCGCCGTGACGACGGTGACGTCGAAGGAGTCGTGGTTCGTCGCGTACACCTCCCGGCCGTCCCGCGACACGTCCACGTCGAAGGGGCGGCGGCCCACCGGCACGGTGTCCGTGACCCGCAGCGCCGTCGTGTCCACGACCTCCAAGACGCCGTTCCCGCCCGGCACGTTGACCCCCACGTAGACCCGGCGCCCGTCCGGCGCGAGCGCGATGCCCATGCCTCCGCCCCGGTACTCGCCGGTCGTCACGGGCCCGGAGTCCGTCTCGTACGGGACGAGCGCGAGCCGCTGCCGGGTCAGGGTGTCCACCACCGCCACCCCCTCGGCGGTCGCCACCCAGGCCCGCCCGTCCCCGCCCACGACGAGGCCGTACGGCGCGGTGCCGACCCGCACGGAGCCCGTGGCACCCTTCGCCGGATCGACGAACGTCACCGTGTCGGCGCCGAAGTCGGCGACGAGCAGCGAGCCGGACACGGGCCGGGCGGATGCCCCCGGCACCGTCGGCCCGCCGGAGGCGGGCGCGCCCGGGGGCGGCACGGCGGGGGAAGACCCCGTCGGTGCCGAGGCCCCCGCCGTGCCGGTCCCCTCGGACGCCCCGGCGCACCCGGCGAGCAGGACGACGGACACCGCCGCCGGGACGAGCACCCGGGCGGAACGGGACACACGGCGGAACTTCGGCATGACGGGACTCCTCGGTCGGGCGGACACGGGCGGACACGGGCGGACACGTCCCGGACGGGCCCGCACCCCGCTCCGATCCTCCGCCCCCGCCGGGACCGGCACGGTCCGACGCCCGGCCCCCGCCCAGGAGCCGTGCGGACGACACCGGGGTCAGCCGAACGGCTGACCCGCACCGCCCACCGGGCGGGGGCGTACCCGAGTCGGCCGCCCGCGTGCCCCCGAAGACGATCCGGTCCCGCCGACCCACGAGGAGGAGCCGGTCTGCCGCTCGTCGGCCCGGGAGGCGGAGCCGCCCGAATGCCCCGGAAGTGTCCGGCCGGACACCCTCACACCCCGGAAGACGTCCGGTCGGCCGCCCGCGCCCCGGGAGACGACCCGCGCGCGGTGCCAGGTGCTTCCGGGCCCCTTCGGCCGCCCGCGCGTCCCCGACGGCGTTCGGTCAGCCGCCCGCGTGCCCCAGGAAGCACAGCATCCGTTCGACACAGAGCGCCGTCGCCTCCGGTACGTACGAGGCGGCGCCGTACTCCGCGAACAGGTGCGCGCTCCCCGGGTACAGGAACAGCTCCCGGTCCGCCGCACCCGCCGTCAGCGCGCGGGCCGCGTCGAGATCGCCCTCACCGGCGAAGAACGGGTCGGCGTCCATGCCGTGCACCTGCGCGGGCACCCCCTCGGGCCAGGCCGCCCCGAACTCCCCGACCGGCGCGCAGGCACCGATCAGCAGCGCCCCGCGCGCCCCGGGCCGGGTCTGCGCGAGCTTCTGCGCGGGCAGCACACCGAGCGAGATCCCCGCGTACACCACGGCCCCGGACAGTTCGTCGGCCGCGCGCTCACCGCGCGCCACGAGCGTGTCGAAACCGACCTCCTGGGCGTACCCCACCCCGGCCTCCAGCGTGGTGAACGTCCGCCCCTCGTACAGGTCGGGCACCCGCACCCCGTGTCCCGCCCGCCGCAGCTCCCCGGCGAGCGAGTGCACGCCCTCCGTCAGCCCCAGCGCGTGGTGGAAGAGCAGAACCTCGGCCATGTCGTCATCCCCTGATCGTCGGTACCCGCCGTGCCGCCCCGGGGCACGGCCGTTCGCCGAGCAGCATGACGCACGCCACCGACAACGCCCCCGGGCCCCGGTACGGGCCCCGGCGGCGGACCGTGGATCAGCGCAGCGGCCGGTGCGGCACCACGGCCGCCGCCTGGCCCACCACGCCCACCGGACCACCGACGCCCATCGGCCCGCCCACGGCCTGGTGCGGCACGACACCGTGCGGCGCGATCCCGCCCTGCGCCCCCGGAGCACCCTGCGGCGGCAGCTGGAAGTACCGGCTCAGGTCCCGCAGGACCGCCTCCGCGACCTGACGGACGTCACCCGGAACATCCCCCCGCTCCCGTATGAGCTGGGCGTAGATCGGTGCCGTGCCGTCCGCGTGGTTCATGGGGCTCGCTTCCTCCTCCTGTGCCGGTGACATCACCGACAGGCCGACGGGGAGTCTACGGGGCGCCACCGACACACCCCCGTGCGGCGCCCGCGCGCGCACCCCGGAACCGCCGCCGCCGAACTCTCGCACCGCCGCCCGCCAGGGAAAATGGCTGGGCTCCCGGGCTGCGCCGACGGAGAATGAACCATCGAACCCACGGGAGGGACCCCATGAGCCAGGCGACCCTGACTCTCCACGACCTGATGCCGCCCGACGAGCTCTCCGCCGCGGTGGCCGAGGGCCACGTCACGCGCAAGCGCCACCCCGAGCTGCCGCTGTCGATCTACACCTACACGCGGGCGTGCCAGTACGCCCAGCACTGGAACCGGGTCACCATCCGATGCCGGGGCCTGGTCGCCGACGACAGCGGCCGGATCGTCGCGCTCCCCCTCCCCAAGTTCTTCAACCTCTCCGAGCACACCGGCGGACGCCCCTACGCGCCGCCGCTGCCCGACGAGCCCTTCGAGGTGTACGACAAGGTCGACGGCAGCCTCGCCGTGGTCTTCCACTACGCCGACCGCTGGCACGCCGCCTCCAAGGCGTCCTTCACCAGCGCCCAGGCGACCTGGGCGCAGCACCGGCTGGACACCGCCGACACCACCCGGCTGACCTCCGGCGTCACCTACCTCGCGGAGATCCTCCACCCCGGCAACCGCATCGTCGTGAACTACGGCGACCGCCGTGACCTCGTCCTGCTCGCCGCCTTCGCCGCCGACGGCACCGAGACGCCCCTCGCGGAAGCCGCGGAGGGCTGGGGCCCGATCGGCACGGTCGTCCGGACCTGGCCCGCCACCAGCGTCGCGGACCTCAAGGCCCTGACCGAGTCCGACACCCTCCCCGACGGGCGCCGGGCCACCGGCACCGACGCCGAGGGCTTCGTCCTGCGCTTCGCCTCCGGTCTGCGGGCCAAGGCCAAGCTCGCCGAGTACGTACGCCTCCACAAGGTGCTCACCGGCGTCACCGAACGGGACATCTGGCGCGGCCACGGCATCCAGCGCTTCGCCGCCCTGTCCGCCACGGAGACGGCCAAGGGCCTCGGCTGCTCCGTCGCCGAGGCCGAGGCCCACGGAGGTAAGCCCCTCGACGCCCTCCTCGAACAGGTGCCGGACGAGTTCGACGCCTGGGTCCGCGAGGTGATCGCCCGCCTGGAGACCGCCGCCGCCGAGCGCGAACGGGCCGTCGACGAGGCGTACGCCCTCCTCGCCCCGCTCGCCGGGGACCGTGCCGCGTTCGCCCGCGCCGCCGCCCGGGAACCCGACCGGGGCCTGCGCGCCGCCCTCTTCCTCCGGCTCGACGGCCGCCCCACCGACCTCCTCGTCTGGCGGCAGCTGCGCCCCGAGGCATCCGACCCCTTCGCCCACGACCAGGAGAACTGAACCCGTGCCCGTCGTCCACGTCATGACCGGCCTCCCCGCCTCGGGGAAGACCACGGCCGCCCGCGCCCTCCAGGCCACCGCCGAGGGACGCCTGCGCCGCGTCAACCTCGACGACCTCCGGACCATGCTCGACCTGCCCACCACGGACGGGGGGCGCTCCCACGGGCACGAGCAGACCGTGCTCGCCGTCCAGGACGCCGCCGTCCGTGCCGCCGTCGACGGCGGATTCGACGTCGTCGTCGACAACACCCACCTCACCCCCCACATCCCCAAGCGGCTCAAGGCCGCCGTCGCGGGCCTGGCCACCTTCGTCGTCCACGACTTCACGTCCGTGCCCGTCGAGGAGTGCGTCCGGCGCGACGCGGCCCGCGAGCGGCCCGTCGGCGAGGACATCGTCCGGATCCTCGCCGAGAAGCACGCCAAGGCCACCAGGGGAGGCTGGCGGCTCACCGCAGACTGGCTCAACGACCGGCCCGCCGTCGAGCCGTACGTCCCCGATCCCGCGCTGCCCTCGGCCGTCATGTGCGACATCGACGGCACCCTCGCGCTGCGCGTCGACCGGGGCCCGTACGACTTCACGCGCTGCGACCGCGACCTGCTCAACCCGTCCGTGCGCGACGCCCTGCTGGCCTTCCGGCACACCCAGCGGGACCGGATCGTGCTGCTCTCCGGCCGCAGCGAGGACCACCGCGCCCTCACCGAGGGCTGGCTCGCCCACCACGAGGTGCCCTACGACGAACTGTGGATGCGCCCCTCCGGCGACGGGCGCGCCGACGACCTCGTGAAGACCGAGCTCTTCGACGCCCACGTCCGCCACCGGTACGCCGTCCGCGTCTCGCTCGACGACCGCGACCGGGTCGTCGAGCTGTGGCGCCGGATGGGCCTGCCCACCTGGCAGGTCAACTACGGCGCCTTCTGAGCCCACGACGCCCGGCGGCGGGAGCGGTCGATCCGCCCCCGCCGCCGTGTCAGGATCGTGGGATGGTGGAAAAGATCATTGCGGCGTGCGACGGCGCGTCGAAGGGAAACCCCGGCCCCGCGGCCTGGGCATGGGTCATCGGCGGCGCCGACGGTACGGTCGACCGCTGGGAGGCCGGACCGCTCGGCCGGGCGACCAACAACGTGGCCGAACTCACGGCCCTGGAACGACTGCTCGAAACGCTCGACCCGGCCGTGCCCGCCGAGGTCCGCATGGACTCCCAGTACGCGATGAAGGCGGTCACGACCTGGCTCCCCGGCTGGCGCCGCAAGGGCTGGAAGACCTCCTCGGGCAGCCCCGTCGCCAACAAGGAACTGGTCGTCCGCATCGACGCCCTGCTCACCGGCCGGGACGTCGACTTCGTCTACACCCCGGCGCACCAGGTGGACGGCGATCCGCTCAACGACGCCGCCGACCGGGCGGCCAGCCACGCGGCCCGCACCCAGGAACCCACGAGCTCAGCTGCCGGCGCCCCGCTGCCGCCCCCGGAGGCGCCGACACGCGCCTCCGCGCCCCGTAAGCGCTCCTCCGCGCCGTCCGCCTCGCGCGGCACCTCCGAAGGCGCCACGGCGACCCGCGCGGCGCGCCCCGGGGGCGCCACGCTGAAGGCCCGGTTCGCGGGCCGCTGCCGCTGCGGCAAGGCCTACGACAAGGGCGAGACCATCACGAAGAACCCGGAGGGCTGGGGCCACCCCGCCTGCGTCTGACCCCTCCGCCCGTCCGACTGGCGGGCGGCACCGTCCGTTGTCTGAGACCGGCCGATCCGGGTGCGCGCCACCCCTTCACCCAGGCGTGTACCCGGGTTCGCCCAGGGTTCTGTTCTCCGGGGGCTCGGGGCTGCATACTGTCCTCCTCGCCACCGGTGACGAACCGTTTTACCTGCTCATTCGTCGTTCTCACGACATGATCGGGACCCGGCGAGAACCTCCCCCGAGCCACCGCCGCGGTCTCCCCACGGCGGGAGCTCTCCCTGCCCGTGGAAGACCCGAGGTTCCGTGCCAGTACCTGTTCTCCTGACCGGGCGCTCCGTGCGCCTGGAGCCGCTGGCGATGCGGCACGCCGAAGCCCTCGCGCGGGCCGGCGGGGCGGACCGATCGGCCTACGCCTTCACCCCCGTACCCGACGGCCTCGAACCGGCCCTCGACTACATCGCCCGCGCCCTCAACGATCAGGCGGCAGGACGCTGCCTGCCCTTCGCCCTGATCAGTACCGCCGACGAACAAGTCATCGGTTCGACCCGATTCCTCGAACTCGACTACTGGCGCGGACCGCTGGTCTGGCCGCCGGTCTCCGGGATGCCCCACGGCGATCCCCTGACCGCCGTCCCGGACGCCGCCGAGATCGGCAACACCTGGATCTCCGGAGCCGCCCGGGGCACCGGCATCAACACCGAGGCCAAATACCTCATGTTCCGGCACGCCTTCGAAGCCTGGGGGGTCCGCCGCGTCACGCTCCGCGCCGACGCCCGCAACACCCGCTCCAGAATCGCGATCGAACGCCTCGGGGCCAGCTGCGAAGGCGTCCGCCGCGCCCACTCACGGGGGCTCGACGGAGCGGTACGCGACACGGCCTTCTACTCGGTCCTCGACGACGAATGGCCCACCGTCCGGGACATCATCGAACTCCGCATGTCCGCCCCCCGCCAGGTGCGCGTCCCGCAGGACCTGCTCCCGGCCTGACCCCTCCCCGCCACCGCTCCGACGGGCGCTCGCGCCCCCACCGGAGCGGTGGTTCCATGGAAGGGACGGGAAGGACCCGCCAGCGAGGACATGGAGGAGCGGCCCTCACCGGCCGCGCACCGTGCAATCAGGATCCGCGAGAAGCGGATGGGTCCTTTCCGTCCCTCCGCGCGCCCCCCGTCCACCTCCGCGCGCTCCGGGAGGCCCACCGGGACCCGCCCGGTACCGTGGCCCATACACCGGACAGCGCCACGCGAAGGGACCCAGCCATCGTGCCGAGCGGAACCGCCGACATAGCCCTCCGTACGGAGGGCCGGGCCGGAATCGTCACCCTGAACCGCCCCCGCGCCATCAACGCGCTCACCCACGCCATGGTCCTGGCCGTCGACACCGCCCTGACGGCCTGGGAACACGACCCCGCCGTCCACACCGTCGTGATCGAGGGCGCCGGGGAACGCGGTCTGTGCGCGGGCGGAGACATCCGCGCCATCCACGACGCCGCCCGCGCCGGAGGCTCCGCCGCCCAGGCGTTCTGGCGCGACGAGTACCGGCTCAACGCCCGGATCGCCCGCTACCCCAAGCCCTACGTCGCCCTCATGGACGGCATCGTCATGGGCGGCGGCGTCGGCGTCTCCGCCCACGGCTCGGTCCGCGTCGTCACCGAACGCTCCCGCGTCGCCATGCCCGAGACCGGCATCGGCTTCGTCCCCGACGTCGGCGGCACCCGCCTCCTCGGCCGCGCCCCCGGCGAACTCGGCACCCACCTGGCCCTCACCGGCACCCCCGTCGGCGCCGCCGACGCCCTCCTCGCCGGTCTCGCCGACCACTTCGTCCCCGCCGCCGGACTCCCCGCCCTCGTCCGGGACCTGGCCGTGCTGCCCGCGGCCGAGGCCGTCGCCCGCCACACCGGCACCGCGCCGCCCGGCGTCCTCGCCGAGCAGCGCGGGTGGATCGACGCCTGCTATCCGGCCGACACCGTCGAGACCGTCGTCGAACGGCTCCTCGACAGCGGAGTGCCCGCCGCCAAGGAAGCGGCCACCACGCTCCTCGCCAAGTCGCCGACCGCCCTCAAGACGACCCTGGCCACCCTGCGCCGCTCCCGCGGCCTCGCCACCCTCGAAGAAGTCCTCGACCTGGAGTTCCGGGTCTCCAGCGCGGCCCTCACCACCCCCGACCTGGTCGAGGGCATCCGCGCCCAGGTCGTCGACAAGGACCGCGCCCCCCGCTGGACCCCGGCCACCCTGCCCGAGGTCACGGACGCGGACGTCGCCCGCTTCTTCGCCCCGCCGCCCGGCGGCGACCTCGGACTCGCCGGAGCCCTCCGCACGCGCACGACTCCCAGCTCCGGCCCCCCGCCCGGCTCTGAGGTCTCCGGCCCCCGGTCCGGCGGCGAGGTCTCCGGCCCCCGGGGCGGCGCGTGACCGCCAACACCTCCTTCGAGCCCGTCCTCGACCGCATCGCCGAGGAGATCGCCGCCCTGGCCGAGCGGGGCACCCCCGCCGACTACATCCCGGCCCTCGCCGCCGCCGACCCCACCGACTTCGGCATGGCCGTCGCGGAACTCGACGGGACCGTCTACGGGGTGGGCGACTGGCGGCGCCCCTTCTCCACCCAGTCCGTCACCAAGGTCTTCACCCTCGCGCTCGCCCTCGCCGCGGAGGGCGAGTCGCTCTGGGCCCACGTCGGCAGGGAGCCCTCGGGCGACCCGTTCAACTCCCTGGTCCAGCTGGAGTACGAACAGGGCATCCCCCGCAACCCCTTCATCAACGCCGGGGCCCTCGTCGTCACCGACCACCTGCACCTGCTCACCGGTGACGCCTCCGGCACCCTGCTGGACTTCCTGCGCACCGAGAGCGGCAACCCCGACCTGGCCTTCGACACCGCCGTGGCCGCCTCGGAAGCCGCCAACGGCGACCGCAACGCGGCCCTCGCCCACTTCATGGCCTCCTACGGCAACATCCTGGGATCCGTCCCCGTGCTGCTCCGCGAGTACTTCCGGCAGTGCTCCCTCGAAGCGTCCTGCGCCGACCTCGCCCTCGCCACCGGCTTCCTCGCCCGGCACGGGCTGCGCGCCGACGGGAGCCGCCTGCTCACCCGCAGCGAGGCCAAACAGGTCAACGCCGTCATGCTCACCTGCGGCACCTACGACGCGGCGGGCGACTTCGCCTACCGGGTCGGCCTCCCCGGCAAGAGCGGGGTCGGCGGAGCCGTCGTCGCCGTCGTCCCCGGCCGCTGCACCCTCTGCGTCTGGAGCCCCGGACTCGACCACCGGGGCAACTCGGTCGCGGGCGTGACCGCCCTGGACCGCTTCACCACCATCACGGGCCTCTCGGTCTTCTGACGCCGACCGGCCCACCGCCCCCGCGTCCGTACGGGATTCACCCGCCGTACGGACCCGGGCGCGCCGCCGCCGGTTCACCGAGGGCCCCGGCGGCCGTCCGCCACGCCTCGGTGACCGCCCCGTGGGCCAGCTCGGTCGCGGCGGCCACGTCGTCCGGCAGCCGGATCGCGCTCCCGATGTGCACATGCAGCCCCGGTCTGCGGACCGGCGCCGTGAGCAGCCCCGCGAGCTGCTTCGTGCGGCCCCCCGAGACGATCCGCCGGGCCCCGGCCTGACCGATCGGCACCACCGGCGCCCCGGTGGCCCCGGCGAGCCGCGCCAGTCCGGTGCGGAACGCCTCCGGAGCCCGCTCGGACGCGTCCCGGCGCGACGGGACGCGCCCCTCCGCGTACAGCATCACGTGCCGTCCCGAGGCCAGCGCGACCGCCGCCCGGTCGAGCGCGACGGCCGCCCGCGCCGTGTTCCGGTGCACCGGCACGTGCCCCTCCCGGGTCAGCGCCCGGCCCAGCAGCGGAATCCGCCAGAGCCCGGCGGCGGCGAGCACCACCGGCTCCACGGCCAGCCGGACGCGGAGCGCGGCCAGCACGAGCGCCGGGTCGGCCGTCGACGTGTGGTTGACGACCAGGATGCTGCCCGGTTCGACCCGGGCGCCGGGGTCGGCGGTGACGGTCAGCCGGCCGAAGAACGGGACGACACGGGCGGCGATGCGGCTGAGCACGTACGGGCTCCCTGAGGGCGACGGGGTGTGCTGGCCCGCCCATCGTGCGGGGCGGCGCGTGAACCCGGCATGAGCACGCGTACTCACTCCGCCCCGCCCGGCGACTCAGCTCAGGAGAGGGGACTCGGTGGCGGGGCGCCCCACCACCCCGTCTAGGCTGGCCCCGATCGACAGGAACGACGGCAACGACAGGAAAGACAGGGGGAGGACGAGGTGACGGGACGCTCCGCGCGACGGCTCGCGGCCCTCCTCCCCGCGCTGCTCTGTCTGCTCTGGGCGGCCCTGCCGCTCCCCACCGCACAGGCGCGGGGCGCCACGGCGACGGCCATGGCGCTCCCGGCCGCGCGAGCGCACGGCGAGACGGCGCATTCCGCCGGGCAGGTACACGCCGAGACGGCGCTCATCGCCGCGCAGGCGCATGGCGGCGAGCCGCTCTCCGCCGCCGAAAGCCCGCCCCGGCCCGGCACGACGGCCGTGTCCGCGTACGCCGGCCCCGCTCGCCCCACCGCGCCCCCGCCCACCGGGCCGGGCCGGTCCCTTCCGCCCGCCCCCGGCCCCGCCGCGTCCTCCGCCCCGGGGGAGCAGCACCTCGCGGCCCCGGAACCGCACCTCGCGCCCGCCGCCGCCGTACGCCCTCCGGCGGCCGTCGAGAACCCCGTACGGCTGCCGGGAACACCGGTGGCCACGGCCGACGTTCCCGCCGACCTCACCCTCCCCGCGCGGGGGGTCCTGGCCGGTGACCCGCGCCGCGAGCGCGCCCCGCCCGGCGGAACCCCCACCCCGCGCGCCCCACGCGGCCCTCCCGCCACCCGGCACAGCTGACGTTCCCCCGCGTCGCCGTCCGGGCCCTCGGCATGCCGTCGGCAGCCCCCGGACCGGAACGGTCCACGACGCGTGTCCGCCCGTACGTCCGGCACGGCGGCCGAGCGCCCCCACGCGTCCGCGTGGGCGCCGCGCCGCCGCCGTGCGCTGCCCGTGGAGTAGTCCGTGTCCTCACGTTCCCCGCGCCCGTCCACCCCACGCTCATCCCTTCCGCCCCCGGCGAAGCCGCGCCCCTCCGCCTCCCGGCCGCGCTCCTCCCGTGCCGTTCTCTGGCGCGCGCTCCTCGCCCTCGGTGTCGTCGCCCTCTCCCTCTGGATCACCCTGACCACCCCGCCGCGCCTCGGCCTCGACCTGCGCGGCGGCACCCGCATCGTCCTCCAGACCGAGGACGGACCCACCACCCGCGCCGACGCGGCGGCCACCGACCGCGCCCTGGAGGTGCTCCGCAAGCGGGTCGACGGCCTCGGCGTCGCCGAACCGTCCCTCGCCCGCTCCGGCGAGCGGCGCATCGTCGTCGAACTCCCCGGACTGAGCGACCCGCGCGAGGCCGCCGAGGTCATCGGCCGTACCGCGCAGCTCACCTTCCACGCCGTCACAGGAGCCTCCGGGGGCCCGGCGGAACCGGCGGCGAAGGACGGCTCGCGCGTTCTCGCCGACCCCGACACGCCCGGCGCCCTCCTCGCCCTGGCACCGCCCGCCCTGACCGGTGACGGCGTCGAGAACGCGGAGGCCACCCTCGACACGACGGGCGCCCGGGGCTGGACGGTGGACCTCTCCTTCCGCGACGGCGCCGCGAGCACCTGGGCGCGGCTCACCGGCGACGCGGCCTGCGCGGCGCCCGGCGACCCGGCCCGCCGGGTCGCGATCGTCCTCGACGACCGCGTCGTCTCCGCCCCCGGCATGGAGACCGGCGTGCCGTGCGGCTCGGGCATCGGCGGCGGCTCCGCGCAGATCACCGGCGGCTTCTCCGGCCAGGAGGCCCGCGACCTCGCGGCCCTCGTCCGGGGCGGCGCGCTGCCCGTGCCGGTGACCACGGTCGAGCAGAGCACCGTCGGCCCCACGCTCGGTGCCGAGGCGATCAGGGCCAGCGCCCTGGCCGCCGTCATCGGTCTCGCCTGCACCGGGCTCTTCGTCATGCTCGTCTACCGCCTCCTCGGCGTGCTCGCCACCGTCGCGCTGCTGCTGTACGGACTGATCTCGTACGCCGCCGTGGTCGCCCTGGGCGCCACGCTCACGCTGCCCGGCCTCGCCGGGTTCGTCCTCGCCATCGGCATCGCCGTCGACGCCAACGTCCTCGTCTTCGAACGGGCCAGGGAGGAGTACGCCGCTCTGGGCCGGGCCGCGGCACGTGATCCGCGAAGGCCCCTCGGAACGGCCTTCGGGAAGGTGTGGAGCGCGGTCGCGGACTCCCACGTCACCACCCTCCTCGCGGCCGGGCTGCTGTTCGTCTTCGCCACCGGCCCCGTCAAGGGCTTCGGCGTGACCCTCGCGATCGGCGTGCTGACCTCGCTGCTCACCGCGATGGTGATCACCCGGCTCCTCGCGGACCTGACGCTCCGGCTGCCCGCCGTGCGCCGCCGTCCCTCGGTCACCGGCATCGCCGGGCTCGGCAGGCTCCGCACCCGGCTGACCCGCCGCGTCCCGCGCCTGATGGTCCACCGGCGCCGCTGGCTGTTCTCCTGCGCGGGCCTTCTGATGGTGGCGCTCGCCGGGGTCGGGGTGAGAGGCCTGGAGTTCGGCGTCGAGTTCACCGGCGGCCGGGTGGTCCAGTACACCGCCGAGCGACCGGTCGACGCCGACGAGGCGCGCGCTGCGGTGGCCGCAGCGGGCTTCCCCGACGCGGTCGTGCAGACCACGGACGGCGCGACCGTCGGGGACGGCTCCGCGCGGGGGGACGTGTCCGTACGGGTACGGGAGACCGGCGACGACGCGCAGCGGGAGATCGAGGCCGCCCTCACCCGGGTCGCCGGTCCCGTGGAGGTCGAGCGCGACGACCTGATCGGCCCGAGTCTGGGCGGTGAGCTGCGCACCCACGCGGTGATCGCCCTCGGCCTCGCGGTGGCGGCGCAACTCCTCTATCTGACGGTGCGGTTCCGGTGGACGTACGCGACGGCGGCGGTGGCCGCGATGACCCAGGACGTGCTGCTCGTGGTGGGCCTGTTCGCCTGGCTCGGCAAGCCGGTGGACAGCGTCTTCCTCGCCGCGCTCCTGACGGTCGTCGGCTACTCGGTCAACGACTCGGTCGTCGTCCTGGACCGGCTGCGGGAGCTGCGCCGCCGGGGCGGGGGAGTGCCGCTGGCGGACCTCGCCGACCGGGCGGTCGCGCAGACGCTGCCCCGGACGGTCAACACGGGCATGGGCGCGCTCTTCGTCCTGGTCGCGCTGGCCTTCCTGGGCGGTGACTCGCTCACGGACTTCTCCGTCGCGCTGCTCGCGGGTGTCGTCCTGGGCATGGCGTCGACCGTGTTCACGGCGATGCCGCTGGCCGTCGCCCTGGAGAACCGCCACCCGGCGCCGCCCCCGCGCCCGGCTCCGACCGGCGCGTCCCGCGCACGGGCGGGCGCGGTGGTCTGACCGGACACCCACCGCCGACGGCCCCCGCCCTGCCGGGCCCTGAGCGTCGGGGAGGGGGCGGGCCGCCTCGGCATGTCGGTGCCCGGCCGTCAGAGGCGGGCCGGGGGCCGGTGTCGGGGCCGTCCGCGAGGCCGGAGCAGGGCTCCGGCCTGCCCGGCGCCCTCTGGCCGGGGCCCGGCTCCGGTGGGCCGAGCCCGGCTCCCGGTAGGCCGACCCGGAGGCGGATCAGCCCAGTTCCGCCTCGATCAGGTCGGCCGCGCGGAGCGTCCCGCCCTCGCGGCGCATCGACTCCTGGGCCTCCCGCGCGCGGAGCGCCACCTCGGGGTCGGCGACGAGGCCGAGCACCGCCTCGCGCAGCCGCTCCGGGGTGACCTCCTCCAGCGACAGCCGACGCGCCACGCCGAGGGACCGCAGCATGTCGGCGTTGCCGAACTGGTCGGTGGCCAGCGGGACGGCGACCATGGGCGTGGCGGTCGCCAGACCCTCCTGGCTGCCGCCCGCGCCCGCGTGGGTGATGAACGCGTCGGCCTTCCGCAGGACCGCCAACTGAGGTACCCAGGAGTGCACTTCGACGTGGGGAGGCAGTGGGCCCAGCTCGGCCGGTTCGACGAACTTGCCGATCTGGAGGACGACGTGCCAGTCGGGCAGCTCCGCGAACGCCGCGACGCAGTCCCGGTAGAAGCCGGGCAGCTTGGTGAAGGCGGAGCCCAGCGAGACCAGGACGACCTTCTCCGCGCCCTCGGGGCGCTGCCAGTCACCCTGCTCGGCGCGGTCGCCCTGGCAGGCGCCGACGAAGGTGTAGACGGATTCGTCGACCCGGTCGGCGTGCGGCTGGAGTGCCCGGGGGATCAGGACGAGGGCCCGGCGCGGGCGGGCGACGAACCGGTCGGGGTCGGTCTCGACGCCGTGCTCCGCGAGCCAGTCGCCGAAGCGCTCGTAGTAGGCCCGGCCGCGCGGGGAGGCCTTCAGCTCGGCGTACATCGGGGCGGCGACCTCCTCCTCGTACCCCTCCCACGGCACGAGGTTGGGCCAGAGGGAGACCGCGGGGACGCCCCAGAGGTGGGCGAGGACGGGAGCCGGGTAGGAGGTGATGTCATGGAGGACGAGATCGGGACGGTCGTCCTCGAAGGCCTCGGCGAGCTGCGGCAGCGCCTGGACCGCGTCGGCGAGGAACGGCTCGACGTGGTCGATGAGTTCCGTGCCCCAGGCGTCGGGGTCCTCGTCGGTCGGGAGGATGGAGCGGTAGACGACGGGGGTGGCGCCGGTCGCCGCGACCTTCGCGGCGAAGGAGGCGGGAACGGCGTAGCTGACGCGGTGGCCCCGGGCGACGAGCTCGCGGACGACCTCCAGGCTGGGGTTCACATGGCCGTGGGCGGCGATGGAGAACATGGCGATGTGGGCGGGGGACGGGGTGGTGGTCATGACGACACCATAGGCAAGACGATACGTCTCGTCTAATCAAATTCCGTTCGAGCGCTTCCGGCGGCCCGCCGCTTGGCGTCCTGTGCATGTCACGCTGCCCCTGCTGCCCCTGCTGCCCCTGCTGCCCCTGCTGCCCCTGCTGCCCCTGCTGCCCTCCGGGGCCGGAGGGGCGGCACCGGACGTCGATGTCTGCCGTCGGGTGCGCTCCCGCAAACGCCGTCGCGGGCCGGGAGGTTGCCGTCGGATGCCTTTGTTTCCGGCCGTGTTCGATGCGTGGCCCCCAGCCCCGGCTCTCCCCGCCGCCCTGAAAAGATCTTCACGAATGCGGCACATGTGCCATGGAATCTTCGGTTCATGATCGGTGGACCCTGACGCGCAGTGAGATCGAGGTCGGGCGCGCCCGCTGTGGCCTGCGTAAACGTGTCCGTATGACAGCCAACCGAACGCGCGATGCTTCTGCGGCGGTCCCCGTCCGGGTAAAGATGATCACGGCGGCCCGTTGACCAGCCTGGGGGCCGCCTCAGTCATGTTCAGGGGGTTCATTCGCCATGTCCGGATTCACCCGTCGGCAGGCCATCGGGGCCGTGACCGCCGTAGCCGCAGGCACCGCACTCGTCGGTGTCGCTACCGCAACCGCTGACAACGCACGGCCCGGGGCCGGCGCGCAGGGAGCCGAGCCCGCAGGGCCCGCGTCCTTCGACGAGGTCTTCAAGGGGCGCCGCATCCAGGGCCTGCCCGTCGAAGGCGATCACCACGCCCATGCCCGAGCCGGGCACGGCAGCACCTATCGCGTCCTGATCGACGGCCGCGAACTTCACGTCATGCACCACGGAAAGACCGGTTGGAGCAGCGCGATCAACCACTACGAGAGGTTCGAGACCCCTCTCGACGCCGCGCGCACCGCGGTCATCGCGCTCAAGGGCGCCCACGTCGTCCCCTTCACCCCCACCGCCTGAGCCGGGAGCAGCCAGCCATGACCGTACGGAAGAACCAGGCGAACCTCACCGCCGCGGAGAAGAAGGCGTTCGTCGACGCGGTGCTGGAGGTCAAGCGCCGGGGCATCTACGACGAGTTCGTCGCCGCCCACCGCCTCCGGTTCGCGCTGGACATGAACACCGGGATATACGTGGGCCACTTCGGCCCGTCGTTCCTCCCCTGGCACCGCAAGTACCTCATCGACTTCGAGCGGGAACTCAAGAAGATCAACCCGAACGTGTCGATCCCCTACTGGGACTGGACCGCCGACAACACCGTCGGCTCCTCCCTCTGGGCCCCGGACTTCCTCGGCGGCACCGGACGCCCGCTGGACGACCAGGTCATGGACGGGCCCTTCGCCTACTCCGCGGGCAACTGGAACATCAACATCCAGGTCGACAGCCGTCCCTTCCTCGCCCGCAACCTCGGCTACCGCGTCCCCAACCTGCCGCCCCGCTCCGAAGTCGACGCCGCCCTCGCCATCCCCACCTACGACTCCGCCCCCTTCAGCAGCGGCTCGCCCGGCTTCCGTTCCCGGCTCGAGGGCTCGGACGGCTATCTGAGCATGCACAACCGGGTGCACACCTGGATCTGGGGCCAGATGGAGACCAGCGTCTCCCCGAACGACCCCGTGTTCTGGCTCCATCACGCCTTCGTCGACAAGCTCTGGGCCGACTGGCACGCCCTCCACCCCGGCAGCGCCGAGTACCTCCCGGCCGCCGCCACCCCCGATGTGATCGACCTCAACGAGACCATGCCGCCCTGGACCGGCACGACCCCCCAGAGCGTGCTGGACCACACCCAGTGGTACATCTACGTCTGACCGGCACCGGGCCACCGCCTCGGCCGAGGCGGTGGCCGTCCGGGGAAGCCCGGGCAGGTCAGTCCCGCACGGGAGTCGTCCGCCGGGGAAGCACCAGCGTGGCGACCGCCCCGGAGGCGGCTCCGGCCGGGCCCCGGGCGGTCGCGTTGGTGAGGGTGAGGCGGGCTCCGATCACCTCGGACTGCCCGACCGCGATGGTCAGGCCGAGGCCGTGGCCCCGTCCCCGCTCGGCCGTTCCGGTACGGAAGCGCTGGGGGCCGTGCGCGAGGAGATCGGCGGGGAATCCCGGACCGTGGTCCCGTACGACCAGCGCCGTCGTCCCCCCGCCGGTCGCCGTCACGGTCACCTCGACCGGGCCGGCGCCGTGCCGTGCCGCGTTGACCAGCAGGTTCGTCACCACCCGGTCCAGGCGCCGGGGGTCGGTCACCGCCACCGGGTCGCCCGTCACCGTCACCCGGGCGTCGAGCCCGGCCCGCTCCACGGACTCCGCCACCAGGTCGCCGACCGGCACCGGACGCAGGTCGGCCTCCTCGGTGCCCGCGTCGAGCCGGGAGATCTCCAGGAGGTCGTCGACCAGGCCGTGCAGCACGTGCACCCGGTCCCTGACCAGAGCGGTCGCCTCGCACTCCGGCAGCAGCGACGCCGACGCGACGAGCCCCGCGAGCGGGGTCCGCAGCTCATGGGCGACATCGGCGGTGAACCGCTGCTCGCCGAGCAGCCGGTCCCGCAGCGCGTCGGCCATCAGGTCCACCGCCGAGGAGATCTCGGCGATCTCGTCGCCGCCCCGGCCGTACGTCCTGGCGTCCAGGTCACCGCCCTTGATCCGGCGGGCCGTCCCGGCCACCCGCCGCAGCCTGCGCAGCACCAGCTCGGCCGCGAGGAGCGTCAGCGGCACGACCACGGCGAGCGTGGCCATGGCCGCGTACCGGACGTGCCGGTCGAGTGCCTCGATGCTCCGCAGCTGACTCCCCATGTGCATGTTGGTCGCGAGCACCTGCCCGTCGACCCGCTGCGCCGCCCACATCCAGGGCCCCTGCCGCGTCCCCGTCTCGTACCAGGTCACGGGGGTGTCCTCGGGGACCCGCCGGAGCTGCTCCAGGAGCCCCTCCGGCAGGTCCTCGCCGGTGCCGAAGTCGGGCAGCGCCTCCAGAGTCGGATCCCCCGCCGGATCCCCCGCCGGGTCCACCGGCGGTTCCGGTGCGGGTTCCCTCGCCGGTTCCGTCACCGAGGGCCGGGGGCGCCGGTCGGCCACCGCGAGGGCCGTCTCCAGTTCCCGCAGGACGTACCCCTCGCTGACGTGCATCGACCGGTCCTCGGTGGCCTTGTGGACGAGGACGCCGATGCCGAGCGCCATGGCGCACGCGGCGGCGGCCACCACGGCGGAGATCTTCCAGCGCAGGGACCGGGGGTCGGCCAGGCGGAGCAGCGCGCCGGAACCGTTCGCCCCGGACGCCGGGCCGCGGCCGGTGCGGGAGGAGGGGGAAGTCGTCGTCATCTCAGCGCCTGAACCGGTAGCCGAAACCGCGCACGGTCTCGACGTGGTCCGCGCCGATCTTCCTGCGCAGCCGCTGCACCGCGAGGTCGACCACCCGGATGTCCCCGTCCCAGCCGTAATCCCACACGTTCCGCAGCAGGGTCTGGCGCTCCATGGCGATGCCCGGGGCGGCCACGAACTCCAGGAGCAGCCGCAGCTCGGTCGGGGTGAGCGCCAGGGGCTGTCCGGACACCCGGACCTCCAGCCCCCGGGTGTCGACGCTCAGGTCCCGGAAGACCAGCACTCCGTCGTCCGCGTCGTCCCCGCCGGGGCCCGCGCCGGGCGCGGTGAAGGCGGCCCGGCGCAGCAGGGTGCGGATGCGGGCGACCAGGACGGCGGTGTCCACGGGCTTCACGACGTAGTCGTCGGCGCCCGCCTCAAGTCCCGCCACGACGTCGAGCGCGTCGCCCCGGGCCGACATCATCAGGACGGGTGCCTGACTCGTCTCCCGGATCCTCCGGCACAGTCCGATGCCGTCGAGGTGCGGCAGCATCACGTCGAGGAGCAGCAGGTCGTGCGTCCCGTCCCGGAACATCTCCAGACCCGTCAGCCCGTCGGGCGCGGCCGACACCCGGTAGCCGTAGCGCTCCAGGGCCATGCCGACGGACCGGCGGATCGTCTCGTCGTCCTCGACGAGCAGCACGCGCACCTCGCCGGGGGCGTCGTCCTGTCCGTTCGCGGTGTCGGGGGGCTGCTGCATCGGGTCACCTGGGGTCGGGTCGGGGTGGGGCGGGGTCGGTCTCACGGCCGGATCGGGCCGGATCGTGCGGGAGGGGGACAACCATGAGATCACAGGTCAGGGGGGTCCCCCGCCTCACAGCCGGAGGGCGGCGGCCACCGGCAGATGGTCGCTGCCGGTGCGGGGCAGGGTCCGCGCGGAGACCGGGGTGACGCCCTTCACGAGGATCTGGTCGATCCGCGCGACCGGGAAGGACGCGGGCCAGCTGAAGCCGAAGCCGTCACCGGCCTCCTCGTGCGCCGAACGCAGTCCCGCCGTGACCGGCCGCAGCGCGCGGTCCTCCGTCGTCCCGTTGAGGTCACCGGCCACGACGACGCGGGGCAGCGCCTCGGCCCGGAGGACGGCCGCCAGGTTCCCGGCGGCCTCGTTCCGGCGGTCCGTGGTGAACCCGGCGACCGGGTGGACACGGACGGACGCGAGATGCACGGCGTACACGGCGAGGGGCCCCTCGCGGGTCTCGACGACGGCCCGCATCGCACGGGTCCACGGCATGATCGGCAGCGCCTCGGCGTCCCTCAGCGGGTACGTGCTCCACAGCCCGACCGTGCCCTGGACGGAGTGGTACGGGTACGCGGCGGCCAGCGCCCGCTCGTACCCCGGCGCCGTGGCGGGGGAAAGCTCCTCCAGGGCGATCACCTGCGCTCCGGTGGCCGCCAGGGCGCGGGCGGTTCCGGCCGGGTCCGTGTTCGCCGCGCCGACGTTGTGGCTCACCACCGTCAGGTCGCCGCCGGGCGCCCCCCGGTTGCCCAGGGCCCCGCCGAACAGGGCGCACCACACGACGGCCGGGAGCACCACGGCGATCCCGGCGACGGCACTGCGCCGGACCAGGGCGAGGACCGCGAGCAGCGGTACGGCCACGCCCAGCCAGGGCAGGAACGTCTCCAGGAGACTGCCGAGCCGGGGACCGGCGTTGGGCACGAGGGAGTGCCCGGCGAGACAGAACGCGACGGCCCCGGCCCCGGCGGCGACGACCCGGCCGCGCCGCCAGGGACCGCGCGGGTCGGGACCGTCCCGCTCCGCACGAGCGGCCGTCCGGCCGTCTCCGCCACGCCCTCCCGGGCGGCGGCCCGTCCGGCTCCCGGCACCGGCCGAGCCCTGGGAATCGGTGGTGTCCCTGCTGTCTGCGGTATCTGCGATGCCTTCGATGTCTGAGGTATGTGCGATGTCTGCGGTGCTTTTGATGGCTTCGGTGCCTTTGATGCTTGAGATGCCTTTGATGTCTGTGGCTCCGGAAGGGTGCGGGGCATCCGTGGTGCCCGTGCCGTCTGTGATGTCCCCCCTGATCCGTTCGGCGGTCGGGTCGGCCGCGGCGCTCATGCCCCCGCCTGCCCGTCGCCGAGGCCGGAGAGGGCCGGGGGGAGGTCGCGGAGGACGGCGTCGACGAGTCGGCCGCTGCTCTCCATCGCGGCCCGCAGGCCCTCGGCGGGGGTGGTGCGGGCGCGCTGGCCGAGCACCGCGCCCAGGACGAGGCGCCGGGCCGTGCCCGACCCGACCTCGGCGGCCCACAGCAGGTTGCCGCCCGCCGGAGTGCTCGAACCGGTCTTGAGGCCGATCACCCCGGGCTTCTCCAGGAGCCGATTGGTGTTGGTGACGGTGCCGGGCACCCCGGGGACGGTGGTGTGGCGCAGGGCGACCACCTCCCGGAGGACGGGGTCCCGCATGGCCCGGTGGGCCAGCTTGAGCTGGTCCTCGGCGGTGCTGCGGGTGGTGGACTCGAGGCCGCTGGCACCCGTGTACCGGGTCCTGCCCATGCCGAGCGCGGCCGCCTCCCGGTTCATCTTCGCGACGAAGGCCTCCTGGCTGCCGGAGTCCCAGCGGGCCAGGAGCCGGGCGATGTTGTTCCCGGAGGGCAGGAGCAGCAGTTCGAGCAGCTTGCGCTGGGAGAGCCGCTGGCCGGTGCGGACGGGGGCGGTGGACTCGCTCAACGTGAACGACTCCTGGGCCGCGGTGTCGTCGACCTCGATCACAGGCCCGTTCTCCCCGGGCTTCAGCGGGTGCTCGCGGAGGATCACGTACGCCGTCATCACCTTGGTGACGCTCGCGATCGGTACGGGCTCCTGTCCGCCCCTGCTGCCGAGGCTGCCGACGCCCTCGACCATGACGCTCGCCTGGCCCTCCTCGGGCCACGGCAGGTCGAGCCGGTCCGCGACGGCCTGGCCGGAGGCGCCGGGGGCGAGGGTCGCGGCCGGAGCCCCGCCCGGCCCGGGGGCACAGGCCGCCCAGCCGCCCGTGCCGATCAGCAGGAGCGCGGCGGCGGCCCCGCACACCAGCCTCCGCCTGCCGCCCGCCGCGCCCCGGCGCTTCCCTCCGGCGTCCATCGGCGTTCCCCTCTCGTCCTCGGTGCGTACGCGGGATTCCGCGCACACCCCGAAGCCTGGAAGACGACCACGTCCACGGGATCAGGGCCGTACGTCCAGGGGCGCGCGAAATTGTGTCGGCCACGTATCGGGACCCGTGACGGGGGCCGCGCTCGCCGGGACGACCGGATCTCCTCGGCCTCAGGCCTTCCTGGCGGTGGCGCCTCCTACCGCGCGGCGAACGGGACTCCGGAGCGCGGGTCGATGGGTGTGAGCACGCCGAGGCGGTCCTCGACCTCCTGCGCGGCGGCCAGGCACAGGTCCTCCCGGAACGCGCGCCCGATGATCTGCACGCCCGACGGCAGCCCGTCGCGCACACCGGTCGGTACGGCGACCCCGGGCACGCCCACGAAGCTGCTCACCGTGCACAGGCGCATGGCCGTGCCGACCCGCTCGTGTCCCGCTCTGTCGCGTGACTCCAGTCCCGGCTCGACGGGCGGCTCGGTGAACACCGGTCCCAGCAGCAGCGGGTACTCGTCGAGGAACTCCGCCCAGGAACGGCGGATGCCCAGCCAGGTTCCCATCAGCTTCATGAACTCCGCGGCGGTCGCGGGCGGAGTCCTCTCCATCGACATCCGGATGTAGCGGTCCCCGCCCTCGCCGAGCAGTGTCCGCACCACCGGCCAGGCCGGGGCGAACTCGGTCGCGGTGATCCTGCCGTACGCGTCGAGCGCCTCGTCCAGCCGAGGCACGTCCGCCACCTCCCGTACGTCGTACCCGGCGTCGCGCAGCGCGTCGGCCGCGTGCGCGACGGCCTCGCGGACGGTGGGGTGGACTCCGTGTCCGCCGGGGTCGGTGACGACCGCGACCTTCATCGGCCCCGGCAGCGGATCGCCGTGGACGGGCACCGGCACGGCCCGGGGGTCCCGGGGGTCGGTCCCGGCCAGCGCCTCGTACGCCAGTCGCAGATCGGCGACCCGGCGGGCCAGGGGCCCGTCGGTGACCAGGATCTGTGAGGCCGGTCCGGGGTCGTCCGGGCCGAAGACGCGGTGGTCGGCGGGGAACCGTCCGGCGGTCGGCTTCAGCCCCGCCACGCCGCAGAACGAGGCCGGTATCCGTACCGAGCCACCGGAGTCGTTGCCGAGCCCGAGCGCGGCCATGCCGGTGGCCACGGCCACCCCGTCGCCTCCGCTGGTGCCCCCGGGCGTCCGGCTCGGGTCCCAGGGGTTGACGGTGTCGCCGAACAGTTCGCTGCGGGAGTGCATCCCCGCCAGGATCAGGGTGGGCATGTTGCTGTGCCCGACAGGGATGGCCCCGGCCGCGCGGAGCCGGGCCACCGGCGGCGCGTCCACCGATGCCACCAGGTCACGGAAGCGCACCGCCCCGAACGTGGTCGGCACGCCTTCGACAGCGGTGGACTCCTTCACCGTGAACGGCACGCCCGCCAGAGGTCCGAGCTCCTCGCCCGAGGCCCGCCGCCGGTCCGTCCGCGCAGCGGCCTCACGGGCGCGCTCGGCCAACAGCTGGGTGACCGCGTTGACCCGCGGGTTGACCTCGGAGATGCGTTCGAGATGGCTCTCGACCAGTTCGACCGCCGATATCTCTCCGCCTCGGACAGCCGCCGCCTGGGCGCCGGCCGACAACTTCCACAGAGCGTTCCGCATGATCCTTGTGCTCCCGTCCACATGTCGATGTGCTGGCGTGGGGACCATACCCCGGAAGCGATACGATCGTATCGAAATAAAGAGAGGGGCCGATCGTGCCCAAGCAGGTGAACTACGAGGACCGACGCCGCCAGATCGCCGAGGCCGTCTGTCTCCTCGCCGACGAACAGGGGCCGGAGGGGGTGACCATGCGGGACGTCGCCGCCCGCGCGCAGGTCTCGGTGGGCGCCGTTCAGCGCTGCTTCCGCACCAAGGAGGAGATGCTCCTGTTCGCCGTCGACCACGTCGGCGAGCGCGTCACCGAACGCGCGCGGGCCCGACTGGCCCGGAGCCCGGCCCAGTCGGCGGTCACCACTCTGGGGCACATGGCCGCCGAGATCGCCCTGCTCCGCGAGGAGCACCGCGCCGAAGCACGCGTCTGGCTCGCGTTCGTGGCCAAGGCGGCCGTCAGCGAGACGCTGGCCGGACCGCTGCGAACCAGCTACGCGGCCCTCCAGGACCTCCTCGTCCGGCTCGTCACGGAGGCCGCCGGCAGCGTCCCGGCCGACGAAGGCGCCGCGCCGCCCGCCCCGTGCCGCGAGGCCCGCACCCTGCTCGCGCTCACCGACGGCCTCACCAGCCACGTACTCATCGGCCACCTGACCACGGAGGAGGCGGAGGACGTCCTGCACGCACACCTGGTCGGCCTCTGGGAACGCCTCGCCCGCCCTTGAGGGGCCGTCCGGCGCTCATGACGGGGGTCGCACGGCCCGGTGCCGCGACGGCTGCGGCGGCTTCCCCGGGGAACCGCCACGGGAGCCGATCCGATCCGAGCCGATCCGAGCCGGACCGATCCGAGCCGAGCTGAGCCGAGCCGCGCCGAGTCGGACCGGACCGAGCCGCTCGCCCGTGTCGAGGTCGTGGAGGCGGCCGGAGCCGGGGGAGGGGCGGCCCCGGGCCGTGGGAGGCCCGGCCGCCGGGTCAGAGTGTCATTGACGGAACGTCACAGCACCGCGACGGGACGGATCACCGTCAGGGACTCCTCCCGGCGGGCCAGCATCGCGAAGGGGAACCTGTCGATCTCCAGGCAGAGGTCGACATCGTCCGGGTGGTATCCGCTCCGCAGCCCGGCGGCGAGGTCCGCCGAGGCGCGCGAGGCCCTCGCGCGGTGGAGATACGGGGCCGCCTCGACATCGTCCCCGCCCATGCGCCGGCCGATGTACTCGGCGCAGGCCAGGTCCTCGTCGGCCCGTCCCTCCTCGCCGGTGACGACGAACGTGACCGGACCGGAGTCCCGGGCGCGCAGGAACCGCGCGGTCGGCCCCGCCACCACGAAACTCGCGCACAGGACCAGCGGCGCGTCCGCGACGGCCAGCGCGCCCACGGTGCCCGCCGTCGTCTTCTGCACCAGGGTGCGACCGGCGAAATCCCGATCCCGTGACCTGAGCAAGCCCGGTGAGTTCACCGCGTCGAAGCCCGCCGCCGGAGCTCCGTCCTTGAGGGCCAGCCACCCCGGGTGACGCTCCTTCAGGGCGAGCGCCTCGCTCTCCGTCGAGGCCAGGACGATCCTCTCCACACCAAGGGAGAAGGCCCAGGCGGCCACGGTGAAGGCGCGCATGACATCGATGACGACCGCCACACGGGGAACGCCGGTCAACTCGGGGATGCCTACGAAGCGATGGTCCATCGCGCCATTCTGAGGGCCCCGGACTCCCCGACAGGAATGATTTTCCGGCTGCGGCCGACGAAACGGTCCCCGTACCGCCCGGACTCCGCCGGACCGGGCGCCGGAACGCGCCCCGTCCGGGGAGCGGGTTCACATGCCCGGCCCGATCCGCCCGCGACGCTCCGGAGCGGTCCGGAGCGGTCCGGTCCGGACCGCACAGGCCGAGACGCACGGGCGGGCAGGGCGGGGGTCGGCGGCGGGCCGCGTGTGCCCCGACCGGCGGGCCGGTGCGGCCGGGACTCTCAGCCTCCGGAGGAGGGCCGTCCGTCCCGCCCGCTCTCGCGGGTCGGGCTCAGGACTCCTCGGGAACGGTGCCGTCGGAGGGCGCCGCCGCCCTCCTCCTGCGGTACACGACCACCCCGCACACCGTGAGAAGGAGGACGGCCACGGCGGACACCCCGAGGGCCGTCCGCTCGGCGAAGAGCCTTCCGATTACTTCGAGCACGCCGAGCCCGGCGGTCGCGTAGATCAGCGCCCAGGCGGCTCCGCCCAGGAACAGGGCGGGGAGATAGCGCGGCAGCGGCATCCTCATGCTGCCCGCGAGGAAGTTGGCGACGGTCTGGAAACCGATGGTCAGGAAGGAGACGGCCACCACCGGCGCGCCCCAGCGCTGGATCGCCCGCTCGGTGCGCAGGAACTTCGCCGAGGAGATCCGTTCGGCGAACCTGCTGCGCCGGGCACCGGCACCGGTGAGCCACCCGAGGGCGAAGGTCCCTCCGGCGCGGAGCAGCACGATGACGTACAGGGTCCCTGCGGTGAGCGCGATCTTATCCACGGCGCCTCGTCCCGGGCGCCGTACCGGAACCCGCGTATCCCGTCACCCGCATGGCTGGTCCGCTCGGGTGGGCGTACGACACGCACGGACCCGGTCACTGTCTCTCACCTGCGCCCGCCTCTGTCTCGTTCCGTCCTCCGGGTGCCCGCGTACGACGCCGGAACCCGAACACACCCGCCCGTATGCCAGGCAAGGCCAGCCTAACCGAACGCCCATACGGCCGATGCATCGCGTCGGGCCGCCGGGGAGGTGGTGGGCGTGCCGTGGCGGCCCGTCGACAGCGTAGGCCCCCGTGGTGTGGCGGGGGTCTCGCTCCGGAGACTCCCCTCCGGGCGTGTTCAGCCGGGCCGACCGGGAACGCAGGTCGGCGCCCGTCGTGCGCTGTGCGATCATGCTGACGCCCGCGAGGGCGAATGAATGTTCGACAGGGGAGGTTCGGGGTGCGCGTGAGCGGGGGGACGGACGGTTCGTCGGTGCCGGACGATGAATGGGACCGGTTCCTGAAGGAGTCCGTCGCCGGGGTGGAGGGCGCGCCCGAGGAACCGTCGGCACGGGCGAGGGAGGCGGCGGGGCGGCTCCATGACCGGCCCGGGGACACGGGCGGCCGGCGGAGCACCCCGCCGCCGCGGCGACGGGGCAAGGGCCGGTACGTGGTCGGGCTCGCCGCCGCCCTGGCCCTCATGGTGGTGGCGTTCGACCCCTGGGGGCTCGTCTGGCCGTCCGGCGACGGCGGGCGGGCGGAGCGGCCGCTCGCCCAGGAGTCGGAGCGCCCGACCGGGGCTCCGCCCGCCGGACCGGAGGGGCGGCCCACGCGCGCCGAACCGTTCAGGGGCTCACCCGCCGAGCGCTGGGCGGACGGCACCGCCGGGATCACGGTCCCCGCCGCCCGCGCCACCGGATGGATGGACGAGGCACAGGTCGAGAAGGCGCTGCGGCGCTCCCTTGACTTCCTCGCCGCGTCGAACCTGGACCCGGGCGTGCTGCGCGGCGGGCACCCCGCGAAGGCGATGGCCCTGGTCAACCCGCACCAGCGGGACGTCCAGGAGTTCCTGGCGACCTCGCTCCGGACGCCAGGAAAGGAGAAGGACCCCCTGCGCCTCTTCAGCCGCCTCGATCCGGCCTCCGCCCAACTGGTCGGCGACGTGGTGAGGACGCGGGGCCGGATCACGTACGAGGAGGGGGAACGCGGTGCCCTCCGGGTCGCCGCCGATGTCACCTATGTCTATCCGGTCGCCCGGGGGACCGGCGCCGACGACGAGGTCGTACGGATCATCGTGCGCCGTGAGACCGTCATGAGCTGGGACGACCCGGCGAAGGTCGTCACCGAGCCGGGGACGCTGAGCCTCGTCTCGTACCTGACGGACATGACGAACACCGCCTGCGACCGGCACACGGGCTACTTCGTCCCGGTGTTCGCTTCCGACCGGCCCGCCGCCGGGCCGGTGAACGGTGTCACGGTCGACCCCTACGACCGCAGCGGCTCGTTGGCGGGGACGACCGGCGCCGGGGACCGGGGCTGCGGGACGGCGACGCGTTCCTGAACCGGTCCCGGAAGGTCCTCGCCGGGCCGTGGCCAGGAGCGGGCGGGGCGGGCACGATGGGGGCCACCGCCGCCGGGGCGACCGGGCGGCTGCCGAGCGAACCGGAAGGACGAGCCTCCCCATGGCCCAGAAGTACGGCGACTACCAGCACGAGATCTATTTCGACGGGCTCTTCGGCGTCCTGCCCGCCCTGCCGATGACGTTCGCCGGACTGGAGGAGCGGGCGGCGGCGGCGCTCCCGCCGTCGCTGTGGTCGTACGTGGCCGGGGGCGCGGGCGCCGAGTCCACCCAGGAGGCCAACGTCCGGGCCTTCCGCCAGTGGGGGCTCGTCCCGCGCATGATGGTCGGCGCCGCCGAGCGCGACCTGTCGGTGGACCTCTTCGGACTCACCCTCCCGTCGCCGCTGTTCATGGCGCCGGTCGGGGTGATCGGGCTGTGCGCCCAGGACGGACACGGTGATCTCGCCACCGCCCGCGCCGCGGCCCGCACCGGCGTCCCGATGGTCGCCTCCACGCTCAGCGTCGATCCGCTGGAGGCGGTGGCGGCCGAATCCGGTGGCACCCCCGGCTTCTTCCAGCTCTACACGCCCACCGACCGCGACCTCGCGGAGAGCCTGGTGCGCCGCGCCGAAGCGGCCGGATTCCGGGGGATCGTCGTCACCCTCGACACCTGGATCACGGGGTGGCGGCCACGTGACCTGGCCACCTCCAACTTCCCGCAGCTGCGCGGTCACGCGCTGGCCAACTACTTCTCCGACCCCGTGTTCCGGGCCAGGCTCGCCAAGCCCCCCGAGGAGGACCCGCGCGCCGCCGTCCTGGAATGGGTGGGCCTCTTCGGCAATCCCCTGGTCTGGGCGGATCTGGCGTGGCTCCGCGAACTCACGGACCTGCCGATCCTCCTCAAGGGGATCTGCCACCCGGAGGACGTCCGGCGCGCCAGGGACGGCGGGGTGGACGGCGTGTACTGCTCCAACCACGGCGGGCGCCAGGCCGACGGCGGGCTGCCCGCCCTGGACGCCCTGCCGGAGGTGGTCGCCGCGGCCGAGGGCCTCCCGGTGCTCTTCGACTCCGGGGTGCGTACGGGCGCGGACGTCGTGAAGGCCCTCGCCCTGGGGGCCACGGCCGTCGGCGTGGGCCGCCCGTACGCCTACGGGCTCGCCCTGGGCGGTACGGACGGCATCGTCCACGTCCTGCGCTCGCTCCTGGCCGAGGCGGACCTGATCATGGCGGTGGACGGCTACCCCACCCTCGCCTCGCTCCGCGCCGAGGGAGCCCTGCGGGCCGTCCGGGTGTAGACGGCGGACGGTGTACGGATACGGGGCCGCGCCCGGACGGACCGCAGGACCGGGTCCCGGGCGCGGTTCCCCGGCGTCCAGGGCCGGTGACCGTCCACGGACGGGGAGCGCGGGGCCGTGAGGCCGTCACCGAGACCGCCCCGGGGCGGTCTCGCCCGTGGGCGGAGGGAGAACCGGCCGTGTGCGCGGCTCCCGAAGCGGGCTCTCCGGCGGTGCCCACCACGGGCCGTGCCCACCACGGGAGCCGCTCTCCACGCGCGTGACATGCGGCTCCCGTGGTGGCCGCCCGGCCGGAGCCGGGGCGTCCGTACGGGTCCGCCGCACGAACCCATGTCGACATGGACCGGCTTGTGATCAATTGTGATGGCCCCGAGGATCACATGTGGCCAGGACGTGACTAATATGCACGCGTTGGAGATCGGTACATGTCAGATGACCGGCATGGAACGCACTCCGCAGCACCGGAGCACCCGAGCAGTCGTCAGACTGCTCCACCTCAAGGAGTATGCCCTGCGCACGCGCGCGTCACGGCGGACCCGTACGACATCGTCCATGTCGCTGAGAACCGCCCTGCTCATCCTCGCCTTCGTCCCTGGCATCGCTCTGATCGTCCTGTGGGGCGTCACCAGCGGCCAGACCTTCCTCGACTTCCAACGGCAGGCGGGTCAGGGACTGTTGGCCGAGAAGGCCGGTCAGCCGTCCAACGTCGTGTACTTCAACCTCCAGGAGGAACGGCGGCTCAGCGCCGAGACCCTCGCCCGCACCCCCGGGGCCGCCGAGGCCCTGACCACCCAGCGGGTACGGACCGACGAGGCCGTCGAACGCTTCCAGGAACTCTCCGACGTCGCCGCCGACAGCGACGCCCCCACCGAGGTCAGGGACGCCGTCGCCGCCGCGCGCGCGGCCATCGGCCAACTCCCCGTGCAGCGGTCCCTCGTGGACGGCGGCGACGCCGACCAGCAGAAGGCCGTGTACGACTACTACACCGACCTGATCGCCGTCGACCTCGAACTCTTCTCCGCCCTCAGCCGCGTCGACAACGGCCACATCACCGCCCTCTCCCAGCCCCTCGTGGACCTCTTCTGGGTCAAGGAGATGGTGTCCCGGTCCGACGCCCTCCTCACCCGGGGCTGGCCCGACCGGAAGCTGAACCCCGAGGAACTCAAGGAGTTCCGCCAGGCCGTCGCCGGACAGACCTTCCTGTCCGACAGCCACGTCCTGCCGGTCCTCCCCGCCGCCGAGAAGGACATGTGGCGGGCGATCGTCGACAGCCCCGCCTGGAAGACCAAGACCGAGCTGGAGAACGCGGTCCTGCGCCCCGCCGCGCCGACCGCCGACGGCTCGGTCGCCCTCCCCGACGGGGAGAAGCGCTGGCGCGGCGCCATGGACGCCCTCAGCCCCGAGGTCGAGAAGCTCCTCCAGCACCGCACCGCCTACGTCGTCGAGGAGGGCAAGAGCAGCGTCATCTCGCTGCTCACCCACATGGCCCTCACCACGCTCGTCGGCCTGCTCGCCGTCATCGTCGTGATCTGGACCACCTGGCGCCTCACCCGCACCCTGCGCCTGCGCATCGGCAGGCTCCAGGAGCAGGCCGAGGCCCTGGAGAAGGCCCTCCCGGACGTCGTCGAGCGGCTCGGCCAGGGCGAACGCATCGACGTCGAGGCTGAGGCACGGGCCCTCGCACAGGACACCGGCGACCGCGCCTCCGACGAGCTGACCCGCCTCGCCGAGGCCATCAACCTCGCCCGCACCAGCGCCATCCAGGCCGCCGTCCGCCAGGCCGACCAGCACCGGGGCTTCGAACGCCTCCTCCAGCGCATCGCGCGCCGCACCCAGCAGCTCATCGGCCAGCAGCTGAAGAAGCTCGACGAACTGGAACGCCGCCACGAGGACCCCGAGATCCTCGACGGCCTCTTCGACCTCGACCACCTCACCGCACGCCTGCGCCGCTACGAGGAGAACCTCGTCGTCCTGGCGGGCGGCTCCCCGCACCGCCGCTGGCGCAAGCCCGTCCCGGTGCTCGACGTGCTGCGCTCCGCCCAGGGCGAGGTGCAGGACTACCGGCGCGTCGTGCTCGACCTCGACGGCAGCCCCTGGCTCGCCGCCCGCGTGATCGGCCCCGTCACCCACATCCTCGCCGAACTCACCGAGAACGCCCTCGCCTTCTCCCGCCCGCCGAGCCCCGTCGAGATCCGGGTCGCGCAGGTCAGCCACGGCCTCGCCATCGAGGTCGAGGACCGGGGCCTGGGCATGGAACCCGAACAGCTCGACGAGGCCAACGAGCTGATGCTCCGACCGCCCCGGATGGACCTGCTCGCCCACAGCGACGACATCCGCCTCGGACTGCACGTCATCTCCCGCCTCGCCAACCAGTACGGGCTGCGCGTCGAGTTCCGGACCTCGGCGTACGGCGGCACCCGGGCCGTCGTGCTCGTCCCCCAGGAGCACGTCGTCACCGGCCCCGTGCCGGGCCCCGGCTCCGGCCCCGTGGCGGTCCCCTCGCCCGCGCCCGAGCCGACCGCGCCCGACTCCGGCCCCCGCTCCGCGGCCGTCCCGGACGCCGTACCCGGACACGGCCCCGACCTCGACCTGATCTCCGGACACGGCCCCGAGCCCGTCCCCGGACACGGCCCCGACCCGGTTCCCGGACCCGCGCCCGTCCCGTCGGGGTTCGCGTTCCCGCCAGGGCCCCTCCACACGGCCGAGCACGGCTTCCCGGAGACGCCCGAGCACACCCCCGCCCCCGTCATCACCCCCCTCCTGCCCGCGCGGCACGACGCCGGACGGACCGAGCCCGGACCGGACGGCGCCCTGCCCACCCGCGTCCAGGGACGGGCCCTCGCCGACGTGACGGCGCTGAACAGCCCGCACCGGCCCCGCCACGCGGCGCCCGACCAGACACAGCCGCCCGTGCCGCCCGCGTACGCGGAGCACCCCGGGCACGCAGTACGGCCCGCGTACCCCGCCGCCCCCACGCCTCCCGCGTACCCCGCCACCCCCGGGAACCACCCCTACGGGCAGCCCGCACCCGCGTGGGCCGAGCAGCCGCCGCCGGTCCCGCCGACCGGCCCGGTCACCGACCCGCCACTGCCCCGCCGGGTGCGCCAGGCCAGCCTGGTCGACGAACTCCGCGTCACCCCGGCCCCCGCCGCCCCGGCCCCGGCCGCACCGCTGAACTGGCAGCACGACCCGCTGCTCCGGCCCGTCCCGCGCCGCGCCAGTGCGACCATCGGCGCCTTCCAGCGCCGGTCACGGGCCACCCGTACCCAGGCGGACCAGGACACCGGACAGCACCCGGTGCCCGGCACCGGGCCCGAACCCGCCGCACCCACCCACCCCACGAGAGAAGAACGGTCATGACACGCACAACCGCAACCCACCAGGACCTGGACTGGCTGCTCGACGGCCTGGTGGACTCCGTGGCCGAGACCCGCAACGCCGTCCTCCTCTCCGACGACGGCCTGGTCGTCAGCCACTCGCGGACCGTCGCCCGCGCCGACGCCGAACGCCTCGCCGCGATCTGCACCGGCCAGCAGAGCCTCGCCCGCGGTGTCGGCCAGCTCTTCGACGGCGGCGTCGTCCACCAGGTGATCGTGGAACTCGCCGACCTCTGGCTCTTCATCATCTCGGCGGGCCAGGGCACCCACCTGGCCGTCGTCGCCTCCCAGGAGGTCGACGCCGAGGTCATGTCCCTCGCCATGCACAACCTGGTGCAGCAGGTCGGCCAGAAGCTCGGCACCCCCGTACGCTCCGAGTTCGACGCCTTCGGCACCGGGGCCGGGCAGGGCGCGTGAACACCGGCTGGGACCACGAGGACCCCGAAGAGGACAGCGCGGACACGATGGTGCGCCCCTACACCATCACCCGGGGCCGCACCGCCCCCGACCGCGACGACCTCACGCTCATCACGGTCCTCACGGCGGTGGAGCACCCCCTCGACGAGCGCGGCAGGCCGTCGCGTCCGGGACGCCTCCAGCCGGAACACCGGCTGATCCTCGAACTCTGCCGCCGACCCGCCGCGGTCGCCGAGGTCGCGGCCGGCCTCGGCCTGCCCGTGTCGGTGACCAAGATCCTGCTGGCCGACCTCGTCGGCCAGGGCCTGCTGACCGCTCGGGCGCCACTCCTTGTGGCGCGGGCGGCGGGGGGCGCCGACGGCGGCCTGCTGGCCGCCGTCCGTGACGGACTCCGGAGACTCTGAACCACATGATCAGCACCCAGGCGGCCCCTGCCGCCGTCAAGATCCTCGTCGCCGGTGGATTCGGCGTCGGCAAGACGACCCTGGTCGGCGCCGTCAGCGAGGTCGCGCCGCTGCGCACCGAGGAGTACCTCACGCGCGCCAGCATCGGCGTGGACGACCTGGCCGGCGTCGGAGCCAAGGAGACGACCACCGTCGCCCTGGACTTCGGCCGCATCACGGTCAGCGACGAACTCGTCGTCTACCTCTTCGGCACCCCCGGCCAGGAACGCTTCTGGTTCATGTGGAACGACCTGGTCAACGGCGCCCTCGGCGGAGTCGTCATCGCCGACACCCGGCGCCTGGAGACCAGCTTCGCGTCCATCGACTTCTTCGAGAGCCGCGAGATCCCCTTCGTGGTCGCCATCAACTGCTTCGACGGCCACAACTCCCGTACGGCGGCCGAGATCAGGACCGCGCTCGACCTCGACCCGCACGTGCCGCTCCTCGTCGGCGACGTCCGGCAGCGCGGCTTCGACAAGGACGTCCTGCTGGCCCTCGTCGACCACCTGATGCGGCTCCCGGCCCCGGCCTGAGCCCCTTCCGGGAGCACCGGACCGGCCCGCGGTCCGGCTCCCGGGCCGCCGCGTCCCGCCCCACCCCGTCACGTTCCTGGAGACACCCGAGATGGCATCACCCCTGCGCGTCCTGATCCACGGCGGCGGCATCGGCGGCCTGACACTCGCCACCGCCCTCGCCCGGCGCGGCCACACCGTCGAGGTCGCCGAGCTCCGCGACGCGCTCGACGCGCTCGGCGTCGGCATCATCCAGCCGACGAACGCCCTCCACGTCATGCGGGAGATAGGCGTCCTCGACGCCTGCCTCGACGCCGGGTTCGAGTGGGAGGTCCTGACGATCGCGGACCCCACGGGCAACGCCCTCGCCCGCATCCCGCAGCCGCGCGCGGGCGACGTCCCCGCGAGCAACGGCATCCCCCGGCCCGCCCTCGCCGCGCTCCTCGGCGACGCCGCCGTCACCGCCGGCGCCCGGATCAGGTTCGCCACCACGATCAGCGCACTCGACGACGACGGCACGGGCGTCACCGTGACCCTCTCCGACGGGTCCACCGGCCGCTGGGACCTCGTCGTCGGCTTCGACGGCATCGGCTCGCCGCTCCGCACCCGCCTGTACGGCGACCGGTACGCCCCCGAGTACACCGGCTTCGCCAACTGGCGGGTCACCGTGCCCCGGCAGCCCGACGTCCGGGGCGTCGTGATGGCCACCGCCGGCCAGGAGGCCAAGGCCCTCCTCACTCCGATCACCGACGAACTCATGTACCTGGGCGCGGTGTTCGCCGAGGAGCCCGGCTTCCGCCCGGACCCGGAGCGGGCCCATGAACAACTGGCCGCCCGTCTGGCCATGTTCTCCGGCCCCGTCGCGGAGGCGCTCGCCGCCGTCACCGACCCGTCGGCCGTCGTCCACTCCCGCATCTCCCAGGTGACGGTCGAGGAGCCCTGGCACGTGGGCCGGGTGGTCCTCGCGGGCGACGCCGCCCACGCCTCCACCCCGCACCTCGCGCAAGGCGCGGCCATGGCCGTCGAGGACGCCCTCGTCCTCGCCGAGTCCCTGGACGCCACGGACTCCGTGCCCGCCGCCCTGGAAGCCTGGGAGACCCGCCGCCGCCCCCGCGCGATGTGGGTGCAGGCCATGTCCCGCGCGATCCTCAAGCAGGAGATGGGCGCGCCGACCACCCCGGAGGAGGACGCCCTCCTGGAGGTAGGCATCCCGGGCGCCGCCCACGTCCTCGCGAAGCCTTACTAGGCCTGTCTGACAATTCGCGGCGTCGCCCGCAGGGCGGCCGCGCGGCGTCAGGTGCGTGCTCTCGGCGTGCCTGCCCCAGGCCCTCGTACTGGATGTACGTGGGTCTGGGGCCGGTGCGGCGAGAGTGCGTGCATGGCGTCGCGCGGCAGGCGGGAATTGTCAGACGGGCCCTAGCCGCCCGTCTTCCGGTGGGGCCGGTGTACGGGTTCGGCCCACTCGGCAGCGCGGTACCGGCCGTTCACGCCCCCGCGGAGCCGTGCGGGCCTGCCCGGCGGGCCCGTGGAGCGGTGGCGGGAGGCATCGTAGGGGAGGCCCGTACAGCGCTGGATGCCGAGAGCCGGACAGGTACGGCCCTCGGCCCGGTGGCGTTCCCGCTCCCCTGAGAGGCCCCGAGCCGCCCCCCGGACCCGCGTCGTGCCCGGCGGGCCGGGGAGAGCGCGGTGGACGCGGTCCGTCCGCCCCCACGGGCTCGGGACCCGGTGTCAGACCTCCTGGCTAGCATCCGTGCGTGATCTCAGAAATCGACGCGCTCCTCGACGCACCGCTGCCGCCCGGGCGGATCGTCCCCGCCGGGCCGGACGGCCCGGACGCCCCCGTCCTCTGGCTGAGTGACGGTCCCGCGTCCCCCGGGCTCTGGGCCCGGGCACGGGCGGAGCACGCCCGCACCGGGCTGTGGCCGCTCCTGATGGACTCCCGGAATCCCGGTGACGGCGAGTTCCGGCCCTGGGCCTCGGGCGAGCTGTCCCCCGGACGCATGACCTCGCCCGGGGAGCACGACCCGGCCGGACTCCTCGCGGGGTGGTGGCGCGATCACACCGTCGTGGACGAGGACGACGACCCGCTGCCGCCGGACGGGCGGGCGGCCGTCACCGCCCCCTTCGGACAGCGGTGGCCGGGCCTCGCCCCCGCCCTCCCTCCGGGACCCGATCCCGACGTGGAGGCCGCCGAGTACGCGGAGTTCTTCGCCTCCCTGCGGCCCCACGTCCGGCTCGGCCTCGTCCCCGCGGCCTGCGGCGCGGACGCGCTCACCGTCGTCGGATGGGAAGGGCCCGTCAACCAGGACGACGACACCGCGAAGTTCTCCGCCGTCCTGCGCACCTGGGAGCGGCGCTTCGGCGCCCGGGTTGTCGCCGTCGGGTTCGACACCCTCCACCTGAGCGTCGCCACACCCCCGGAACGGCCGGAGGACGCCCTCCTCGTCGCCGCCGAGCACTTCGCGTTCTGCCCGGACAACATCTGGCAGGGAGCCCGTCCCTGCGCCCTGGCGTCCTACGCCGAACGGCTCGTGGGCGCCTGCACCTGGCAGTTCTGGTGGGACTGACGACACGTCGAGGGGGAGGGGAGTGCCGGGCCACGCCGGGCCCGGCCGTGTCGTCTCGCACCGTGGTCGGTCCGGCTGACCGGCGGTGGTCCCCGCCTTCCGCTCCCCGCCTCAGGTTCCGCTCGGGCGGGTCGGTTCCGGGTGGTCCCGGTGAGGGGCCGCCCGTCGTGTCGCAGGCGGGGGCGGTGGGGCCGTGCGGTCGAGGAGTTCCGCGAGTCCCGCGCGGGTGGTCGCGACGACGACACGGTCCTCGGGATGCAGGACGTGACCCGGGTGCAGTTCCCACAGCAGCCGGGACGGCTCCGGCGCGGCCGGGGCCTCGTCCGTGGCAGGGTCGTCCCGGACGCCCGTGTCGAGGGCGAGCACCCGCCACGCGCCGGGCCGGAAGGCCTCCGCCACCGTCCTGCCCACGAACTGCGGGTGGTCCGCGACGTCGAGCGCGGCGAAGACCAGCACCCGTCGTTCGACCGCGATCGCCCCGAGGATGCGACGGCCCATCATCGCGGTGGCGAAGGCGGGCGCCGCGAGCGTCGACACGCTCCGGCTGCGGGTGAGCGCCCCGGGGTGCGCGGCGCGCAGGGTGCGGTAGACGGTCGACGCGAAGTCGTCGTCGTACAGCCGCAGCGCGACGAGCAGTTCGGCGCTGAGGGTCCGTGCGTACAGGGCCGCTTCCAGGTTGGTGGTGTCGGCGCTGGTGAGGGCGAGCAGGGCCCGCGCCCGGTGGGTCTTGGCGGCCTCCAGGACGCCCGGCTGGGTGACGTCGCCCAGCACGACGGGGACCCGCAGCCGCCGGGCGTGTGCCACGCCCCGGGCCTCCGGGTCGTCCTCCACGCACACCACGGGGACGCCGAGTTCATGGAGCTGGACCAGGACCCGGGTGCCGACGCGGCCCAGACCGAGGAGCACGACGTGCCCGGCAAGGCGCCGGGGCGGACGGCGCAGCGCCGCGGCGCTGCGGTACGCGCCGAACGCCTCCAGGGACCCGGCGATCAGCAACGGCAGCAGGACGAGCCCGAGCAGTCCGGCGAGGAGCTGGAGGACCTGGCGCGCGGTCGGCTCCCCGACGGCGGGATCGCCGATCGCGAACAGGTCGAGCAGCGTGAGGTACGCGGCGTGCAGCGGGTGGTCCCCTGTGGTGGCCCAGGAGGCCACGGCGAGGGCGACGACGGCGGCGCAGACCCCGGCGAGCGCCCAGCGGACCCGGGGGGAGAGGAGTTCGCGGGGCGAGGCGCCCCGGCTCTCCCGGCGCGGCGGGCGGACCGGCTCGTGGCTGACGGTCTCCAGGACGAGGGTGCCGTGCCCGGCGGCGGCCCGTACCTCGGTGTCGTCGGGGAGGAGTCGGGGTGCCCGCCTTCCGCTGCGGTCCGAGCCGTCCGCGCCCGCCGGGTCGCTGCTCGTCGAGGAGAGGAGGGCGAGGGTGACGAGGCCGGGCCCCGGAGTGTCCCCGGGGCCGGTGGGCACGTGCTCGGCGGCGCGCAGCAGCAGCCCGTCGGCCTGGACGATCCTGCGGGTGCCGACGACGGCGGTGGCCGCGAGGGCGGGCGCGGCGGTGTCCGCGTCGGACAGGACGATCGTGGTGGCGTCATGGCCGTCGCCGTCCTCCGGGGGCGGCAGTTCCGGGCCGCTCCGGTCGCGGGCCTGATCGAGGAGTTCGGCCATGAGTCGGCCGAGGTTGCGGTTGTACATGCGCAGGACCAGACGGATGTGCGGGTTGAGGCGGCGGGCGAGGAACGCGGCCCGCATGTTCACCTCGTCGTCCTCGTGGAGCAGGGCCAGCGCCCGGGCGCGCCGTACCCCCGCTTCGACCAGGGTCGGCTCGTCGGGCGGCACACCGCCGAGGAGGTGGGTCCGTACGCCGGGGTGGGACGGGTCGGGGCCACCGCCGGTGGGCGTGACCAGGACGACGGTCTGCCGGTAGACCTCGGCGAGTTCGGTGGCGATGCGGTGGGCGAGGGCGTCGTCCCCGCACACCACCATGTGGCCCTCCGGCGGCGCGGGGAGGGGGGCTCTGCGCCGCGTGAGCCGCCGCGGTACGACGGACATGGCCGCTGACTCCTTCGCGCCGCAGAGGTGAGGACCCACCATCCCAGGTTCCGGGGCGGTCCGGCATGGGTGCCGACACCCAACTTCCGCCGTGTGCGCGCCTGGTGGGTGGCTGAGCGGTCGGCGCCTCCGACCGGCGGGACACGGCCCCGGTCGGGTCCGAGTCGTACGACCGCTCCGGAGCGGGGTCCGGGAAACACGGACGACCCGTGGGCCTTGGTCCCGTCCGCTCGAGTTCGGACGGGAGCCGACCGGATCAGCCGGCGGCCCACGGGTCGGGTGACTGCGTGGTTTTCGGCAGAGGACCTGCCGAGGTGCACAGAGTGCGACGGCAGGCCGTTAGCCCGCAGTCACCTCACGAATCCGAAAAGAAACCATGTTCTCGGATCACCTCCTTTCAGCGTGTGCCCACAGCTTAGGAAAGGCCCGGGGCGGCGCTCAACCCATTTATTCGAAGGGTTTCCCGGCCGCCGCCCTCCGGTCTCCCCGGCTGTCACCCTCGGCTCTCTCCGGCCGTGGTTCTCCGGGTCTCTCCGGCCGTCGCCCTCGGTTCCCGGTCCCGGCCGTCGTCCCCGGTCCCCGGTCCCCGGAGGACGTCAGCGCAGCTCGGCGGCGACCAGGGCGCCCGCCTCGGCCACCAGCGGGTCCACCACCGGAGCGTCCCTCTCGGAACGGGTGGTGAGCACGGCGATCAGGACGGGGCCGCCGTCCGGCGGCCAGGTGACGCCGACGTCGTTGTTGGTGCCGTACCAGCCGCCGCCGGTCTTGTCGGCGAGGGCCCAGTCGGCGGGCAGCCCCTTGCGGAGCCGTTCGCCGCTCGTGGTGTTTCCGAGCATCCAGGTGGTGAGCCGTTCCCGGTCGGGGCGGGGGAGGGCGTCGCCGAGGAGCAGACGACCGTAGGTGCGGGCGATGGCGCGGGGTGTGGTGGTGTCGGTGAGGCGGCCGGGTTCCGCCGAGTTCAGCTCGGGCTCCCAGCGGTCGAGGCGGGTCGTGGGGTCCCCGACCGACCGGACGAAGCGGGTGACGGCGGTCGGCCCGTCCAGTTCGCTCAGGAGCAGGTTGGCGGCTGTGTTGTCGCTGAAGCGGAGCGTGGCGTCGCACAGCTCGGCGACCGTCATGCCGCCCGTGAGGTTCCCCGCGAGCCCGGTCTTCGGGGACCAGCCCGCCCGCCGCACGTCGGCCTCGGTGTAGTGGATCCGCCGGGCCAGGAACGTGCCGTCGTGGTCGAGGTCGCGCAGTACGGCGGCGACGGCGAGGGTCTTGAAGACGGAGCACATCGGGAAGCGCTCGCCCGCGCGGTAGGCGAGGGTGCGTCCGCCGCGCACGTCGTGGGCGTAGACCCCGAGGCGTGCGGAGTGCCGCAGCTCCAGCTCCCGCAGCCGTGCCGTGAGGTCCTCGCTCCCGGGGCCCGAGGCGTACGCGCTGCCACCTCCGAGGGACAGGCTGAGGGCCAGGGCCGCACCGGCGCCGAGGGCGAGCGCGGTGCGACGGGACGGGTCGAATGCTGTGCCGGTCACAGTGGTTCCTTCCGCAGTGATCACTGCACGGAACCACGCGGGGAGGACGCCCGCCGGTTTCGCCACCTCACGCTATGAAGGGTTTCGGCCATGGATCGAGCCATGCCGGGCGCGTCGAGCCGTGTCCAGTACCTGATCCATATCCCGATTTTTGGCGGGCTTGAGGTCCTAGGCTGGGGAGGTGTCCGAGGGATCCGGGCGGCCGAATGGGCGGGTGTGCGGGGTGTGTGGTGACTGGCTTGGGCCGGGCGCGCGGTCGGACGCGGTGTTCTGCTCGACGACGTGTCGTCGCCAGGTCGTGGAGGCGGGAGCGCCGGTTGCGGCGTCGGGTGCAGTCGGAGTTGGGCGGGGCGGGCCGGGTGGTGTGTCCCGTGTACGCGTCGGCCTGGGTGGCCGGTGTGGATCGGCGGTCAGACGCCGTGTTCTGCTCGCGGCGGTGCCTGATGCGCGATTGGCGCTCCCGAAGCGAATCGTTCGGCGAACGGTCACAGTGACCGCTCCGCGAACGCATCGGAATTTCGGTCAGATTCTGGCTCTTGTGGTCGATCGTTGCGATCTTTCCCGGGTGGGTCCGAGCCTCGAATGTGAGAGCGGGCCGTGTTCTGTCACGGTCGAGGGGCTGTGTCCCGGCCCGCCGCGGGTGGTGATCATTGCCATGACCCAGGAAATCGAGAAGATCGACAGTGTCCGGTTCGGCCGATACGCCGAGATCGTTACCGAGCTGCGGAAGCTCGTGGAGACCATCGGCCAGGCTCAGTTCGCCACTGGCGACTACGCGTTGGAGATCGAGCCGATGCGCGCGTTTCGGCAGCCGGAGCCGAGCGAGGAGATGTTCACGGTCGGGGACTCGCTGCTTCGGCTCTCCGAGCACATCGGTCTGTCGTACTCGGTCGTGAAGAACGACCGGTGGGCGGCGTCGAAATGGCCCAAGGACTGGCGGCGACCGGAGGTGTCACGATCCACCCGGTTCTGGGCGGTATCGAGGACGAGGAGGAGCGGTTCGCCGTGGTCTTGACTCCGCCTGAGGGCAAGGCTCGGTGGTCGGTCGACGACGCGAGGCGGAAGGTCGGCTGGCGGGTTGACAGTCCGGTGATGTCGGCGGAGAAGGTATCCACGACCTTGCCCGGGACGAGGCGGTCGCGACGACGGTGACCTCGGACTTCCTGCGCAGTCCTTCAGTGATCTCCCAGGTCACCCCGGAGCAGAGGACCCGGGTCGTAGAGGAGTTGACCCGCGACGACCAGGTCGCCGCGAGGGTGACCGCCGGCCTGTTGCGCCGTCCGGACGTTGCCTTCCGTGCGATGTCGGACGACTATCCGGACTACCGGCTGGCGGTTTGAGCTCAGCTGGTGTGTTGCCCTGGCTGGATGGTGCAGACGCTGAGGACGGGGTCCGGCTCTGGGACGAGGGTCCTGGTGGCGATCGCCACGAGATGAGCCGATACTGAGCCGCTTCGCAGGGCATCGACGTATTCGATGGCCTCCGCGTGAGCAAGCGCCGGAACCTTCTGCCGCAGCACGTGCATAGCGAGGATTCGACCGCGAGTTGCTGTCATCTGGCGTATCTCGTCGTGCAGCTCGTCGACTGCCGTTCGTGTCGCCATCCCCCGGATGCGGGTCCGATAGTCCGTTTCCCACGCTCCGGTTACCGCTGACACCACCCCGATCGAGTGCAGCCCGCCATCCACGCGATCGACGAGAAACGGGCCGTTACCCACCAGCAGATCGGAAGGGTTGCTTGTCCGCAGATACTCTGCGGACTGGTAAGAGACGATCCACGCCAGTTCGTGCTCTCTGACATGGGCCACCAACAGCTGCCCCGGAGACTCGCGCTCCAGCTGCGCCTCCACCAGGCGGATGGCGAATTCACGGTCGATCATTCAGGCAGCATCTCCCACTCATGGGGGAACGACCAGCCGTTTTCATCCGGGCCTAGGGCCTGTCTGACAATTCCCGCCTGCCGCGCGACGCCATGCACGCACTCTCGCCGCACCGGCCCCAGACCCACGTACATCCAGTACGCGGG
>NZ_JBIWNI010000011.1:0-200740 GCF_044767145.1 Streptomyces sp. NPDC101490
GCCGCGCCACTGCGTGGCGCCGGAGGGTCGGCCCGGAGGGCTGTCACCTTCGGTGACTGCGGGGCGGTGTGGGTTGGTCCGGGGGTGCGGGTGTCGAGTGGGGGCATGTGGGGTGCTCTCCTGGATCTTTGGGGGATGAATTTGCTGGTCAGAGCGGTGCTGGTGGGTTGGTGGTGAGGGTCGGGGGGGGTCCCCTGCGGGGACGGGGTGGAGGGCCGGCGGACGGTGTGATCACGTTGTGCGTTCAGTATGGGGGCCCCAAGGGTGGGCGTCCAGCCCCCGGCTCCCTCTTTTGGGTGATTACTCAGGGGGAGATATCGGCGTTCGCTGATCAGGGGAGAGGTCTAAACCACAAAGACACGGCAACGAGAGGAGGGGGCGGCTTTTTTCCTCGCCTGAAATTCCGTCAGCTGCTTCACGGGAAATCCGGTTCCCGCATAACCGGAAACACGGACGGAACGCATCACGTGATGCGCCTGTGTAACGTCTGGAATTCCCCTTCACCACCACAATTCTGACGGGGAAACAGGGAAGTCCCGGACCCCTGAAAAAGGCCCGGGACTTCCCTGTTTGCGAATACCGAATAACCAGCCCCACCACGCCTTCCGTACCCGCCGCCGGGCACCAGGAGGTGACGGCCGGTCAACCGGTACTGGCAGGGTCCTGGCTCCAGTCGAGCCCCGGGGGCGGGGCGGGGCGGTCAGCTGCGTCGACCAGGGCGAGGAGGACGGGCGGGGGCCGTCTCGCGTGTGCGGGCGTCTGGGCATGTGGGGGCCTGGGCGCCTGGGCGTTGGCAACCCCTCCCGGGCGGTCCCGAGCGGGCGGAGCCGCCTCGTGTGCACGAGGGTGCACGTGCACCTGTGCACACGTAACGCGAGGGCCGGAGGGCGGGCGGCCGAGTGCGCGGGCGTTGGGAGCCCCCTGGAACGCCCCGCAGCGCAGCCCCGGCATCGGGAGACCCCGGGGCGGCGGGAGACCCGCAGACAGGCACCTAGAGCCCCGGAACGTCCCGGCGGCGCCACGGACGGACGACCCCGCCGGGGCGGGCGGCAGGCGGAACCCGGACCGACGCCGGTCCGTCGTGCCCCGGGGCATTCACGGCGGGAAAACACCCGGAGCACCCGGAGCAGACCTTCCCCGGGGAATGCATCACGCGTCGGCCTGTGTACCGACTGGGAATCCAGGCCACCACCCCAGACGGCGGAGAACACCACACCAGAGCCTGCCTCAAAAACGGGGACTGGCCCCACCCTGGAATGGCGACCCGCCTGCCCTGCATCAAACTGATGCAGCATGTAGGAATGGCAGAACCGGGTGACACCCCCTGGGTCACGAGCCCTCCCAGCGGACGCACACACGTCGGGCCCCGGGGGGGGCCGGAGCCGGGGCGAGGACGGCACGGGCCCGGGGGCGCCACACGACAGACACGGAACGGCCCAGCAGCACAGCCGAACCCAACCCGAAACAGGGCCGGAACCCGGCATCACCCCAGCTCAGACACCACCAGAAGAAACCATGCCGCACCACCAGGAGAACCGGCACGGACACCCCGCAGCGCGCCACACAGCGCGGCGCAGCCCGGCCCGGAACACCACCGGACGACGACGGAACCAGCGCGCCAGAACACCACGACCGCAACACGAAAAAGACCCCGAGGCGCGACACACACCCCGGAACCACCCCCGCACGCGCGGGGAGCAGCAAGCCGGACGGTCCGATGTGGGGCATGGACGCGGTTCACCCCCGCTCGCGCGGGGAGCAGTCTTCCTGACCAGCAGTTATACCCCCCACCCGTCCCTCCTGGAACCACTTCCACCGAAACAGACCGGGGGCACCGGGGCGGGACGGCAGCAGCCGGGACCACCACACGGCCGGAGTTCACCGCCTCGCACGCGCACGACACACGCGCGCCTTGACCCCCGCCCCCGGCAGCGGCACGGCCGGTGAAGAAGAACTCCCGGGACCGCGCCCGGAGAACGGAGCCCCGGACGGCCAGGCGCCCCGGCGCGGCGCCGGACGACGGCGGCCGGAACCCGGGGCGCCTCGCACACGCACGCACGGCACGCGTCACTCGCGGCACGCACGGCACGCCTTGACCACCCCTCAGCAGACCGTCGCGGGTGAGCACGGCGAGGCGGTGGACGATCAGGGCGGAGACGAGGTCCGTACCGGCGCGGCGCCGGGCTACGCATGGCCTCGCGCCTGGGTGGTGATCCCGGTCAGTACTGGATGAGGACGGCGCCGTTCCCGCCGTCGGCGCCGGGGTTGCCGGCGCCGACGGCGGACTTCACCGCACCGCCCGCGCCACCGCCGCCGTACGCCTGACCGCCGACATCGACGGCCGCGCCGCCCGCACCGCCCGCGACGACGCCGCTCTCGGCCTCGGTGCCGTCCAGGCCGTTGGCGCCCTCCTCGTCCAGGAGGTCGACCGAGATCCCGGAGCCGATGGCGACGCAGTCGCCGGAGGAGGCGCCCAGCGCGCCGCTGCCCTGCCGGTCGGCCTGAGTGCCGCCGGTGCCTCCGTCGCTGATGCTGTCCCCGCCCAGTCCGCCCGTTCCTCCGAGCGGCACGGTGCCTCCCTGGCCCAGACCTCCTCCGCTGCCTGAGCCGCCGGGGGCGGTGATGACGACGAGGCCGCTGTTGGAGCCCACGGTGGTGGCGCCGCCGCCGCCTCCGCCGCCCGCGGCCGAGGTTTCGCCGCCGAGTCCAGGGGCGCCGTTGAGGAGGAGCCCGCCCGCTCCGCCCGCTCCGCCGGGGTTGATCTGGAGGTTCACGTTGGATGCCTTGGCGCCGCCCTTACCGCCCGCGGCGACGGTGTAGGGGAGGCTGATCGGGTCGGTATGGGCGGGAAGGGCGATGGTGCACGTGGTGACGCTCGCGCTGCTCCCGCCGCCGCCGCTGCCGGCGATGGGGGCGATCGCGTTGTAGCGCGAGCCGGACCCGCCGCCTCCGCCGCCCGCCCCCCACGCGGTGACGGTCACATGGGTGACGCCTCCGGGGATGGAGACGCTGCCCGCGCCGGGTGTCGTCGAGAGGTGGGTGGTGAGGCGGTGCGCCGGGCGGGGCGTCTCGGCGGTGGGGGCGGCCGCGGTCGCCGGGGGCGCGGCGAGGACGGCCGCTCCTCCCAGGGCGAGGGCGCCCGCCAGGGCGGGGAGGCGGTGGCGGGTGGGGGTGTGCTTCACGGGGGACACGTGGGTGCCTTTCGAACGACGGGAGCGGGGGTGCCGACATGGGGACAAATCGGCCACATGCGGTGACGTTACGGGAGCGGAGTGTCACCAGCCAGTCGTCGGTCGCGGGGCGCCCGGATCAGGACGTCGGCCCCGAAGATGCGGCTTCCGAAGGGCGAGGACGCTCCGGGGTTCGCGGCTGCGCCGTACGCGGTTGGGGACTGGGTCGCGTGGGACTCGGCGGACGGTACGCGGATCGTCGGTCAGGTCTGGTCGCTCGCCCCCGGTGACTCCTACTGGGTCACCACGGACCGCTCGGGCGTCACGGGTGAGGCCTTCCTCATGGACCGCTGCAAGGTCGCTGGCAGCGGTAACGGGCAAGGATGCCCGTTACCGCTACTCCGTCGCCGGATGCCCCGTGCGGAGCATGGGGCCTGCGGGTGCCGACGTCAGCATGGAGCGGCTGCCGGACGGGCTGGGTGTGGTGCCGGAGTCGCCCGTGTTGTTCGCGGCCTACGCGCCCCGGGCCCCGTTCCAGTTCTACGTGCCCGCGCCCGTGGTGGCTCCGGCGCCCGTGGTGGTGGATCCGCGTCCGGTGGAGGTGGGCTCCTGCCCCGTCTGCGAGCGGGTTGGAGTGCGGCTGTACGAGGTGCTGGGCCGGTCCGGTGTGGCGCTGTGCGCTGCGGACCCGGCCGAGTGCGCGGGTGTGCCGGTGGAGTCCCTCCCGGTCCTGGAGCTGGACGCCGAGGAACTGCTGGAGGCGTCCGGGATGGTGGAGGACGCTCGAAGGAACCGCGTACGCCAGGGTGCCGAGGAGTGGGCGGTGCGGCAGGAACTGACTGGCCGTTCGGTGCCGGTCGCGTTCGAGCGGTGGGCAGCGGAGAACTGGCGCGGGGACGACTTCGGGGCGGGGTTCGCGGAGTGGCTGCGTGCGACGGACCAGGCGCCTGCGGAGCCGGGGGCCCGCCCGGAGCCGGGGGCCCGCCCGGAGCCGGGGGCCCGCCCGGAGCCGGGGGCCCGCCCGGAGCCGGGGGCCCGCCCGGAGCCGGGGGCCCGCCCGCTGGGCGGGCGGGCTCCCCGGCTCGGTCACATGCGAAAGCCGGGTGGGGGGAGTTTTTGCAGGTCAGGGCCGTGTTACCGGGCCTCGTGTGACTCCTCGTGTGACTGGCTGTGTGACGGAAACAGGCGGTCAGGGGAGGGTGGGAGCGGGTCGAAGTCCCCCGAAAAACAAAGAAGTTACATAAGTTGCTGTAGGTTGGTGCGGGGCCCGCCCGGGGCCCCCGCACCGACCGAAAGGCGACCCACCCATGCCCGCCAGCCCCCGCTCCCCCGAGCGCACACCCAAGACGTACACGTCCGGTACCGGAAGGCCGGCGGTCCGGCCGGTCGACGCCCAGGCGAAGCTCGCGCGGACGGTCAACGTGGTGGGCCTCGTCTGGGAGCAGGGCAAAATTCGCGCGCGGCAGGACCAGGTGTCCCTGTCGCACGCGGTGGAGGTGCTCCTGGAGGCGTACAGCGCGGGCCTGGTCGACATCGGGGCGCTCTCGGCGCAGCTCGATGAACTGGCGGAGGCGCGGCGCGAGGCGTCGTCCTGACCCTGGGCCTGGAGGGCGGCGACGGCTGACGGGTCGCCAGTCCCGGCCCGCGGATGCAGCGGAGCCCCGACCGGTGAACGGTCGGGGCTCCGTGGCGTGTCAGAGGGTTCTGGTGATGATCCATGCCGAGATCAGGGTGATGGGCAGGGCGCCGACGGATTGCATGGCCCCTTGTATCAGCCAGCGTGCGAGCCGTTTCGGCGGCGAATCCGGCCGTCTGGGAGGGGGATCGGTAGCATCGGGCTTGAACACGTCGTTACTCCTTAGGGATGACGTGACGGTCGAGAGCCACCGCCCAACCCTCAGCTGCCAGGCGACAGGGCAGGGCGGTGGCTCCTCGCATTCACCCTACCTCTCCTTTGAAGGTCAAAAAGCACTTCGGCTTGCGACATTCGGATGGGTGTAAGCTTTTTCCTTTGATTCAACGGTCACGACCTGCAGTCTTGCGCGTCGCGCAACTAATACCAATCCGAATTCCCCGCCAAAAGATCTTCACGGAGCCCCGGGCCGTCAGACGGCCCGGGGCTCCGTGGCGGCGCGCGGGACGGCGACGGCTGACGGGTCGCCAGCCCCGGCCCACGGATGCAGCGGAGCCCCGACCGGTGAACGGTCGGGGCTCCGTGGCGTGTCAGGGGTTCCCCCTCGATCTCGGGCCACACTTCGCGGGCGGGCTGCTCGGTCTGGTCCTCGGTCAGATGCGGGTGAGGGTGGAGGGGCGGTTCATGCGGAGCCCGCCTCCACTGCCGATGTAGCGGCGGGCGATGCCCCATCCGGCGGCGGCGAACGCCTCCCAGAACGTGTCCCACAGGGTGGGGGCGACGACCTGCCAGTACGGGGTGCGACCGTCCGCGAGCCGGGCGGTGCAGCCGGTGGCGCTGTAGGTGATGCGGACTTCGAGGGAGGGGACGCCCAGCGCCGCGACGGCGGCGAGGGCGGCGGCGAGCGGGCGGCGGCGTCCTCGATGACGGCGGCCCGGACGGCGGGCACCCCCTGGGCGAGCGGGACGGCGGAGAGGTCGACGGGCACTTCCCCGGTGGCCGGGGCCGGGACGGTGGGAACGGCCGGGGTGGTGGGGACGGCCGGGGTGGTGGGGACGGTGAGCTTGCCGTGGGTGAGGAGCCAGGCGACGGCGGCGCGGTGGGCGTAGGTGGGGCGGGTGGGGGTGCCGCCGACGGCGGGCGGGAAGCCGTCGCGGTGGCGCCAGGAGGCTGCGGTGGTGCGGCGGACGCCCGCGATGAGGGCGACGTCGTCCAGGCCGATGTGGTCGGTGTCCGGGGTGAGCGGGGGCAGGGAGGCGAGGAGGGAGCGGCGGCCGGGCGGGGGTGGCGCGGACGGCGGGCCAGTCGATGTGGAGGCGGACGGTGTCGAGGAGGGCGACGGTCTGGGCGTTGTGGAGGGGGACGGTGGTGGGGCCGCCCTGGGAGGCCGGGTAACGGACCTGGGTGGTGTGGGTGGGGGTGAGGTAGCCGAGGCGGACCAGGTGGTCGAGGTCGGTGCGGCGGACGCCGAGGCGGTGGGCGGCCTGGTCGGGGCCGAGGGGGACGTGGCGGTCGAGGACGGCGGGCAGGTCCCGGCGGCGGGCGAGCTGGGCGACCTGGTCGGCGTGGACGACGGGAAAGTCGGGGTCGTCGCCGAGCTGGACGAGGAGTCCGGCGCGGACGAGGCGTGCGACGGCGGAGACGGTCACCGCGGATCGCCTGGGGGGCAGCGGGTCGCCAAGGGCGGCGGTGAGCTGTTCGGCGGCCTGGTGTGCGCTGCGGACGAGGAGGGCGGCGCGGAGCGCTTCGGGGTCGGTGGCTTCGACGGTGGCGCGGGTCCACTGTCCGGGGCCCGCGTCGGGGGGCGGGACGAGGCCGGTGGCGGCGGCCCACCGCCAGGCGGCCACCGGTAGGTCGAGGCGTCCGGCGGCGCCGTACTCGTCGTAGGTCTCTCGTCGGGTGCTCATGTGGTTCCTTCCGTGGCTGTCGTGTGGGGCGGGCGGGACCTGACGGTGCCTTTCGCCGGAAAGATCCCGGAACGTTCTGTTATGTGTCAAGTGGCCTCCTCCTGCGGTGAGTTGGGGGTTGCTCGTTGCAAGCCGCCCCCGCGTACGTGAGGGCCGGGATTCACCCGGACGGGTGAGCCGGCGGTCCGCCTCCGGGGCGCGGGGCGGGGGTGCACGGCCCGCTGGGGCCGGGAGCGCCTGTTCCTGGGACTCGTGCGACAGCGCCCCGGGGGCCCGGGGCGCTGTCGTTGTTCTGGGGCCCGCCGCGCGAGAGCGGGTGGGGGCGGTCGGTGTGTTACTTCTGCGGGGGTTCGCTGTCCCGGCGGGCTTCGCGGCGGGCGCGGCGCAGTTCCAGGGTGATGCCGAGCAGGGTGCCGAGGACGGTCAGGATGTCGGCGGCGAGTGAGATCGTGTCGTTCATGGTCTGTCCCTTGTGGTGGGTGGGTGGTCACCGGGTGGTGGCCGTGGGGCAGACCCTGGAGGTGAGTGGGTTTGTACGGGGCTCCCGGAGCGGACATCGCAGGTAACTTCCGGATAGACGGGGCCGGGTCCAGGACGGGCCGGACAATCACGGGCGGACAAGCGGGGGTTGGAAGAAGTGGTGGAGCCGAAGAAGCGGGGGCGTGGGTGGGCGCCGGTGCGTCCTGTGAACACCCATGCGGGGGTCCTGGCGGAGTTCTTGCGGCGGCGGGTCGATGAGTCGGGCAAGACCCTCGCGGTGCTGTCGAGGGATGTCGGCTATTCCACGAGCCAGGTCAGCACGCTGTTGAGCGGGCGTATCCCGCCGCGGGCCTTCGTCGTCCGGTTGATCGCCGTGACCGTGCCGCCGGTGCTGCGCGAGCGCCGGGAGTCCGAGGCTCTGCGATATCTGCGGGATGCCGAGCACCCGCCGGGCCCCGCTTCCGGGCCCGCTCCGGTGGCGCCTCAGGTCTCCGCCGTGACCCTGGCGCAGGCGCAGGCCGCCCAGATCCAGGTGTACGAACGTCTGACGCGGGCCCTGGAGCAGGAAGGGGAGCTGCGTCAGGCGGCGGAGAACTCGGCCCGTCTGGTCTGGGTGCTACTGGGCATGGTCAGCACTCTCGAGGACCGTGTGCGCAGGCTGTCCGGCGAGCGGGACCGGCTCGCCGTGCAGGTGACCGAGGGTGAGTTGGAGGCGGCGCGGAGGCGGATCGGGCGTGCGGAGGAGCAGAATGCGACGGCGGAGTCGGAGCTGGCCCGGGCGCGGGAGAAACAGCGCCAGGCCGAGGACCTCGCCGACCGGCTCCGCCGGGAGATTGAGGACCTCGCCGACGAACTCGACCGTCTGCGTGGCGACGGCCCCTCACTCCACGACCACCTCCCCATCCTCGTCACCGCCTCTCGGGACCTGGGCGGCGGGCGTGATGCCGAGGCCGACGACATCGACGCCGCGCTCGCCCGGGCGGCGGCGGTCAACGACCAGGACGCGGACACCATCGACCGCATCAGCACCGAGATCAGCAGCGGGCCCGCACCCGTTCCACAGGTACCGGCACTTGTTCCGGACAACCCTCTGACCAGCCCGGACACGGCGAACAAACCCGCCACCCAGCTCAGGGAAGAGGCCGAAGCAGCCGCAGACCGCGGCGACGCTCCCGAAGCGGCGCGGTTGTACGGCACGCTCGCCACACTCTCGACCGCCTACCTCAGCAAGGACCCCGAGGACTCTTTGGAGAGCCGCAGCCATCACGCGTACTGGGTCAGCAAGGCTGGCGACCCGGCCACCGCACGCGACCTCTACACCAAGCTGGTCGCCGACTCCATCCGCGTCCTCGGCCCCGACCACGAACACACCCTGCACAGCCGCCGTGGACACGCTCACTGCATGTGGCAGGCCGGTGACCCGGCCACCGCACGCGACCTCTACACCGAGGTCATCGCCGACTCCATCCGCGTCCTCGGCCCCGACCACGAACACACCCTGCACAGCCGCTACAGCCACGCCTACTGCGCAGGGCAGGCCGGTGACCCGGCCACCGCACGCGACCTCTACACCAAGCTGGTCGCCGACTACATCCGCGTCCTCGGCCCCGACCACGAACACACCCTGCACAGCCGCGCGCAACGTAGTCGCTGGGCGAAGGAGGCTGCTGGGGCTCAATAGACCTCGCCATGCTGGTATCGGTACGGGTCTGGTGTGTGCGCCTGGCGGTGCAGAGCAGCACGCTGTGTACGGCTTCACGGAGGACTCGCCGCATCGGGCCGGTATCGGGAGCGACTCGGGGCCACCGGCTACGTGAAGGCCGCGGATCACCCGGACGGGCGAGCCGGCGGTCCGTCTACGGGCGGCTGGCGGAAGCGCCGTCGTCCGGGGGGGCGGGTCAGCGGACGGCCAGGAGGAGGGCGATGGCCGCGGCGGCCCAGGTGCCGGTGACGGACAGGGGCTTGTCGAGCTGGGGGTGGCGGTGGACGAGGTAGCCGACGGCGGCGAGGAGCAGGACGAGGGCCAGGAGCACGGCGACGACGAGGGCGAGGAGAGACACGGGCGGGGGCCTTCCGGGCAGGGCGGTGCGCCGGGAATGGGCGCGACGGCGCGCGGGGCGGCGTGCTGGACATCGCGGGGTGTCGGCGTCGGTGCGCGGCGGTCCGGATGGTGCCGGGCGTCGGGGTTAGCCCAGCAAGTCCCGTACTGCGGAAGGCGGGAGGGGTGAAACGGGGCAGGACGGGGGCGGCCGGAGGCGGGGGCTCGACGGCTGCGAGGGGTGGTGACCGGCGCCCGCTGGGGCGTTGGGTGCCGGTCACCGGAGCCCGGGGAGCGATAACCAGTCGGCAGCCCGGCCCGGGAGTCACAGTAGGGCCCGGCGGAGGGGTCTTCCGGCCCCGGTGAGGGGGGAGGTCGAGGCGCTCGACCTGGCGGAGCTCCGCCGCCTGGTCCTGGCCGCCATCGCCCCGTACGTCGAGCAGTCCGTGCTCCGTGAGCGCATCGCGGAGGAGGAGCGGCAGCGCGGGCTGCTGCGGTCCTTCACCGAGGGATGGCCTCCCGGCCGCCCCGGGCGACTCCCCCACCCTCCGGTGCCGGTCGTGCACGGGGGTGGGCGGTTAGCATGCGGGAGCGCCCGTTCCCCGGCACTTTCACTGCCGGGGATGAGCCGAAGCACGATAGTTGTCACCAACGGGACCGGATGAGCTGGCCGACGGGGGCGACCGAGGCAGCCTGGTTGTCACACGCGAGGCATCCGACTTGTCACTGGCGCTCTTTCGGCAGCCTTTCTGTCACCAGCGCCAAGAAGATGCGGGCGGTGGGTGGCACCTACACGGTTCCTCTGTCGGGCAAGGTCATCCGCCAAGCGTGACCGGGCCGAGTCTGGACGGCATATGGCGCATGGCCACCGCCACGGCCTCGTGTGCTGTGGCGAACAGGCCAAGGTTCGGAGTGATGAACCCTGTCCCCACCCCGTACGTGTCGTCGCTGCCCGCGGTCAGGCACGGTCCGACGACGGTCATACGGGGGCGGGTGGTGGTCGAGAAGCGCAATGCCCAGTGGCTCGTGAACGGGTAGAGGGCACGAAGCGCCGGCTCGGCGTGCGCCGCCTCGATCAGGGCTTGGTACGTCTCCTGCCAGACGTAGTCCAGCTCGCCCGCCTCCACGCGCATGCTCTGCCACTCGGATTCCACCAGGCGTGCGGAATCGAGATCGGGCACCTCGAACCGGCCGGTCAGGTGCACGAAGGGCACCGCTTTGCGAATGTCGCTCAGGGCCGCTCCGTCGTGCCAGGCGCGGGCGGCCCTGGCGACCTCCGCCAGGTCGTCCGTACTGCCATCGATGAGGGACAGGCTCTGGAACGGTTCCGTGCCGCAGATGGACCATCGCCGCTCGTGCGACCAGGCGCTGATCTGCAGCGGCTCGCGGTGCGGCAGCATGCTTGTGACGGTCGCGTGGAGCAGCGGATCAGCGCCTGGCGACGTGACGGAAGCACCAGCGAGGCCGGATTCCGCCTCGGCCCGGAGCGCTGTGGCGAGGCTGCCCAAGACCGCTACATCGGGGTACAGAACAGCGGGATCAGGAGGAGTGGGCAAGGCTCCTGATTGTGCCCGAGCCACTGATTTCCGGGACGGGCGGCCCCAACGACCCGAAGCCGCGCCGGTGACAACTACCGTGCTTTGGCTCAACTGCCGGGGAGCGGGCGCTCTCGTGTGCTGCTGGGTCAGGCGTTGATGCCGATGTGGGAGACGTAGGCGTAGGCCTCGTAGTCGGAGTCCAGTTCGGTCAGGACGTCGTCCCAGATTTCGTCGACGCTGTTCTCGTCGCGGGCGGCCCAGGCGTTGGCGAGGTCTTCGCCGACGTATCGGAGGGTGATGGTGCGCTGGGAGATCTCGCGGCGGCGGTATTCGGTGGGGACGGCGGTGTCGTTGACGGGGTGGATCTCCATGCGGCGGCCCTGGCCGTTGTTGTCGAGGTGGCGGCCGAGCCAGCCGGAGCGGGCGACGTTCTCCCGGCGGCGGGTCCAGTACGCGGAGTCGATCTTCGCCAGGTTCCTGGCGGTGGGGGCGGCCTTGCTCTTGCCCGCCATCCAGGAGCGGATGGTGCGGGGGCTGACGCCCTGCTCGCGCAGCGCCTCGCGGCCTTTCTTGCTGTCGAGGTAGCGCAGGCGTGCGGAAAGGCCGCGCTTCGAGGTGACGGGTGAGGAGATTCCCGAGGAGTAGACGATCCGGTTCAGTTCCGCGACGAGGGCCTGACCGCCTTTCATTCCGGTCGCATTGTGCTTTCCGAATTGACCCCACTGGTTCCACAGGTCTGGCGATCCCGCCATTACCGCTTACCTCCGAGGGTGTAGGTGTGCTTTTCCTTGACCTGGTTCAGGTCCCGGCCTTCGGGGAGCACGGAGCGCCAGTCACCGATGATGTGGAGTTCATCGGTTCCGGAGATCTGGACGACCCGGAGTCCGGCTTTCTGCGCCTTGTGGGCTTTCATCCACAGGTTGGCGAATGCCTTGGACCGGATGATGTGCATCCAGTCGGGGCGGCGGAGTTCCCGGTTCATGCTGGATTCCCCGATGGTCGACACGAACTTAGAATACATTGCCTTAACATATTCCACGGTCAGTTCGTCGTTTTCCGCGATGGCATTCTTCCGGGTTTCCGCCATGGCCCGGCGCATTTTCTCCAGCAGGCCCTCCGACGCTCCGGACACGAGGGACTCGTGGATGAGGGGGGCGTCCGCGAGGTCCTGGCGGGCGCAGTCGAGCAGGAGGCGCAGGGTCGACTCCCCCACCCAGACCTGTCCCGGCTCCATGCGGTTGCCCAGCGGGTTGGGCAGGTCCGTGTGATCCCAGGCGGGTGGTGTGATGAGGTGGACGCCGGACTTCTTCGGGTCGTGGACGCCGCTGGTGTCGGACTTGAGCTGTCCGATGGGGAGCCAGCACTTGAGCGCGGAGAGGTAGGCGGCGTTCATGTCGAGCGCCGACACCTGGATCTCCTGGGTGTCTTTCTTCGCCGCCGCGAACAGTGCGGAGTTACGCCATTTCGGGCGGCCTTCCCAGATCTCGTCAGCGCCTTTCTGGGACTTCTTGCTGAGGATGTCGTGAGTGGGCGGGAATTCGGAATGCTCGTACCTGCCGCCGACCCGGGATGCTTTCAGGAGGTCCATCACGTCGGGAATCGCGGATTTGACCAGCAGGTCCCTTGCCGCTGCCAGGTCGCCGCCGCACTCCTCCAGGGCCTCCTCCACACGGCCGGTGATCCGCTCGATGAGCGGCTCCGACGCGTACCGGGGAGCGGAACGCGTCACCGGGCGCGCCTCGGCGGGCGGAGCGGGAGCGGCAGGCGGAGCGGCGGGCGGGGACGGAGCCGGTACGGCGGGAGCGGGAGCGGGCGGAGTCGGGGGAGCGGTGGGTGCGGGCGGGGGTGCGACCGGCCCGGCGGCGGGGACGGGCAGGGACGGCGCTTCGGCGGCCGTCGCAGCCGTCGCGGCCGTCGCCTCGGCGGTCGGCGCGGGCGCCAGCTCGGGCGCGGCCGGAGCCTGTGCGGGCGGAACCGGGGCGGGCGGCGGGGTGCTCGCGGCGGCGGCGACGGCCGCCGCGCACTGCTCGGCCGTCAGGTGCTGGGGGAAGCCGTCGAGTTCCGCGATGCAGGGCTGGCCGCACAGGACGCAGGGCTGCGGGGCTCCCAGCCGCTGGACGGCCGTCTGCGGTCCGGTGTCCTTCTTGAGGGCGGTGCCGTCCTCGTCCAGGGTGCCGTCCAGCGTCAGGACGAGCGGCGCGCCCGGCACCGCGACCGGGGTGAAGGCGGGGACGGAGGAGACGGCGCCCGGGGCCGGAGCTGGGGTGGGGAGGGGCTGGCCGAAGACGTTCCGGAGGCTGGGGGCCGCGCCGTGCAGGACGCCGACCGCGTGGGTCGGGCCGGCCAGCAGGTCCAGGACGTGCAGACCGAAGTGCGCGGCCAGGCCGTCGATGTCCTCCAGCGACCAGTGCTGACGACCCGCCTGCTTACGTGACACCTGCGCCTGCGACAGTCCCAGGGCCTCGGCGACGACGTTCTGGCGTTCACCGGTACGCGCCATCAGCGCAGCGACCGTGAGCCTGAGGAGCGCTTCAGTATCCATCACCATGATGCAACTCTAGGCCAATTGATGCGGAAAACGCATTGAGAATGCGTGATGCGTCACTGTCTCGGGTGATGGTGATCATGGTGGCTCCGCCCCGGCACCGACCGGGACCCGGCTCCCATCACCACGGGCGCGGGTCACGGAGCTCCATGGCGTTCCGGGCGGACTGCTCAGATGCCCCCGAGTCGGCGGCATGCCGCCTCGATCAGGGCGCTGCCGGAGTGCGCGAGGGGGTCTCGGTCAGGACGGCGTCGATGACGTGGGCGGTGATCTGGGCGAAGGCGCGGAAGTTGCCCCGGGCGCAGCGTTCGTCGGCCCGGGCGATGTGCTGGGGTGGCACTTTGCCCCACAGCGGGTGGTAGGCGGGCAGGACGGCCTGGGACTGGGTGGGGGTGAGCGGCGGGATGTGTTGGCGGGTGAGGATGCGGGAGGCGAGCTCCGGTATCCGCTGGAGGATTCGGGTGCTTCCCGTTCCGGTCAGGATGAGGGTGGTGGGTGCGCCGGGGTCGGCTGCCAGGCGGCACAGGTATTCCAGGGCGGGCGGGGACAGCCGCTGGATGTCGTCGTACACGAGCACGTGCGGGCTGCGCAGTGCGGTGGACAGGGCCTGGTCGGTGGTGTTGTAGCGGTTGTCGGGGCGGACCTTGAGTGCGAGTGCTTCGGCGATCGCGTGGCGCAGCTGGGAGACCGTGGCGGCCACGGGTACCGGGACCCTGCGTACGGCCGGGCCGGGTGGCAGGAGGGAGAGGGCGTACTGCAGGGCGACGGTCTTGCCGGCTCCCGGGGCGCCGTCGATGTTCATCACGCCGCCGGCGGCCACGACGTGCCGCAGGGCGGAGGCGGTCTGTTCCAGGGCTTCGGTGACCACCACGTCCGCTTCGGGGACCAGCGTGTCCACGCCCGCTGTGGCGCAGTCGGGGCCGGCCTCGAAGGGGTGGTCGCCTTCGCAGGGGCAACGGCGGGCCCGGTACAGGGGCGTGGACAGGTCCGCGGTCGGGCGGGGACCCGGCTTCCGGCCGCGGGTCAGGTCGTGTTCGGCTGCCAGCAGGGCGTCCATCCGGGCCCACGTCGTCTCGTCCCAGGCGGGGGCCTTCAGCCACCATCCCGCGCGGGCGGGAGTGGTTCGGGGCGGGGGTTCGTCGCGGGCCTGCCACAGCCAGCGTGTCACCGTGTTCACCGGCACGCGGGCGAGGCGCGCCGCGGCGCGCCGGTGCGGGCCCAGCAGCCGGCCTGTCTCGTCGATCGCGAGGAGGCGCTCCACCAGCACCGCGTGGGACAGCATGCCGTTCCGGATCACCTGCGCCATCCGTCAGCCCCTCACCGGACGAAGGAGACCGGCGCCGTCCTGGCGGCCGGGGGCCGGGAGCGTGCGGACTCGCGCACGCTGCCCGCAGTACTCGGTCGATGGCCGGTGAGGCGTGGCCGTGGTGCCGGCGGTCATCCCAGGCGGCTGAAGGTCCACCGCAGAACCTCCCGGTCCACCCGCGCCCGCCCCGTGCGGGCCAGCGCGGTGCGCAGATGGGCGGTCAGTCTCGCCCAGTTGCGGAAGTTGCCGTGGGCGGCGTGTTCGTCGGCGAAGGTGATGTCGCCGGGGTCGGCGTCCTGCCAGACGGGGTGGAACAGAGGGACGACCTCCAGGACCTCGTTCGGGGTGAGGCGGGTGAAGTGCTGCCAGATGAAGATCCGGGAGGACAGCATCGGCTCGCGGCGCAGCACGGTGTGGCAGCCCTCGCCGCCGACGAAGATGATCGCGAGTTGCGTGGCGGGTTCGTCCCACAGGTAGCGGAAGTACTCGAACGCCTCCCCGCTGAGCCACTGGGCCTCGTCGACCAGGAAGGTGCGGGGGCGCTCGGCCAGTGCGGTCTTGAGCAGGCGGTCGAATTCGCTGGGGTGGCGTGGTGGTTCGCCGGGCAGGCCGAGCGCGGTGAACAGCTCGTAGCGCACCGCGCGGGCGGTCGGGCGGGCCCGGAAGGTGATCTTGCGGACGTCCTCGCCGGGTTCGAGCGCGCGCATGCAGGTGTTGACGGCGAGGGTCTTGCCGAAGCCCGCGCCGCCGTGAATGCACATCATCGCGCGGGCGGCGACGGTGTCGGTGATGTTCTCCCGGGCGGTGAGCAGGGCGCGGGTGGCGACCACGTGGGCGTCCGGGAGGTCGACGCACTGGTAGGTCGGGGCGGTCACCGTGGTTCTCCCTCGCCGGTGGATTCGGCATCGGCGGCAGTGCGCGGGCTGTGAGCGTCGGCAGTGCCTGAGCGGGGCTGTTCGTCGGCGGTCGGCATATCCGTAGAGGTGGTGCGGGTGCGGGCTGCGAGGGAAGCTGGTGTGCGCCAGCCGGGCGGCGGCGCGGCCAGCGGGATCAGGTCCGGCAGCGCCAGCCTCGACAGGTCCGTCGTCTTCTCATCGGCGAGCTCCCGGCCTGCTTCCTGTGAGGTGAGTGTCCGCAACCGCTCGGGCCGGCCCGGCCGGGCCTGGGCTCCATAACGCTCGCCCTGGACCGCGGCAAGGTCCTTGCGCAGGCGCCGGCTGCGTGCCGCCCGTGCGGATCAGACCGCGCTGATCTGCTCCGGACTCGCTTGGTCGGCGAGCTCGGCCGGGCCCAGGTATCGGCCCGTGGCGGCGTCGAACACCTCGATCCGGCGGTCGTGGTGCGGCATGAAGCGGACCCGCACCCGCTCGCCTGCCAGGCCCGTCATCCACGCCGCCACGTAGTCGCGGTTCCTGAAACGGATGCCCTTGGTGGAGAGCACCCGGACACGACCGTCGTCCTCCAGGGTGAACGTCCACAACTCGTCCGCGCCGATCTCGCGCAGCGGCGTCGGATCCGCCTCCCACACCTGAAGCGGGGAGCGGCCCTTCAACGGCCCCGGGTTGTGGACGGCTCCTCGCGCACCACCGCGGCGCGCAGCGCGGCCAGGACCGACTCCCGTGACGGATGCCCCGGCGTGACCGCCACACCCATGATCGTGTTCGACGCGCAGTCCACGAACCAGGTGACCCACGGCCGGCGGACGGTGCCCTCGATATCGACCAGGACCGGGGCCTGGACGTGATCGGCCTCCCAGACCTGGTTCCGCCACCCCCGCGGCCGTGCCAGGAACACATCATGCTTGCGGGCCTCACGCTCACCACCGGCAAGTCCCGCCCGCTCCCCCGGCGACAGATCACGCCGGATCGCGCGATGCAGCGTCGGAACCGACGGCGGCGGATCACCCTCGCCCCGGGCCGCGCGGGCGGTCAACTCACGGTGGACAGCAGCGACGTTCCCCTTCCACAGCCCGAGCAGAACCCTCACCTCCGCAGTGACCGTGAACCTTCCCGGATACGGGGCCCGCTCCCCCGGCGCCGCAGCCGCAGCCTCGTCCTCCTCAGCGGCCGCCAGCCACCGCCACACCGCCCGCTCCCGCACACCCAAAGCGTCCGCTACCAAGCGGACATGCCGGGACGTCAGCGTCCGCTCCCGACGCAAGACCAGCAGACGACGCACCGCAGGCCCCCGCAACGCCCGGACCGACACAGCTGGCAAAGCAGCCCCGGCGTCCCCGCCCGGCCCCGCCGACGACTGAGTACTTCCATCCACCCCCTGATCACACCAAGCACCCGCCGGGCGGTGAATCAGAACTCACGAAACTGAGACAGCGTCACACCTGCTGCGATAAAGGTCCCCGATAGCAATCCCCCACGGATCTCTCACCTCCAGGACAGCGCCCTCACCCCCGAAACAGCCCCTGACCAGCATCAACACACTCAGACACACTGTCTCTCACACCACTGTCACCAAACCGAGAAATCGCACCCGGACGCTGCGGGCGGAGCCGGGGCTGCGGGCGCGGCAGGGGCCGGGGCCGGACGCAGCGCGGCGGCGCGGCACGCGGCCACGGACGCCCGGGGCGCCCCGACGGGGGCGGAGCAGGCCGCCGCAGACGCCGGAGGCCGGGCCGGGGCGGGCCCTTGACGGCTCTGCCCCCTCCCCCGCTCCCCGGATGCCGGAGGCGCCAGGGAAGGGCCGCAGGGGGGCGGACGGGGGGCAGGCGGAGGCGGGCAGGACGGGGTGGCCCATGTGGTGGTGCTCGGCGTCGACCGAACGGCCTTTCCGGACTTCGAGAACCCTTCCTCGGGAACGGCGGGGTTTGTTGCGGATCATGAGCCGTCGCCGCATTTCGGAGGAACACCCGCGCTGTTCTGCCGGTGGCGGAACAGCGGCCCGAGCGGACTCGACGATCACTACCGTCCAGTCTCATGACGACGATTACCACGCGCACGGTCGAGTACCCGGCCGACGGTCTGACGATGACCGGGCACCTCGCGCTCCCGGCCGGTGTCGATCGTCGGCCCGCGGTGCTGCTCGGGCCAGAGGGCATGGGGCTCAGCGATGTCGAGCGCCGCCGGGCCGATGCTCTCGCCGAGCTGGGATACGTAGCGCTGGCCTTCGACCTTCACGGCGGGCGCTATCTGGGTGATCCCGAGGAGATGCTGGCCCGTTGCATACCCCTGCTCGCCGACCCCGGCCGGATGCGGGGCATCGGTCATGCGGCGCTCGACGTGCTGCGCGCCGAACCGCGGACCGATCCCGACCGGATCGCCGCCGTCGGCTACGGCACCGGGGGCGCCGTCGGGCTGGAACTCGGGCGCGACGGCGTCGACCTGCGCGCGATCGGGACGGTCAACGCGCTGACCACGGGCCGACCGGGCGAGGCGGCGCGTATCCGCTGCCCCGTGTGGGCCGGGGTCGGGTCGGAAGACCCGATCATGCTGCCCGCGCAACGGGACGCGTTCACCGCCGAGATGCAGGCCGCGGGCGTCGACTGGCGCCTCGTCGTCTACGGCGGCGCCCTGCACGCCTTCCACCACCCGCCGGTCGACCACCCCACGGTCCCCGGCGTCGGCCACCACCCACAGCACGCGCAGCGAGCCTGGCACGACATCGTCGACCTGCTCACCGAGTGCCTGACCGTGACGGAGTGATCGTCCGCGGTCTGCAGAGCCGCCCAGATACGTCCTCCCCGTGATCGGATTCGTGGTGCCCACGGTCGCCGCAGAAGGTGTACGCGCCGATCCGCGCGGTTTCTCAGCGGCCCAGAACCACAGGCCGAAGTCCCCTACCTCCACCGAGGCCGCACGGTTCGACCCGGCATCGACCACACCCAGCCACCGCCACCAGCGGAGCAGACCGAAGGCGTAGCCGCGCATACCGCAGGAGACCGGCTGCACGGCTACCGGACTCCTGCGGCAGCGACCGGGGCCGGGGACTCCGACACGACAGCACGGCCGCTGGGGCGGCGGGCCTGTTCCTGGTGTGTGACGGCGGCGGCGAGGGCCGGATACCCCTGGAAGGGCAGGGCGACCGCGTGGGCGGCGTGTCTCCGCGCCAGCGCAATGGAGGCCCCCGTCAACGCTGGTGTCGGTCAGGCCGGCTGGCAGCAGAAGTCCGCGGCGGCGGGGACCGGTACGGAATCGCAGGCGTGGCTGACGCCCGCCGAACTCATCGAGACCAGGACGGTGAGGGCGAGCGCGGCCAAGGCTCTGCGCAGTGTGGTCATGGAGAAGTGATGTCCGGCAGATGGAGTTCGTGGGCCTCACAGAGCCCGACCGCCTGGTCGTCGTCGAGGGGCCGGGTCCGCCGAGTTCCCCGGCAACGTCGCCGGGGAACTGGCTGCGGGGTCGCTCAGAGCGACGGCCGGGTACGACGCCTGAGGCCGGGGTGAGGCCCCAGGCGTCGGAGAGCAGATTCCGGCTCACATGCGGCTTGGTGGCGGGCGGGAGTCCGGGGTCGGATGGACCTCGGGGGCGAGCATCCGCCAGGCGTTCATGCTGTAGCGGGCGAGGATGCGAGTGGGGGCGGGCTGACGCGGGATTCAGCTGTGGAGCCATCCGTCCCGGTGCTCCAGCTGCTCCTGCTCGGCCGTCAGCTGGGCGGCTGGGCACGGGCTACTCCCCCTAGCCGGCTGCGGATCTCGCCGTTCCGCACCGGACGCTGTGCGCACTGCGGTCCGCCTCCACGCTGGACGAGCCGGTGGGGCAGTGGCTGTCCAACCTGCGCCGTCCGGGGGCGCTGGACGGACACCCGGAATGGGAGACCGCGCTCTTGGCCGAGGGCCCACATTGCGCGGCTGGAGGACGGCACCGAGGTCAAACACGGCGTCTTCCTCAGCAACACCGAAACGCGGTGCGCGAAGCTCACCACGTCCGTGTGCGACGAAGCCCGGTGATACACACCCGGCCAGCCCCAGACAGCGATCCACGTCAGTCTGGTGTCGCCCTACCCGCCGTATTCCCAGGCGTCATCAGCGGCCGGCCCTTCGGCTTGGATCTTCAGCAGCCGAGACGCTACGGCTCCCTCGTTGCGGCCGAATTCCCGCGACAGCTCCGACAGTGGAACACCCTGGGCGCAGCGTTCGGCGAGCCGCTGTTCGTCTTCAGGTTCCCAGGGCTTGTAGGCGTTGGGGTGCAGTTGCCTCTTCGCGTCCACGGTGTACGCCTTGGGAGCTTCCGGCTCAACCGGGAGGCGGGGATCGGGCACAAGGTCACCGGGGTAGGGCGCGAGTTTCAGGCCGTTGAGCTTCCAGCGAATGGATTTCTCACTGCGCCCAAGCTTCTCGGTCAGTTGCTCCAGCCCCATGCCCGCTCGGTAGTGCTCTTCCAGGTAGGAGAGGGCTTCGGCGGTCCAAGCCTGGCCAGGGCGGGTGGCTTTGACAGGGGCTGGAGAAGTGGCAGCGGAAGTGGAGTTCACAGCGGGAGCGAGGGGAGCGGAAGCGATAAGGCGGCCCAGTTCGTTGAGGTCACGGGCGTCTACCTCGCCGGTCAACTCGCCGTGGATGACGCCGTCAGAGGTACGGACGACGACAGTGACTCCGACACGCCCCTCTGCCAGGATGTCGGCCTGCAGGCTGTAGCGACGGTGTGAGCTAGTGATCTCAAGCCTCACTGCCGCTGCATCCGGCGCGGCAGCGGGGGCCGTGAACGCGCGCTGGTAGGCCGGCGACAGTACTTCGTGGACATGCCAGGTAGCAACGAAAGACCGGCCGTCGTCGAGTCGGTAGCTCGTCTGGCTCGCTTCCAGGTCACATGCCGCGTAGAGGACCTCGACTCGCTGGCCGTCAAACAGACCAGGGTCTTCGCCTGCGGCAGTACGCGGGAGGGTCAAGACCCCACGAGCCGGTCGGCCGTCGTGGATAGCCGCGTCAGGATCGCCGTACCAGGCACCACGGGCATCACGGAACGCGTAGATCAGCACAACGGCCAGCCCTTCATTCACATGAGATATCAGCAAATGATCGCGCGATCGACGACCGCATTACCTGTAATCGGCCAAAATCCGCTGGCTCCCGCCCCTCACACACGCCAAGCCGCCCCTTCCCCTGCAGGCCCGGCCCACCAGCCGGCCGGGTCCCTTCAAACCTCGCCGGCCCACCACTCTGACGACCACACCAGATCAGCGGATCAGCAAAACTGCACCACGCTCAATCACCTTGCACGACCTACAAAACCCTAGGTCAGACACGGTCAGACACGCATCACCTGACCCGGACGAACAACCCGGACTCCCTCCCTCACACGGGGCGGTCTGGCGCGGGCGGGTCGGGGTCGGCGCCGAGGGTGCTCGCCGCCCGGCCTCCCTGCCTGGCGGGCCGTCAGCGGACCGGTGACGGCCCGCCAGGGTCCCCTTGGCCCCGGGGTGTGGCCAAGAAAGCCCGGCCGTGGACCGCAAGGTGGTCAAGGGGGCTCGTCGGCGAATCGAGGGCGGGGTCCAGGATGGTCACGCAAGGTCTGTCACACAGAGCGTTACACCCGAGCAGCCAGCACAGTGAGGACAGCAAGTGGGCGCGATATACAACACGGAGATCGCACAACCCGTACTGGAGATCGAGGGGCTGAGGCATTCCCTTGGCGCGCGGTCGCTGTTCGCCGACCTTTCCCTGACGCTGCGGGCCGGTGAGTCCGTCGCGGTGACCGGCCCGAGCGGATCAGGCAAGAGCACGCTGCTGTCCTGCGTCCTGGGTCTGATCAGACCGACAGCGGGGTCGGTGAAGGTGACGGGCACCGACATCGTCGGGCTGCGCCCTGGACGCCTGGCCGTACTGCGGGCCCAGTCGGTCGGCGTGGTCTTCCAGTTCGGCGAACTCCTGCCGGAGCTGAGCCCCTTGGACAACGTGCTGCTCGCGGCGTTACTGGCCCGCACCGACCGCCATGACGCGAGGGACAGGGCTCAAAGGCTCCTCGACGACCTCGGCGTCCCACCGGCGGAGACGAGCGACGAACTCTCCGGTGGAGAGCGGCAGCGCGCCGCGGTGGCTCGTGCTCTGATCAATGAGCCCGCTCTGCTGCTCGCCGATGAACCGACCGGCGCGCTGGACACGGAATCGCGAGATCGTACGGCCGACCTGCTCTTCGGACTGCCCCGGCGCTATGCGTGCGGTCTGCTGGTGGTGACCCATGACCCGGGTATCGCCGCACGAGCGGACCGCACACTGCGTCTTGAGGCAGGCGTGCTGAAGACGATCTCCTCCGGTGCGTCCGCGTGACGGCCACGGCCCCGAGCAGGGACGCGCTGGAGCTCGTACGCCGGCTCCTCGCCATGGGGCGCGTGGCCGGTCGGCGCGCCGAGGCGGGAGGCGTGCGCTTCGTCGCTCTGCTCCTCGCGACGATGGTTCTCGCGCTCGGCCTGGGCAGCCTCGTTGCCGTCCACGCCGTGTACGCGGGCAAGGAGGAGCGCCGAGCAGCCAGGACTCCCGTGGCTCCCGACGGCGCACAGAAACGTGCGGCCGACGCGACAGCATGGCTCGTGGGATCCGACTCGCTCGACAGCGAACGCCGTTTCAGCGTGGTCTACTTGGCTCCCCACAAGGGGGACGCCCCGCTGCCGCCCGGACTGGACGACTGGCCGGAGCCGGGCCAGGCGGTCCTGTCGCCGGCACTGCGGAAGGCGGGTGCCGGCGAGGACATCGATCGCCGATACGGCCGATTGGTCGGCACGATCGGTGAGGAAGGGCTGGATGAGCCTTCCGAATGGCTCGCTTACGTCCGCCCGCGCGACGGACTGAGCGCTGAGCGGCCGAACGCCGTTGTCACCGGATTCGGTCCGGCGGCCGGACAGGTGTCGGCCTCTTTGGAGCCTGGCTCGGGCCGGGCGGACGAGAAGCCCGAGTGGATGTTCCAGGCCGCGGTCATCGGCATGCTCGTCGTACCGGCCGCCGCTCTGCTGTTCGTGGCAGTGCGTACCGGTGCACACACCCGCGACCGGAGGACTGCGCTCGTTGCCGCACTCGGCGGACGACGGCTGGATCGGGCCCTGATCGCCGTCGGCGAGGCCGTGTCTCCGGCTGCCCTCGGAGCCGTCATCGCGACCGCGACGGTTGCCACGGCCGTACTGCACGACATCCGCGTCCCCTACACCGCTTACGTCCTTTCCTCCTCGCACCTCCGCCACTTCGGCTGGGCCGTTGTGCTCGCACCCCTGGCGGCGTTCCTGGTCATCCTGGCGGCCGCGGTCCTCGTGGATCTCACGCCCCGTCGGAACGCACCCGGGAACCGGCCCCGCGGCGCATCCCGTGACAGCTGGCTGCCGCGCCTGGCCGTGCTGTGCCCCATCGCGATCATCCTGGCGGTGCGCGGTCCGGGCCTCTTCGCCGCGGATACGGTACTGCGCACGCTCACCAGTTGGGTGGGCATCGCCATCACGGTCCTGACCCTTCCGGCCGCGATCGCGGCCATCACGGCAAAGGCCGGAAACGTGCTCACCAGCTGGGCGCGCTCGCACGGCCTGCCCGGAACGCTCGTGGCGGGCCGGCGTACCAGCGCATATCCCGGTGGGACGGCCCGGCTCGTGGCGGGCATCTCGATCGCGCTCATCGTGCTCATGCAGGCCATCGCATGGCAAGGACTCTTCGGGGCACAGACCATGGAGGCACGGAAGACCCTCGACCGCGTGGGGCGCAGTCTCGTCACCGTGGGCCCCCGCGGCGACGTGTCCCCCTCCGCCATGGCCGAATTCTTCGCCGGAGCACCGGCGACTGAGGCCGTCCTGCTGACTCCTGCGGACGGCGACAAGGGCAGATCCCTGACGCTGTACGGTGACTGCGCCGCCTTGACCGCCCTCCATGTGCCCTGCCCCGCAGACCAGACACGCGTCGACGGACTCCCGGCGGACCCGAGGCTGCGCGAGCTGATCCGCTGGACCCCCCACATGGATCCGACGCTGGTGATCCGCCGCACCGACGACCGGAGGCTGGCGGAACTCGCCGCCCCCGACGGCACGGGCGCGACCCTCGCCGTTCTACGGCCGGACGGGAAGCCTCTGTCCGTTCCCGCTCTCAAGCAGCTGTCCCACGAGGTGTTCCCGCGCGGCGCAGCCGTCGGAGCGCCGGGCGAGAGCGAGCTCACCGCAGGCGTCCCCAATCGTGACCAGGGCCGCTGGAGCGCGCTGTTCGGCATGGTCGGCATCGCGGTACTCGCCGCGACCGCAGGCCTCAGCGCGATGGCGGAGTTCTTACGACAGGGCCGCGCACTGGCACCACTGTCCGTGCTGACCGGCGGTCTACGCGTCTTCCGCACCAGTGCGGCATGGTCGGTTCTCGCTCCGCTGGCCCTGGCTGGAATCGCGGGCACCGCGGTCGCGGCCGGACTCGCGGCGCCTGTGTCCGCCAGCGGCGAGTCCTACATCACCGGAGGCTTGCTGGTATCGACAGCCGGCGTCGTACTCGTGGTCAGTGTGCTCCTGTGGGTCTGGGCGTCCCAGGTCGCCGTCCGGCAGGCACGGACGTGGCGGCCCAGCGGGGAGTGAATCATGACGCCCGCAGGGAGGTTTGTCGGTGTACAGGGTGTGGGTCGGCCTGGTGTGTTCTGGCCCAGCCCGTCTTCGTCGGAGACTCGGCCCGCGCCATCGACCACTGGCACGGGCAGAAGACGTCATGAACGTCCTCGCCGCCAGAACCTCAAGCCGCCTTCGTCGGCGGCGAAGACAGCCCGCGTGCCCTCGCCCTGGTGTCCTGATCCGGTAGTTGACCGGTAGTTGTCGTGTGACTTCCGCTGCTGTTCCTCGTCCGGGCCCGAAGCTGGAGCCGTTGCTGCTCTCAGGGGATGGGCGGGCGGTGTTGGAGCGGTGGACGCGTCGGGCGACGTCGGCACGGGCTCTGGCCCCGCGTGCACGGATCGTGCCGACGTGGGCGGGGCCGGGGGTGCCGCGGGTGCGCCGGCTCGGGTTGTGGTGGGATTCCTCGGCCGTGGTGCGCGCAGTGCGCGTACCGGCACCTGGCGCGGGTCCCGGCCCCTTCCGGGCCTTCGGTACGTCAGCGGAGACCGCCGCGGGTTACGCGGCGGTCGCGCCGGCGCCGGTCAGACGTCGAGCCCGTTGCCTTGCGAGTCCCATGCCTCCAGCGGTTCGGCCCACGGCGGGCTGAGCACGATGCCCGCAGTCGTGTGGTCGATGCTCCCGAGGTGGTTCTCGTCGTCATGGGCCGGCCATTCCACGACGATGTAGTCGTGCGGGGGAATGTCGACCTCCATGGCAGCGGGCTCGAACATCACGTTGAGCGGCTGGTCGCCACCGTTCCTGAGGGTGATTTTCACTGATTCATCCTACCGATTGTCCAGGTGGTGCCGGATGGCCGCAGAACGGTGCTGGGCGCTCGGGCCCGGGGTTCCGCCCTGCCCGACCGTTTTCCACTGGCAGTCGGTGAACTCCGCCCCGCAGTCCGCGCACACCGGCCGTCGCGCCTGCCGCGCCGCGGCCTCCCGCTCATCACGGCGCCGCTGCTCCTCGCGGGCGGCCTGGCGGGGGCTGAGGGCGACGGCGGCGTCCCCGCGCGGGTTGCCGATCGCGTCCAGCAGCGGCTGGAGCCCCTTGCGGCCGGAACACCGGAAGACGGGCCGGGCGGGCCGTGCCCTCGCAGCTCCTCCGGCGTGGTCGCCACGATCGGGATACAGCCGTCGCAGGAGTGGCGGACGCCCTCGCGCTGTCGGCGTCCCTTCCAGTGGCGGCGGATGAGGCCGACGACCGCCGCCATTCGATTCTCCGCGGAGCGTCTGCCGACTTCGCCGAAGACGAGGAGGACCGGTGGGTGCGGCGGGCCGGTCCGTTCGGGGCGTAGCGGCCAGCCGCCGGCGCTCGTTCGGGGAGGCCGTCGCCGAGGGGTGCTCGCCGCCGGGGGGGTGCTCGCCGGGTCGTCTCCGCCGGGGGCGGGCCGGACGGCGGCGGGCGGGGCCGGGCCGGGGTCGTGTGGCGGGGCGTGCTGTCCGTCTCGTGCGGGCGCGGGGAGCGCGCCCTCGGCTCGTCCCGTGTGTGGTGGCCGGCTGTCCGGGGGGGTGTGCCCGGACGGGCTTCCAGGCGCCCTGCCTCGTGGGGGGCCGAGTGGTTTTCCGGCTTCCGTGTGGGGCGGTGGCGGGGCGTCCAGGTGTTCGGCCCCGGGGTTTCGGCGTCAGGTGGCGGTGCGGGGGTGCCGTCGTGGTGGCGGTGCGGGGTGTGCGGCCGCAGGTGGTCCGTGGGGCGGCGGCGGCCCGGAGTCGTGGGTTCCTTTTCGGTGTCGCGGGCCCGTGAGCTGCGCGTACTTCCGGGTGCGTGCGCCGGTGGGTCGTGTGCCGGTCCCGCCCGCGGGGCTTCCCGGTCCGGCCCGGGCTACGGCCGCCGCGGGCAAGGGATGTGACGCCCTCTCAGATCTCGTCGGAGCGGTGCGGCACGAGACTCACACAACAAACCGGGTGTGTGGTTTCATTTGGGGGTGGCTCGCCCGCGGAACCTCGCTCGGCGCGGCTCTTCTTCGGCGTGCCACGGCCGGACACAGGACCTCAGGGATTCGCAGGGAGTTATGGACATGTACTCGCCCTCGCTCCAGCGGACGGTCGCCGAGATACCTCTCGACCTGTTCGACTCCTTACCGAGGAACGACCAGCGCTCGAAGGCCGGGGAATACGTGGCCGGGCTGCTGGCGGCCCGGGGGCGCAAAACGCTGCGCAACGTGGCCGAGCAGCTGGGCGGGCAGGGCGCGCGCAAGCAGAGCGTGCACCACTTCATCAGCGAGTCCTCGTGGGAGTGGGAACCGGTGCGGCGCGCGCTCGCCCTGCGGACGGACGAACTGCTCGGGCCCCGGGCCCTGGTGGTGCGTCCCAGCGTCGTGCCCAAGGCGGGCGGGTACTCGGTCGGGGTGGCGGAGTACTTCGCGCCGCAGCTCGGACGGACCGTCACCGGGCAGCAGTCCTACGGTGCCTGGCTGGCCGCGCCCGCCGCGGCGGTGCCCGTCAACTGGCAGCTCGTCCTGTCCGCCGAGTGGATCGAGGACCTCTCCCGGCGCCGGCGCGCGCCCGTCCCGGAGACCGGCCGGGCGCTGAGCCCGGAGGAGAACGCCGGTGACGTGGCCCTGCGGGCCGCGCGCGCGCTCACCACGGCCCTTCCCGTGGTGCTCGACGCGCCGGGGCTCGATCCGCTGCCGCTGGGACGGCGCTTCGGACCGGCCGGTGTGCCGCTGGTCCAGCGGGTCGAGGGGTGCTTCCGGCTGCGGGTCGATCCGCTGGCGTTACCGGGCCACGGCGAGCTGCCCCTGACCGCGGGCCGGCTCGTCGGGGCGCTGCGGCAGCTGTGGCGGCCCCGGGCCCCGCTCGCCTCCGGTGCCCGGAGTCTGTCGATGGCCGTGCCCGTGATGCTGCCGGGTGTCCACGGGCCGGGCGGGCGGCGGCTCCTGGTGGCCCAGTGGCCCGCGTCCGACCTGTCTGCGGCGCGGCTGTGGCTGGCGGACGCGGCGATGCGTCCCGCCGAGGTGCTGCGGCTGGCCCGGCTGGCGGAGGTCGTGGACCGCGACGACCGTCTGGTGGCCGCGCCGGTGGGGCTGCGGGACTTCGCGGGGCGGTCCTTCCAGGGCTGGCACCGGCACATCACGCTGGCCTCCGTGGCCCATCTCGCCCATGTACGGGCGGCTCTGGGGACGGGGGCGCCGCGCCGGACGGCCCTGGCGCCGCTGCTGCTCGGGGCCGGCTGATCCGTCTTCCCTCGCCGTAGGAGAGTGCGTCATGCGATTCAACCTCATCGGACCGTTCCAGATCATCGCCTGCGACGGCGGGGTCCTGCCGGTGGGCACCCCAAAGGTCTCCCAGATCCTGGCTGTGCTGCTCACGCATTCCAACGACCTCGTGACGCCGGACACCTTCATCCAGGAGCTGTGGCAGCACAGTCCGCCGCGCTCGGCGCTCAACACGGTGCAGACCTATGTGCACCACGCGCGCAGACTGCTGATGGACGAAGCCCGTCCGGACACCGAGCACTCGCTGCTGACCACCCGGTTCGGCGGGTACACGATGCACGTCGACGACTCGGCGATCGACATCAAGGTCTTCGAACGGCTGGTGACCCGGGGCAAGGACGAGCTGCGGGCGGGCCGGTACGAGGCGGCGGCCGACGCCCTCGGCACGGCGCTGGACCTGTGGCGCGGCCCCGCGCTGTCCAACGTGCCGACGGGCGATGTCCTGGCGGGGCGGATCGTCCATCTGGAGGAGTTACGGATCAGGGCGCTCGAACTGCGCATCGAGGCGATGCGGTTGCTGGGGCGGCTGCGTGAACTCGTCCCCGAGCTGCGGACGCTGGTGCACGACTATCCGCTCAACGAGTGGTTCCACGGCCAGCTCATCGCCGCGCTGCACCAGGCGGGGCGGCGCGCCGAGGCGCTGGACGCGTACCAGAAGGTCCGGCGCATCCTGCGGGAGGAGCTGGGTCTCGAGCCGTCGCCGGACATCCAGTGGCTGCACGAGCGGGTGCTCAGCCCGGTCCGGGCCTCCCCGGCGCCCGCGGCGCCCGTGGTACCCGTGGCGCCGCGCGGCGGTGGCGTCGTGGTGCCGCTGTGGGAGTCGGTCGGGTCCGGGTGAGCACCCGTCCGGGGTCAGGGGGCGAGGCCGACGATCTCGGCCTCCCTCGTCTCGGCGCGCCAGGCGGGCATGTCGTCGTGGAGGAGGGCGGCCCGTTCGGCCGAGATCTCCAGGCGGGGCAGGATGTCGGGCCGGGCGATGGCGGGCAGGATGAGCCGGAAGAGCAGGGTGATCTCGCTCGGCAGGTCGTAGTCGCCGGGAAGGCCTTCGGTGACCACCCGGACGCCGGTCCAGCAGGACACGAGCATGCGGGCGGTCTGTGCCTCGTCGATGTCGGGGCGGGTCTCTCCCCGGTCGTTGGCCTCCTTGAGGAACCCGGTGAGCAGTTCGGTCCAGTCGGGCCAGCGGGTGCCGAACTGGCGGCGTGACTGGAGGTCGACGGCCATGCGCAGGGCGGCGCTGAGCATCGGTTCGCGCGGCAGCCGGTGGGCCAGGAGCAGCACGATGTCGACGAGTTCCTGCAGTTTGAGGGTCTGAGGGCGGACGCCGTCGGTGGTCACGGCGGCGGCCAGGACCCCGCGGGCGAGGTCTCCTTTGGACCGGAAGTGGAAGTAGAGGGCCCCCTTGGTCACGTCGGCCCGCTCCAGGACCTCGGCGATGGTCGTGGCCTCGTAGCCGCGTTCGTCGAAGATCTCGGCGGCGGCCTCCAGGATGGCCTTTCGGGTCCGGATCGCTCGCTCCTGCTGCGCCACAGTCACCCCTAGTACTTGTGTTCTTACTCTCGAAAAAAGGACCGCTTGCGCGGTATATTATCTCGCGCCGGAACCCGGCACCTCATCTCGGCCTGACCCAGGGGGGGATCATGCCTAAAACTTTGCTGTCGGATCGTCAGAGGCACAGCCATGTCGTCCGCCGCATCGCGGCGCCCGTTCAGCGTCTTCCGAAGGAGTTCGTGCATCTGCACAGGACGGAAGCCGTCCTCCTCACGAACTGGTCCAGTCTCGGCTCCGGGCGCTACGCGGTGAGCGCGCGCTGGCCCCGGGGCGGTCTCTTCGGCGACTCGGTGCAGTTGCTGCTCGCCCAGACGATCCGGCAGAGCTGCCTGCTCATCGGGCACGCCGAACTCTCGGTTCCGCTGTCCCACCAGACCCTGATGGAGTGGATGGACTTCAGCGTCGCCAGCGATTTTTACGACCCGAAAAATAAACCGGACAACCTGTTCATTCTCTTGACGTTCAGACCGAACAACCCCAGGTCCTTACGGGTCGATCTGTCGATCCTGTCGGAGGGACGGCTGGTCGCGGAGTCGCTCCTCGACTTCAGCTGGATCGCCCCCGGCGCCTACCGCAGACTGCGCGGGGCGCACGCCGAGGTCCCGTGGGGAGGGGCGCCCGTGCCCTCCCCCGTCCCCGCGCACACCGTGGGCCGCTCCCACGCCGACGAGGTCCTGCTCGCCCCCGTCCGGGTCCCGGGCCGCTGGGAACTGCGCATGGACGTCTCCAACCCCGCGCTGTACGACCACCGGGTCGACCACGTCCCCGGCCTGGTCCTGATAGAGGCGGCCTACCAGGCCGCCCACGCGGTCACCGGACCCGGGCGCGGCCCCGTCCGGGTCATGAGCACCTTCGACTCCTTCGTCGAGTTCGACGCGCCCTGCCTGATGGAGGCCGTGGTCCTGCCGTCGAAGGAGGAGGGCACCGTCCGCCTGGAGGTCACCGGCACGCAGAACGGCGAGCGGACCTTCTCCGTCACCATGGACTGCCCGAAGTAACCTCCGGCCGTGACACGGGGGCGGGGGGGGGGGGGGGGGGGGGGGGCCCCCCCCCCCCCCCCCCCCCCCCCCCGCCTCCCGCCCCCGCTCCCCTCCCCCCGGGCGTCCAACAGTCCCCGTTCCTCCAGGGGTTGGCCGACGGAGGGGCTGGCTCCCGGGCCCGCTCTTTGCCAGAATGGGGTCTGCCCTTTGCCAGATCCCGGTCCGTCCTTTGCCGGAACGGGGGCGCCGGCCCCGCCGCGCGGGTCTCCGGCCGCCCACGAGCTCGGACCGTCCGCCCCGGACCGGGGCCCCGAACCCTTACGGACGGCGCCCGGAACCGTACGGACGAGGCCCGGACCGCGTACGGGCGGGGCCGGAGACCCGGCCGTACCGCGCCCGCGCCGCAGGACCGCCGATGGCCGGGGAGGACCGCCCACGGCCGGATCGGCGCGGGCGGTATTCGGGCATCCCCGACGCCGGGCCGGGCGAAAAGAACCGGCCAGCGGGCGACGCGAACCCATCGGGTCGCCCCCTCCCCGGAGCGGGTCCCCCGAGGGGTGGCCGACGCCCCCGTCTCGCTCTGCGGACAGGCCCCACGCACCAGCACCGGCCAACGCCCGACGGTAGCGCGTCCATGATCGACGAAACGTCCGGTTAATGAACACAGCCGTACGGGCAGCGAACGATTTCCGGTCAAGTTACCGACGCGGTCATGACAGGTCCCCGTCATTCCTGACACTCTCTCCCCGGCTCACCTCGCACCACCGTTCGCAGCTTCACCCGAACGGGTTCCACGTCACAGGAACGTGCTCCACAGCTCTGCTTGCTCCGCCCGGACGGGCGCAACCCAGTCCGCCGGTACCCCCCTCGCAAGAAGGAGTCTGCGTGAGATCCACGCCCAGCCGTCGCGCCACCGCGACCGGCGCCCTGATCGCCGCCGCCGCCATGCTCTCCATGGGCTTCCAGACGGGCGCCGCCACCGCGGCGGACACCCCCCTGGGCATCGCGCCCAAGGCCCAGCAGGGCGGCCAGGCCGATCCCGGCAAGCTCCCCGCCGACCTCTCCCCCGCCCAGCGCACCGCGCTCATCAAGGCGGCGGACGCGGACAAGGCCGCCAAGGCCAAGGAGATCGGCCTCGGCGCCCAGGAGAAGCTGGTCGTCCGGGACGTCGTCCAGGACAGGGACGGCACCACCCACACCCGCTACGAGCGGACCTACGCGGGACTGCCCGTCCTCGGCGGTGACCTGGTCGTCGCCGAGTCCAAGGCAGGTGCCACCACCGGTGTCACCAAGTCCTCCCGCGCGGAGCTGAAGAACATCGCCACCACGGCCACGCTCGCCCCGGCCGCCGCCGAGAAGCAGGCCGTCGGCCTCGCCAAGGCGGACGGTGCCGACAAGGCCGCCGCCGCCACCCCGCGCAAGGTCGTCTGGGCCGCCCAGGGCACCCCCGTCCTCGCGTACGAGACCGTCGTCGGCGGCTTCCAGCCCGACGGCACCCCGAACGAGCTGCACGTGGTGACCGACGCCAAGACCGGCGCCAAGCTCTTCGAGTGGCAGGGCGTCGAGAACGGCACCGGCAACACGCAGTACAGCGGCACCGTCACCCTCGGCACCGCGCCCTCGTACTCGCTGACCGACACCGGTCGCGGCAACCACAAGACGTACAACCTCAACGGTGGTTCGTCCGGCACCGGGACGCTCTTCACCAACACCACCGACACCTGGGGCAACGGTCTCCCCGCCAACAAGGAGACCGCGGGCGCCGACGCCCACTACGGCGCTGCGCTCACCTGGGACTACTACAAGAACGTGCAGGGCCGCACCGGCATCCGCGGTGACGGCGTCGGCGCGTACTCCCGGGTCCACTACGGCAACGCGTACATCAACGCGTTCTGGCAGGACAGCTGCTTCTGCATGACGTACGGCGACGGCGCGGGCAACGCCAAGCCGCTCACGTCCATCGACGTGGCCGCCCACGAGATGACCCACGGCGTCACCGCCGCCACCGCCAACCTCACCTACAGCGGCGAGTCCGGCGGCCTCAACGAGGCCACCTCCGACATCTTCGCCGCGGCCGTCGAGTTCTACGCCAACAACGCGCAGGACCAGGGCGACTACCTCGTCGGCGAGAAGATCGACATCAACGGCAACGGGACCCCGCTGCGGTACATGGACAAGCCGAGCAAGGACGGCGCGTCCAAGGACGCGTGGTACTCCGGCATCGGCTCGATCGACGTCCACTACTCCTCGGGCCCGGCGAACCACTTCTACTACCTGCTCTCCGAGGGCAGCGGCACCAAGACCATCAACGGCGTCACCTACAACTCGCCGACCTCCGACGGCCTGCCCGTCACCGGCATCGGCCGGGACAAGGCCTCGCTGATCTGGTTCAAGGCGCTCACCACCAAGTTCGGCTCCTCGACCAACTACGCCGGAGCCCGCACGGGCACCGTCGCGGTGGCCACCGAGCTGTACGGCGCCGGCAGCCCCGAGGTCACGGCCGTCGAGAACGCCTGGGCCGGGATCAACGTCGGTCCGCGCCCCGGCGGCAACCCGCCCACCGGCAAGGTCTTCGAGAACGCCGCCGACGTGTCCATCCCGGACAACGGCGCCGCGGTGACCTCCTCCGTGACCGTCTCCGGCGTCACGGGCAACGCCCCCAGCACCCTCGCCGTCGGCGTGGACATCGTCCACACCTGGCGCGGTGACCTGATCGTCGACCTGATCGCCCCCGACGGCACGGTCTACAACCTGGCCAACCGGACCGGCGGCAGCGCCGACAACATCCAGGAGACCTTCACCGTCGACGCCTCCTCCGAGGTCGCCAACGGTGTCTGGAAGCTCCGCGCCCAGGACAAGGCGGCGGCCGACACCGGCTACATCAACGCCTTCAAGCTGACCTTCCCGTAAGCCCGGGAACGACGCCTGAGACCAGCTGACGGACGCCCCGGGGGCTCGATCCCCCGGGGCGTCCGCCCGTCTGCGTAGGGTTGCCGCATGATCAAGGTGCTGCTTGCCGACGACGAGACGATGATCAGAGCCGGTGTCCGGGCCATCCTCGCCACCGACCCCGGGATCGAGGTGGTCGCCGAGGCGGGGGACGGCCGCGAGGCCGTCGAGCTGGCCCGCGAGCACCGGCCCGACGTCGCCCTCCTCGACATCCGGATGCCCCGGCTCGACGGACTCGACGCCGCCGAGGAACTCCGCCGGGCCGTACCGGAGACCGCCGTCGTCATGCTCACCACCTTCTCCGAGGACGCCTTCGTCGCCCGCGCCCTCGGCTGCGGGGTCAGCGGCTTCCTGCTCAAGTCCGGCGACCCGCGCGAGCTCATCGCCGGGGTCCGCGCCGTGGCCGGGGGCGGCGCCGCCCTCTCCCCCAGCGTCGCCCGCCGGGTCATCGACACCCTCGGCGGCGAACGGTTCACCCGGGCCGCGCGGGCCCGGGCCCGCCTCGAACCGCTCACCGGCCGGGAGCGCGAGGTCGTCGCGCTGGTCGGCGCCGGACTGTCCAACCAGGAGATCGCCGAACGCCTGTACGTCGTCGAAGGCACCGTCAAGGCCCATGTCAGCGCCGTCCTCGGACGGCTCGGCCTGCGCAACCGGGTCCAGCTCGCGGTCCTCGCCCACGAGGCCGGACTGGTGCCCGATGCCTGACGACCGGCCCGAACGCCTCCGGGAACACCTCTTCGACCTGCTCCTGTGGCTGCTGCTCTGCGTACCGGTCCTGCTGAAGTCGGACCCGGACGACGGCGGGAGCTGGACGCTCGTCGCCGTCGGCGTGGCCGTCCTCGGCGGCTGTGTCGCGGTCAGCCGCCGGTGGCCGCTGCTCGCGCTCGCCGTCGTCGTCGCGGCCAGCCTCCCGGCCTCCCTGGAGCTGTTCACCCCCTCGTACAGCCTGGCCCTGATCGCCTTCGGCTACCTCGCCGGACGACGGCAGGAACACACCCGGACCGCACTGTGGCTGTTCGGCGCGGTCGCGGCCGTCGGACTGCTCCTCACCCGGCTCACCCACACCTCCCTCGGGCAGTGGTTCACCCTGCTGCTCGCCCTGGCGCTCGCCGTCGTCGCGCCCTGGCTGATCGGCCGGTACGTCCGCCAGTACGACCGGCTGGTCCGCAGCGGCTGGGAGCTCGCGGACCGGATGGAACGGGAACAGGCGGCCGTCGCCGACCGCGAGCGGCTGCGCGAAAGGTCCCGGATCGCCGGTGACATGCACGACTCCCTCGGCCACGACCTGGCCCTGATCGCGATCCGCGCGGGCGCCCTGGAGGTCTCCCCCGAACTGGGGCCCGACCAGCAGCGGGCCGCGGGCGAACTGCGGCGGGCGGCGGCGGACGCCACGGCCCGGCTGCGGGACATCATCGGGGTGCTCCGCGAGGAGGACCCCACCGCCCCCACCACCAGCCCGCCGGGCGAGACCGTCGAGGAACTGGCCGCCCGCGCCCGCGCCTCCGGGCTCGCCGTCACCGTCGACGCCACCCCCCTGCCCACCCTGCCGGGGATGTCCGGCCTCGCCCTGCACCGGGTGGTGCAGGAGGGGCTGACCAACGCGGCCAAGCACGCGCCGGGCGCGCCCGTCACGGTCTCTGTGACCCAGGACCCGGCGAACGTCCGGGTCCGGGTGGTCAGCGGCCCGGGCCCGGACGGCGGCGGCCCCGGCGGGCGGAACGCGTCCGGCGGTACGGGCCTGGTCGGCCTCGACGAACGGGTCCGGCTGGCGGGCGGCAGGCTCGCCCACCGGGCCACCGAGGACGGCGGTTTCCTCCTTGAGGCCGTACTGCCCCGGCGTCCTCCCGCGCCGCTGCCCGCCGCGCCGACCTCGGCGCGGGAGCTGGACCGGGCCCGCCGCGAGGTCCGCAGGGGCCTGGTGCGGGCGGTGTGGATCCCGCTGGCCCTGCTCGCCGCCCTCGGCCTGCTGATGGCGGGGGTCGCCCTGTGGACGCAGGCCCAGTCCTATCTGGAGCCCGAGGACTACGCGCGGATGCGGATCGGGATGTCCCCGGCGCAGCTCGCCGAGGTCTCCGACGACCTGCCCGAACACCCGCTGGACAAGCCGCCGCGGGGCGTCCCGCCGGAGCCCCCCGGCATGCACGAGTGCCGGTACTACCGGGCCACGATGCTCGCCGCGATCCCGGTGTACCGCCTGTGCTTCGTCGACGGCCACCTCGCCACCAAGGCCGAACTCCCCTGACTCCGATGCCCGGATCCCCCGGGCGGGTGGTCCGGTCTACCGCAGCAGCACCCCCGCCCCCTCGACCGGGGGTTCCTCCGGGAGGGCCGTCAGGCCCAGTTCGGCGGGGTGGGCGAGGAGGGGGTGGGAGGGGCGGACACGGACCGTGCAGCCGAAGGTGCCGGTGCGGTCCAGTTCCAGGGTGCCCGCGTAGGGGCGGCCGCCGTCCAGGTCCGGGCCGCCCGCCGGTTTCAGCGGAACCGTACGGGGCTCGGTGAGGGTGTCGTCGGCGTCGACGCGGCCGGTGACGGCCCGCACCTCGACGTCGTCCGGGCCGAGGTCGCCGAGGCGCACCCGGGCCCGGACGACCGGGGTGGCGCCCAGCTCCGCGTCCGTCGGCTCGTCGTCGAGCCCGTCGCCGACCTCGACGTGGTCGACGCCCACCCCCGGCCAGCCCGCCCTGACCCGCGCCTTCCAGGCCGCGAGGTCCCGCGCCCGGTCCGGGGTGAGCGCCCGGCGGGCGGCGGCGGCGGGCGCGTAGAGCCGCTCGACGTACTCGGTGACCATCCGGTCGGCGAGCACCTTCGGGCCGAGGTCCGTGAGGGTGCGGCGGACCATCGCCGTCCAGCCGGCCGGGACGCCGTCGGGGCCCCGGTCGTAGAAGCGGGGGGCGACCCGGCGCTCGATCAGCTCGTAGAGCGCGGCGGCCTCCAGGTCGTCGCGGCGCTCCTCGTCGTCGGCGGCGGCGCCGTCGGCGGTGGGGATGGCCCAGCCGAAGTCCGGCTCGAACCACTCGTCCCACCAGCCGTCCAGGACGGACAGGTTGAGGCAGCCGTTGAGGGCGGCCTTCATGCCGCTGGTGCCGCAGGCCTCCAGCGGGCGCAGCGGGTTGTTCAGCCAGACGTCGCAGCCGGGGTAGAGGCCCCGGGCCATCGCGATGCCGTAGTCGGGCAGGAAGACGATCCGGTGCCGCACCCGGGGGTCGTCGGCGAACCGGACGAGTTCCCGCACGAGCCGCTTCCCGCCGTCGTCGGCGGGGTGCGCCTTGCCCGCGACGACGAGCTGCACGGGCCGCTCGGGGTGCAGGAGCAGGGCCCGCAGCCGGTCGGGGTCGCGGAGCATCAGGGTGAGCCGTTTGTACGAGGGGACGCGGCGGGCGAAGCCGATGGTGAGGACGCCGGGGTCCAGGACGGACTCGGTCCAGCCGAGTTCGGCGGCGGCGGCGCCGCGCTGCCGCCAGGAGGCCCGCAGCCGTTCCCGTACGTCGGTGACGAGCCGTTCGCGCAGGGTGCGGCGGAGTTCCCACAGGGCCTGGTCGGTGGGGTCGGGGCCGAGGCGGCCGACCTCGGGGGCGACCCAGGTGGGGGCGTGGACGCCGTTGGTGACGGAGGTGATCGGCACCTCGTCGGTGTCGAAGCCGGGCCAGAGTCCGGCGAACATGTCCCGGCTGACGGCGCCGTGGAGGGTGGAGACGCCGTTGGCGCGCTGGGCGAGGCGCAGGCCCATGGCGGCCATGTTGAAGACGCCGGGGTCGCCGCCGAGGGGGGTCTCGTCGCCGAGGGCGAGGACCCGGGCGGTGTCGACGCCGGGCAGCGCGCCGTCCTCGCCGAGGTGGCGGGCGACGAGGGAGCGGTCGAAGCGGTCGATGCCCGCCGGGACGGGGGTGTGGGTGGTGAAGACGGTTCCGGCCCGGACGGTCTCCAGGGCGGCGTCGAAGTCGAGCCCCTCGCCGTGGAGTTCACGGATGCGTTCGAGTCCGAGGAAGCCCGCGTGGCCCTCGTTGGTGTGGAAGACCTCGGGGGCGGGGGTGCCGGTGAGGCGGCAGTACGTCCGGACGGCGCGGACCCCGCCGATGCCGAGGAGCATCTCCTGGAGCAGCCGGTGTTCGCTGCCGCCGCCGTACAGCCGGTCGGTGACGCCGCGTTCGCCGGGGGCGTTCTCCTCGACGTCGGAGTCGAGCATGAGGAGCGGGACGCGGCCGACCCGGGCGATCCAGAGGTGGGCGTGCAGGCTGCGTCCGCCGGGCAGGGCGAGGGTGGTCCTGGCGGGGGTGCCGTCGGTCTCGCGGAGCAGGGCGACGGGCAGTTCGCCGGGGTCGAGGACCGGGTAGTGCTCCTGCTGCCAGCCGTCGCGGCCGAGGGACTGGCGGAAGTAGCCGTGGCGGTAGAGCAGTCCGACGCCGATCAGCGGGACACCGAGGTCGCTGGCTGCCTTGAGGTGGTCGCCCGCGAGGATGCCGAGGCCGCCGGAGTACTGGGGCAGGGCGGCGGCGACGCCGAACTCGGGTGAGAAGTAGGCGACGGAGGCGGGCCCCTCCCCGGTCCTGCGCTGGTACCAGCGGGGGGCTTCCAGATAGACCGCGAGGTCGTCGGCGGCGGCCCGCAGCCGGGCCAGGAAGTCCCGGTCGGCGGCGAGGGCGGCGAGCCGGGGGGCTTCGAGGGCCCCGAGGATCCGGACGGGATCGGCGCCCGGGACGCCGTCGGGGGCGAGGGAGTCGAAGAGGGAGCGGGTGGGTTCGTGCCAGGACCAGCGCAGGTTGTGCGCGAGGTCCGTGAGGGGTCGGAGGGTGTCGGGGAGGACGGGACGCACGGTGAATCGACGGATTGCCTTCACGGTTCCACCTTTACAGGCGACCACGGAGCGGAGTGGCCGCACCACGCTGTGCGTCCACGGTTCGTGCCGGGCCGCCGTCGGCGGGGGTTGGACTGCTGGGTGGGACGGCGGGGTGGGGCGGCTGCGGACGCCTCGCGGCGGACGCCGGGCGGGGGCTCGGTCGTGGGGTGCGGTGCGAGGAGCCGGATCCGGCCGTCTTCGAGCGGGGTCCGGTCCGGCCGCCCGGCCGGGAGGCGGCGGCGAGGATGGCCGGGATCCGCCGCCGCACGACGGGCGGCACCGGTCCGCTGCCGTCGGCGGACGACGACGGGCTGTCGGCGCGGGCCCCGCGCCTCGGACCCGCGCCGGTCGGGGAGCGGAGGGCCCGTACGGCCCCGGCGGCCCCGGCGCATACGGCCGCCGGACGCGGGCGAGCCGGACGAGCAGGACCGGCCGGACGAGCCGCCGCGCCGTCGAGTACGGCGGTCCCGTCCGGCTTGGACGGGACCCGCCGGTACGGGCGGCGCCTTCTCCCCTCTCCCGGGGGCGGATTCTTTGTCCGGGTCGCGCCCTTGTCGTCCCGGCTACGTACCCGTAGTTAACAAAGCTCCCGGATTGCCCTTGCGCGTTCCGGGGGAAGGCTCCTCTGCGAACCCCTCATCCACCCTCCCCGTGATCTCCGTTCATCCCTCTGAACAAGCCGTCCGAGTGAACGCGGACGGGAGCGGCCATGCCCTCGACCCGGCGGCCGTATACGGAGCTAGAAAGAGCGCACCACCACCCGCACCCCCGTAAACCGTCAGGTGATGCTGTGAATCCGCTCATGGGACGCATTCCCGTACTGGACGTACGCCCCCTGGTCGACTGTGGCCGGCGACCCGCGAAGGCGGTGGCCGGAGAGACCTTCGAAGTGACGGCGACCGTCTTCCGCGAGGGCCACGACGCGGTCGCCGCCAATGTCGTGCTGCGCGGCCCCTCGGGCCGGCCCGGCCCCTGGACGCCGATGCGCGAGCTGGCCGAGGGCACCGACCGGTGGGGGGCGGAGGTCACCCCGGACGCCGAGGGCGCCTGGACGTACACGGTCGAGGCCTGGAGCGATCCGGTGGCGACCTGGCGGCACACGGCGGGGATCAAGATCCCGGCCGGGATCGACTCCGAGCTGGTCCTCGCCGAGGGTGCCGAGCTGCACGAGCGGGCCGCGAAGGGCGTCCCGAAGAAGGGCGGCGGGCGGGAGGCGGTGCTGGCGGCGGCGGACGCGCTGCGGGACCCGGCCCGGCCCGCGGCGGCCCGGCTCGCGGCGGCCCTCGCACCCCGGGTGACCGAGGTCCTCGACCGGCATCCGCTGCGCGAACTGCTCTCCTGCTCACCGGCGTTGCCGCTCCGGGTGGAGCGCGAGCGGGCGCTGTTCGGCTCCTGGTACGAGTTCTTCCCGCGCTCGGAGGGGGTGCGCCAGGTCCGGGGCCGTACGGTGCCGGGGAACTTCCGCACGGCGGCGGAGCGGCTTCCGGCGGTGGCCGCGATGGGCTTCGACGTGGTGTACCTGCCGCCGGTGCACCCGATCGGCGAGACCCACCGCAAGGGCCCGAACAACTCCCTCTCGGCGGCGCCGCACGACGTGGGGGTGCCGTGGGCGATCGGTTCGCCGGAGGGCGGGCACGACGCGCTCCACCCGGACCTGGGGACCTTCGAGGACTTCGACGCCTTCGTGGCGCGGGCGCGGGAGCTGCGGCTGGAGATCGCGCTGGACTTCGCGCTCCAGTGCTCGCCGGACCACCCGTGGGTGGAGAAGCACCCGGAGTGGTTCCACCACCGGCCGGACGGTTCGATCGCGTACGCGGAGAACCCGCCGAAGAAGTACCAGGACATCTATCCGATCGCGTTCGACAAGGACATGGACGGGATCGTCGCGGAGACCGTGCGGGTGCTGCGGTTCTGGATGGACCGGGGCATCCGGATCTTCCGGGTGGACAATCCGCACACCAAGCCGGTGGTGTTCTGGGAGCGGGTGATCGGCGAGGTCAACGGGGCGGACCCGGACGTGATCTTCCTGGCGGAGGCGTTCACCCGGCCCGCGATGATGAGGGCGCTCGGCGCGGTCGGCTTCCAGCAGTCGTACACCTACTTCACCTGGCGCGACACCAAGGAGGAGCTGACGGAGTACCTGACGGAGCTGTCCGGGGAGACGGCGGCGCTGATGCGGCCGAACTTCTTCGTGAACACCCCGGACATCCTGCCGTCCGGTCTCCGGGGGGCCGGGCGGCCCGCGTTCGAGGCCCGGGCGGTGCTCGCGGCGACGCTCTCGCCCTCGTGGGGCATGTACGCCGGGTACGAGCTGTGCGAGAACACCGCGCTGCGGGACGGCAGTGAGGAGTACCTGGACTCGGAGAAGTACCAACTGAGGCCACGCGACTGGGAGTCGGCGGAACGGGCGGGGGCGACGATCACCCCGCTCATCACGGCTCTCAACCGGATCAGACGTCGGCACCCGGCGCTGCGCAGGCTGCGGAACCTGTCGTTCCATGACACGGACAACCCGCTGGTGATCGCGTACAGCAAGCGTTCGGGTTCGAACATCGTTCTGGTGGTCGTCAACCTCGACCCTCACCACACCCAGGAGGCGACGCTCTCGTTGGACATGCCGGTGCTCGGCCTCGACTGGCACGAGACCGTGCCGGTGCGCGACGAGCTCACCGGCGAGACCTATCACTGGGGCAGGGCCAGCTACGTGCGCCTGCAACCGGGCGTCACGCCCGCGCACGTCCTCGTCCTGCGACCGTCCCCGCAGACCGGAGGGTCACCCACATCATGACTGTCAACGAGCCCGTCCCCGACACCTTCGAGGACACCCCCGCCAAGGACCGCGATCCCGACTGGTTCAAGCGGGCCGTCTTCTACGAGGTCCTCGTCCGCTCCTTCCAGGACAGCAACGGGGACGGTGTCGGAGATCTGAAGGGCATCACGTCCCGGCTGGACTACCTCCAGTGGCTGGGCGTGGACTGCCTCTGGCTGCCGCCGTTCTTCAAGTCCCCCCTGAGGGACGGTGGTTACGACGTCGCCGACCACACCTCGGTGCTGCCCGAGTTCGGCGACCTGGCGGACTTCGTGGAGTTCGTCGACGCGGCGCACCAGCGCGGGATGCGCGTGGTCATCGACTTCGTCATGAACCACACGAGCGACCAGCACGAGTGGTTCCAGGAGTCGCGGAGCGACCCGGACGGCCCGTACGGCGACTACTACGTCTGGGCGGACGACGACAAGCGGTATCCGGACGCCCGGATCATCTTCGTCGACACCGAGACGTCCAACTGGACCTTCGACCCGGTCCGCAAGCAGTACTACTGGCACCGGTTCTTCTCGCACCAGCCCGACCTCAACTACGAGAACCCGGCGGTGCAGGAGGAGATCCTGTCGGCGCTCAAGTTCTGGCTGGACCTGGGGATCGACGGCTTCCGGCTGGACGCGGTGCCGTACCTGTACCAGCAGGAGGGCACCAACTGCGAGAACCTCCCCGCCACCCACGCCTTCCTCAAGCGGGTGCGCAAGGAGATCGACGACCACTACCCCGACACGGTGCTGCTCGCCGAGGCCAACCAGTGGCCCGAGGACGTCGTCGACTACTTCGGCGACTTCCGCTCGGGCGGCGACGAGTGCCACATGGCCTTCCACTTCCCGGTCATGCCGAGGATCTTCATGGCCGTGCGGCGCGAGTCGCGCCATCCGGTCTCCGAGATCCTGGCGAAGACCCCGGAGATCCCCTCCGGCTGCCAGTGGGGCATCTTCCTGCGCAACCACGACGAGCTGACCCTCGAAATGGTCACCGACGAAGAGCGCGACTACATGTACGCCGAGTACGCCAAGGACCCGAGGATGCGGGCCAACATCGGCATCCGGCGGCGGCTCGCCCCGCTCCTCGACAACGACCGCAAGCAGATGGAGCTGTTCACCGCGCTGCTCTTCTCGCTGCCGGGCTCGCCTGTGCTCTACTACGGCGACGAGATCGGCATGGGCGACAACATCTGGCTGGGCGACCGGGACGGGGTGCGGACCCCGATGCAGTGGACCCCCGACCGGAACGCGGGCTTCTCCTCCTGCGACCCCGGGCGCCTCTACCTTCCGGCCATCATGGACCCGGTCCACGGCTACCAGGTGACCAATGTCGAGGCGGGCACGGCGTCGCCGTCCTCGCTGCTCCACTGGACGAAGCGGATGATCGAGGTCCGCAAGCAGAACCGGGCCTTCGGCACCGGCGCGTACACCGAACTCCCGGCCTCCAACCCCGCGGTGCTGGCCTTCCTGCGCGAGGAGGGCGACGATCTCGTCCTCTGCGTGAACAACTTCTCGCGGTCCGCGCAGCCCACCGAGCTGGACCTGAGCCGCTTCGACGGCGCCCAGCCGGTGGAGCTGATCGGCGGGGTGACGTTCCCGGCCATCGGCCGCCTGCCGTACCTGCTGACCCTTGCGGGGCACGGCTTCTACTGGTTCCGTCTCAAGAGGGGCTGACCGCCCGTCCGTTCGGATTCCTCCGGGTGGGACGGTTTTCCCCGTCCCACTCCGGGCACTGTGAAACACACACGATCCGGGTCCATCCGGGCCTTCCCGCCGGACCCGTACGGATCTTCCCCTTCCGACACGTCCCGCACATCCGGACAGCCCCAGCCGCCATCCGGGACAATCTGCGCATTTGAACCCATATGACAGTCATCTGCGCGCCCCGGGGAAAGGACGCGATGCCATGCCGGAGACCGCATCCACCACCCGGGCCCCGGACGCCCTCCTTCCCTCCCTCACCCCCCTGCTCCATGAATGGCTGCCCCGGCAGCGCTGGTTCGCGGGCAAGGGCCGCCGGGTCACCGGATTCGGCCTGGAAGCCGCCACCGAGCTGCTGCCCCTGGACGGCCCGGGCCCCGGGCTCCTCCATCTGCTCCTCCGGGTCGAACAGCCGGGCCGCCCCGCCGGATCGCCCGCCGACTGCTACCAACTCCTCCTGGGCACAAGGCCCCAGCTACCGCCCCGGCTCGCCCCCGCCCTGATCGGACGGCTCCGGCAGGGCCCGCTCGCCGGACGCGCGGTCTACGAGGGGCTGCGCGACCCGCGCCTCGCCGGACTCCTCTACGAGCGGCTGCGCACCCCGGGCCGGACCGGCCCCCTGCGGTTCCACGCCACCACCGCGCTGCCGCCCGCGCCCGCCCCCCGGATGCTCGACGCCGAGCAGTCCAACTCCTCCCTGGTGTACGGGGACGCGTACATCCTGAAGATCTTCCGCCGGGTCAGCCCGGGGGCCAATCCCGACCTGGAGCTGCCGCTCGCCCTCGCCGGGGCGGGCTGCGCCCGGGTCCCGGCGCCGGTCGCCTGGTTCGAGACGGGGGCCGCGACCCTCGGGGTGCTCCAGCCCTATCTGCGCGACTCCCGCGACGGCTGGCGGCTCGCCCTCGACGCGCTCGCCGACGGCCGCGCGTTCACCGCCGAGGCGCGGGCCCTGGGCCGGGCCACCGCCGAGGTCCACCTCGCCCTCGCGGACGCGCTGCCCACCCGGCCGCTCCAGCGGGCCGAGACCGAGCAACTGGCCGCCGCCATGGACCGCAGGCTGCACACGGCGGCGCAGGCGGTGCCGGCGCTCCTGCCGTACGTACCGGCCCTGCGGGCGGTCTTCGCGGCGGCGGGCGGCGCCCACGGCGGCGGCACGCTCCAGCGCGTCCACGGCGACCTGCACCTGGGCCAGACCCTGCGGGGCTCCGACGGCGGCTGGGCCGTCATCGACTTCGAGGGCGAGCCCGCGAAGCCGCTGGACGAGCGGCGCAGCCCCCAGCCCACGGTCCGCGACATCGCCGGGATGCTCCGCTCCTTCGACTACGCGGCCCGCACCCACCGGCCCTGGCGGGCCGACTGGGCGACCCGCTGCCGGGCGGCCTTCTGCACCGGCTACGCAGAGGCGGCGGGCGTCGACCCGCGCGCCGAGCCCGCGCTGCTGCGCGCCTACGAGACGGACAAGGCGGTGTACGAGGTGGTCTACGAGGCCCGGCACCGCCCGGACTGGCTCCCGGTCCCGATGTCCGCGATCGAGCGCCTCGCGGCCCCCCGGTGATCTGCGCGGACCCGGCCCGGTGCCCCACCCCGTTCGGCGCAGCACCGGCCCGGCGGGGCGCCCCGTTCGGACCAGCGTTCGGGGCCGCCGTACGGCTCCCGCCTGCGGAAACCGCGCCCGCCCCCGTTCGGCGGAGTGTCCCGCCCGTGCCGGGCACCGTTGCCGGTCCGTACCCCGAGCCCCATGGGCATCCCCTGCCCCACCTCCCTCACCTACCTCTTCCCCTCGGTCCATCACACCCGTCACATCTCCACCCCGTACCCCGAGCCCCATGGGCATCCCCTGCCCCACCTCCCTCACCCACCCCTTCCCCTCTGTCCATCACACCCGTCACATCTCCACCCCGTATCCCAGGAGGCATCCCGGTGACCGCCCGCCCCGCAGGCAAGACGGCCCGCAGCACCACGTCCCCCGCCGCTCCCCCGGCGCCCCGGCCCGCGCCGCCGCTCGACCCGGGCGACCGGGCGCGGCTGCTCGCGGGTGAGCACCACGACCCGCACGGGCTGCTGGGCGCCCACCAGGTCCGGGGCGGGGTGGTGGTCCGGGTGCTCCGCCCGTGGGCGAAGGAGGTGACCGTCCTCACCAAGGGCAGGCGGATCCCGCTCGCGGACGAGGGCGACGGGCTCTTCTCCGGGGTGCTGCCGCTGCTGCGCAAGGTGCCCGCGTACGAACTGCGGGTCCGGTACGACGGGCCGGAGGAGCTGGCCGCGGACGACCCGTACCGCTTCCTGCCCTCGCTGGGCGAGCTCGACCTGCACCTGATCGGGGAGGGGCGGCACGAGGAGCTGTGGACGGCGCTGGGCTCCCGGGTCATGACCCACGGCGGGGTGACCGGGACCCGGTTCGCGGTGTGGGCGCCGAACGCGCGGGGGGTGCGCGTCACGGGTGACTTCACGCACTGGGACGGCACGGCCCTGCCGATGCGCTCGCTGGGTTCGACGGGGGTGTGGGAGCTGTTCGTGCCGGGGGTCGGCGAGGGCGCGCTCTACAAGTACGACATCACCCGGCCGGACGGGACGCACACCGTACGGGCGGACCCGATGGCCCGGTGCACCGAGTGCCCGCCGAACACGGCGTCGATCGTCACCGCCTCCCACTACGTCTGGGAGGACGCGGAGTGGATGGCGCGGCGCGGGGCGCGCCCGCACCACGAGGCGCCGCTGTCGGTGTACGAGGTGCACCTGCCGTCCTGGCGGCCGGGCCTCAGCTACCGGCAGCTCGCCGAGCAGCTGCCCGCGTACGTGAAGGACCTGGGCTTCACGCACGTGGAGCTGATGCCGGTGACCGAGCACCCGTTCGGCGGTTCGTGGGGCTACCAGGTCACCGGTTTCTACGCGCCGACGGCCCGCATGGGCACCCCGGACGACTTCAGGTTCCTGGTGGACGCGCTGCACCGGGCGGGCATCGGGGTCCTGATGGACTGGGTCCCCGCGCACTTCCCGAAGGACGACTGGGCCCTCGCGGAGTTCGACGGGCGCCCGCTGTACGAGCACCCGGACCCGCGCCGTTCCCACCATCCGGACTGGGGGACCCTGGAGTTCGACTACGGCCGCAAGGAGGTGCGGAACTTCCTGGTGGCCAACGCGGTGTACTGGTGCCAGGAGTTCCACATCGACGGGCTGCGGGTGGACGCGGTGGCGTCGATGCTCTACCTGGACTACTCGCGGGAGTACGGCGAGTGGCTGCCCAACGAGCACGGCGGGCGGGAGAACCCGGACGCGGTGGCGTTCCTCCAGGAGATGAACGCGACCGTGTACCGGCGCTGCCCGGGGATCGTGACGTTCGCTGAGGAGTCCACCGCCTGGGACGGGGTGACCCGGGCGACGGACCAGGTGGGTCCCGGCGGCTTCGGCGGTCTGGGCTTCGGCATGAAGTGGAACATGGGGTGGATGCACGACTCGCTGGAGTACGTGCGGAAGGAGCCGGTGCACCGGAAGTACCACCACCACGAGATGACCTTCTCGATGGTGTACGCGTACAGCGAGAACTACATCCTGCCGATCTCGCACGACGAGGTGGTGCACGGCAAGCGGTCCCTGGTGTCGAAGATGCCGGGCGACTGGTGGCAGCAGCGCGCCGACCTCCGCGCCTACCTGGGCTTCATGTGGGCCCACCCCGGCAAGCAACTCCTCTACATGGGGCAGGAGTTCGCGCAGGGCTCGGAGTGGTCGGCGGACCACGGCCCCGACTGGTGGCTGCTCGATCCGGCGTACGGGGCGGAGCCCGACCACCGGGGGGTGCGGGACCTGGTCCGGGACCTGAACACGGTGTACGCGGCGACCCCGGCGCTCTGGGAGCGGGACACCGTCCCGGAGGGCTTCCGGTGGGTGGTGGGGGACGCGGCGGAGGACAACGTCTTCGCGTTCCTGCGCTTCGACGGCTCCGGGCTGCCGCTGCTCGCGGTGTCGAACTTCTCGCCGGTGGTGCGGCACGGGTACCGGCTCGGGGTGCCGGAGTCCGTGGTCGCCTGGTCGGAGGTGCTGAACACGGACGACGCCCGGTACGGCGGGAGCGACGTGGTGGGGCGGGACCCGCTGAAGGCGGAGTCCGTGCCGCACCACGGGTGGACCACCAGCATCCGGACGACGCTGCCCCCGCTCGCGACGGTGTGGCTGCGGCCGGCCTGAGGAGGACGGGCCCCGGGGCCGGGGTGGGCGGATCCCGGTGCCGGGGCGGGCGGCCCGGCGGAGGGTCCGGGCCGGGACCGTCTCCGGCCCGGTCTTCGGCCGGTCTTCGGCCGGTCTTCGGCCGGTCTTCGGCCGGCCCCCGGACCGGCCCCGCGTGAGCAAGGGCGTCCGAACGTCCGGTAGTTGACGTTCGGCCAGTTGATCGTTCATCCGTTCGGACGCCAAGGGCTCCGTTCGGCTATCTTCACTCATCGGATCTTGTCGACGGATCCAGATGAGCGGGGACACCATGCGGAAGACCGTGGAGCGGCCCCTGTCGCCGCAGTTATGCCACCGGGTGCGCCCCGAGGACACCTTCCCGGTCGAGTGGCGCCCGCTCGCCGGGGAGGCGCGCTTCGCGGTCCGGGCCGTCTGGCCCGACGACCACCCGTTCTTCGCCCCGCTGGACCGGGCCGGGCGCCGGTGCCACGACCCTCTGCTCGTCGCCGAGACCCTGCGGCAGGCCACGATGGCCCTGCTGCACGCGGCCCACGGGATGCCGCCGTCCCGCCACATCCTGCTCAGCGAACTGTCCCTGACCTGCGACCCGGCGGGCCTCGCCGTCACCGGCGGGGCCGCCGACATGGAGATCAGGTTCGCCGAACTCCTGCGGCGCGGCGGCGAACTGGCCGTGATGCGGGCGGAGTGGACCGTACGGCGGACGGCCCGGCTGGTGGCGACCGGCAGCGCCCACGCCCGGTTCGCCGGGCCCGCCGCCTACCGCAGACTGCGCGGCGGGCGCGTCGAACCCGGCGTGGCGCGCCCCGGCCCGGAGAGCCGCCGGGCACCGGCCGCCCGCACCGGCCGGACCAGGACGGAGGACGTGCTCCTCGCCCCCTGGAGCCGGGACGGGACGTGGCGGCTCGTCGTCGACACCGGCCACCCCACCCTCTTCCAACGGCCCAACGACCACATACCGGGGATGCTCGTCCTCGAAGCCGCGCGGCAGGCCGCCGCCGCCACCGTCTGGCCCCGCCCCTTCCTGCCCGCCGCCCTGCGGATGGTCTTCCACCGGTACGCCGAGTTCCAGGGCGGCCCCTGTCTCCTCGGGACGGAGCCCGGCAGGACACCGGGGACGGTCCGGGTCACCGGTCACCAGGACGGGGAGCCGCTGTTCAGCTGTGCGCTGCGCGACGGATGACCCCGAGGCGCTGGGTCGCCCGGGTCAGCGCCACGTACAGGTCGTTGGCGCCGTGCGCGGCGCCCGCGACGATCCCCTCCGGGTCCACCACCAGGACCGTGTCGAACTCCAGGCCCTTCGCCTGCCGGGGGTCGAGCAGGACGACCGGCCGGGTGAGGTCGGGGGCCGGACCGTGCGCCGCGTCCGGCACCGCGGCGGCCAGCGCGGGGAGCAGTTCCGGCGGGGCGACGACCGCGATCCGGCCCTCGTCGTGCCGCTCGGCCGCCACCGCGGCGGCGGTCTCCGCGACCGGGTCGGCCGCCGTACGGTCCCAGGGCTCGACGCCGGTCGACCGTACCGAGCGGGGAGGTTCGAAACCGGGGTCTGCGGCCCGCCGCGCCTCGGCGGCGACCGCCATGATCTCGGCGGGGGTGCGGTAGTTGACCCCGAGGCGCACCAGTTCCCAGCGGTCCTCCACGTAGGGGGCGAGGATGTCCTCCCAGCTCCCGACGCCCGCCGGGTCGCCGGTCTGGGCGGGGTCGCCGACCAGGGTCATGGAGCGGCTGGGGCTGCGGCGCATCAGCAGGCGCCAGGCCATCGCGGAGAGCTCCTGGGCCTCGTCGACGATGATGTGGCCGAAGGCCCAGGTCCGGTCGGCGGCGGCGCGTTCGGCGGCGGTGCGGTGGTCGGCCTCCTCGTGCCGCTCCGCGAACCGCTCGGCGTCGATGACGTCGTGCGCGGAGAGCACCTCGGAGGCGTCCTTGTCCAGTTCCTCCTTGTCCTCGAACTCATAGGTCCGGGAGGCGTAGGAGACGTCGAGGACGCCCTGCGCGTACTGGATCCGCTTCTGCCGTTCGGCCTCCCCGGCGGCGCGGACGGCCGCGTCGTCCTCGCCGAGGAGTTCGGCCGCCTCGTCGAGCAGCGGCACGTCGGCGGGGGTCCAGGGGCCGCCGTCGCGCCGGATCGCCCCGGCGTCCGCCCCGGGCAGATGGGTGGGCCCGGCCAGGTAGCCGGTGAGGAACTCCTCCGGGGTGAGCGCGGGCCACAGCTCCTCGATCGCCGCGTGGACCTCGGGGTTGGCGGCGATGCCCTTGGCGAGCAGCGCGATGTCGTCGGGGCCGAGGAAGTTGGGGCCGCCGTAGGGATCGGCGCCGATGCGGTCGGCGAGCTGCGCGGCGAGCGCGTCCAGGACGCGGAAGACGAAGTAGGGGCGGGCCAGGTTGTGCGGGAGGGCCGTCTCGCGGGCCTTGTGGCGGGCTTCCAGGGCCGTGTCCCAGTCGATGACGAGGTCGCCGTCCTCGTGCGGGACGACGAGGGGCGCCCCGCGCTCGGGGACCCGCTGGTGGTCGCGTACGGCCCGGGCGAGCGCCCCGGCCATGGCGGCGGAGCCCTTCACGGCGGCGGCGCGGGGGGTGTCGGTGCCGGTGGCGCGAACGCCGGGGAAGAGTTCGGCGGGGGTGGCGAGGAGGACGCCGGTCTCGCCGAGGGAGGGCAGCACGTTGCCGATGTAGCCGAGGAAGGCGGGGTTGGGCCCGACGATGAGGACGGCCCGGCGGGCGAGCTGCTCCCGGTGGGCGTAGAGGAGGTACGCGGCCCGGTGCAGCGCCACGGCGGTCTTGCCGGTGCCGGGGCCGCCCTCGACGACGAGGACGCCCCGGTGCGGGGAGCGGATGATGGCGTCCTGTTCGGCCTGGACGGTCTGCACGATGTCGTGCATCCGTCCGGTGCGGGCCGCGTCGAGCGCGGCGAGCAGCACCTCGTCGGCGTCCCGGCTCTCGTGCCCGGTGCGGGTGGCGTCGGCGAGGTCGAGGACCTCGTCGTGGAGGGTGGTGACGGTACGGCCCCGGGTGCCGATGTGGCGGCGGCGGGACAGGCCCATCGGCTCGTACCCGGTGGCGAGGTAGAAGGGGCGGGCGGCCTCGGCGCGCCAGTCGACCACGAGCGGGGTGCGCTCGGGGTCGTCCTCGCGGATGCCGAGGCGGCCGATGTGGTGGTCACGGCCGTCCCGGAAGACGAGGCGGCCGAAGCAGAGCCCGCTCTCGCCCGCGTCGAACGCGGCGAGGAGCCCCGACTGCTCGGCGACGAGCACGTCCCGTTCCAGCCTGCCCTGGCTGCTGCCGGACCCGGGGGTGCGCAGGGCGCGGGCGACGGCGGTCTCGGCCTCGTCCCGCAGGACGTCGAGCCGTGTGTAGAGATCGGTGATGAATTGCTGCTCTTTCCGAAATTCCTCGGTTGACAATTCGACTCCCGGCGCGATACGGTGTGTTTATTGAACTTCTCCGTGCTTTCGGTGTGTCCGGACACGGAATCCATTAATATACGCGAAGAAATACCCCGACCGCCATTCCGGTCGGGGTATTTCCGTATGTACCGAGAAAAGCACGCGGCGCACTGCCGGGGAGCGCACCGCCCGAGGGCCCGCCGGGTGCGGGCGCTCCGGCCCGGGTCAGCCGAGCACGTCCGCCAGTTCTTCCAGGAGACGGCGCTTCGGCCGGGCCCCCACGAGGGACTTCACGGGCTCGCCCGCCCGGAACAGCAGCATCGTGGGGGTGGCGAGCACCCCGTACCGCAGGGTGGTCTCCGGGTTGCGGTCCACGTCGATCTCCACGATCCGCAGCCGGTCCGCCTCCTCCGCCGCGATCGCGCGCAGCACCGGCTTGAGCTGCCGGCAGGGGCCGCACCACCCGGCGGTGAACTTCACCAGGACCGGCCGCCCGGACTCCAGCACCTCCGCCCCGAAGTCCGTGTCGGTGACCTCGGCCACGCCCTCCGCGCCCTCGGCACATGTCGTCATCGCCGTTCTCCCTCCGTCGCCGGGGCCCGTCGCGGGCCCTCCTCCACCGTCAGTTCGCACCGGGGCTCCGGACCGTGCGGCAGTTCCGCCTCGGCCCGCAGCAGCTGGGCGCCCACCTCCGCGCGCACCGCGAGGAGCCGTCCGACCAGTCCGTCCAGCTCGGCGATCTTGCGCCGGTAGACGGCGATCGACGCCGGGCAGGAGTCGCCCGCCGGATGGCCCGCGCGCAGGCAGTCCACGAACGGCCGGGTCTCCTCCAGGTCGAACCCGAAGGCCCGCAGGGTCCTGATCTCCCGCAGCAGCCGCAGGTCGGCCTCGTCGTACGTGCGGTGGCCCCGCTCCGTGCGCCGGGCGGTCAGGAGCCCCCGGGACTCGTAGTACCGCAGGGTCCGCGTGGTCGTCCCGGCCCGCTCGGCCAGCTCTCCGATGCGCATGTCCCCGACGGTATGCCTTGACGTCGACGTCAGGGCAAGCCCGTACCGGCCCGGGACACCGGGCGCCGCCCGGGAGCCGGCCCGGTCGGCGGCGGGTTCCGCGCGCGCGGCCGGTTCCGTACCGGTGGTCAGTTGCGCGCGGGCGGCGGGAGGAGCGGCTTGCGGACCACCGGGGAGGACAGGACGATCGAGGTGGTCGTCCGGCCGAGCGCCGAGGTCTGCTCCAGCACGTCCTCCAGGTGGACCGTGTCGGTGACGGCGACCTTGATGATCCAGCAGTCCTCGCCCACCACGTGGTGCACCTCCAGGACCTCGGGCCGCGCGGTCAGTTCCAGGGTCCTCGGGTGCTTCAGGGTGTAGCCGCCGTGCGGATCGACCCGGATGAACGCCTGGATGCCGTAGCCGAGCCGGGCCGGGGAGACATGGGCGCCGTAGCCGGTGACCGCGCCGCTCGCCTCCAGGCGCCGGACGCGCTCGGTGACGGCGGCGGGGCTGAGCCTGACCCGCCGTCCCAGCTCGCTCAGTTTGATCCGGCCGTCGCTCTGGAGGACGTCCAGGATCTGCCGGTCGACGGCGTCGAAGGAGGCCGCCGAGGTTTCGTCGGCGAGAAGGCGTGAAGGCCGTGGTTCCTTCGGTACGGCGGCCTGGACTCCCATGTCTCCCCCTTCAGACGGCGGAGAATCAACGTAACACTTGTCCTGCGAGACAAGGGAGTTGGTATTCATGGACATTCTGATCATCGGCGGGAACCGCTATTTCGGAAAGCGGCTCATCGCCCTGCTGCGGGACTCCGGACACCGGATCACCGTGCTCAACCGGGGCTCCTCGGGCACCCCCGGGGAGGTCGAACACCTCATCGCCGACCGCGACGACGAGAAGGCGCTGGAGACCGCGCTCGCGGGCCGCTTCTTCGACGTCGTCGTGGACCAGGTCTGCTACACCCCGCGCCAGGCGGAGATCGCCCGGCGGGTCTTCGCGGACCGCACCCGGCGCTACGTCATGACCTCCACGGTGATGGTGTACGAGTACGAGGACTCCGCCGACCCGGTCCCCGAGGACGCCCTCGACCTGTCCGCCGTCACCGTGGACAGCGGACTGCCCTGGCACGACGAGGAGTTCCGGGACGCCCACTACGGAGAGGGCAAGCGGCAGTCCGAGGCGGTCTTCGCGGCGGACCCGCCGTTCGCCTGGGCCTCGGTACGGGTGGCCCACGTCCTCGGCGGTGACGACGACTTCACCGGCCGCCTCGACCACTACGTGCGACGGGTCCGGGCGGGCGAGCCGATCACCGTCCCGGCGGTCAACCACCCGGCGACCTACGTGTACGTCGAGGAGATCGCCGACTTCCTCGCCTGGACCGTCACCGGCGACTTCACCGGACCGGTCAACGCCCGCTCCCACGGCCCGCTCACCACCGCCGACCTCTGCGCGGAGATAGAGAGGCAGGTCGGCGGCCGGACCGTCTTCCACGAGGTGGAGGTCGGCGAGGTCTCGCCGTTCTCCTTCGACCGCGCATACAGCATGGACAACTCCCGGGCCACCGCGCTCGGTTACTCCTTCTCCCACTCCTCCGACTGGCTCGCGGCGGCCGTCGCCGAGACCCTCGGGGCGCAGGCCCGCTGATGCGCTACCGACTGCTGGGGGACGTCCGGGTCGGCGCGGTCGGACTCGGCACCATGCCGCTCTCCATCGAGGGCAGACCCGACGAGGCGCGGGCCCTGGCCACCGTGCACGCCGCTCTCGACGCCGGGGTGACCCTGCTCGACACGGCCGACTCCTACCATCCGCCGGGCGGTGCGCCCGGCGAGGGCGAACTGCTCGTGGCCCGCGCCCTCGCCTCGTACGGCGGCCGGACCGACGACGTCCTCGTCGCCACCAAGGGCGGCCGGGGCCGTACCCCCGACGGCGGCTGGAGCGTCGACGGCCGCCCCGCGCACCTGCGCCGGGCGGCCGAGGCCTCGGCCCGGCGGCTCGGCCGCACCCCCCTCGGCCTCTACCAGCTGCACAGACCCGACCCCGCCGTCCCGTACGCCGAATCGCTCGGCGCGCTCCGGGAACTCCTCGACGCGGGCACGGTCCGGCTCGCGGGCGTCTCGAACGTGGACACCGCGCAGATCCTGCTCGCCCGCGAGATCCTCGGCGACCGGCTGGTCTCCGTGCAGAACCGCTACTCCCCCGAGGCCCGCACCGGCGGCGCCGAGCTGCGGCTCTGCGCGGAACTCGGTCTCGCGTACCTGCCGTGGAGCCCGCTGGGCGGCATCTCCCGCAGCTCCCTCGACGGGACGTCCGCGCGGGAGGAGGACCCCCGTTCCGGCGCCTTCCACCGGGTGGCCCGGGAGCGCGGGACCAGCCCGCAGCGGGTGGCCCTCGCCTGGCTGCTGACCCGCCCGGGGACGGTCCTGCCGATCCCCGGCGCGAGCCGCCCGGAATCGGTCCGCGACTCCGCCGCGGCGGCGGACCTCCTGCTGACCCGGGAGGAGGTCACAGCCCTGGACGGCCCGTGAGGCGCCCGCACGGGGGTCGGGCGCCGACCGGGGGTTTGCAGTACGCGGTGAGCGGAGGACCACCGGAGACCGCACGCAGTGAGGCCGCCGGAGCCGTACGCGGTGAGGGGCGGCCCGTTCCCGGGGCCGCCCCTCACCGATCGTCACGCCGGTCCGTCGTCCCGGATCAGACGCCCGCCCGGGCCTTCTCCTCGCCCTCCTCGGCGCGCTGGTCCGGGACCGGGGACGGCCCGTGGTCGTCGACGAGGGTCTTCTCGTCGAACGGGACGTGCCCGGCGAGCACCTCGGAGACCCGTGCCTTGTCGATCTCCTTGGTCCAGGTGCCGACGAGCACCGTCGCCACGGCGTTGCCCGCGAAGTTGGTGAGGGCGCGCGCCTCGCTCATGAAGCGGTCGATGCCCACGATCAGGCCCACCCCGTCGACCAGTTCGGGCCGGTGCGACTGGAGGCCGCCCGCGAGGGTGGCGAGACCGGCGCCGGTGACGCCCGCCGCCCCCTTCGAGGCGATGATCATGAAGATCAGGAGGGAGACCTGCTCACCGAAGGAGAGGGGGTCGCCCATCGCCTCGGCGACGAAGAGCGAGGCCATCGTCAGATAGATCGCGGTGCCGTCCAGGTTGAACGAGTAGCCGGTCGGCACCGTGATGCCGACGACCGGCTTGGAGACGCCCAGGTGCTCCATCTTCGCGATGAGCCGGGGCAGCGCCGACTCGGACGAGGAGGTGGAGAGGATCAGCAGGAACTCGCGGCCCAGGTACTTCAGGAGGGTCCAGATGTTGATCCCCGCGACCAGCCTCAGCAGCGCGCCGAGGACCACGAAGACAAAGATCGCACAGGTCAGATAGAAGCCGATCATGATGACGGCCAGGGACTTCAGGGCGTCGATCCCGGTCGCGCCGACGACCGCGGCGATCGCGCCGAACGCGCCGACCGGCGCGGCCCACATGATCATGCCGAGGATGCGGAAGACCAGCCGCTGGATGTGCCCGATCCCGCGCAGGACCGGCTCGCCCGCCGCCCCCATCGCCTGGAGCGCGAAGCCCGCGAGCAGCGCGACGAGCAGGGTCTGGAGGACCTCGCCCTCGGTGAAGGCGGACACCATCGTGGTGGGGATGATCCCGAGCAGGAAGTCGGGGGTGGACTCGCTCGCCCCCTGGGCCTGCTTGGCGCCCGCCTCGGCCAGCTCCTTGGTGAGGTGCAGACCGGAGCCGGGCTCCAGGAGGTTGCCGACGAGCAGACCGATCGCGAGGGCGACCGTGGACATCACCATGAAGTAGCCGAGGGCGAGCCCGCCGACGGCGCCGACCTTCGCCGCCTTCCGGACCGAACCGACGCCCAGCACGATCGTGCAGAAGATGATCGGCGAGATCATCATCTTGATCAGATTGACGAAGCCGGTGCCCAGCGGCTTCAGCTCGACGGCGACGCCAGGCGCCACGAAGCCGACCGCGATGCCGAGCAGGACGGCGGCGATGACGGCCAGATACAGATAGTGGGTACGGTCCCGGCGTGCGGCCACGGGTCCTCCTCGTGCTGATGGGGGGGGGTCCACGTCCCGGTGGACTCCGGCGACTATCCACCAGCCTGTGATCCGGGTCACTGTTGCGTACGTTTCGTTCACGGCCGAACTGTCGGAAGGCTCCGGCGGCGGCCCGCGCGGACCCCGCGCGCCGGTCCCGTACGACCCCCACCCGACCCTCCCCGCCGGTCCCGTACGGCCTCGACCGGCCTCGCGCGCGGATCCCACGCGACCGTACGGAAAGGGAACGATTCGGGAACGCGACGCCCCGGAGCAAATCCCGGCGTGCACACTTACCCGCATGCGTCTCCCCCTCCCCCACCCGCGCAGCCTGGCCGGACAGCTCTTCGCGATGCAGGTCGCGGTCGTGGCCGTCATCGTGGCGGGGTGCGCGGTCTTCGCGTACGTCACGGACCGCGGGCAGGCCGAGGAGACCGCGCGGCGACAGGCCACGGCGACCGCCGCCGCCGTCGCCGACTCCCCGTCCGTGGTCGCCGCGGCCCGCACCGCGGACCCGTCGGCGGTGCTCCAGCCGTACACGGAGGCGCTCCGCCGCCACGCGGGCGTCGCCTTCGTCGTCGTCATGTCCCCGGAGGGCACCCGCTGGACGCACCCCGAGCCCGACCAGATCGGCCGCGCCTACCTCGGTCACATCGAGGAGGCACGGGCCGGCCGGCTCTACTCCGAGACCCATCTCGGCGTCCTCGGCCCCTCGGTGCGGACCGTGGCGCCCGTCATGTCCGGAGACCGGGTCGTCGCCCTGGTCAGCGCGGGCATCACGATCGAGAAGATCAGCGAGCAGATACGGGAGCAGGTCACCGCGCTGCTCTTCATGGCGGGCGCGGCCCTCGCGCTCGGCGGGGCGGGCACCTACGTCGTCAACGCCCGGCTGCGCCGCCACACCCACGGCATGAACGCGACCGCGCTGAGCCGGATGTACGACTACCACGAGGCCGCCCTGCACGCGGTCCGCGAAGGACTCGTGATGCTGGACGGACAGCGGCGGATCGCCCTCATCAACGACGGAGCACGCGAACTGCTCGGCCTGGACGAGGGGTCCGTCGGCCGCCCGGCGACCGGACTCGGCCTGCCCGCGTCGCTGACCGGCGCCCTGCTCTCCTCCGAGCCGCGCGTCGACGAGACGCATCTGACGGCCGACCGGCTGCTCGTCGTCAACACCCGCCCGGTGGTGGGCGGCAAGCGGCGCGGCACCGTCGTCACCCTCCGGGACCGCACCGAACTCCAGGCGCTGTCGGGCGAGTTGGACTCGGAGCGGGGCTTCACCGAGGCCCTCCGTTCCCAGGCCCACGAGGCGGCCAACCGGCTGCACACCGTGGTGTCGCTCATCGAACTGGGCCGGGTGGACGAGGCGGTGGAGTTCGCCACGGCGGAACTGGAACTCGCCCAGGCGCTCACCGACCGGGTCGTCGACGCCGTCGGGGAGCCGGTCCTCGCGGCGCTGCTGCTCGGCAAGGCGGCCCAGGCCCACGAGCGGGGCGTGGAGCTGACGCTCACCGAGGACAGCCGCATCGACGACGGACTGCTGCCCCCCGCCCTGCCCGCCCGTGACCTGGTGACGATCCTCGGCAACCTCGTCGACAACGCGGTGGAGGCGGTCGGCGGCACCCCGCACGCCCGGGTGACGGTCACCGTCGCGGCCCGCACCGGCGACGGGGAACTGCTGCTGCGGGTCGGCGACAGCGGCCCCGGGGTGCGCCCCGCCGACCGCGACGCCGTCCTGGGCCGGGGCTGGTCCACCCGGGGCCCCGGCAGGGGCCTCGGCCTGGCCCTGGTCGGCCAGGCGGTCGGCCGCGCCCGGGGCACCCTGACCGTGACGGACGCGGAGGAGGGCGGCGCGGAGTTCACCGTACGGCTGCCCCTGCCGACGGGCCCGGACGGGGACGGGGAGACGGACGGGGACGGGAGTACGGGGACGGGCAGGGGTCCGGCTCCGCGACCCGCGCCCACACCCGCGCCCGCGCCCGCGCCTGTGCCGTCTCAGCGGTCGGGCACGGGCGGAACCGGCCCGGCCGACCCCGGCCGTCCAGGTCCCGGACAGCTCGGTCCCGGACAGCCCGGCGCCGGTGCCGGTCCCGCCGTCGGCGGTCCGGGCTCCCCCTCGGGTGTGGCCGGATGAGCGCCGTGGACCTGCGGGTGCTGGTCGTCGAGGACGACCCCGTCGCCGCCGATGCGCACGCCCTGTACGCCGGGCGCGTCGAGGGCTTCACCGTCGTCGGGGTCGCGCACTCCCGCGCCGCCGCCGTCCGGCTCCTCGACCGGACCCCCGTCGATCTGATCCTGCTCGACCTCTACCTCCCCGACGGCCACGGTCTCCAGTTGCTGCGGGCGCTGCGCGCCGCCGGGCACTCCGCCGACGTCATCGCCGTCACCTCCGCCCGCGACCTGGCCGTGGTCAGGGAGGGCGTCTCGCTGGGCGTCGTCCAGTACGTCCTGAAGCCGTTCGCCTTCGCGACCCTCCGGGACCGGCTCGCGCGGTACGCCGAGTTCCGGGCGTCGGCGGGCGAGGCCTCCGGGCAGGACGAGGTCGACCGGGCCCTCGCCACTCTCCGTGCCCCGCACCCCGCCGCCCTCCCCAAGGGGCTGAGCGCGCCCACCCTGGAGGCCGTCACCCGGGGGCTGCGGGCCGCCCCGGCCGGGCTCACCGCGGCCGAGGCGGGGGCGGCGGTCGGGATCTCCCGGATCACCGCGCGCCGCTATCTGGAACACCTGGTCACCGGGGGCCGGGCGGTACGGGCCCCGCAGTACGGCCAGATCGGACGGCCGGAACTCCAGTACCGCTGGCTCGAAGGACCCGCCCGGGGTTACTGAGCGGTTCCCACGTTCCTACGACCGCGCACGTTGGCGGAACACACCGTATCCAGCCATCACCCTCCGCATCTAGCGTGGGCGGGGTGCACCGACCCACCCCTCCCTTCGACGCCCTGGCCGCCCGGCGGCTGCGCGAGGGCCTCGGCATGACCCACGGCCACGTCTCCTACGGTCTGCGCGCCCAGTACGGCCTCCTCGTCGGACCCGACACGGTCGCCGACTGGGAACGCGGCCGGGCCGTCCCCGGTGAACAGGAGCTGACCGCCCTCGCGGGCGTCCTGTGGTGCTCCCCCGCCGAGCTGATCGCCGCCGCGTCGACCCTGCGCGAGCACCGCATGGCGCACGGGCTCGGCGTCGAGGAACTGGCCCGGCGGGTGGGCCTGGCGGCCCCGGCGTACCAGCGGATGGAGGACGAGGGGCGCTGGCGCGGCACCGAACGCCAGACCGCCGCGCTCGCCGAGGCCCTCGGTCTCGGCCCGCGCGCCCTGATCACCGCGACCGGTGGGGACGAGCGGCTCGCGGAGCTGCTGCGCGACGCGTCGACCACCCGCTGGCAGGCGTACGTGAAACCGGTGGTGAAGATGCTGCCGCTGCCGAAGCGGACCGTGGAGACGGCCCTCCAGCGGCTGCACACGGAGTACCACGCCCGGATGGCGGCGACCAGCAGCTGGGGCGCGTCGGGGACGACCGGCGAGGAGGGCCGGGAGTATCTGGAGGACGTCGTCGCGCGCTTCTGGGCGGCGACGGGGGCGTGACGGAACGCGTCCCGCCCCCCCCTGACCCCGGTCACAGGACCGCGAACGCCTCCTCCACGGCTTCGCAGGTGGCGTCCAGTTCGTCCTCGGTGACGGCCGCCGAGACGAACCAGCAGGCCATCCCGTAGGCGTTGGTGTGGACTCCGCGTTCGAGGAGTCCGTGGCGGAAGGCGTCGTAGCGCGCCTGGTCGGTGCCGAGCAGGTCGCGGTACTGGCGGGTGGGGGCGCCGTCGGGGGTGAAGACGGTCTGGAACATGGCTCCGACGCCCTGCACCGCGCAGGGGACGCGCCGGTCGTGGGCGGCGCGCCGGATCGCCTCCATGACACGGCGGCCGCTCTCCTCGATGCGCTTGCCGACCTCCGGCTGGTTCAGCTGCCGGAGGGTGACCAGGGCGGAGGTCGCGCACAGCGGCGAGGCGTTGTAGGTGCCCCCGTGCTTGACGTGCCCCCGGGCCATGGGTTCCATCACGTGCCGCTGTCCGGCGAAGGCGGCGATCGGCAGGCCTCCGCCCAGCGCCTTGGAGAAGACGGCCAGGTCCGGCACCACGCCGAACATCGTCTGGGCGCCTCCGGGCCCGGTGCGGAACCCGGTGCAGACCTCGTCGAAGACGAGCACGACGTCCCGTGCCGTGCATTCCTCCCGCAGCCGGTTCAGGAAGCCCGGCGCGGGCATGGTGCAGGCGTTGTTGGCGACGATCGGTTCGCAGATGACCGCCGCGATCTCCCCCCGGTGCGCGTCGAGACACGCACGGAGCGCCTCGGGGTCGTTCCACGGGCAGACGACGACGTCACCGACGACCCCGTCCGGTATGCCGGGGGAGTGCGGTACGGCGTGCGGTGACCCGTAGGGGCCCGCTTCCCCGGCGCCGGGCCGGTTGGAGATGGCGAGGGTGTCGGACCAGCCGTGGTAGTGGCCCTCGAACTTGAGGATCTTCGACCGCCCGGTGTATCCGCGGGCGGCGCGCACGGCGCCCTGCACTGCTTCGCTCCCCGAGTTGGCGAACCGGACGAGTTCCGCGCAGGGCACCATCTCGCAGATCAGCTCGGCGAGTTCGACTTCCGGGGTGTTGCAGGTGCCGAACATCGTCCCGGAGTGCAGGACGGCGGTGAGCGCCTCGGTGAGCAGCGGGGAGGCGTGTCCCAGGACGGCGCTGCCGTAGGAGATGAGGTAGTCGATGTACTCGTTGCCGTCGACGTCCCTGATCCGCGCGCCCGACCCGCTCTCCATGTAGAGCGGGTAGGGGTGCGGACCGGTCGAGGTCAGCCGGGAGGAGGAGCTGATTCCGCCGGCCAGGGACGTCTGGGCCCGCTCGAACAGGGCGCGGCTGCGGTCGGTCCCGCCCAGCGCCTGTATACGGCCAATCACATGGGGCTCCCGTTTGGGTGAAGGGGGTGGCTGGGCACGTTCGCAGAGCCCTGCGTGTGCAGGGGTTCCCGAAGGTGAGGACGGGTGGGGCGTGGTGGAGCGGACTGTTGTGGTGACGGGCGCGGGCAGTGGTATCGGGCGGGCGTGCGCACTGGGTCTCCTGGCGGACGGCTGGACGGTGGCCCTGGTCGGCCGGCGTGGGAAACCGCTGGAGGAGACGGTGGCGCTGGCCCCCGCCGACGTCCGTGGCCGGGCGGTCCCCCTCCCCACGGACATCACCGATCCCTCCGCCGTGGACGAGTTGTTCGGACAGGTCGTGGACCGGTTCGGACGGCTGGACGTGCTGTTCAACAACGCGGCCGACACCATGCCGTACGTCCCGACCGACGAGGTGGGCGCCGAGGACTGGCACCGGGTGATGGACTCCATCGCCACCGGGACGTTCCTGTGTTCCCGCGCCGCCTTCCGGGTCATGAAGCGGCAGACCCCGCGCGGAGGGCGGATCATCAACAACGGGGCGCCGTCCGCGCAGGTGCCCCGGCCGGATTCCATCGCGTTCACGGCGGCCAAGCACGCGGTGGCCGGGCTGACGCGTTCGCTGTCCCTGGACGGGCGCCCCTACGACATCTCCTGCGGGCAGATCGACATCGGCAACGTCACCCCGCCCGACCGTCCGCAGCCCGCGGTGCTGCAGGCCGACGGGTCACGGCGGGTCGAACCCACCATGGACGTCGGGCACGTCGTCGACATGGTGCGGACCATGGCCGGTCTGCCCCGTGGGGTGAACATCCAGTCGGTCCTGGTCATGCCCAGCGCCATGCCGTACGTGGGTCGCGGGTAGCCCGGCCACGTACGCCTCGAACCAGTTGCCGGGCGCCAGTCGCCCGGCCCGGGCCCAGGAGAGCATCCGGTGCAGTCCGTCCAGGTGGATCAGTCCTTCGCGGACCGTCAGGGACTCGTAGTCGGGACCGGGCGCGGGCCGGGTGCTCAGGAAGAGGGGGAGGGGGGTGCCGGTGTCCTGCCGGGTGAGTTTGTGCGCGCAGAGCGGGTTGGACCGCTCGTACGAGGGGCCCAGTGCCGTGAGCCGCGCCGCCGCGTCGGCCACGCTCAGTCCGGTTCTGGGGATGAGCTCCACCTCCCCGTCCTCGCCGAGGTGCCAGGGGAGGACGACGCGGTGGACCTCGGGCCCCTCCAGCAGGACCCGGTGCCAGCGGCCACCGGACTCCCGGTGCGCGTTGCCGATGTGCCCCTCGGCCTCGTCGTTGGAGTTGGCCTGGTCGGACGCGTCGAAGGGGTGCTCACGGGCGAAGTGCCGCATGACCGCGTCGAACCGGACCGCTCCCTGGACCCTCATCCGCCGTGCCTCCTGTCCCGTTCGTACTCGCTGAAGTGGCGTTCGGAGAAGAGCTCCGGCCGTCCCGCGTCCAGACCTCGTAATCGTGCCACTTCCAGCACCTGCCGCCAGTAGGGCTTGACCGGTGGCCACAGGGTTCCGGTGCGGCAGTAGGAGCCGTCGATCATGTAGCGCGGACCGGCGTCGCCCGCGTGCGGTGCGGGCGCGGCACGGCGGGTGTGGAAGAGCGCGGAGTGGAGCAGGACGGTGGAGCCGGGAGGCAGGTCGTCGACGACCACTTCGCCGGGCAGGACGTCCGTGCCGAGACCGCTTCGGGCGTCCTTCCCGGCGACCTCCCGGTGCGAGCCCGGCAGTACGGCCAGGCCGCCCCACTCGGGCCGGAGTCCGCGGATGTAGTGCAAGGCGTGGATCATGGGGAAGCGGCGATCGCGCTGGGGTTCCTGCTCGTAGTCGTGGTGCCAGCTCTTCCCGGCGCCTCCGGCGGGTCGCCGGTCGCTGTGCAGGTGGTGGAAGACGAAGGACTCCCCCAGCAGACCGGGGTGGCCGAGCAGGTCCAGCAGCGGCGGGTGCACCGCGAGTTCACCGTGCGCGGGCAGGTCCAGCTCGACCATCTGCGGCGGCCCGGCGTCGGGGCGCAGACTGGCGTCCACCGACTGCTGACGCCACCCCGTCTCCACCCACTTGTCCACTTCCGGGACGAGGCGGTCGACGAGGTCGGACGGCAGGAATCCGGGCAGCACGAGAAATCCGCGCTCGGCGAAGTCCTCCACCTGACTCTCGATGAAGTGGGCGTCTATCACGTACGGAACCCCCCTGGTTCATGCACCGGTCGCCATACGGTCGCTTTGCTCGGACCTTTCTATCCAGACTGGATGGCTGACATGCACATGACCTGATAAATGGCCAAAAGGATGCCTTCGGGCTGAGGGTGGCGGGTGCGGGTGGCGGTGCTGGTGCTGGTGCTGGTGGCGGTGCGGGTGCGGGTGGCCGAGGCGATCGGACCCCCGCCCTCCCTCGTCGGCCGCCGCCCGCTCCCGCCCCCGGTCGCGTCCGTACGGCGCTCGCGCGGAGGTGAGGACGAGGACGTGGTGGGGTGACGCGCTCCCGGCTGCCGACTGTCGGCTGCCGACTGTCCGGGTCCCGGCGGGCTCCCGGGCCCGGCGCGCGGGCCCGGGGCGGTGACGTCCTGGCCGACGGCCACACCGCCGACAGTTCCCGTCGGGCGCTCTCAGGGGACCTCGAAGGCGAAGAGCTGTCCGGCCGCGTCCGGCGCGCAAGGGGCCTGAGTGAGCCGCGCTCCCGCCGCCGTCCGGTCGCCGGTGACGGTGACGCAGCTGCCGGGGGTCGCCGAGCCGACGGGAACGATCCGATGGCCGCGCACGGGCGTCCCGAACGGTTCGAGCACGAAGCTCTCGACCCGGCTCGGGTCGCCGCACTCGGAGTCCTCGTACGCGGCCCCGGGTATCCGGCCGCCGGAGGGTACGCCGGAGCAGCCGGGCCCGAAGTCGGGGTGGTCCGACCTGATCCGCCACCGCCCGGCGCCCACCGTCACCAGTGTGTAGCGGGGCATGTCCGCCTCCGCACAAGGCAGTTGGTGGATCTGTCCGGTGCGGACGCCGGGCCGCTCCCCGAGGCAGAAGCCGGTTCCGGCCACCCGGATGCGCACCTCCCCCGCAGCGGGTGCGGCGACGGACGCGGCGGGGGTGCGGGAGGGCTGCTCCCGGGGGGCGGCGGGCGTGGGGGGCCCGTCGCGGAGGGCGGCGACGAGGCTGACGCCCGCGAGCACCAGCCCGGTCAGCGCGACCGCCGCGACGAGGGCGCGCCGTATGCGGAAGGGCTGGGGAGGCGGGGGCGGGGCGGTGTCCCGCGAGTGCGGGGCGAGCGGCCACACGGGGGAGGCCCCGCCCCTCTCGGAGGAACCGTCCGCCCCCGGACCGGAACCGCCGGGCCCCGGGCCGGAGCGGTCCGGGCCGGTACGGTCCGGACCCGAGCCACCGGCGCCGGGACCCGTACCGCTCGTGTCCGGGTCCGCCCCGGTCGCGCCTCGGCCCACCCCGGTGACGTCCCGGCCCGCGCCGCTGGTGGCCGGACCCGAACCGCTCACGTCCGGGCCCGCCCCGGCGCCAGGAGCCGCCCCGGTCGCGACCGGGCCACCCCCGTGGACGACCCGGCCCGTACCGCTCACGCCCTGACCCGCCCCGGTCTCCGCTTTCCCGTCCGGTTCGCGGTTCGCCGCCCCGCCCGTTTCCCCGGCCGCGTACGCCTCCCGGTCCGCGTCCGGGCGTCCGGCCGTGCCCGCGTCGGCGGCCCCGCCCGCGCCGGGGTCCGGGCCCGTGCCCCCGCCCCCGTACGGCTCCCGGCGTGCGAGGCGGTCGCGCACCCGGCGCCAGACCTCCGCCTCCTCCGGCGGGAGTCCGCAGGCGCGGACGAAGACGGTCAGGAGTTCCTCGCGGGGCAGGGTGGCGCGGGCCAGCATGTTCGCCACGGTCGAGCGGGGCAGGACGTCCCCGCGCTCCGCCGCGCGCGCCGCGAGGTCGCGGTACGTCAGGCCCGACCGCTCCTTGAGGTCCTGGAGGTGCGCCCGGAACTCGGCGGGAGACCCCGCCCCCCTCGGGTCGGGGACGTGCTCCCCCGGGCTCATCCGCGCCTCTTCCTTCCGCCGGACGGGTTTCGGGACATGTCCGGGACAGGCCCCAGCCTTGTGGATCCGGCGCTCCGGCTCAAGAGTGGAAACAGGCATTTCCAGAGGTGATGCCGGGCACACGACAGTGGCCCCGACCGTCCACGGGGGGACGGTCGGGGCCACTCGTTCGTGCGGGGGTCCCGGCGGGGATCCGGGACAGGTGGGGCCGGAGGTCCCGGCCCCGGGGGCCGAAGGTCCGGCCCGCTCCCCTACCGCGGGAAGCTGCTTCCCGTACCGCTAGAAGACGGACTCGGCCTCGCGCATCCGGTCCTCAGGAACCGTCTTGAGGCGGGTCACGGCCTCGGCCAGCGGCACCATCTCGATGCCGGTGCCGCGCAGCGCGGTCATCCTGCCGAAGTCGCCCCGGTGCGCCGCCTCCACCGCGTGCCAGCCGAAGCGGGTGGCGAGCACCCGGTCGTACGCGGTCGGCGTGCCGCCGCGCTGGACGTGGCCGAGGATGACCGGGCGGGCCTCCTTGCCGAGGCGCCGCTCCAGCTCGACGGCGAGCTGGTTGCCGATGCCCTGGAAGCGCTCGTGACCGAACTGGTCGATCTCGCCCTTCGCGTACGCCATCGAGCCCTCGGCCGGGTGCGCGCCCTCGGCGACGCAGATGACCGCGAACTTCTTGCCGCGCGCGAAGCGCTCCTCGACCATCTTGACCAGGTCGTCGACCTGGAAGGGGCGCTCGGGGAGGCAGATCCCGTGGGCGCCGCCGGCCATGCCGGACTCCAGGGCGATCCAGCCCGCGTGGCGGCCCATCACCTCGACGACCATCACCCGCTGGTGGGACTCGGCGGTGGTCTTGAGGCGGTCCATGGCCTCGGTGGCGACACCGACGGCGGTGTCGAAGCCGAAGGTGCGGTCCGTGGACGAGATGTCGTTGTCGATCGTCTTCGGGACGCCGACGACGGGCATCCCCGCGTCGGCGAGCATCCGGGCGGCGGTCAGGGTGCCTTCGCCGCCGATGGGGATGAGGACGTCGATGCCGTACTTGCGGGCCAGGTCGGGGGCGGATTCGGCGGCCTCGCGGAGCCGGTTCCTTTCCAGCCGGGCGGAGCCGAGGATGGTTCCGCCCCGGGCCAGGATGCCGCTCACGGCGTTGAGGTCGAGGGGCCTGTAGTGCCCGTCGAGCAGTCCCTTGAACCCGTCCTCGAAGCCGATGACTTCGTCGTCGTGGCCGGTCAGCGCCCGGTGCACGACCGACCGGATCACTGCGTTGAGGCCGGGGCAGTCGCCGCCTGCGGTGAGAACTCCGATACGCATCGTGCTGTGTCTCCTGCTCGGTCGCGTTCCGTTATGAGCCACCGCAATTCTCACACGACGGACAGGAGGGGCGCGCTCGCCACCGCTCCGCGCGTCCCCCGGGACGGTGGCGCGGGGGCCTTTCGTCCCGCGTTCCGGGGCACTTCGTCCGGCGGGCGACTTATCCCTTGGTGGGGGTACTGTCAAGGGGGTAATGCCGCCCTATCGGGGCTTCCTGAGCACAGTCGGTTGACGGCCCGGTGGGACGGCCCCACGGACGGCGGCCGGCGCACGGACCGCGAGCGCGCCGCGAGGCCCCCGCTCGCCCCGGGCTCCGCGAGCCCCGTTTTCCGCAGGACTGGACAGGAGACCACGGCGTGACGCGCAGCGTGTACGTGACCGGGATCGACCGCGGTGACGGCCGCCAGGTCGTCGAGCTGGGAGTCATGGAGCTCCTCACCCGCCAGGTGGACCGGGTCGGGGTGTTCCGGCCGCTGGTGCACGACGGCCCCGACCGGCTCTTCGACCTGCTGCGGGCCCGCTACCGGCTGTCGCAGGACGCGGCCACCGTCTACGGCATGGACTACCACGAGGCCTCCGCGCTCCAGGCGGAGCAGGGCACCGACGAACTGGTCTCCCGGCTCGTCGACCGCTTCCACGCGGTGGCCCGCGCGTACGAGGTCGTCCTCGTCCTCGGCACCGACTACGCCGCCACCCAGCTCCCCGACGAACTGGCGCTCAACGCCCGCCTCGCCAACGAGTTCGGCGCCTCCGTCATCCCCGTCGTCGGCGGCAAGGGCCAGTCGGCGGAGTCCGTACGGGCCGAGGCGCGCAACGCCTTCCGGGCGTACGACGGCCTGGGCTGCGACGTCCTCGCGCTGGTCGTCAACCGGGTGGCCCCCGACGACCGGGAGGCGATCGCCGAGCGGCTGACCGCCCGGCTGCCCGTGCCCTGTTACGTCCTGCCGGACGAACCCGCGCTCTCCGCGCCGACCGTCGCGCAGATCACCCACGCGCTCGGCGCCTCCGTGGTCCTCGGCGACGAGGCGGGGCTGGCCCGGGACGCCCTCGACTTCGTCTTCGGCGGCGCCATGCTGCCGAACTTCCTCAACGCGCTGACCCCGGGCTGTCTCGTCGTCACCCCCGGGGACCGGGCCGACCTGGTCGTCGGGGCGCTGGCCGCCCATTCGGCGGGGACCCCGCCGATCGCCGGGGTGCTGCTCACCCTGGACGAGCGGCCCAGCGAGGAGATCCTGACCCTGGCGGCCCGGCTCGCGCCCGGCACGCCGGTCATCTCCGTGGCGGGCAACAGCTTCACGACGGCCGGTGAACTCTTCGCCCTGGAGGGCAGGCTGAACGCGGCCACCCCGCGCAAGGCGGAGACCGCGCTCGGCCTCTTCGAACGGCATGTGGACACGGTCGACCTGCTGAAGCGGGTCTCGGTGGCCCGAAGCGGCCGGGTCACCCCGATGATGTTCGAGCACGAGCTGATCGAGCAGGCCCGCACCGACCGGCGCCGGGTGGTCCTCCCGGAGGGCACCGAGGAGCGGGTGCTGCGCGCGGCGGACGTGCTGCTGCGCCGTGACGTCTGCGACCTGACCCTCCTCGGCGAGGTGGAGACCATCCGCAAGAAGGCCGCCGACCTGGGAATCTCGCTGGGCGGCGCCCAGCTGATCGACCCGCAGACCTCGGTACTGCGCGACGGTTTCGCGGCGAAGTACGCGGCGCTGCGGGCCCACAAGGGCGTCACGGTGGAGCTGGCGTACGACGTGGTCGCGGACGTCAACTACTTCGGCACCCTGATGGTCGAGGAGGGGCTCGCGGACGGCATGGTCTCCGGTTCGGTGCACTCCACGGCGGCCACGATCCGGCCCGCCTTCGAGATCATCAAGACCAAGCCGGACGCCTCGATCGTCTCCTCGGTCTTCTTCATGTGCCTGGCCGACAAGGTCCTCGTGTACGGGGACTGCGCGGTCAACCCGGACCCGAACGCCGAGCAGCTCGCGGACATCGCCGTCCAGTCGGCGGCCACCGCCGCCCGCTTCGGCGTGGACCCGAGGATCGCGATGCTCTCGTACTCCACCGGCACCTCGGGCTCCGGCGCCGACGTCGACAAGGTGCGCGAGGCGACCAAGCTGGTCCGCTCGACGCGGCCGGAGCTGCGGATCGAGGGGCCCATCCAGTACGACGCCGCCGTGGAGCCCTCGGTGGCGGCGACGAAGCTGCCGGACTCGGAGGTGGCGGGGCAGGCGACCGTGCTGATCTTCCCCGACCTCAACACCGGCAACAACACGTACAAGGCCGTGCAGCGTTCGGCCGGTGCCGTGGCCGTCGGCCCGGTGCTCCAGGGCCTGCGCAAGCCCGTGAACGACCTCTCGCGCGGCGCGCTCGTCAGCGACATCGTCAACACGGTCGCCATCACGGCGATCCAGTCCCAGGTCCCCGCCCAGGGTGAGGAGTTCCCCGCATGACCGCCCCCGTCCCCGCCGCCCCCGTACCGGCCACCACCGCCCCCACCCGGGTGCTCGTGCTGAACTCCGGCTCCTCGTCGCTGAAGTACCAGCTGCTCGACATGCGCGACGGCGGCAGGCTGGCGCAGGGCCTCGTGGAGCGCATCGGCGAGGAGACCTCGCGGCTCGCCCACACCCCGCTCCAGGGCGGCGGCGGCGAGAAGCGCGAACGGCTCGGGCCGATCCCCGACCACGCCGCCGCCCTGGAGGCGGTCGCCGGGGAGCTGACGGCGGACGGCCTCGGCCTCGACTCCCCCGAGCTGGCCGCGATCGGGCACCGGGTGGTGCACGGCGGGCTGCGGTTCACGGAGCCGACGGTCATCGACGAAGCGGTGCTGGAGGAGATCGAGCGGCTGGTGCCGGTGGCGCCGCTGCACAACCCGGCGAACCTCACCGGCATCCGTACGGCGACGGCGCTCCGCCCGGACCTGCCGCAGGTCGCGGTCTTCGACACCGCCTTCCACACGACGATGCCGGAGGCGGCGGCGCGGTACGCGATCGACGTGGAGACCGCCGACGCGCACCGCATCCGCAGGTACGGCTTCCACGGCACCTCGCACGCCTACGTCTCCCGGGAGACGGCCCGGCTGCTCGGCAAGGAGCCGTCGGAGGTGAACGTGATCGTGCTGCACCTGGGCAACGGCGCCTCCGCCTCGGCGGTGCGCGGCGGCCGGTGCGTGGACACCTCGATGGGTCTCACGCCGCTGGAGGGCCTGGTCATGGGGACCCGCTCGGGCGACATCGACCCGGCGGTCACCTTCCACCTGAAGCGGGTGGCGGGCATGTCCGCCGACGAGATCGACGTCCTGCTCAACAAGAAGTCCGGGCTGGTCGGGCTCTGCGGCGACAACGACATGCGGGAGATCCGCCGCCGGATCGACGAGGGCGACGAGCGGGCGGCACTGGCCTTCGACATCTATGTGCACCGGCTGAAGAAGTACATCGGCGCGTACTACGCGGTCCTCGGCCGGGTGGACGCGGTGGCGTTCACCGCCGGGGTCGGCGAGAACGCGGCGCAGGTGCGCCAGGCCGCGATCGCGGGCCTGGAGGAGCTGGGTCTCGCGGTGGACGCGGACCTCAACTCCGTACGTTCCGACGAGGCCCGGCTGATCTCGCCGAACTACGCGCGGGTGGCGGTGGCGGTGGTGCCGACGGACGAGGAACTGGAAATCGCCCGTCAGACTTTCGCGCTCGTTCAGAACGAGACCGGCTCGAACGAGTGAACGCCTGAGCGGCTTCCCGCCCATTTGTACATTCCACCAGACGGAATATTCCGCAGTGAAACAAACCGATAGGATCCGCCTTATGCGCCGTTCCAAAATCGTCTGCACGCTGGGCCCCGCCGTCGACTCGTATGAGCAGCTGAAGGCTCTCATCGAGGCCGGCATGAACGTGGCCCGATTCAACTTCAGCCACGGCTCCCAGGCCGAGCACCAGGAGCGGTACGACCGCGTCCGGCAGGTCTCCGCGGACACCGGCCGCGCCGTCGGCGTCCTGGCCGACCTCCAGGGCCCCAAGATCCGCCTGGAGACCTTCGCCGAGGGCCCCGTGGAGCTGGTGCGCGGTGACGAGTTCACCATCACCACCGAGGACGTCCCCGGCGACAAGTCGATCTGCGGCACCACCTACAAGGGTCTGCCCGGCGACGTCTCCAAGGGCGACCAGGTCCTCATCAACGACGGCAACGTCGAGCTGCGCGTCGTCGAGGTCACGGGCCCCCGGGTCAAGACGATCGTCGTCGAGGGCGGTGTCATCTCCGACCACAAGGGCATCAACCTGCCCGGCGCGGCCGTGAACGTCCCGGCCCTCTCCGAGAAGGACGTCGAGGACCTCCGCTTCGCCCTCCGGATGGGCTGCGACATGGTCGCCCTGTCCTTCGTCCGCGACGCCGACGACGTCAAGGACGTGCACAAGGTGATGGACGAGGAGGGCCGCCGGGTCCCCGTCATCGCCAAGGTCGAGAAGCCGCAGGCCGTCGAGAACATGGAGGCCGTCGTCGCGGCCTTCGACGCGGTCATGGTGGCCCGTGGCGACCTCGCCGTGGAGTACCCCCTCGAGCGGGTCCCCATGGTGCAGAAGCGTCTGGTCGAGATGTGCCGCCGGAACGCCAAGCCGGTCATCGTCGCCACCCAGATGATGGAGTCGATGATCACCAACTCGCGGCCGACCCGCGCCGAGGCGAGCGACGTCGCCAACGCGATCCTGGACGGCGCCGACGCGGTCATGCTGTCGGCCGAGTCGAGCGTGGGCGCTTACCCGATCGAGACCGTCAAGACGATGTCGAAGATCGTCCAGGCGGCCGAGGAGGAGCTGCTCTCCAAGGGCCTCCAGCCGCTGGTCCCGGGCAAGAAGCCGCGCACGCAGGGCGGTTCGGTCGCCCGCGCGGCCTGCGAGATCGCGGACTTCCTGGACGGCAAGGCGCTGGTCGCCTTCACGCAGTCCGGCGACACCGTGCGCCGTCTGTCGCGCTACCGCGCCCAGCAGCCGATCCTCGCCTTCACCACCGACGAGAACACCCGCAACCAGCTCACCCTGAGCTGGGGCGTCGAGTCCTTCGTCGTCCCGCACGTGGACAACACGGACGCGATGGTGGACCTCGTGGACGCCGAGCTGCTGAAGCTCCAGCGCTACAACGAGGGCGACACCATGATCATCACGGCCGGTTCGCCCCCCGGCGTCCCCGGCACCACGAACATGGTCCGCGTCCACCACCTGGGCGGCGGCGAGCGCGACTGACCCGCCGCTCCCGGAGCCGTACGCCGGAGCCCCCGTCCTCATGGCAGGACGGGGGCTCCGGCGCGCGCGGCCCCTCCGGTGGTACGGGGGCCGGTTCGGCCAGGTGCCGCTCCTCCGGTGGTACGGGGGTCAGTTCGGCTCGATCGTGTTGCGCAGGCCCGGCACCCTGAGGGTGCCGCCGAACTGACCGGCCTGCTTCAGCTTCACGTCGGTGAAGGAGATCACCGGGATGTCCAGCGGCGGCGGGGCCTCGGGGCTGAAGGTGATCGGGAAGCCGAGGATCCGGCCCTTCAGCTCCTCCGTGTACATCGTCACCGTGCCCTCGGTGATGGTGGACTCCTTGCCCCGGTCCGAGCGGACGTGCGCGGTGAGCCCCGAGGGGTGGTCCGTCAGCTGGTGCAGGTCCTTGATCTTCACCGTGGTCGCGGTGAACTTCAGCACCTTCTTGATCTTGCCGCTGCCGGTCTTCACCTCGACGATGCCGTGGTACTTCAGGCCGATCAGGGTCAGCCGGGTGCTCTCCAGACGCCACGGCTGGTCCGGCAGGAGCGGGATGCCCGGCTCCAGCTCCGCCGCCGCCAGTGCCTCCTCGTCCCGCACGGGGCACGGGAAGCGCGGCTTGGCGCCCTCGGGTATGGACTCGTCCTTCCTGGGGTCGAGTCCCCTGACGTCCTCCGGCAGTTCCTCGGCCTTCACGCCCGCCGCGTCGGCCGCCTTCTCGATCGCCGCCCTCGTCTTCTCGGCGGCGGGGCCGGAGGCCTGCTCCGGTGCCTGGGTGATCGGTCCCGGCTGCGGCGCGGTGCTCGCGGTCGGCCCGTCGTCGGGCGTCGCGGGCTTCACGGGCTTCGCGGGCTTGGTGGGCGGCACCGCCGTCGCCGTCGGGGGCGTCGGCACCGTCGGGGGCGTCGCCGTCGGCTTCGGGGCGAGGCCGTCGAAGAGGCCGTGGAGCGCGTCGCCGACGCCCAGCGGATCGAGCGGGTTCCTCGACCTCGCCGGGGCGGGGGCCGACGAGGCCGCGGCGGTGGTCGCGGGGGCGGTACCCGGCCGCGCCCCGCTCAGCAGCGAGGCCCCCGAACCGGACTCGGTGTCCGATCCGGTATCCGACTCGGTATCCGACTCGGAATCGGCCTCCGTCCCGGACTCGGACTCGGGCTCAAGCTCCGTATCCGACTCGGGCTCAGACTCGGGCTCCGACTCGTCCTCCGTCGGCTCCGTGGTCGCGGGGGTGGTCGGGACGGTGGTGGGGGTGGCCGTCGCGGACGGCGTCCCGGTCGGCTTCGGCTTCGCCGGGCCGGTGGGCTCGGGCGTCTCCTCGGCCACCGGCTCGTCGGAGCGGGTGACGCAGGGGCCGGGCGCGAAGGGCAGGTCCTTGTCGTCGGCGAGCGCGAGCCGGGGCGTCAGGCCCATGCCCACGAACACCGCCGTCGGCATCGCGGCCAGCGCCATCGCCTTTCCGGCGGGGCCCTGGATCCTGGTCAGCAGCGACTTGCGCGGGGCCGCGTGCCGGGGCCCGGCCTTCGCGGGCGGCTGCTGGTTCTCGTCATCCGGCACTGTTCCTCCCGCCCTCGGCGTCGACGGTGGTCTCGGTGACCGGCTGCGGGCGCTGCTCGGGGACGTCGGCGGTCACCGGGGCGGCGGTCTCGAAGTACTCGGCGTCGTACGCGTCGTCCGCGTCGGTGTCCTCGGTGTCCTCCACCGGTGGGGCGGGCGCCCAGGCGATGGACATGCCCCCGCCGACGAGGGCGAAGAGGAACCCGACGACCAGGCCGCCGAAGTTGGAGACGGGGATGGAGACGAGACCCAGGACGATGGTGGCGACGCCCGCGAAGACGCGGACGATGGGCTGGAACCACATCGTCAGTCCGAGGGTGATGAGCAGGACGCCGATGATCAGCGCCGCGGACCCGGCGGTCGTCTGCATGGCGAGCGTGACGTTGCCGAGCCTCATGTCCCCGTACGGGAGATACGCGATCGGCACACCACCGGTCATCGTGAACAGCCCCGCCCAGAAGGGCCGGGTCTGCCGCCAGACCTTGAACCGGTTGTCCTGGGGGACTTCGCGGGAAGCGGGGGTTTCGGCGCTCATGGAAACAGCTCCCTGGAAGGGGTGTCGCTGAAAGAGGAGTGGGGAGAGGCGGGGACGGGACCCCGGGAGGGTGCGGACCGCCCGGAGGCGGCCCGCACCTTCAGGACCGGTCAGTCCTTGTAGCACTCCTTCGAGGTGCCCCGGTGCAGGGACAGGTGCAGATCGGGGAGCTTGAAGGTGCCGGCCGTGGTCGCCCACGCCTTCTGCTTCACGTTCGAGAGCGTCGCCTTCGAAGCGCGCTGGGAGAAGCCGTACGGGTTCGCCTTGGTGTTCGGCTGGATGCCCGGCTTTCCGTCGACCTCCTTGCCGTTGAACGTCTTGAGGTCACCGGCGGCGACACCGATGTCGATGTTCTCGAACTCGGCGTCGGCCCTGAGCTCGGAGACATCGAGGTAGATGCCCTTCGCGTAGACCTTGTCCTCGTCCTTGCCGGACTTGACCGCGTCGGTGCCCGCCTCCAGCCGGAGGGTGATGTCACCCAGGCCCAGGACCGGCGTGACGACCGACTGGCACATATTGGTGATCTTGGCCGTGGAGAAGCCGGAGACCGCCACCGGGGCGGCGAACGGCTTGCCCTCCAGGTCCTTGCCCGAGTCGACACTGCCGTACTGGACGAAGTCCTCGCCCTCAAGACTGTTGGCCGTGACCTTGAACTCCTGGCCGGAAATGCTGAACGACGCGGCGAGCGCCCCCTGGGCCAGGCCCACACCGATCGCGGCCGTCGCGGCCACGCTCGGGACCATCACAACGGCGAAACGCTTCCATCTGGTCCCGCCACGAACCTGGGACTTCATGAGAATTCCTCCTTCTCGGACGTACATCTCCAGAAGGGGCCGGGGGCCCGTCCTGTGATGGGAGAAGAGCTACGTCCTCGGGAAGGGGAGCACCGTGGTGCGGGCGGGCGCGTTGCGCGTCCGGACCAGCGGCGATCACCCCCGAGCGACAACCATGGACCGTGCGTCGGAGCACGGCCTGATCGGACAGGCCCCGTTCTCACGAGCGGGAACCCCCCTGTCCGCGACCGGTGCCGGAGCGCCGGTCCGCCCGGTGGGGACCCCGTCCGCGTCCCGGTTGGTTGCCGGGGTGGCGCGGTGGGGACCGAGCGTCGCCGATCGTGGTCCATTCCGGGGCCCCGCACAAGGGGGGTCGTTACTGGCTGGTAACGGGTGGATGACCGCGCCGTGGCGGGAGGGGACCGATCGGGCACTCAGGGTGCGCTCGCACGCCGGGGAATATCGGCGGATCGCCTGATGAATCCCGACAGAACGCCGGGTTTGATTTACTGCAAGTAACAGCGGCCGCGATTACCAAGTTTTGGTAAAGCGCGGCCGCCTTTTGTCACCCTCCTGCCAAATCGTCAGACGATCCGGCGGGCGTAAACGCTCAGAACAACACCCTCGCGAGGGCCTGACGGGCCGCCGTGACGCGCGGGTCGTCGGTGCCGATCACCTCGAACAGCTTGAGCAGCCGCAGCCGCGCCGCGTCCCGGTCCTCGCCCGCCGTGCGGCGCACGGTCTCCACCAGGCGTCCGAACGCGTCCTGGACGTGGCCGCCCACCAGATCGAGGTCCGCGGCGGCGATCTGCGCCTCGACGTCGGCGGGCCCGTCGGCCGCGGCCTTGCGGACGGCGGCGTGGTCGAGACCCTGCACGCGGGTGAGCAGTTCCGCCTGGGCGAGACCGAGCTTGGCCTCGGGGTGGCCGGGGTCGTCGGCGAGCACGTTCCGGTACGCCTGGACGGCTCCGGCCAGGTCGCCCGCGTCGAGCGCGGACATGGCCGCTTCGAGGAGGGCGTCGTAAGGACCGGCCGCCGGACGCGCCGGGGCGTCCTCGCCGTCCCCGGCGGCACCGTCGACGACGATGCCGGTGAGTCCGAAGCGCTCCTCGCCGATCTGGATCAGCTGGTCGAGGGTCTCGCGGATCTGGGCCTCGGGCACGGCACCCTGGAAGAGCGGCAGCGCCTGACCGGCGACCACCGCGAAAACGGCCGGAATTCCCTGGATGCCGAACTGCTGCATCAGCATCTGGTTGGCGTCGACGTCGATCTTCGCGAGCAGGAAGCGGCCGTCGTACTCGACGGCGAGCCGCTCCAGGAGGGGGCCGAGCTGCTTGCAGGGCTCGCACCACTCGGCCCAGAAGTCGAGGACGACCGGGACCTCGGCGGAACGCTGGAGCACCTCGCGCTCGAAGCCCGCCTCGTCGACGTCGATCACCAGGGCGGACGGGGGCACGGGGGCGGGACCACCCTGCCGGGCGGATTCGGCACGCGCCTGCTCCGCCTTCGCCTTGGCCTCTCCGGCCGCCTTCACCGCGGCGAGGTCGACGACGCCGCTCATGGACATGTTTCGGGGCTGCATGGGTACATCCTCCCCCTTCCGCGCGCGTTACCGGTAAGCCATGGCTGAACCGTGCCGCCCCCGCGCCCCCCGCCGGTGTGCGAGACGTGCGGACGACACGGTTCCCCGTCCTCGGTTCGCGCCGGGTCCCCACCCGGCGCCATGGTCGTCGCTGGGGCCGCTCAGGCCTTTCGCTACGGGTCGTAGCGTAACTGCGGGGGTGGAGCGCACGGGAGGGCGCATGGTTGATCGGAGCGGTGAACTGCCTCACACGCCGGGCCCCTGGCGTCGTACCTACCGACGGGTATGGTCGGTCTCCATGTCGTCCCCCTCGTCCCCGCCGCCCGGCTCGTCCGGGGGGCGCCGCACCGGGCGGCCGCGCTCCGCCGAGGCCGACGCGGCCATCCTGGAGGCGACCCGCGCGCTCCTCGTCGAGCTGGGCTGGTCCAAGCTCACGATGGGGGACGTCGCCGGGCGGGCGGGGGTCGCCAAGACGACCCTCTACCGCCGCTGGGCCAACAAGAACGAGCTGGTGGTGGACGCGGTCGCGGTCCTCTTCGACGAGCTCGAACTGCCCGACCTGGGGTCCCTCCGGGCCGACATCGAACATGTGGTGCTCCAGTTCGCGGCCCTCCTCGAACGCCCCGAGACCAGGACCGCGCTGATGGCGGTGGTCGCCGAGTCGACCCGGGACGAGCCGCTGCGGGAGCGCATCCGCGCCTCCATCGTGGACCGGCAGAAGCGGCTGGTGCTCGCGGGCCGGAGACGGGCGCAGCAGCGCGGCGAGCTCCTCGACGAGCATCCGGCGGCCACGGTCGCCGCCCTCGACGACCTGATCTTCGACGTGGTCGCGGGCGCGGTGGTGCACCGCGCGCTGGTGAGCGCGGAGCCGGTGGACGGGCCCTGGGCGGCGCGGCTCTCCGCGCTGCTCCTCGGCGGGCTGGGCGCGGCGGCCGCACAGAGTTAGCGTGCGGGGGTGAACATCGAACTGAACGATTCCGTACGGGCGTTGCTCGACGACGTCAATGTGGCCGTGCTCGCCACGATCCAGCCCGACGGCTCCCCGCAGACCTCGGTGGTGTGGGTGGGCCGTGACGGGGACGACGTGCTGATCTCCAGCACGGAGGGTTTCCGCAAGATCAGGAACATCCGGGCCGACGCCCGGGTCAGCCTGATCGTCCACGACCGGCGCGACGCGCTCGTCCACGCCGAGATACGGGGCACGGCGACGGTCACCGAGGACGCCGGGCGGGCGCTCGCCGTGCGCCTCGCGGAGAAGTACGAGGGCGAGGGCGCCGGGCGGGAGTACCTGGAGCTGCCGCCCGAGGAGGTCCGGGTGGCCGTGCGGATCACCCCGTCGAAGGTCGTGGGCTCGGCCGCGAAGTAAGTCACCTCGCCCGGCCGGAGGGGCGGTCCACGGGACCGGAGCCGTATCCGGCGGAGGGCGGCACGGGCGGTATCCGGCGCGCGGGGCGACGGGCCGGGGTGGCGCGCGGGAGGGGGCGGTACGGGTGTCCGTACCGCCCCCTCCCGTCCCGTGGGCGGGTCAGAAGCCCGGGGGCTCCGTGTAGACGCCCCACTCGGCGCGCAGGGCGTCGCAGATCTCGCCGAGGGTGGCCTCGGCGCGGACGGCGTCCAGCATCGGGGCGATCATGTTGGAGCCGTCGCGGGCGGCGGCCAGCATGGCGTCGAGGGCGGTGCGGACGGCGGTGTCGTCGCGGTGCGCCCGGCGCTCGCCGAGGGCGTGGACCTGGTCGCGCTCGACCTCGTGGCTGACCCGCAGGATCTCCAGGTCGCCGGTGACGGAGCCGTGGTGGACGTTGACGCCGACGACCCGCTTGTCGCCCTTCTCCAGGGACCGCTGGTACTGGAAGGCGGACTCGGCGATCTCGCCGGTGAACCAGCCGTCCTCGATGCCGCGCAGGATGCCGGAGGTCATCGGGCCGATCGGGTGCTGCCCGTCCGGGTGGGCGCGGCGCCCGCGCTCCTTGATCTGGTCGAAGATCCGCTCCGCGTCGGCCTCGATGCGGTCGGTGAGCTGCTCGACGTACCAGGAGCCGCCGAGCGGGTCGGCGACGTTGGCGACGCCGGTCTCCTCCATCAGGACCTGCTGGGTGCGCAGGGCGATCTCGGCGGCCTGCTCGCTGGGGAGCGCGAGGGTCTCGTCGAGGGCGTTGGTGTGGAGGGAGTTGGTGCCGCCGAGGACGGCCGAGAGGGCTTCGACGGCGGTGCGTACGACGTTGTTGTACGGCTGCTGGGCGGTGAGGGAGACGCCGGCGGTCTGGGTGTGGAAGCGGAGCCACTGGGCCTTGTCGGTCTTCGCCCCGTAGACCTCCTTCATCCAGCGGGCCCAGATGCGGCGGGCGGCGCGGAACTTGGCGATCTCCTCGAAGAAGTCGAGGTGGGCGTCGAAGAAGAAGGACAGGCCGGGCGCGAAGACGTCCACGTCCATGCCCCGGCTGAGGCCCAGCTCGACGTAGCCGAAGCCGTCGGCGAGGGTGTACGCGAGCTCCTGCGCGGCCGTCGCCCCGGCCTCGCGGATGTGGTAGCCGGAGACGGAGAGCGGCTTGTACGCGGGGATGCCGCGCGCGCAGTGCTCCATCAGGTCGCCGATGAGACGCAGATGGGGCTCGGGCTCGAAGAGCCACTCCTTCTGCGCGATGTACTCCTTGAAGATGTCGGTCTGCAGGGTGCCGTTGAGGACGGCGGGGTCGACGCCCTGGCGTTCGGCGGCGACCAGGTACATGCAGAAGACGGGGACGGCGGGGCCGGAGATCGTCATCGAGGTGGTGACGTCGCCGAGCGGGATGTCCCGGAAGAGGACCTCCATGTCGGCGGCGGAGTCGATGGCGACGCCGCAGTGGCCGACCTCGCCGAGGGCGCGGGGGTCGTCGGAGTCGCGGCCCATGAGGGTCGGCATGTCGAAGGCGACGGAGAGGCCGCCGCCGCCGGCGGCCAGGATCATCTTGTAGCGCTCGTTGGTCTGCTCGGCGTTGCCGAAGCCGGCGAACTGGCGGATGGTCCAGGTCCGGCCCCGGTAGCCGGTCGGGTGGAGCCCCCGGGTGTACGGGTACTCGCCGGGCCAGCCGATGCGCTCGAATCCCTCGTAGGTGTCGCCGGGCCGGGGCCCGTAGACCGGCTCGACGGCGTCGCCGGAGAGCGTGGTGAAGTCCGCGTCCCGCTTGCGGGCCCTGTCGTAACGGGCCTGCCAGCGACGGCGGCCCTCCTCGATGGCGTCAGCGTCCATGCTTCGAATTTACTAGGACGTCCTAGTAAATGTCGATGGGCAAACCCCCGCACCGGGGTGCGGGGGTGCCGGGATCAGACCTTGACCGGCTCCGGACGCGCGCCCTCGATCAGCGGGAGGGTCTCGGCGACGACCTTGCGCTCGACGAAGAAGGCGGCGAAGGGGATGGTGCCGGAGACCAGCACCCAGAGCAGCTTCCCGAACGGCCACCTGGCCTTGGAGCCCAGGTCGAAGGCGAAGACGAGGTAGATGATGTAGAGGACGCCGTGGGTCTGGGAGACCGCGAAGGTCACGTCCTCGCCCATGTCGAACCCGTACTTGAAGACCATGCAGGTGCACAGCACGAGCAGCATGACGGCGGTGATGTACGCCATCACGCGGTAACGGGTCAGCACGCTGGATTTCATGGCGTCGAGCGTATCGGCACGTTCCGGGCGATCTTCGCCCGGGGCACCTTTGGCGGCGCGCCGCGCTACCGCTCCTCGAAGTCCTCCGCCGAGATCCGCAGCGGGCGCAGCATCGCGAAGATCTCGCCGCACTCCTCCGCGTCGTAGGCGCCGAGCCCGAAGTCCATCTCCATCAGGTCGCGGGTGGCCGACTCGACCACCTCGCGGCCCTTCTCCGTGATGGTCGCCAGGGTGCCGCGGCCGTCGTTGGGGTTGGGCCGCTTGTCGACCAGACCGGACTTCACCAGGCGGTCCACGGTGTTCGTCACCGAGGTGGGGTGGACCATCAGCCGCTCGCCGATCTTGGACATCGGCAGCTCGCCCGCCTTCGAGAAGGTGAGCAGCACCAGCGCCTCGTACCGCGCGAAGGTCAGTCCGTACGGCTTCACCACCGCGTCGACCTCGGCGAGCAGGATCTGATGGGCCCGCATGATCGAGGTGATCGCGGCCATCGAGGGGACGGGGCCCCAGCGCTTCTGCCAGAGCTCGTCGGCGCGGGCGATGGGGTCGAAGGGGAGACTGAGCGGCTTCGGCACGCGTCGACCTTACCCACAGGTCACATGCCGGTCAGCCCCGTCTCGCGTTTCGGTCACCCGCAGTTCGCGGGCGGCGGCGAGGAGGCACAGGGTGCCGACGACCCCGGTGCCCGCGACGACGGTGTGCACGGGCACGAACTCGGCCGCCAGGCCCGCCCCCGCCATGCCGACGCCCTGGACGGTCATCATGCCCGCGGTCATCAGGGTCATGGCCCTCCCCCGCCGCTCCTCCGGCACCGCGGCGACGAACCGGGCGTCGAGCCCGAGGGTGTACGCGCCGGTGGCGCCCGCCAGGAACAGGGCGACGGCGGCGAGGGCGACGCCCGGCCGGAATCCGTACAGGAGGTACGGCAGGACGCCCGTCACGGCGAGCGGCAGCACGATCCGGGAGCGGACCGCCGCGCTCAGGAAGGACCCGGCGAACAGTTCGCCCGCGATGGTGCCGACCGGCAGCGCGCACATCAGGAGACCGAGGGCGGCGGTGGAGACGCCGATCTCGTCGGCGTACGGCGCGGCGAGCGCCTCCGGCACGACGGCGAAGAGCGGCGGCACCCAGAACATCAGCATCAGGGCGCGGATCCTGCGGTCGCGCAGCACCGCCCAGGTGCCCGCGAGACCGCTGTCCGCCGTCTTCCCGGCGGCGCGGGCGGGGCGGCGGACGGTGCCGAGGCGCAGCAGGAGCGCGGAGAGGAGGAAGGTGACGGCGGTGACGGCGAGGGCGCCGCGCGGCGGGACGACGGTGAGGAGGACACCGCCGACCGCGAAGCCGGTGAGGAGGGCGCTCTGGGAGACGATCCGCAGCAGCGAGCGGCCGAGGACGAAGAGGTCGCCCTCGCCGAGGATGTCGGCGAGGGTCGCCATCCGGGTGCCGTTGAAGACGGGCGAGACGACGGCGATGGCGCAGCGCAGGGCGAGCAGGACCGCGACGGGGGTCGCGGGGGCGATCATCGCGGCCACGCAGAGGGCGCAGAACAGGTCGCAGACGACGAGGAGGCGGCGGGGCGGGAGGCGGTCGGTGAGTCCGGCGAGGAGGGTGCCGCCGACGAGGTACGGCAGGAAGCCGAGGGCGAAGGTGAGGGAGGAGAGGAGCGGGGAGCGGGTGAGCTCGTAGACGAGCACGGTCAGCGCCAGCTCGCTGACGACGACCCCGAGCAGCGAGAACAGATGCGCCACGAAGACGAACCGGAACTCCCGCACCCGGAAGACGGCCCGGTAGCCGGGCGAGGCGGCGGGCGCGGCGCCGGTCGGGGGGCCGGGCGCCGGAGCGGCGACGGACTGGGGAGCGGGCTCCGCGAGGGGCCCGGTGGGGTGTTCCGGCGGGGCCGGGGGCGTGCGGGGGTGGGTGGGGGTCGGCATGGGGGCAGCCTGACGGCGGGGGTGCGAGCGGCCTAGACTTTCGGCTCCGGACGAATCTTCCGGGGGTGATCCGAGGAGGCCCGTGCCGTACCACCTGCGTTTCGGCGAGGCCGACCCGCTGCGCATCCGGTTCGCGGTCTCGCCGCTCTGGGAGACGCACTCCGCCGTGCGGGTCCTCGCCCGGCCCCGCCAGCAGGGCTACCACCTGCCGTGGATGCGGCGGATCGCGGGCGCCGCGCGGGGGCTCGACCTGGCGCCGCTGCATCTGCTGATGCCCCGGCACGGGCACAGCCCGGACTTCCTCTACCCGCCGCCGATCGGCCCCGCCGCCTCCTTCGAGGAGGAGATCGCCGCCCTGCGGGAGACCGGTCCCGCGCTGGCGCTCGCCGACTTCCGGCGGGCGCTTGACGAGACCCCGGGAGCGGCCCGCACCGAGGAGGGGCGGCGGCTGCTGGCCGACCCGGCGGGCGCGGTGGGGCGGCTCGCGGATCTGCTGACGGCGGCGTGGGAGGCGCTGGTGGAGCCGGAGTGGCCCCGGCTGCGGGCCCTCCTGGAGGCGGACGTGGCCTACCACTCGCGGCGGCTCGCGGAGGGCGGTCTGGAACGGGTCCTCGGCGAGCTGCACCCCTCGTTCGACTGGGCGGCGGAGACGGCGACGCTGCGGGTGGAGTACTGGGGGGAGCACGTACGGCCGCTGGACGGGCAGGGGCTGGTCCTGATGCCGTCCGTGTTCACCTGGCCGGACGTGGTGAGCGGCTTCGACCCGCCGTGGCAGCCGACGGTGGTGTATCCGGCGCGCGGGATCGGCGGGCTGTGGACGGAGCCCCGGGAGCGGACGCCGGAGGCGCTGGGGCGGCTGCTCGGGCCGGTGCGGGCGGACGTGCTGTGCGCCCTGACGGAGCCGATGGGGACGACGGCGCTCGCGCACCTCCTCGGCAGGGCGCCCTCCTCGGTCTCCGCGCACCTGGGGGTGCTGCGGGACGCGGGGCTCCTGACGTCCCGGCGGTACGGCCACCAGGTGCTGTACGAGCGGACCCCGCTGGGCATCGCGGTGTCGCAGCCCGGAACCGGCTGACCGTCATGTCACGATGGCCCGGCTCGTCCCGTCGTCGGTACGCGGCGGCGGACCCGCCGAACCCGTCCCTGGGGGCCGGATGTCCCGCCGTACCGTCACCGTCACCGCCGTCGCCCTGGCTGTCGTCTCCGCGCTGCTCCTGACCGGTTGTGGCGCGGACGCGCCACCGAAGGGGCCGGTCGGCCCGCCGTCCGCGCGCGGGGAGGCGGTGGCCCCGGCGGGCGGGTCGCCGTTCTGGGTGGACCCGGAGAGCGACGCGGTCCGGCAGATGCGCCGGTACGAGGCGCAGGGCAGGGCGGAGGACGCCCGGGTCCTGAAGCGGATCGCGGACCGGCCGGTCGCGGACTGGCCCTCGGGCGCCGATCCCGTGCCGGAGATCACCCGGGCGGTGCGGGGCGCGGCGGCCCAGAACCGTACGGCCGTGTTCGTGGCGTACAACATCCCGCACCGCGACTGCGGCATGTACTCGGCGGGCGGGGCGCACGACGCGGCGGCGTACCGGGGGTGGGTCGACTCCTTCGCCTCGGCGCTCGGCGGCTCCTCGGCGATCGTGGTCCTCGAACCGGACGCGGTGCCGCACGTGGTGGACGGCTGCACGCCGGGGCAGTACCACGACGAGCGGTACTCGCTGCTCGCGGAGGCGGTCGAGCGGCTGAAGCGGCAGCCGCGCACCCGGGTCTATCTGGACGCGGGCAATCCGGCGTGGATCGACGATCCGGGGAAGCTGGTGGAGCCCTTGCGCCGGGCGGGGGTGGCCCGTGCGGACGGCTTCTCCCTGAACGTCTCCAACTTCCAGACGAACGACGTGGTGCGGGCCTTCGGGGCGAGGCTCTCGGGACTGCTGGGCGGCACCCGCTTCACCGTGGACACCAGCCGGAACGGCGACGGCCCCCTCCCGGGCGACCGGGCGGACGCCTGGTGCAATCCGCCGGGCCGGTCCCTCGGTGTGCCGCCGACGGACCGGACCGGGGACGAGCTGGTCGACGCCTATCTGTGGATCAAGCGTCCGGGTGACTCGGACGGGCAGTGCCGGGGCGGCCCGTCGGCCGGGACCTGGTGGCCGGAGTACGCCCTGGGCCTGGCGCGCCGGGCGAAGTCCTAGAGCCTGTCCGGCGCGTGGCCGGGCGGGCCCCGGGCGTGTCCTCCCTGGGCGTCAGCTCACCTGGATCCACCTCGCCTCGGAGGGGATGCCGTCGGTGTCGGTGACGAAGAGCATGTACCAGCCGGGGGGCACGAGGGTGCGGTCGTCCGGTACGTCGACGGTGACGGTGGTCCCGTCGCGGCCCTTGACCAGGCCCAGCTCGATGGAGCGCTGTTCGACGTCGGTGGTGTGGGTGACGGCGCTGGGGCGCATGAGGCGGGCTTTGGTGATGCGTCCGCCGTCCCTGGTCTTGAAGGTGGCGCGCCCGTTCTGGTCGAGTTCCCTGGGGCCCTCGCCGAGGACGGGGCGGTTGGCGCCCGCCCGGTGCAGGAACGGCGGGGTGAAGACCTCGATGCGCTGCTCGAAGGTGCCGAGCCTGGTGTTGTCCTTGTCGTCGAAGAGGGGGTCGGAGCCGAAGGTGGCGACCCGGCCGTCGGGCAGCAGCAGCGCCTCGGAGTGGTAGTTGCGGCCCACGGTGGGTTCGGCGGCCTCGGTGAAGGCGTTGGTCCTCGGGTCGTAGAACTGGGCCTTGAGGATGTCGCTGCCGCTGCGGCCCCGGTACTCCTCCGAGCCGCCGCTGGTGAAGACGGTGTCGTCGGGCATGAGGACGCTGCTGAGGTAGCGGGTGCCCTGGGGCAGGGAGGGGCCGTCGGTGAAGACGGGGCTGTCCTTGGAGAGGTCGACGACGGAGGTGCGGGCGGTGGACCTGGGCGACTCGCCGACCCCGCCGCCGCCGAGGACCATCACCTTCTGGTGCTGGGCGGGCGGGAGCAGCAGGGAGGCGGAGGTCTCCAACTGGTCGGGGTCGCTGAGTCCGCCGAGCTTGGTGAAGGAGTTCTTCTCCAGGTCCCACAGGCCCGGTTCGCGGCCCTTCCCGGCGGGGCCGTATCCGGCGTTGGAGCCGGTGTAGAGGAGCTTGCCGCCCTTGGTGAGGAAGAGGGAGGGGTAGGTGGGGAAGTACCGGAAGGGTCCCTTGGACCACTTCTTGGTGGTGGGGTCGTAGATCTCGTTGTCGCCGGGGACGACGTCGCCGACGTCGTTGAGTCCGGAGACGGCGAGGACCTTGCCGTCCTTGAGGCCGACGAGGGTGGGGTACCAACGGGCGTCCTTCATGGGGGCGACGGGGATGTACTTCTCGGCCCTGGGGTCGAACTCGTAGGCCGCCTTGATGCCCTGGAAGTCCTGTTTCTCGGTGGTGAGCTTCTGGGCGAGGCCGTAGACGTCGTCGGCGTCCCGGCCCTTGAGGCCGACGACCTCGTACTGGGCGGCCTCGGTGGTGAGGGCTCCGGGTCCCTCCTTGCGGGCCTCGACGAAGACCCGGGCCTCGGCGGCGGTGATCTTGGTCTCCCAGGGCTTCATCCGGCCGCTCTTGAAGTACGAGATCTCGAACTCGCTCTTGGCCTTGGGGACGGTGACGTCGAACTTGGAGACGTACTCGACCCCGGACGGGGAGCGGAAGACGGTGCCCTTCTTGAGGGTGACGGCCTTGTCGGGGTTCTCGTTCTTGACCCGCATCCCGCCGCCGGCCTTCTTGACCCCGCCGTCGAGGACCTCGTAGCGGGCGGTGCCCCCGGCGACCAGCAGCCGTCCGTCGGGGAGCTGGGTGTGGCCGGAGCAGAAGAAGTCCACGGGGGTGGGGATCTTCTTGAAGGTGTTCTTCACCGGGTCCCAGAGGATCGTCTCGAAGGTCCCGGCGTCGAAGTTCTTCTGGTTGTTGCCGGAGCCCGCGATCAGCAGCACCTTGCCGGTGTGGAGCAGGGCCGCGTGGATGGCGTTGATGCGGAACCCGGCGGGCACCTCGACCTCGGCCCAGGAGCCGTACTGGCGCTGGTAGCCGGGCTGGGCGATCTTGTACGCGTGGTAGCGCTCGGAGGCGAAGGAGACGGCGGCGGGAGCGTTGAGCGCGGCCAGGACGACCACCGCGCAACTGCCGACCAGGGTCTTCTTGAACTTCTTCGACGGCCGGTAGGCCATGGCTCAGTTCCCTCCGGTCGTCGTGGGGGCGGGGGTGACGGGGGCGGGGGTGACGGCGGCCGCCGCACGGACCTCGACCCCCTCGCGGAGGTCGGCGGGGCGCCGGAGGCGGGCCCGGAGCCGGACGCGGGCGTCGGCGCGGACGCGCAGGGCCCGGCGGTCCCGCAGGAGGGTGAACGCCCACAGGGTGACGGGGGCCAGGGCGACGACGAGGGCGAGGCAGGCCCAGGTGCGCATGGCCGCGTGGGTGTGCCCGAAGCGGACGGAGGCGGCGAGCGAGGCGACGAGGACCACCGCCCAGAAGAGGTGGATGCGGAAGGTGCGCAGCCGGTCGGGGCTGGTCTGGCCGCCCTTGGGGGTGACGACGAAGCGGCCCCGGGTGCGGAGCAGGGCCGAGCCGAGGGACGTCAGGTAGACGGGGGCGGAGAGCGCGGACATCGCCATGCCCGCGAGGCCGCCGGAGCCCTCGGGCTCATGGGGCGAGACGTTGTGCCGCCGGTTCCACAGGTAGAGGCCGATCTGGAGGGCGACGGCATCGCTGTAGATCATCAGCCACACGGAGGTGGAGACCTGGGTGCCGGAGGCGCCGAACCAGAGGTAGAGGACGCAGCTGAGGACGCCCAGGAGCCAGTTGACGGCCGTCATCGGGTAGTAGACGAGCATCAGGGTGTAGTTGAGGAGGCGGCCCGGCGGGGTCCGGAAGGGTGCCTTCCAGTACTGCTTGACGATCGTCTCGTACGTGCCCCGGGACCAGCGGAGCTGCTGGGTGAAGAAGTCGGTCCAGGAGGCCGGGCCCTCGCCGACGGCGAGGACGTCGGGGGTGTAGACGGAGCGCCAGAAGCGGCCGGTGCGCGGGTTCTTCCTGCGGTGCAGTTCGAAGCCGGTGGCCATGTCCTCGGTGATCGAGTCGTACAGGCCGCCTATCTGCTTGAGGGCGGAGATCCGGACGACGTTGTTGGTGCCGACGAACATGGGCGCGCGGTAGCGGTTCCCGGCCCGCTGGATGAGGGCGTGGAAGAGGAACTGCTGGGACTCGGCCGCCTTGGTGACGGTGTCGGTGTAGTTGCCGTACACCTGCGGTCCGACGACGAACGCGATGTCGGGGTCCCGGAAGTAGCCGAGCATCCGCTCCAGGAAGGCGGGGTGCGGGACGTGGTCGGTGTCGACGGAGGCGAAGTAGTCGTAGTCGTCGCCGTGCCGGGCGAGCCAGGCGTTGTAGTTGCCGTGCTTGGTCCGCGCCTTGTGCGGGCCCTTCTTCCGGTTCCACTCGGGGACGCCCGCGCGGGAGAAGTGGTGGACGCCGAGTTCGGCGCAGAGGGCCTTGGCCTCGGCGGAGTCGCCCTCGTCGAGGAGCCAGACGCCGAGGTGCCCCTCGTGCCGCAGCCGGGTGGCGCCCTCCAGGGTGCCCCGGACCATGGTGAGGGGTTCCTTGCCGGGGACGTAGGTGGTGAGGAAGGCGACCCGGGTCCCCTTCTCGGGGTGCACCGGGACCGGGTCGCGGGCGACCAGGGTGGCGTGGGCGATCGACGTGACGTTCACCAGCATGAAGAAGCAGATGAGGCCGATCGACACGAGCATCACGGTGTCGAGGTGGACGAGCCAGGCGGCGCCGCCCTCGCGGACGGTCCAGTGGCTGGGCCAGACCAGATAGGCCAGGAGCAGCGCCGAGAGGACCGGCGCGAGGCCCATCAGGAGGACCGCTCGTATTCGGCGCGGCTCCTTCGCGAGCAGACTTCGGTACTGCACCCGATAGGCCGCCGCGTCCGGCTCCGTGAGGGGACCCGCGAGCCGGCTGTAGGTGTCGTAGTCGTAGCCTCCCGGCCGCACGGTGCCTCCAGCTGTCGTCGAACATGCCGATAACCCAACAAAAAGGGCAAACGTTCGGCGTGTCGACTGGAGTCGTCCGAGTGGGGGCGTCAGCGGGTCCGGGCGCTCTGCCTCCGCAGGGTGTACGCGACGGCCTTCCGGGCGACGGGATTCAGCTCCTCGACGGCCGCCATCAGGGCGCCGAGCTGTTCGAGGGCGGTGAAGGCCGCCTCCGCCCCGGCCGGGTCCACGCCCTCGTACAGTTCGAGTCCGACGAAGGAGGCGGCGACCGCCCGGGAGAGCCCGGCGGCGTCGGTGAACTCCGCGAACGGGGTCCCGGCGAGCACCCGGACCAGGACCCGCTCGATCTCGGCGATCCACAGGTCGAGACCGGCGGCGGTGGCGGGCACCAGCCGGGGATGGGTCTGCGCCCCGGCGAGCAGCTGCCCCAGGAAGGCGACGTGACCGGCCTCCCGCTCCTCCGCGTGCAGCTCGCGCCCGAAGGCGAGCAGCTCGGAGAGGCTGCCGACCGCGCGCAGCCGGTCGCGGTGGCGGGCGACCCGCGTCTCGGCGCCGTGCCGGCAGGCGGCGGCGAGCAGGTCGTCGACGGAGCCGAAGTGGTAGAAGACCAGGGCCTGGTTGACGCCTGCGGTGGCGGCGATGGTACGGGCGGAGGCCTTGGCGATGCCCTGCTCGACGAGGGTCCGCAGGGCGCCTTCGAGGAGCTTCTCCCGGGTCTCCAGGGTCCGCGCGTCCTGCCCCTTGACGGCCTTGCCCCGCACGGCCCGCCCGTCACGGGCGACACCGGCGGCACCGGGCGAGCCGGTGACACCAGTGTCGCCATGGGCACCAGCCGCACCAGCCGTGACCGTACCGGCCTGCGCTTCCGTCCCGTCCGACCCGCTGTTCACACCCGCCTCGGGGTCCACCCCCGGGTCCACCCTCGGGCCCGTCCCCCCGTCGGCCCCCATGGCCTCGTCCGCCCCGCCGCTCACGCCCGTACCTCCTCGCGCACCGGGCGCAGCTCCTCGCGCACCCCGTGGGAGCGTACGTCGGTGTACTCGGCGGTGAAGGACCCCTCGTACCCGAAGAGCGGCCCGACGTACCGGTTGACCACCCGCACCCGGATGCGGAAGCGGCCGGTGCGCTCGTCGAAGGACTCCCGCACCTCGGCCCGCCCGCCGACCAGTTCCGGCACCCGTACGTCCACCGGGCCCTCACGGAACCGGTGTTCCCCGGAGCGGATGAGGAGGGAGCCGTCCGGCTCGGCGGACAGGCGCAGTTCGCTGGCGAGGTGCTGATGGGTGCCGAGGTAGTCGAGGACGCAGTCGCGCTCGGGACTGTGGACCATCGTGGCGTCGAAGCGCCGGGGCCCGCCGGGCAGGGCGAAGGTCCGTACGAAGGTGACGGTCTCCCGCCCGAAGGAGTCGAGGTACGGCACGTTCTCGATGGTGAAGGGGACGTCCCGGCCGGTGCGGGGCAGCAGGATGTTCCGCCGCCCGCCGAGCGCGAGGAAGGGCTTCACGACGGCCCGCCCGTGCCAGACCCGGTCCATGGTGCCGCGCCCGACGCAGAGTTCACCGCTCGCGAGCCCCACGGAGAAGCGGCGCCGCAGCTCGGGGTGGAGCCGCTCGAAGGCGGCGTCGCCCATGGCGGTGCGGAAGATCGAGGTCACGACCGGTCCTCGGGGGCGGTGGGGCGGTGGTCCTCCGCGCCGGGCGGGGCCAGGGTGGCGAGGAGCCGGGGCTCCCGGGCGGTGGCGGGCGGGGTGCGCAGACACCGCCGGGCCGCCGGTGCGCGGGACGACGGGGGTACGAGGACGGCGGCGGCGAGCCCGAGGACGGTGAGCGGCACCGCGAGGAGCGGCGGGAGGCCCGGCGGCAGGGCGGTGGCGGTGAGCGGCGCGGCCACCAGCAGGACGCGGGCGGCGAGTTCGAGGAGCCAGCGGTCGCGGGAGCGGGCGGGGGTGATGCCCCGTTCGCACCAGAGCCGCAGCCGGTCGAACGACCAGGCGGTGGCCCAGCCCATGAGGGGCCGCAGGAGCAGCCGGTCGACGATCCGGCCGAAGCGGCCCCAGCGGGGGCGGTAGTCGTAGCCGGTGAGGAAGCGGACGCCGTCCTCGGTGGGGACGAACCGCCAGTAGCCGCTGCCCTCGGCGAGGAGCGAGAGCGGGTCGGGCGAGGAGAAGCGGAGGGCGGAGACCCGGTCGCCGCCGGCCCGGTGGCGCTCCCCCGCGGAGACACCGGTGCCGGCGACGACCAGGAAGGGCAGGACGCGGGTCGCGTACCGGAAGCGCTCGGGCCCGTCCCCGGTCCCGGACAGCGGCGAGATCTCGGTGAACCTCAGGTCCCACCGCTGCTGACGACCGGGCTTCCTGGTGTGGTCCCAGAGCGTCTCCAGATCCGTGCGGATCCGCGTCTCGACATAGAGACCCATGACGTTCCCCCTGCCCTCGCAGGCTTTTGAGCACTCGCTCAAAACCACCCACGGCCGAAGGTAGCCGATTTTGAGCAAGTGCTCAACCCTCGGCCACGAAGAAGCCCCCGGCCCCTGGAACAGCGAGTTCCAGGGGCCGGGGGCTTCACGTACACCCTCGGAAGAACGGGGGAAGACAGAGGACGGCCGCCGCCGGATGTGCACGTACAGGCCGTGTGAGCCGGTCAGCCCTCGGCGAGATGTCGCTCGACGGTCTCCACCTTGGCGGTGAGCCCGTCGGACACGCCGGGCCTGATGTCCGCCTTGAGGACGACGGAGACCCGCGGGGCGCGTGCCTCCACGGCGGCGACGGCGCGCTTCACCACGTCCATCACCTCGTCCCATTCGCCCTCGATCGAGGTGAACATCGCGTCGGTGCGGTTCGGGAGCCCCGATTCGCGGACGACCCGGACGGCGTCGGCGACGTACTCGCCGACCTCCTCCCCGACGCCCAGCGGGGTCACCGAGAAGGCGACGATCACGCCTTCACGTCCTGGGCCTCGGCCCGCGCGCGGGAGGCGACGACCGCGTCCTGCGCCTCGCGCTTCAGCTTGCGGTCGGCGTAGAAGCCGCCCAGCGGCAGCACCGAGAGGACGAAGTAGAGCGCGGCGGTCCCGAAGCTCCACTTGGTGCGGTTCCAGGCGTCCAGCCAGAAGAGCACGTACAGGACGAAGAGGATGCCGTGGATCGCTCCCATGACCGGCACCGCGTTGAAGTCCGTGGTCCGCTTCAGCACGGAGCAGACGAGCAGCAGCAGGAACGACACGGCCTCAGGGGCGGAGACGAGCCGGAGCCGGTGGAGGGAGGAAGCGGTCTTGATGTCCACGGAGGGGGTCACCTTCGTTCGATCTTGTGAACGGATGCACAAGGGCGGGCCCGTCCATTGTGCACGGCGACTTTGCTGTCCCTTTAGCCGGGTCCCCAGTACCTTCGGCCCGTGGCAACGTTCCGGCTCCAGGGCAGCAAAGTGCTCGCCGTCACCATGACAGGCGACTCCGTCAAGGCGAAGAACGGCTCGATGGTCGCCTACGACGGCCAGATGGCGTTCAAGAAGATGAGCGGCGGCGGTGAGGGCCTGCGGGGCATGGTGACCCGTCGGCTCACCGGCGAACAGATGGAGGTGATGGAGGTGCGCGGCCAGGGGACCTGCTGGTTCGCCGACCGGGCCTCCGAGATCAACCTCGTCTCCCTGCACGGCGACAGACTGTGGGTGGAGGCGAGCAATCTGCTCTGCGCCGACGCGGGGCTGCGCACCGGCACCACCTTCACCGGGCTGCGCGGCGGGGCCACGGGGAACGGTCTGTTCACCACGACCGTCGAAGGCACGGGCCAGGCCGCGATCGTGTCCGACGGCCCGGCGGTGGTGCTGCGGGTGACCCCGCGGTACCCGCTCCAGGTGGACCCGGGGGCGTACATCGCGCACCAGGGCGACCTCCAGCAGCACTTCCAGTCCGGGGTGACGTTCCGCACGTTCCTCGGCGAGGGCGGCGGCGAGGCGTTCCAGATCCGCTTCGAGGGGGACGGCCTGGTGTACGTCCAGCCGAGCGAGCGGAACACGGTCGGGGGTGACGTCTGATGCCGTTCCGTGAGCTCAACGCGAAGGTCGTGGAGGCGACCGTCCTCCCCGGGCACCGGATGTTCAGCCAGCGTGGCGCGATGCTCGCGTACCGCGGTGACGTCACTTTCACGCCGAACACGGCGGGCGGTCAGGGCGGGCTGATGTCGATGATCGGCCGCCGGGTGGCGGGCGAGGCGACACCGCTGATGACCGTCGAGGGCAGCGGCACGGTGATGTTCGGGCACGGCGGCCACCACGTCCAGGTGATCGCGCTGACCGGCGACACCCTGTACGTGGAGGCGGACCGGCTGCTCGCCTTCGACGGCACCCTGGAGCAGGGCACGATGTTCCTGGGCTCGCAGGGCGGGGTGATGGGCATGGTCCGCGGCCAGGTCAGCGGTCAGGGCCTCTTCACCACCACCCTGAAGGGCCACGGCTCGGTGGCGGTCATGGCGCACGGCGGGGTGGTCGAACTGCCGATCGCGCCGGGCCGTCCGGTGCACGTGGACCCGCAGGCGTACGTGGCCCACCACGGCGACGTGCGGAACAAGCTGTCCACCGCGCTCGGCTGGCGCGACATGGTGGGGCGCGGCTCGGGCGAGGCCTTCCAGCTGGAGCTGAGCGGCAGCGGCGCGGTCTACGTCCAGGCTTCGGAGGAGAAGCTGTGAGCACTCCGGTGATCCACGACCCGACGACCCTGCCGTCGGACGACAACGTGAACCCGTACACCTTCTGCGTGGAGCTCAAGGGATCGCCCTGGTTCCTGCAGAAGGGCAAGATGATCGCCTACTACGGGCGGATCGAGTTCAACGGCGTCGGGCACGGGCGGCTCGACCGGCTCGTGCGGACCGCGTTCCACTCGCCGCTGCACGCGAGCGACTGGGTGGTGGCCGAGGGCAGCGGGAAGATGCTGCTCGCCGACCGGGCGTTCGACGTGAACTCGTACGACCTGGACGAGGGCAACCTGACGATCCGTTCGGGCAACCTGCTGGCGTACCAGCCGACGCTGGCGCTGAAGCAGTCGATCGTGCCGGGGTTCGTGACGCTGATCGGCACGGGGAAGTTCGTGGCGGCGTCGAACGGTCCGGTGGTCTTCATGGAGCCGCCGATGCGGGTGGACCCGCAGGCGCTGGTGGGCTGGGCGGACTGCCCCTCGCCCTGCCACCACTACGACCACGGGTACATGACGGGTGTGATGGGCGGGGTGCGGGCGCTGACGGGCATCGGCGGGACCTCCGGCGAGGAGCACCAGTTCGAGTTCGTGGGGGCGGGCACGGTGCTGCTCCAGTCGACGGAGCTGCTGATGCCGGAGCGCTCGGCGGGGGCGCCGCCCTCCCAGCCGGGCGTCCCGGGCGGCCACGCGCCGCACGGTTCCGGCCAGGGCGCGGCGGGTTCGACACCACGTCTTCCCGGCCAGCTCGGAGACCTCCAGCGTCGCTTCGGCCTGTGAGCGGTAGTCTGCGGAGTGTGACGCCCTCGAACGCGCGCTCCCAGACTTCGTCAAGATTTCAACTTCTTAGGTAGAATCGAATCATGGAGACCGAGACCGCCACCCCGTGGCTCACCGACGCCGAGCAGTGTGCGTGGCGCACATTCCTGGACGTCCAGAGAATGCTGACGTACCAGCTGGAGCGGGACCTCCAGCCCTTCGGACTGACGATGAACGACTACGAGATCCTCGTGAACCTCTCGGAGTCCGCCGACCGGCGCCTGCGCATGAGCGACCTGGCGACCGCCACGCTCCAGTCCAAGAGCCGGCTCTCGCACCAGATCACCCGTATGGAGAACGCCGGGCTCGTCCGGCGCGAGAACTGCGAGTCCGACCGGCGCGGGCTCTACGCCGTCCTCACCGACGCGGGCATGGAGACCATGCAGAAGGTCGCCCCGCACCACGTCGAGTCGGTGCGCAGGCACTTCGTCGACCAGATCGGCCCGGAGGCCCTGAGCGACCTCCACACCTCGCTGAAGCCGGTCGCCGAACAGCTGCGCGGACGGCGCGGCAAGCCGTAACGCCCACCGGGGGCCGCCCGGGAGCGGGGCCGCCCCCGGGCGACCGGGGAGGTCCCCCGCACCGGGGCCGGTGGTCGGTCCACAGGCCGGAGCCGGTCCCAGCCGCCCGCCGGACCAGGCGACGACCGGCCTCGGACCGAACCGGGCCGGGCCGGACCGGACCGGACCGCCAGGACGGGACGGCGACCGTCACCGGACCGGGCCGATCCACCCCGTCCGGCCCGGTCTCAGCCCCGCGTCCGCCCGGTCTCAGCCGCCCGTCAGGCTCGTGATCAGTTCGTCCGAGGCCGCGTAGGGGTCCAGGGCGCCCGCCACGATCCGCTCCGCCAGCGCGTCCAGACGCCGGTCGCCGTGCAGATCACCGATCCGCTCGCGCAGCGCCGTGACCGCGATGGTCTCCACCTCGCGCGCCGCGCGGGTCCTGCGCCGCTCCGCGAGGACCCCGTGCTCCTCCATCCAGGCGCGGTGCTTCTCCAGCGCCTCGACGACCTCGCCGATGCCCTCGCCGCGCGCCGCGACCGTCTTCACGATCGGCGGACGCCAGTCGCCCGGCGCCCGCGCCTCGCCGAGGCCCAGCATGTGGTTCAGCTCGCGCGCGGTGGCGTCCGCGCCGTCCCGGTCGGCCTTGTTCACCACGTACACGTCGCCGATCTCCAGGATGCCCGCCTTCGCGGCCTGGATGCCGTCGCCCATGCCCGGGGCGAGCAGGACGACCGAGGTGTCCGCCTGGGAGGCGATCTCCACCTCCGACTGACCGACTCCGACCGTCTCCACCAGGATCACCTCGCAGCCCGCCGCGTCCAGGACGCGGATGGCCTGCGGGGCCGACCAGGCGAGCCCGCCGAGGTGGCCGCGGGTCGCCATGGACCGGATGTAGACGCCCGGGTCGGAGGCGTGCTCCGACATCCGCACCCGGTCGCCGAGCAGCGCTCCCCCGCTGAACGGCGAGGACGGGTCGACGGCGAGCACACCGACCCGCCTGCCCTCCCGCCGGTACGCGGAGACCAGCGCGGACGTCGACGTCGACTTGCCGACGCCGGGCGAGCCCGTCAGACCCACCACGTACGCGCCGCCGGTGAGCGGGGCCAGCGCCGCCATCACCTCGCGCAGTTGCGGGGACGCCCCCTCCACCAGCGAGATGAGCCGGGCCACGGCCCTCGGCCTGCCCTCCCGTGCCTGGGCGACCAGAGCGGGGACGTCCACCATGTGCAGAGCTCCTTGCCGACGTGCGGGAGTGACTTACTTGCCGGAGACGCCGGAGGCCCGGGAGTTCCCGGGGACGCGGACGATCAGCGCGTCGCCCTGTCCGCCGCCGCCGCAGAGGGCCGCCGCGCCGACACCGCCGCCGCGCCGCTTCAGTTCGAGGGCCAGGTGCAGCACCACCCGGGCACCCGACATGCCGATGGGGTGGCCCAGGGCAATGGCGCCGCCGTTGACGTTCACCTTCTCGGGGGTAACGCCGAGGTCCTTCATTGACTGCACGGCGACCGCGGCGAAGGCCTCGTTGATCTCGATCAGATCGAGGTCCCCGACGGTCAGCCCCTCCTTCTTCAGGGCGTGCAGGATCGCGTTCGACGGCTGCGACTGGAGGGAGTTGTCCGGGCCCGCCACATTGCCGTGGGCGCCGATCTCTGCGATCCACTCCAGGCCCAGCTCCTCCGCCTTGGCCCTGCTCATCACGACCACGGCGGCGGCGCCGTCGGAGATCTGCGAGGAGGTCCCCGCAGTGATCGTGCCGTCCTTCGCGAAGGCCGGGCGGAGCTTGCCCAGGGACTCGACGGTGGTCTCCGCGCGGATGCCCTCGTCCTTGGCGAAGACGACCGGCTCGCCCTTGCGCTGCGGGATCTCGACCGGGGTGATCTCCGCCTCGAAGACACCGTTCTTCTGGGCGGCCGCCGCGCGCTGGTGCGACAGCGCGGCGATCTCGTCCTGCTCGGGGCGGCCGATGCCGAGGCGGGCGTTGTGCTTCTCCGTGGACTCGCCCATGGCGATGCCCTCGTAGGAGTCGGTGAGGCCGTCGTACGCCATGGAGTCCAGCATCTGCACCGCCCCGTACTTGAAGCCCTCGCGGGACTTCGGCAGCAGGTGCGGGGCGTTCGTCATGGACTCCTGGCCGCCCGCCACCACGATGTCGAACTCACCGGCGCGGATCAGCTGGTCGGCGAGCGCGATGGCGTCGAGACCCGACAGGCACACCTTGTTGATGGTGAGCGCGGGGACGCTCATGGGGATGCCCGCCTTGACGGCGGCCTGACGGGCGGGGATCTGCCCGGCACCCGCCTGGAGCACCTGGCCCATGATCACGTACTGCACCTGGTCGCCGCCGATGCCGGCCCGGTCCAGGGCGGCCTTGATCGCGAAGGCGCCGAGCTCGGCCCCCGAGAAGGAAGCGAGCGAGCCGAGGAGGCGACCCATGGGCGTACGGGCGCCCGCGACGATCACTGAGGTGGTACCGGTCGTTCCAGACATGAGGCACGGCCCCTAGGGATGAGAAGTGAACGAGGGTTTACCGCCAATGTACTGAGGGCCGCCGCACCCGGTCACCGGCCGGACGGTGTGACGGCGCGCACGTTGCGTAACCACTCCTCCGGCGTTGCACTGGACCCATGCTGACGCGTATCGACCACATCGGGATCGCCTGTTTCGACCTGGACAGGACCGTCGAGTTCTACCGTGCCACCTACGGTTTCGAGGTCTACCACTCCGAGGTCAACGAGGAGCAGGGCGTCCGCGAGGCCATGCTCAGGATCAACGGGACCTCCGACGGCGGCGCCTCCTACCTCCAGCTCCTGGAACCGACCAGGGAGGACTCCGCCGTGGGCAAGTGGCTCGCCAAGAACGGCGAGGGCGTCCACCACATCGCCTTCGGCACCGAGGACGTCGACGCGGACGCCGAAGCCGTGCGCGGCAAGGGCGTCCGCGTCCTCTACGACGAGCCGCGCAGGGGCTCCATGGGCTCCCGGATCACCTTCCTCCACCCCAAGGACTGCCACGGCGTCCTCACCGAACTGGTCACCTCCGCCGGGCCCGCCGCCGACCCCTCGTCAGCGGAGCACTGACCTCCGGATTCCTGGCCCGGTAGAGTGGGCGGCTCCGGGCCGGGGCCGGTCGGGGCCGCTCGCGCGGCATCGAAGTCGGGATGTCGGGCTCGTCCGATCTGCCACGATTCCCCGGGGGCCCGTCCTCGGCCGTGAGGACCGGGCTCACAGGAGTGTTGCGACCAGGGTTGGGGTCTCCCCTGCTCGAAGAGCTCGGGGAAGGATGGGACCGCGCAGTGCGGGGCTACGAACGCCAGGAGAGCCACCGAGCTGAAGACGACCATCTCGCCAGGTTCGAAGCCGAGATGGACCGGCTGAAGACCGAGCGCGAGAAGGCCGTCCAGCACGCCGAGGACCTCGGATACCAGGTCGAGGTCTTGCGCGCCAAGCTCCACGAGGCGCGCCGCACCATCGCGTCCAGGCCCGCGTACGACAGCGCCGACATCGGCTACCAGACCGAGCAGATGCTGCGGAACGCCCAGGCCCAGGCCGAGCAGCTGCGCCAGGACGCCGAGCGCGAACTGCGCGACGCCCGCGCCCAGACCCAGCGCATCCTCCAGGAGCACGCCGAGCACCAGGCCAGGCTCCAGGCCGAACTGCACACCGAGGCCGTCCAGCGCCGCCAGCAGCTCGACCAGGAACTCAACGAGCGCCGCCAGACCGTCGAGGCGCACGTCAACGAGAACGTCGCCTGGGCCGAGCAGCTCCGCGCCCGCACCGAGGCCCAGGCCCGCCGCCTCATGGAGGAGTCCCGCGCCGAGGCCGAGCAGTCGCTCGGCGCCGCCCGCGCCGAGACCACCCGCCTCACCGAGGAGACCAACCGGCGGGCCGCCGCCGAGGCCGAAGCGGCCCGCGCCGAGGCCGAAGCGATTCTGCTGCGCGCCCGCAAGGACGCCGAACGGCTCGTCGGCGCCGCCACCAGCCAGGCCCAGGAGGCCACCGGCCACGCCGAGCAGCTCCGCTCCGCCGCCACCGCCGAGACCGACCAGGCCCGCCGCCAGGCCACCGAACTCTCCCGCGCCGCCGAGCAGCGCATCCAGGAGGCCGAGGAGAAGCTGCGGCTCGCCACCGCGGAGGCCGAGAGGTCCCTCACCGAGGCCAAGGAGGCCGCCGCCCGGCAGCTCGCCACCGCCGAGTCGGTCAACGAGCAGCGCACCCGGACCGCGAAGGCCGAGATCGCCCGGCTCGTCGGCGAGGCCACCAAGGACGCCGAGGCGCTCAAGGCCGAGGCCGACGAGAAGCTCCGCGAGGCCACCGCCGAGGCGGAGAAGCTCGTCGCCGAGACAGCCGAGAAGGCCCGCACCGCCGCCGCCGAGGACTCCGCCGCCGCCCTCGCCAAGGCCGCCCGCAGCGCCGAGGAGATCCTCACCAAGGCCTCCGACGAGGCCCGCGAGACCACCCGCAAGGCCTCCGAGGAGGCCGAGCGCATCCGCCGCGAGGCCGAGGCCGAGAGCGACCGGCTCCGCGACCGCGCCGAGGAACAGGCCGACGATCTCCTCGGCTCGGCGAAGGACGACACCAAGGAGTACCGGGCCAAGACGGTCGAGCTCCAGGAGGAGGCCCGGCGGCTGCGCGGCGAGGCCGAGCAGCTGCGCGCCGAGGCCGTCGCCGAGGGCGAGCGCATCCGGGGCGAGGCCCGCCGCGAGGCCGTCCAGCAGATCGAGGAGGCCGCCCGGAGCGCCGAGGAACTGCTCGCCACGGCCCGTACGGACTCCGACGAGCTGCGGACCAACGCCGGTGCCGAGAGCGAACGGGTCAGGTCCGAGGCCGCCGAGCGGGCCCGCGCCCTGCGCGCCCAGGCCGAGGAGACCCTGGAGCGCACCCGCGCCGAGGCCGACCGGCTGCGCGCCGACGCCGAGGAACAGGCCGATTCCGTACGGACCACGGCGGAGGAGACCGCCGCCGGACTGCGCGCCGACGCCGAGCGGGCCGCCGAGGCCCGCCGCGCGGAGGCCGCCGACGAACTGGCCCGGCTGCACGCCGACGCCGAGGCCAAGCTCGCCTCGGCCGCCGAGGAACTCACCGACGCCCGCACCGAGGGCGAACTGATCCGCCGCGAGGCCGCCGAGGAGACCGAGCGGCTGCGCACCGAATCCGCCGAGCGGGTCCGCACCCTCCAGGAGCAGGCGGGTCAGGAGGCCGAGCGGCTGCGCACCGAGGCCACCCAGGACGCCGCCACCACCCGTACGGAGGCCGAGACCGCCGCCGTACGGCTGCGCGCCGAGGCCACCGTGGAGTCGGAGCGGCTGCGGTCGGAGGCCCAGGAGAGCGCCGACCGGGTCAGGGCCGAGGCCGCCGCCGCCGCCGAGCGGGTCGCCGCCGAGGCGGCGGAGGCGCTGGCCGCCGCGCAGGAGGAGGCCGTCCGGCGCCGCCGGGAGGCCGAGGAGACGCTGGAGTCGGCCCGTGCCGAGGCCGGCCGGGAGCGCGAGAACGCCCGCGAGCGGTCCGAGGAACTGCTGGCCGCGGCCCGCAAGCGGGTCGAGGACGCCCAGGCCGAGGCCCAGCGCCTGGTCGAGGAGGCGGACGCGCGGGCGACCGAGATGGTCGCCGCCGCCGAGCAGACCGCCCAGGAGGTACGGGACTCGGTGGCCGGTCTGCGCGAGCAGGCCGAGGAGGAGATCGCCGGACTGCGCAGCGCCGCCGAGCACGCGGCGGAGCGGACGCGGACCGAGGCGCAGGAGGAGGCGGACCGGGTCCGCGCCGACGCCTACGAGGAGCGGGAGCGGGCCGCCGAGGACGCGACCCGCACCCGGGAGCGCGCCCAGGAGGAGAGCGAGGCCGCGAAGGCGCTGGCCGAGCGGACCGTCGCGGACGCGATCACCGAGGCGGAGAAGCTGCGTTCGGACACCGCCGAGTACGCGCAGCGGGTGCGGACCGAGGTCACGGACTCGCTGGCCTCGGCCGAGCAGGACGCGGCGCGGACGCGGGCGGACGCCCGGGAGGACGCCAACCGGATCCGTTCGGAGGCCGCCGAGCGCGCCGATTCGGCCGTCGGCGAGGCCCGTGCGGAGGCGGAGCGGATCGCCGCCGAGGCCGAGCAGGTGCTCGACGAGGCGCGCGCCGCCGCCGACAAGCGACGCTCCGACGCCGCCGAACAGGCCGACGCCCTCATCACCGAAGCCACCACCGAAGCCGAACGGCTCACCACCGAAGCCACCACCGAGGCCGAACGGCTCACCACCGAAGCCCTCGAACTCATGGAGACCACCGAACAGGACGCCCACCGGCTCCGCACCGAAGCCGAACAGGTCAAGGCCGACGGCGAGGCGCACGCCGAGGCGCTGCGGGCGGCGGCGGTGGCGGACGGCGAGCGGGTCCTCGACGAGGCGCGCGCCGCCGCCGACAAGCGACGCTCCGACGCCGCCGAACAGGCCGACGCCCTCGTCGCCGAGGCGAACTCCGAGGCCGAACGGCTCACCACCGAAGCGCTCGAACTCATGGAGACCACCGAACAGGACGCCCACCGGCTCCGCACCGAAGCCGAACAGGTCAAGATCGACGGCGAGGCGCACGCGCAGGCCCTGCGGAACGCGGCCCTCGCGGACGGCGAGCAGGTGCTCGACGAGGCGCGCGCCGCCGCCGACAAGCGACGCTCCGACGCCGCCGAACAGGCCGACGCCCTCGTCACCGAGGCGAACTCCGAGGCGGAGCGGATCACCCGCGAGGCGGGCGAGCTCTCCGACGCCGTCACGGCGGACGCCCGTGCCGAGGCCGAGACCACCGTGGGCGCCGCCCGGCAGGAGGCCGAGCGGCTGCGCACCGAGGCGGAGCGGGTGCGGGAGGACGCCGGGGCGGCGGCCGAGCAGATGCGCTCGGAGGCCCGCGAGGAGGCGGACCGGACGCTCGACGACGCGCGGGAGGCGGGTGCCCGGAAGCGTTCGGACGCGGCCGGACAGGCGGACCAGCTCGTCGCCAAGGCCCAGGAGGAGGCGCTGCGCGCCACCACCGAGGCCGAGACGCAGGCGGACACGATGGTCGGCGCGGCCCGCAAGGAGGCCGAGCGGATCGTGGCCGAGGCGACCGTCGACGGCAACTCGCTGGTGGAGAAGGCCCGTACGGACGCCGACGAGCTGCTCGTCGGGGCGCGCGGCGACGCGACCGCCATAAGGGACCGGGCCGAGGAGCTGCGGAGCCGGATCGAGGGCGAGATCGAGGAGCTGCACGAGCGGGCCCGCCGGGAGAGCTCCGAGCAGATGCGGACGGCGGGCGAGCGGGTCGACAAGCTGGTCAAGGCCGCGACCGAGCAGCGCGCCGAGGCGGAGGAGAAGGCCAAGGAGCTTGCCTCCGAGGCGAGTTCGGAGGCGAGCACGGTCCGGATCGCGGCCGTGCGGAAGGCCGACGGGCTCCTCAAGGAGGCCGCGCAGAAGAAGGCCTCGCTCATCGCGGAGGGCGAGGGCCTCAAGGCGGAGGCCGAGCGGATCCTGGCCGAGGCGCGGGCCGAGGCGGAGGCGACGGTCGCCGAGGGCCGACGCGAACTGGAGGCCCTGGTGCGGCGGCGCAAGGACATCAATACCGAGATCTCCCGTGTCCAGGACGTGTTGGAGGCGTTGGAGTCTTTCGAGACGCCGGCGGGCGGGGCGAAGTCGGCGGGCGGGATGGGGGCCAAGGCGGGTGCTTCCGCGGGTTCCACCCGTTCGAGTGGCAAGTCCCAGGACGGGTAGCCACTCAAAAGGCTGGACATTCTCCAGATCAAACGGGCATACGCTCGATGACACGCCGCTTCGGCCCCTAGGATTCCCTCTAACACCTCACCGGTCTCATTCGACAGGAAACCCATGAGCGACACATCCTCCCCCTTCGGCTTCGAGCTCGTGCGGCGCGGTTACGACCGCGGTCAGGTGGACGACCGCATTACCAAGCTCGTGTCCGACCGTGACGGCGCCTTGTCCCGCATCACCTCCCTGGAGAAGCGGATCGAGGAGCTCCACCTCGAGACGCAGAACGCGCAGGCCCAGGTCTCCGACGCCGAGCCGTCGTACGCGGGGCTCGGCGCCCGGGTCGAGAAGATCCTCCGGCTCGCCGAGGAGGAGGCGAAGGACCTGCGTGAGGAGGCCCGTCGCGCCGCCGAACAGCACCGCGAGCTGGCCGAGTCGGCGGCCCAGCAGGTGCGCAACGACGCGGAGTCGTTCGCGGCGGACCGCAAGGCGAAGTCCGAGGACGAGGGCGTCCGGATCGTCGAGAAGGCGCAGGGTGAGGCCAACACCATGCGCGCCGAGGCGCAGAAGGACGCGCAGTCGAAGCGCGAGGAGGCGGACGCCCTCTTCGAGGAGACCCGCGCCAAGGCCGCCCAGGCCGCCGCGGACTTCGAGACCAACCTGGCGAAGCGCCGGGAGCAGTCGGAGCGCGACCTGGCCTCGCGTCAGGCGAAGGCCGAGAAGCGGCTGGCGGAGATCGAGCACCGTGCCGAGCAGCTCCGCCTGGAGGCCGAGAAGCTGCGGACCGACGCGGAGCGCCGGGCCCGTCAGACGGTGGAGACGGCGCAGCGTCAGGCCGAGGACATCGTGGCCGACGCGAACGCCAAGGCCGACCGCATCCGCAGCGAATCGGAGCGTGAGCTCGCGGCCCTGACGAACCGCCGGGACTCGATCAACGCGCAGCTGACCAACGTCCGCGAGATGCTGGCGACGCTGACCGGTGCCGCGGTCGCGGCGGCCGGTTCGCCGATCGACGACGAGCGCGCGGCCGGTGTCCCGGCCCAGCAGTCCCGCTGACACCGTCGCCGGCACCGTCGCGGAGACGGTTCGAGAGCGTCACGAAAACCCCTCGTCATTCCGGTGGCGGGGGGTTTCGCGCACCCTTAGGTTGGTACGCATGATCGAGCTTGAGGGTTTGACCAAGCGCTACGGGGCGAAGATCGCGGTCGACCATCTCTCCTTCCGGGTGCGTCCCGGTGTGGTGACCGGCTTCCTCGGGCCGAACGGGGCGGGCAAGTCGACGACGATGCGGATGATGCTGGATCTGGACAACCCGACGAGCGGGTCGGTCCGGATCGACGGGAAGCACTACCGGGAGCTCGCGGAGCCCCTGAAGTACATCGGGGCGCTGCTGGACGCGAAGGCGATGAACGGCGGGCGTTCGGCGTACAACAACCTGCTGTGTCTGGCGCAGTCGAACCGCATCCCGGAGCGCCGGGTGGGCGAGGTGCTCGATCTGGTGGGGCTGGCGGCGGTCGCGGGGAAGAAGTCGAAGGGGTTCTCCCTCGGCATGGGGCAGCGGCTGGGCATCGCGTCGGCGCTGCTCGGTGATCCCGAGATCCTGATGTTCGACGAGCCCGTCAATGGTCTGGACCCCGAGGGAATTCACTGGATCCGCAATCTGATGAAGGCGCTCGCGGCGGAGGGCCGGACGATCTTCGTTTCCAGTCATCTGATGAGCGAAATGGCGTTGACGGCAGATCATCTGATCGTCATCGGGCAGGGAAAACTGCTGGCCGACACGTCGATGGCGGATTTCATCCAGGAGAATTCCCGGAGTTATACGCGGCTGCGGTCGCCGCAGCGGGAGCGGCTGAGGGACGTGCTGCACACGGCGGGCTTCCTCGCGGTCGAGGCGGGCAACGGGACCCTGGAGGTGGACGGGGCGACGACCGAGGAGCTGGGCGAGCTGGCGGCGGCGCACGGTCTGGTGCTGCACGAGCTGAGTTCCCAGCGCGCCTCGCTCGAAGAAGCGTTCATGCAGATGACGGCCGGAGCGGTGGAGTACCACGCGCACGGCACCGACGTACACGGCGGCGCTCCGGCGCCGGGCCCCCGGTGGGGCACGACCTCCGAGGGGGCCTGAACGATGGCAGCGGCATCCGCGGTCCTGCGGTCGGAGTGGACCAAGATCCGGACGGTGTCCTCGACCGTGTGGACGCTGGCGAGCGCCCTCGTCGTCACGGTGGCGATGGGCGCGGGGCTGAGCGCCCTGGTGAACTCGACCTTCGACCAGCTCGGCGAGGCGGAGCGGCTCACCTTCGACCCGACGGTGGTCAGTTTCTCGGGGATGGTCCTGGGGCAGCTGGCGATGGTGGTCTTCGGCGTCCTGGTGGTGGGCAGCGAGTATTCCTCGGGCATGATCCGCACCTCGCTCGCGGCCGTGCCGCAGCGGACGACGTTCCTCCTTTCGAAGGTGGCGGTGGCGGGCGTCCTCGCGCTCCTGGTGGGCCTCGCGACGAGTTTCCTCGCGTTCTTCCTCGGGCAGGCGCTGCTCGGCGTGCACCGGGCGTCGATCGGTGACGACAACGTGCTGCGGGCGGTGTTCGGCGCGGGGCTCTACATGGCCCTGATCGCGCTGTTCTCGATGGGGGTGACCGCGATGCTGCGGTCCTCGATGCTCTCCCTCGGCATCCTGGTCCCGTTCCTCCTGCTGATCTCGAACATCCTGACGGCGGTGCCGAAGGCCAAAGAGGTGGCCCGCTTCTTCCCGGACCAGGCCGGAAAGAAGATCATGCAGGTGGTACCGGACGCGATGAACGCGCAGGGGACCCCCTACGGGCCGTGGGGCGGGCTCGGGATCATGGTGCTCTGGGTGCTGGCCGCGCTCCTCGGCGGCTGTCTGGTGCTGCGCAACCGGGACGCCTGACCGTCCGGCGCCCCTGACCCCCAGGGGGCCGACCCCTGGGGGAAAACCCCGAACGTTCCCGGGGAGACCGCCCGGAGGCCGTCTCCACTTGGCCGGAACCGTCAACGGCTGGATAAGCTCCTAGCTCATACGGGGGGCTCCGGCCTACGGCCGCCACGCCCCGACATGGATGTGACCGACCTGTCGATGGGGCTGGAGAATGATCGAGGCAGTCGGCCTGACGAAGCGCTATGGCGCCAAGACGGCCGTGTACAACCTTTCCTTCCAGGTGAGGCCCGGTGTCGTGACCGGCTTCCTGGGGCCGAACGGTTCCGGGAAGTCGACGACGATGCGCATGATCCTGGGGCTCGACCGGCCGACCTCGGGGCAGGTCACCATCGGTGGCCACCCCTTCCGGCAGCTGCCGAACGCTCCCCGGCAGGTCGGCGCGCTCCTTGACGCCAAGGCCGTGCACGGCGGGCGGAGCGCGCGGAGCCACCTGCTGTCGCTGGCGCAGCTCGCGGGCATCCCCGCGCGGCGCGTCGACGAGGTCCTCGGGGTCGTCGGCCTCCAGGACGTGGCCAAGCGGCGCTCCAACGGCTTCTCCCTGGGCATGGGCCAGCGGCTCGGCATCGCGGCGGCGCTCCTGGGCGACCCGCAGGTGCTGCTCTTCGACGAGCCGGTCAACGGCCTGGACCCGGAGGGCATCCTCTGGGTCCGCAACCTGATGAAGAAGCTGGCCGCCGAGGGCCGGACGGTCTTCGTCTCCAGCCACCTGATGAGCGAGATGGCGCTCACCGCCGACCATCTGATCGTGATCGGCCGGGGGCAGCTGCTCGCGGACATGAGCGTCACGGACTTCATCTCGGCGAACTCGGCCGACTTCGCCCGGGTCCGCACCCCGGAGACGGACGCGGCCGCGCGGGAGAAGCTGACGGGGGCGCTGACGGGGGCCGGCGGGCAGGTGCTGTCCGAGCCGGACGGCGCGCTGCGGGTGACCGGGCTGCCGCTGCCGCGGATCAGCGACCTGGCGCACGGCGCGGACGTGCGGCTGTGGGAGCTCTCCCCGCACCAGGCGTCCCTCGAGGAGGCCTACATGCGGATGACGCAGGGCGCCGTGGACTACCGCTCCACCGACGACCGGCTCGCGCACCTCCAGGCGCCGCTCCAGCCGGGTCAGCCGGGGTACGGGACGCCGCCCCAGCAGGTGGCCGGCGAAGTGCCGCAGCAGGGCTGGTACGCCCCGCCGCCGCCCGGACAGAACCCGTACGCCGGGAGCCCCGGTCAGCCGGCCGCCCCGGGCCCGTACGCCTCCCCGCAGCCGAGCAGCCCGCAGCCGGGCGACACCCCCAAGGACGCCCGATGACCGCCCCCGCCCCGCAGCCGTACGCCTACGTCTCCCCGATCCCGGTGCGCCGGGCGCACCTCGGTGACGCCCTCGCCTCCGAGTGGACGAAGATCCGCTCGGTGCGGTCGACGCTGTGGACCCTCGGGGTCATGATCCTGCTGATGGTCGGCATCGGTCTGGGGGTGGCGGCGATCGCCTCGTCCTCGGAGGCTCCGATGGGCGAGGAGTCGGCGCTGGCCTTCGGGTTCTTCGGGATGCTGCCCGCGTCGATCTGTGTGATCACGCTGGGCGTGCTGACGGTGGCGTCCGAGTACGGCACCGGCATGATCCGTACGACCCTGACGGCCTGCCCGAGCCGGGGGCGGGTGCTCACGGCGAAGGCGACCGTGTTCTTCCTGCTGGTCTTCACGGTGACCACCGTGACCGCCTCCCTGGTGGCGGCGGCGCAGGTGGCCATGGTGGACACGGCGGCGGCCCCGGCGGCGGGCGAGTGGCTGCGGGCGACGGTGGGCGCGGGCGCCTATCTGGCCGTCCTCGGTCTGCTGTCGCTGGCGTTCGGCACGCTGATCCGGCACTCGGCCGGCGCGATCACGGTGATGATCGGTCTGCTGCTGCTTCCGCTGGTGGCGGCGCTGTTCATGTTCTCCGAGGCGCTGCGCTCCGTGCAGGAGTGGCTGTTCACCTACGCGATCCCCTCGCAGATGATCGCGCTGTACTCCACGAAGCCGCCGTTCGGCGACAGCGGTCCGGCGGGCTGGGAGTCGCTGGGCATCCTGGCCGGGCTGACGGCCGTGGTCCTGGGGGGCGCGTACGCGCTGCTGAACAGCCGGGACGTGTGACGGGCCCGGGCCTCGGTGCCCGGGAGCGTTCCCGGGTCGCAGTGCCCGGGCCTCAGTGCCTGGGAGCGTTGCGGGACCGCTGCACCTTGGTGGTGCGGCGGTCCTTCGCGTTCCAGCAGGCCTTGTGCCAGTGCCGCCGGTCGTCCACTCCCCCGTACTCCGGCCAGGCGACCACGTGCGGGGCACCGGCCGGGATCTCCTGGTCGCAGCCGGGGCAGCGGTAGCGCTTGCCGGGTGAGCTGGCCCCGGCGACGAGGCGGACGTACCACTCCTCGCCCTGCCAGCTCTCGGTGCGCTGCGCGCCGCCGTACCGGTCGCCGTGGTCGCCCGGCTGCTGCTCGGGCTTCTCGCCGCCTCGGGAGCGGTTGTGGCGCGGGGACACGGGCACACCTCACGGGGTATGGGAACACGGACCGTTCCCTCCAGCCTACGGGCCGCGACCCGGTGCCCCGGGCCCCCACCGAACCGGCTTAGCCGAAAATCGCAAGAACTTCATGAACGGCCGTTGCCTTTGGCACGTGTCAGACGTTGATGCCCGTACGAGGGGGGAAACGGGCAGGCCGCAAGGAGGCAGCAAGCGATGCGCGTGGGTACGTTCGTTCTGGCCGCCCAGTTCCCGGGCCAGGGACAGGGGGAGGCGCTGCACCGGGCGGTGCGGACCGCCGAGGTCGCCGAGGAGGCGGGCCTGGACTCGGTCTGGCTGGCCGAGCACCACTTCGTGCCGTACGGGGTCTGTCCCTCGGCGGTGACGCTGGCCGCGCTGCTCCTCGGCCGCACCCGGCGGCTGCGGGTGGGCACGGCGGTGAGCGTCCTGCCCGCCGTGCACCCGGTCGCCCTGGGCGAGCAGGCCGCGCTGCTGCACCTCACCTCGGGCGGCAGGTTCACCCTGGGGGTCGGCCGGGGCGGGCCCTGGGTGGACCTGGAGGTGTTCGGCACCGGCCTCGGCGCCTACGAGCGGGACTTCCCCGAGTCGCTCGACCTGCTGCTGCGCTGGCTGACCGAACCGCGGGTCGGCGCCTCGGGCGAGCGGTTCTCCTTCCGGGAGGTCCCGGTCGTGCCCCGCCCCGACGAGCTGATCGGCGGCCCGGCCGCGCCGGAGGTCGTGGTGGCCTGCACCTCACCGAAGGGCGTGCGGCTCGCCGCCGAGCGGGGGCTGCCGATGCTCCTCGGAATGCACTGCGGCGACGAGGAGAAGGCCGAGATGGTCGCCGCCTGGGCGCGCTGCGCGCGGGAGGCCGGGCGGGACCCGGACGAGACCGCGCGGATCGGTGCCGAGCACGTGTCGGCGGGGGTGGCGCAGCTCGCGGACCGGACGGCGGACGCGGCGGAGGCGCTGGTGAAGGCGATGCCGGGCTGGCTGCGGCAGGGCCTCGACGCGCATGTGACGGTGGACGGCAGGAGCCGCACGATGCGGGACCCGGTGGCGTACACGGAGCTGCTGGCCGGGCTCCACCCGGTGGGCACGCCCCGGCTCGCGGCGGACCGGCTCGCGGCGACGGCCGAGCGCACCGGCATCACCCGCTTCGCGCTGCTCGCCGAGGGTTCGGGTGATCTCGCGGCCACCGAGGAGAACGTGCGGCGGCTGGGCGCGGAGGTCCTGCCGCTGCTGGTCTGAGCGGGGGCGCGGCGGCTCCGGAGGGCCGGTCCGGCCGGGGTGCGAAGGTCCTGCGCCGCCCGTCCGGCCGGGCGCGGAGTTCCTGCGTCGCCGGTCCGGCCGGGCGCGGCGGACGGAGCCCGCCCCGGGGGTGGGGACCGTACCGCCGCTCCGGCGGCTCCTCGCGGCGACGCGGGGGGAGTCGCGTGGACCGCTTCTCCCGTGGCGCGGAGCGGCGGCACCGTGTCTCAGCAGTCGCGCATCTCCGGCGATTGGTTGAGGAGCTGTCCCCGGATCGAGGTGAAGCGGGTGAGGCGCTCGTCCACCGACGGGTCGAGCGGGAACACCGCCACCCGGTGGCAGTTCTGGAAGGCGAGACGCACCCCGAAGTGCCGCTGCAGCGCACCGCGAATGGCGTCGCTCGCCAGCGCGCGCAGCAGCTGACCACGTGCCTGCTCATCCGGCGGCGGCGTCTGGTTGTCGGCGAACTCTCCGCCGTCGACCTTCAGCTGGGCCACCAGAGAGCTGATCATCTCCCATGCGTAGGGCAGGGAGGTCCGGACGCAGTCGACGAAGTCGGCTTCGTCGACCTCGCCTCGCTCGGCCTGTTCCAACAGGGCCGGTGAGACGTCGAGCGACATGGGTTCTCCTCTCGCGACCCCGCGGACGGGGTCTTGCGGGCAGGGCGAAGGCCGGGGCCGGCCGCCACGCAGCGTGCACGGACGACGACCTCCAGCTTCCACGGTAAGCGCGCAGTCCTGGCCGCACCAGGAGATGGCGAACACAACCGGCTGATAACCGACGGGTGTTCGGCTCAGGAACACTCCCGGACGGTTCCCGCGCGGTGCCCGGATCGCGCGGAAGCGCGCCCGTCTTGTAGCGTTGCGGACCATGCGTCTCGTCATCGCCCGTTGCTCCGTGGACTACGCGGGCCGGCTCACGGCCCACCTGCCCTCCGCGCCCCGTCTGATCCTCGTCAAGGCAGACGGCAGCGTCTCCATCCACGCGGACGACCGGGCGTACAAACCGCTCAACTGGATGTCCCCGCCGTGCACCCTCAAGGAGGGCGCCGACGGCGAGAACGTGTGGACCGTGATCAACAAAGCGGGCGAGAAACTGATCATCACGATGGAGGAGATCCTCCACGACTCCTCGCACGAGCTGGGTGTCGACCCGGGCCTCATCAAGGACGGCGTCGAGGCGCACCTCCAGGAGCTGCTGGCCGACCGCATCGAGATCCTCGGTGAGGGGCACACCCTGATCCGCCGGGAGTACCCGACCGCGATCGGCCCGGTGGACATCCTGTGCCGGGACGCCGACGGGGCCACGGTCGCGGTGGAGATCAAGCGGCGCGGCGAGATCGACGGCGTCGAGCAGCTGACCCGCTACCTGGAGCTGCTGAACCGCGATCCGCACCTGGCACCGGTGAGGGGCGTGTTCGCGGCCCAGGAGATCAAGCCGCAGGCCCGGGTGCTCGCCACGGACCGGGGCATCGGCTGTGTGGTCCTGGACTACGACGCGATGCGCGGCATCGAGGACGACAAGCTGCGGCTGTTCTAGGGCGTGTTTCGAAAGTGGCGCCGTCTGCCCGGAGGGCGGGCGGGACTTCCGTGACACTCCCCGGGAACGGCGGCGGTACGGGGAAGGCCCCGGGTGCGGTGGACGCGCCCGGGGCCTTCCTCGTGTCCGTGCGCGGGTCAGGCGGGCGGCTCCGGAGCCGTGGGTCCTTCCGGGGCGGGCCCGCCGAGGGAGGAGGAGGCGGAGTTGCTGGGGCTGCCCTCGCTCGCGCTCGGCGCGGTGGTCGGCGGGGTCGTGGGCGGAGTCGTCGGGGGCGTCGGGGGCGTCGTCGGAGGTGTTGTCTCCGGCGGGGTGGTCGCCCCGGTGGGCGAGGTGGTGGGCGGGGTCGTCGGGCGCGGCGGCGTGGTCGACGGGGCCGTCGTCGTGGGAGCCGTGGTCTCCGGGCCCCCGGAGGAGGACGAGGAGGCGCCGGAGGGGTCGGGGGTGCCGGGGCTGTCCGAGCCCGCCGGGTCCGAGGGCGAGGCGCTCGCGGAGTCCGAGGGATCGGGGGAGCCGGGGCGGGTGGCCCGGCCGGTCTCGCCCGGCTCCGCCGTCTCGCCCTCGGCCGGCACCTCTCCCCCCTCGTCGTCGGGGACGCCCTCGGTCGCCGTGGCCTCGGTGGTGACCTGCTTGTCGGCGGGGTCCACGCCGTTGCCGGAAGTGGCGCCGAGGGTGACGACCGTGCCGAGGACGGCGACGAGCAGCGCGCCCGCTCCGACGGCGGCGAGGTTGCGGCGCGCGCCGCCGACGAGGGTGCGCGCGAAGCCGCCCTTGCGGCCGGGGCCGCCCGTGCCGGGGCGGGTGACGAGCGTGTGGCCCCCGTCGGCGGATTCGGGGAAGGCCGGGACCGGCGAAGGGGCCGTGACGGCGAACGGGGCGGGGGGCACGAACGGGGCGGCCGGGGGCACGAACGGGGCCGGGGCCGGATTCGGGGCCGGGAAGTGCTTCACGGCGGGCAGCGGGGCCGTGCGGACGGGGCCGACCGGCAGCGGGGCGGTGACGGGCTCCGGGCCCGGCAGGGCGGCGCGGCCGCGCGGCGGGGCGACGGGTTCCGCGGTACGGACCGGGGCGGGCAGCTCCCCGGAGAGATCGGCGACGAGGGCGAGCGCCCGGCGCCCGGCGACGGTGCCGCGCTTGTCGGCGAGCACTCCGCGCAGCCCGATGGAGGCCTCCAGTGCGGCGCGGGCGCGCTCCAGGTGACCGGCGCAGAGCGCGAGGACGCCCAGTTCGTGGTGGAAGTACGCCTCCTCGGCGACGTCCCCGGCGAGCCGGGCGGCCTCCTGTCCCGCGCGCAGGGCCCGCTCCCAGGCGCCCCAGTGGAGTGCGGCGGCGAAGGCGGGCGCGGCGGCGCGGGCGAGGAGGACGGCGGTGGCGCGGTGTTCTGCGGCGGGGTCCGCGAGGTCTGCGGGGGGCTCCGCACCGTCGGCGCCGGTGTCGGCGACGGCGTCGGGGCCGGTTCCGGCCTCCGGTCCCGCACCCCCACCCGTACTCGCGCCCTTGCTCGTGCGCGTACCGGTGTCCGTACGCGTACCCGTACGCGTACCCGTACGCGGGTCCGTGCTCGTGCCGGCGCTCGCTCCCGATCCCGCTCCCGCGACGAGTGCCGACAGGGCCGCGAGGACGGCGTCGGACTCGGCGGCGGCCCGCTCGGGGGTGACGGAGGGGTGGGCGGCCCACCAGGCGTAGTGCTGGGCCACCGTGTGGGCGCGGCCGAGGGCCTCGGTCTCGTACCCCTGGGCGAGGAGCTGGGTCAGGACCCCGGCGGCGAGCCGGTGGCGGGGGCCGACCGGGGAGAGCAGGCCGCAGGCGAGGAGTTCGCCGAGGGCGGCGTCGGCGTGGGTGTCGCCGACGAGGGCGGGGAAGTGGGCGTGGTGCGGGACCTCGCCGCCGAGGGCGACGACGAAGCGCAGGGCGGCCTGGGCGGAGCGGCTGAGGCGGGAGGCGAGCAGCGCGGCGGGGGCGGCGCCCTCGCCGAGGCTCGGAAGGGGTATGTCGCGGAGTTCGATGTCGGGGTCGTCGAGACCGTCGAAGGCCGCGGCGGCGACGACCGCGGCGGCGTCGGGGTCGGTGGGCCCGAAGGCCTCCTCCAGGGCTCCGAAGGCGTCGAACTCGGCGGGGGTGACGCGCAGCCGGTCGCGTTGCCGGAGCAGCGCCCCGGCCTGGACGAAGCGGATCGGCAGGCCCTCGGACTCGAACCAGAGGTCACCGGCCCAGTTGGCCTCCTCGTCGGTGAGGGTGCGGCCGACGGCGCTCTCCAGGAGGGAGAGGGCGGCGCCCCGGCCGAGACCGGTGAGCCGGACCTCCTCGACGTGGGCGGCGGTGGAGGGCGCGGGGACCCCGGGTCCTGCGGCGAGGAGGAAGGCGCACTCGGGGGCGGCGTCGAGGAGCTCGTCGAGGGCGGCGCCGCCGAACTCCAGGTCGTCGACGACCACGACGGCGCCGATCTCGCCGATCCGGTCGAGGAGGAGGTCCCGGCCGGGCCGGTGGTCCTCGGTGTCCAGGACGGTGGTGAACAGTTCGTGGAGGAGTTCGCCGGGGGTGCGGTGGTGGCCGGAGAGCCGGACGACGCCGTCGGGGGCGAGGTCGGCGCAGTCGGCGGCGACGGCGTCAAGGAGGGCGGTGCGGCCGGAGCCCGGGGGGCCGGTCAGCCGGGCGGTGCGGCCCCTGCGGAGGGTGCGGGTCAGCCGTTCGCGCTGCTCCTGGCGTTCGAGCAGGGGCAGTTCGGGGGCACTGGGGCCGGGCGGGGCGGCGGCGCGGGCGGCCTCGGCGCGCTCCTCCGGGGTGCGGCGGCGGGGGGCGGCGGGTTCCCGGCCGGGCGGGCATGCCTCGATCTCGCTGCCGTCGACGGGGTTGACGGTGACGAGCAGGTCGCCGGAGACGAGCCGGACGACACGGGCTCGCGCGGGGGCGGGGGTGCCGCGTCCCGCGCGGGCGTCGTCGCCCTCGCTGTCGTGTCCGTACTCCTCCGGCCCCCGGTTGATCGGGTCCATGGTCCAAGCCCCCAAGCGGTGTCCGGTGCCCGCGGGGTGGTTCCGTCAATGTGCGGGCGACCGAACCCTAGACCGTGGCCGGACGGCCGGGAACAGGTGGGGTGCCCCCGAGACCAAGACGTCACGGTCTCGTGAGGATTGAGCGTGACGCCTGTTCCACACAGTCGCTTCACACCCGTGGGGCACTCCGGTCCGGTCCGTCCCGGGTGTCTCAGACGCGGGGCAGGGACTCCAGGGCGAGGCCGCCCTCGATGGCGAGGATGCGGTGCAGCCGGGTGGCGACGAGCAGCCGCTGCATCTGGGGCGGCACCCCGCGCAGGACGAGACGGCGTCCGCAGCGGCCCGCCCGCCGGTGGACGCCCATGATGACGCCGAGTCCGGTGGCGTCCCAGGAGTCGAGTCCGGTCAGGTCGAGCACCAGGTCGCCGACTCCGTCGTCGACGGCCGAGTGCAGGACCGTACGGGCGTCCGCCGCGCTGCGGACGTCGAGGCGGCCCCCGACGACCAGCTCGGCGTGGTCGCCCCTGATGTGCATATGCGCTCCCCGAGTGCTCCGTCTTCGCAACAACTGACTGCCGTACCGGCGGAAGTGTTGCGCCCTGTCAGCGAACCGTTACCGATATTCACCCCACGGGGTGAGGCGGGGTGGCGGGTACCGCTCAGTACTTGTAGAAGCCCTGCCCGCTCTTGCGGCCGATGTCACCCGCGTCCACCATCCGGCGCATCAGCTCCGGCGGTGCGAACTTCTCGTCCTGGGACTCCGTGTAGATGTTGTTCGCCGCGTTCACCAGGATGTCGATGCCGGTGAGGTCCGCGGTGGCGAGGGGGCCCATGGCGTGGCCGAAGCCGAGCTTGCAGGCGATGTCGATGTCCTCGGCGGTGGCGACGCCCGACTCCCGCAGCTTGGCCGCCTCGACGACGAGGGCGGCGATGAGCCGGGTGGTGACGAAGCCCGCGACGTCACGGTTGACGACGATGCAGGTCTTGCCGACGGACTCGGCGAACCCGCGGGCGGCGGCGAGGGTCCCGTCGCTGGTCTTGTAGCCGCGGACCAGCTCGCAGAGCCCCATCATCGGGACCGGGGAGAAGAAGTGGGTGCCGACGACGGCCTCGGGCCGCTCGGTCACCGCGGCGATCTTGGTGATCGGGATCGCGGAGGTGTTGGAGGCGAGGACGGCGCCATCCTTGGCGATCTTGTCGAGCGAGCGGAAGATCTCGTGCTTGACGTCGAGGTTCTCGAAGACGGCCTCGACGACGACGTCCGCGTCGGCGACGGCTTCGAGCTCGGTGGTGGCGGTGATGCGGCCGAGGGCGGCCTCCGCGTCGGCCGCGGTGAGCCGGTCCTTGGCGACGAAGCGGTCGTACGAGGCCTTGATCCCGTCCGTGCCCCGGGTGAGCGCGGCGTCGGTGACATCACGCAGGACGACGTCCCAGCCCGCCTGTGCCGAGACCTGAGCGATACCGGATCCCATGAGTCCGGCCCCGATGACGGCGAGCTTCCTGGCCACGATGTTCCACCCCTCAACGCCTGTTCACTTCTGGCTCTCCGGCGGAGATTAGCGGTCGCGGGGCGCCATGTGACCGTGAAGTAACGCGCGTCACGCCTTCTTTGACGGACGTCACACTCACAGCACCCCGTTCGGGCCTCCAGGCGGTCGTCACATACCCATGGGGGGTATATGGTCGAGTGCGTCCGTCCGACGCTCGCCCGATGCCCGTCCGCCCGGGAGGAGTTGCCGCCGTGCGTCCGCACGCCCTCGTGACCGCACCCGCCCCGCTGCTCCTGCTGACCGGCATGATCAGCCTCCAGTTCGGCTCCGCCTTCGCCAAGCGCCTCTTCGAACAGACCGGCCCGGCGGGCGCGACCCTGCTGCGCCTGCTCCTCGCCGCCGCCCTGCTCCTCCTGCTGTCCCGCCCCTCCCCCCGGCTGCTGCGCGCCCACTGGCGACTGCTCCTCCCCTACGGGGCCGTCCTCTGCGTGATGCAGTTCGCCTTCTACGAGGCCACCGCCCGGCTCCCGCTCGGCGTGGTGGTGACCCTGGAGTTCAGCGGACCGCTGCTGCTGGCCGCCCTCACCTCCCGGCGCGCGCTCGACCGGCTCTGGGTCGCGCTCGCCGCCCTCGGCCTGCTCGTCCTCGGCGGCACGAAGGGCATGGACGACCCGGTCGGCCTCGCCGCCAGCCTGCTCACCGGCGCGGCCCTCACCGGCTACATCCTGCTCGGCGCCCGGGTCGGCCGGGCCGTGCCGGGCGGTTCGGGACTGGCCCTCGGCCTCACCCTCGCCGCCCTGCTCGCCCTGCCCGTCGCCCCCGCCCTCGGAGCGCCCTCCGCCGGGACGCTGCTGACCCCCGGAGTACTGGGCGCGGCACTCGCGGTGGCGGTCCTGACGGCGGTGGTGCCGTTCTCCCTGGAGTTCGCCGCGCTGCGCCGGATGCCGCCCCGGGTCTTCGCCGTCCTCTCCACGGTGGAGCCGGTCATCGCCGCCCTGGTGGGCCTGGCGCTGCTCGGCGAACGGCTCGCCTGGCCCCAGTGGGCCGCCGTGCTCTGCGTGGTGGGCGCGGCCCTCGGCACGGGCCTGGGCGCCACCGCCCGCGCCGGGCCGGACCCGACCGCACCACCCGATCGATCCCCGCAACGGAAGAACGGAGTGCACACATGACCAGCACGTCCACCACGGGAAGGCGTACGGGCCCCGGACCCCGCGTCGCGCCCCTCCTGGAGACCGTCTCCACCACCTCCCGCTCGGCTGTCCTCGTCGCGGGCGGCTACTTCGACACGGCCGCGGGCATCGGCCCGTTCTCCCTCAACTCCTTCGCCCTCGCCCAGGAGACCGGCGCGGCGGCGCGCCGCCTGCACCGGGGCAACAAGGTCCTCTACGACGTCATCGTCAACGACCTCGGCATGTCCTGTTCCACCGACGTCTGTACGATCCCGGCCGCGGGCCCCGCCGAGACCGACCTCTCGCCGCTCACCGCCTCGGCCGCCGCGGCCGGGATCGCCTTCTCCGTCACCCGCGAGCGCAACCTGCGCAACCGGGCCGCCCGTTCGATGAAGCGCCGGCTGCGCGAACCCGGGGAGAACCCGCTGTTCAGCCCTGAGGGCGACGAGATCGTCTTCCGCTCCCGCCAGTACGAGAGGGTGCTCGCCGGAGTCGTCAAGGACGACCACGTCGTCCCGCGCTGCCCGCTGATCGTCGCCGAGTACTTCGCCCGCTACTTCACCCGGCTGCGGGCCTTCCCCGACTGCGCCCACCGGCACGTCGTGGACATCAACTCGCTCGCCGACCGCGACAAGGTCACCAAGGGCGCAGAGATCTACCTGCGCACCCTCGGCACGCCCGAGGAGGAGATCGTGCTGGTCTTCACCGACCCCTCCTGCGCCGATCCGCTGGCGCTGACCTACACCCCGTACGACTTCTGACCGTCCGTCACCACGGAAGAGGGAGAACCGGCATGTCCACGATCTATCTCGACCACCAGGCGACCACGCCGACGGACCCGGCGGTCGTCGAGGCGATGACCTTCGCCGCCACCCAGTGCTACGCCAACCCGTCCAGCCCGCACGCCGCGGGCATCCGCGCCTTCCGCGAGGTCGAACGGGCGCGCGGGGCGGTCGCCCGGTTCATCGGGGCGGGGCGCGGCGAGATCTGCTTCACCTCCGGGGCGACGGAGGGCAACAACCTGGCGATCAAGGGGGTCGTCGGGGCGGGCGCGGCCCGGCACGTGGTGACCACCGCCGTGGAGCACAAGTCGGTGCTCGACTCCTGCCGGGCGCTGCGGGACGCGGGGCACGAGGTGACGGTGCTGCCCGTCGACGGCGAGGGGCGGGTGGACCCGGACCGGGTGGCGGCGGCACTGCGGCCGGAGACCGCGCTGGTCTCGGTGATGCTCGCCAACAACGAGATCGGCACGGTGCAGCCGGTCGCCCGGATCGCGGAGCTGACCCGGGCGGCGGGCGTCCCGCTGCACTGCGACGCGACCCAGGGGGTGGGCTCGCTGCCGGTGGACGTCAGGACGCTCGGGGCGGATCTGCTGACCTTCTCCGGGCACAAGATCTACGGCCCGAAGGGCGTCGGCGTCCTCTACGTCTCGCACCGGCTGTCCGACCGGGCGCCGCTGGTGCCGCAGCTGCACGGCGGCGGGCAGGAGCGGGGGCTGCGCGCGGGCACCCTCAACACCGCCGCCGTCATCGGTCTGGGCACCGCCGTCGGGGTGCTCGCGGCCTGCCGGGAGGCGGAGGCGGTACGGCTGGCGGGGCTGCGGGAGCTGTTCCTCGCCGAGCTGTCGGGGCTGGTCCCGTACGTGCTGAACAGTGGTGTGGGGCCGGGGTTCCTGCCGCACGCGGTGAACCTCTCGTTCCCGGGCGTGGACGCGCAGCAGCTGCTCCTGGAGGTCGCGGACGTGGCCGTCTCGACGGGTTCGGCCTGCAACAGCGCGGCCCAGGAGCCCTCGCACGTGCTGCTGGCGATCGGGCTGCCGCCGGAGCGCGTCCGGAGCAGCGTCCGCGTCTCGTTCGGGCGGTTCACCACGGAGGCGGACGCGGTCCGCGCGGCCCGCGCGCTCGCGACGGCGGCGACACCGGGCGGATCCCCGACGACGGCGTGACCGGACGGGGGCGGCGGGGTCCGAGGGGCCCGGCACCCCCGGGTCCCGGGCCCTGGGCCGGAGATGAAGCAGGGTCTGCGGGTGGGCCGGGATTGGGAGAGCGCGCCGGGACCGGGGTGGACGAGGCCCGAGGTGGGCCGGGACCGGGGGGCGGGCTCCGGAGGTGCCGGACTCCGGAGGTGCCGGGCCCGGGAAGCACCGGACCCGGGGATGCCGGACCCGGGAAGTACGCCGGGTGACACCCTTCCGGTCGGCCCGGCCCCGCGCGTGCGCCGGGCCTCCGCATCCGCCGGGCCCCCGCGAGCGCACCGGGCCGCGCTGCCCCGGCCTCCAGGTCCGGGGCAGCGCACGGCCCGCGCGCACCCGCATGGCACCGCGCTCCCTTCTCCCTCGGTGACCTCTCGGCCCCCTCAAGGAGCGCGAGTGCCTCACCCGCGAGGCAACGGCGACGGCGACGGCCGAGCCTCGGGACCCCGCCCCGCCGTGACGGTCGGCACACGCGCCTTCCGGCGGGCCCCCGGCTGACTACGCTGGATCCATGGTCAACCTGACGCGCATCTACACCCGTACCGGAGACAAGGGCACCACGGCGCTCGGCGACATGAGCCGGACCGCCAAGACGGATCTGCGGATCTCCGCCTACGCCGACGCCAACGAGGCCAACGCCGCCATCGGTACCGCCATCGCCCTGGGGCAGCTCGACGAGGAGGTCGTGAAGGTCCTCGTCCGCGTCCAGAACGACCTCTTCGACGTCGGCGCGGACCTCTGCACCCCCGTGGCGGAGGCCCCCGCCTACCCGCCGCTCCGCGTGGAGCAGACGTACGTCGACCGTCTGGAGGCGGACTGCGACCGCTTCCTGGAGGACCTGGACAAGCTGCGCTCCTTCATCCTGCCCGGCGGCACGCCCGGTGCGGCGCTGCTGCACCAGGCGTGCACGGTGGTGCGGCGGGCGGAGCGCTCCACCTGGGCCGCCCTGGAGGTGCACGGCGAGACGATGAACGCGCTGACCGCCACCTACCTCAACCGGCTCTCAGACCTGCTCTTCATCCTTGCGCGGACCGCGAACAGGGAGGTCGGGGACGTGCTGTGGGTCCCGGGTGGGGAGCGCTGACCCGACGCCCGGGTCCTTCTTCGGCCAGATCGCGTAGCTGAGCGCGATCAGGCCGTGGATGCCCGCCGCCCGCCAGACCGCGTAGATCGTCTGCCGCAGCCCGTCCGTGTCCCCGGCGTCGCCGACGTACCACATGGCCAGCAGCAGCAGTGCCGAGGCCACGGCGGCGGCGACCGCCGTACCGAGCCAGACCGCGCCCTCGTGGCGGGCGCGGGCCATCCCGTGGCGGGGCGGCTTCCGGGGCGGCGGGGCGCCGCCGAAGCGGTGGGCCGCGTGTCCGTCCAGCCACTTCACCGTGCGATGGCCGTGGCCGACGGTGAAACCGATGTAGACGGCGGCGAGGCCGTGCCGCCAGCTGGGGTCCGCGCCGTTCTTGAGGTCCATCGCGGTCACCACGAGGAGCAGCACCTCCAGGAGCGGCTCGCACAGCAGCAGCGCGGCGCCCGTCCTGGGCATCCTCAGGAGGTAGCGGGCGCCCAGCCCCGCGGCCAGCAGCACCCAGAAGCCGACCTCACAGACGATGATCAGCGTGACGATCACGACGATCCCCCTTTCCGTTCCCCTCCAGCCTCCCGTGGCTCCGGGCCGGGCTCGTCGTCGCCGGTGAGGACGTACGCCTACATCCTTCGACGGAGGGGGGATCGGCCCGGACGAGGAGGCCGGGGCCGGTGGCGCCGTGTTGGATGAGTACGTGACCCTCCCCCGCCCGCACCGTGTGGACCTGATCATCGCCTTCGCGGGACTCGCCTGCGGGCTGCTCCTGTGGTCCTTCGGGCTCCACACGACCAGTGGCCGGATCTTCGATCAGCGGGGGGCCGCGCTCGTCCCGCTGGCCGTGATGGCCGCCATGGAGGCGGTGCGCCGGGTCCTGCCGCAGACGGCCCTGACCGTGGGGACGCTGGCGATCGTGGCGGACCAGTTCACCAACGGCAACCTGGTCACCGTCCTCATGTTCACGGACCTCGTCTACGCGGCCGTGGTGTACGGCTCCCCCGCCTCCGCCCGGCGCGTCCCCTACAGCACCGGTCTGGTGACCGTCGCCGTCACGATCGGCTTCCTCGTCTGGTGGCAGAACGCCGTCGCGCTGCTCGTCGGCGTGATCACCGGCATGATCTCCTTCCTGCCCGCCGTGACCGGTTCCATCGTGCGCAACCACCGCGAGGCCGCCGAGGCGGCCCGGCTGCGGGCCGAACAGACCGCGCTGCTCGCCGAGATGGACCGGGCGCAGGCGGTGGTGGCCGAGCGGGCGCGGATGGCCCGCGAACTGCACGACATGGTCGCCAACCACCTCTCCGCCATCGCCATCCACTCGACGGCGGCGCTCTCGCTCGACGAACCGGCCACCACCCGGCAGGCGTTGACCGTGATCCGGGAGAACAGCGTGGCGGGGCTCGCGGAGATGCGACGGCTGATCGGGCTGCTCCGGGACAGCGGCGGGGATACCGAGCCCACCGTGGCACCGACCCTCGCCGCGCTGGACGCGCTGGTCGGGCAGGCGCGGGCCAACGCCCGGCCGAGCGGCCTCGTCCTGGTCCTCGACGACACCCGGGAGACCGGTGCCGGACTTCCGGCGCCGGTGGAGCTGGCCGCGTACCGGATCGTGCAGGAGTCCCTGACGAACGCGCTCAAGCACGCCGCCCCCGGTGAGGTCAGGGTGACGCTCGCCCGGGAGGAGCGGCTCCTCGCGGTGGAGGTGACGAGCCCGTACGGGGAGCGTCCCGGCCCCACGGCGCCCGGCTCGGGGGCCGGTCTGGTGGGGATGCGGGAGCGGACCGCCCTGCTCGACGGGGTGTTCGAGGCCGGCCCGGTGACGGACGGCGAGGGCCGGAGAAGATGGCGGGTCCGGGCGGAACTGCCCGTGGGCGCGAGCGACGAGGAGCGGCAGTGACGGTACGGGTCGTGGTGGCGGAGGACCAGTCGGCGGTACGGGCGGGCCTCGTGCTCATCCTGGGCAGCGCGCCGGACATCGAGGTCGTCGGGGAGGCGGCGGACGGGGAGCGCGCGGTGGAGCTGGCCCGTGAACTCCGCCCGGACCTGGTCCTGATGGATGTGCAGATGCCCCGGATGGACGGGGTGACGGCGACCGGGATCGTGGTGGCGGAGGGCCTCGCGGACGTCCTCGTACTGACCACCTTCGATCTCGACGCGTATGTCTTCGGGGCCCTGCGGGCGGGCGCGGCGGGCTTCCTGCTGAAGAACGCGGAGGCCCGGGAGCTGATCGAGGCGGTCCGGACGGTCGGGCGCGGCGAGGGGCTGATCGCTCCGACGGTGACCCGGCGGCTGATCGCGGAGTTCGCGGCGACGGGCCGTCCGGCGGCGCGGGGGACGGACCCCGCCGTGCTCGACGCCCTGACGCCCCGGGAGCGCGAGGTGCTGTCGGTGCTGGGCCAGGGCCTTTCGAACGCGGAGATCGCGGTACGTCTGGACATGGCGGAGGCGACGGTGAAGACCCACGTCAGCAAGGTGCTGGGCAAGCTGGCGCTCCGTAGCAGAGTGCAAGCCGCCGTACTGGCGCAGGAGTTGGGCGTTTAGAAGAACTTTGCCGACGATGGTCTGGACCTCTTGACGATTGGTCCAGACCTTCCTACGCTCGGCGGGCGCGCGCATCTTCACGGACCACCCCCACCTTTGTCCGCTACTTGAGGAGCACCGTTGAGCACTCAAGCACTGACGCGCAGTACAGGGTTCAGACGTCGCACCGCCGCCGGTCTGACCGCCCTGATCCTGCCCCTGGCCGCGATGGTCGGCCTCGCCACCCCCGCCGAGGCCGCGGCCTCCGCCACCGCCACGTTCACGAAGACCCAGGACTGGGGCTCCGGGTTCACCGGCAGCTGGACGGTCAAGAACACCGGCACGACCAGCCTCAGCTCCTGGAACGTCGAGTGGGACTACCCCGCCGGCACCGCGGTGACCTCCGCCTGGGACGCCACCGTCACGGGCGCGGCGAACCACTGGACGGCGAAGAACCTCGCCTGGAACGGGTCCCTCGCCCCCGGCGCCAGCGTGACCTTCGGCTACAACGGCACCGGCTCCGGCGCGCCCACCGGCTGTAAGATCAACGGCGCCTCCTGCGACGGCACCCCGCCCGGCGACGCCCCGCCCTCCGCCCCCGGCACCCCCGTCGCCTCCGACATCACCAACACCGGGGTGAAGATCACCTGGTCGGCGGCCACCGACGACAAGGGCGTCAAGAACTACGACGTCCTGCGCGACGGCACGAAGGTGACCACCACGACCGCCCTCACCTACACGGACAGCGGTCTCACGGCGGGCACCGACTACTCGTACACGGTCGTGGCCCGCGACACCATCGACCAGACCGGCCCCGCCGGCGGTCCGGTGCCCGTCCGCACCACCGGCGGCCCCCCGCCGCCGCCCAACGCCATCAAGATGGGCTACTTCACCAACTGGGGCGTCTACGGGCGCAATTACCACGTGAAGAACATCGTGACCTCGGGCTCCGCGCCCAAGATCACCCACATCAACTACGCGTTCGGCAACGTCCAGGGCGGCAAGTGCACCATCGGTGACGCCTACGCCGACTACGACAAGGCGTACACCGCCGACCAGTCCGTCGACGGCGTCGCCGACACCTGGGACCAGCCGCTGCGCGGCAACTTCAACCAGCTGCGCAAGCTGAAGAAGGCCTACCCGAACATCAAGGTCCTCTGGTCCTTCGGCGGCTGGACCTGGTCCGGCGGCTTCGGCCAGGCCATGCAGAACCCGACCGCGTTCGCGCAGTCCTGCTACGACCTGGTGGAGGACCCGCGCTGGGCCGACGTCTTCGACGGCATCGACCTGGACTGGGAGTACCCGAACGCCTGCGGTCTCACCTGTGACACCAGCGGCGCCGCGTCCTTCAAGAACATGATGCAGGCCATGCGTGCCAAGTTCGGCGCCAACTACCTCGTCACCGCGGCCGTCACGGCCGACGCGTCCACCGGCGGCAAGATCGACGCCGCGGACTACGGCGGCGCGGCGCAGTACATGAACTGGTTCAACGTGATGACGTACGACTTCTTCGGCGCCTGGGCGGCCAAGGGCCCGACCGCCCCGCACTCCCCGCTCACCTCGTACACCGGCATCCCGCAGGCGGGCTTCAACTCCGCCGAGGCGATAGCCAAGTTCAAGGCGAAGGGCGTCCCGGCCAACAAGCTGCTGCTCGGCATCGGCTTCTACGGCCGAGGCTGGACCGGCGTCACCCAGTCCGCCCCCGGCGGCACGGCGACCGGCCCGGCGCAGGGCACCTACGAGCCGGGCATCGAGGACTACAAGGTCCTCAAGAACTCCTGCCCCGCCAACGGCACCGTCGCGGGCACGGCCTACGCCCACTGCGGCACCAACTGGTGGAGCTACGACACCCCGGCCACCGTCACGTCCAAGATGGGCTGGGCGAAGAACCAGGGCCTGGGCGGCGCGTTCTTCTGGGAGTTCAGCGGTGACACCAGCAACGGCGAGCTCGTCGGTGCGATCAACTCCGGTCTGAACTAACCGCACGAGGATCTGACCCACCCGCTCGGACGACGAAGCGGGGGACGGCGCACCGCGCCGGCCCCCGCTTCCTCACTTCCCGGGACGAACGGACAGCCTCGGACGGCGTCCACCCTCCCCGGCTCCGTCCGGGGGCAACCCCACCCGACGGGCCGGGAACTACGCGACGTTCACCCGCTGCCCGGGGGGCGCCGCCTCCAGCCAGGCCATGAAACCGGTACGGGCGTCCTCGCTCATCGCGAGCTCCAGACGGACACCCTCGTACATACAGGGCTGGACCACCATGTCGGACAGGAGCGCCAGCTCCTCCTCGCCCTCCGGCATCCGCCGCTCCAGCGCGACGATCGAGGACCGCTCCAGGACCCGGCGCGGGCGCGGCGCGTACGAGAAGACCCGGTACCAGGCGATCTCGTCGCCGCTGTACCGGGCCACTCCGTACACCCAGCCCTTGCCGCTCGGGTCGGGCTCGTCCGGGACGTTCCAGTGCAGCGAACAGTCGAACGTGCCGCCGGCGCGCTGGATCAGTCTCCGGCGCAGACCGAAGACGAAGAGCCCGATCACCACCAGTGCGACGACCAGGCCGCACACGAGCAGAGCGAGGAACATCTTCACCGACCTCCTCGCTGCGTCCCGTGGCCGGCACCGCCGGCACCACCCGATACACCCTGCATCTGCATCGCCTCAGCCGCGGCACGGTCCGGAAAATTCCGGACCGTGCCGCGGCTGAGGGCACTACTACTCGGCGCGGACCGTCAGCGGACGGACACCGCGCGCAGCCGGACCTCGGCGCGCCGCTCGGCGGCGCCGTCGGAGTCCGTCTTCGCCCGCTCCAGCGCGCGCTCGGCACGCTGGGCGTCGATCTCGTCCGCCAGCTCGCAGATCTCCGCGAGCAGAGACAGCTTGTCGTCGGCGAACGAGAGGAATCCTCCGTGGACGGCGGCGACGACGGTCCCGCCCTCACTGGTACGGATGGTCACCGGGCCCGACTCCAGCACACCGAGCAGCGGCTGGTGGCCGGGCATGACGCCGATGTCGCCGGAGGTGGTACGTGCGATGACCAAGGTGGCCTCGCCGGACCAGACACTCCGGTCCGCGGCGACCAGCTCGACGTGCAGCTCAGCAGCCAAGGGTGGCTCCTCGGGTCACCACCCGGCGCTCGTGCCGGGTGTTGGGGTCAATTCTAGGGGGCGTGGTGAGGGGGGCGGGACCTGTCCCGCCCCCCTCGGAGAGCACGGGGCTCAGGAGACGCCCAGCTCCTTGGCGTTGTTCTTGAGGTCCTCAAGGCCACCGCACATGAAGAACGCCTGCTCCGGGAAGTGGTCGAACTCACCGTCACAGATCGCGTTGAACGCGGCGATCGACTCGTCGAGCGGAACGTCCGAACCGTCCACACCGGTGAACTGCTTCGCCGCGTGGGTGTTCTGGGACAGGAAGCGCTCGACACGGCGGGCGCGGTGGACAACGAGCTTGTCCTCCTCGCTCAGCTCGTCGATACCGAGGATCGCGATGATGTCCTGGAGGTCCTTGTACTTCTGCAGGATCCCCTTGACGCGCGTGGCGGCGTCGTAGTGCTCCTGCGCGATGTAGCGCGGGTCCAGGATCCGGGACGTGGAGTCCAGCGGGTCCACGGCCGGGTAGATGCCCTTCTCGGAGATCGGACGGGAGAGAACCGTCGTCGCGTCGAGGTGGGCGAAGGTGGTCGCCGGCGCCGGGTCCGTGAGGTCGTCGGCGGGGACGTAGATCGCCTGCATCGAGGTGATCGAGTGACCACGGGTCGAGGTGATGCGCTCCTGGAGGAGACCCATCTCGTCGGCCAGGTTCGGCTGGTAACCCACCGCGGAGGGCATCCGGCCGAGCAGGGTCGACACCTCGGAACCGGCCTGCGTGAAGCGGAAGATGTTGTCGATGAAGAACAGCACGTCCTGCTTCTGCACATCGCGGAAGTACTCCGCCATGGTCAGACCGGCGAGGGCCACGCGCAGACGGGTGCCCGGGGGCTCGTCCATCTGGCCGAAGACCAGCGCGGTCTTGTCCAGAACGCCGGACTCCTCCATCTCGGCGATGAGGTCGTTGCCCTCACGGGTGCGCTCACCCACGCCGGCGAAGACGGAAACGCCCTCGTGCAGCTTCGCCACACGCATGATCATTTCCTGGATCAGCACGGTCTTGCCGACACCGGCACCACCGAACAGACCGATCTTTCCACCCTTGACGTACGGGGTGAGAAGGTCGACGACCTTCAGGCCGGTCTCGAACATCTCGGTCTTCGACTCGAGCTGGTCGAACGCCGGGGCCTTGCGGTGGATCGGCCAGCGCTCGCCGACCTCGGCCTCGGCCTCGGGGTCGTTCAGGATCTGGCCCAGCGTGTTGAACACGCGGCCCTTGGTGACGTCACCGACGGGCACCGTGATGCCGGTGCCGGTGTTCACCACGGGGGCCTGGCGGACCAGACCGTCGGTGGGCTGCATCGAGATGGTGCGGACGATGCCGTCACCGAGGTGCTGCGCGACCTCGAGGGTCAGCGTCTTCTTCGCGCCCTCCTCGGCCGGGTCGGCGACCTCGACGTGCAGGGCGTTGTAGATCTCCGGCATCGCGTCGACGGGGAACTCCACGTCGACGACCGGGCCGATGACCCGGGCGACGCGGCCCGTGGCGGCGGCCGTCTCAACAGTGGTCGTCATTACTTGTCACTCCCCGCGGTCGCGTCGGCGAGGGCTGCGGTGCCACCGACGATCTCGCTGATTTCCTGGGTGATTTCGGCCTGGCGGGCCGCGTTGGCAAGTCGGGAGAGATTGTTGATCAAGTCTCCCGCGTTGTCGGTCGCCGACTTCATCGCGCGGCGCGTGGCGGCGTGCTTGGAGGCAGCCGACTGGAGCAGCGCGTTGTAGATACGGCTCTCGACGTAGCGCGGCAGCAGGGCGTCCAGGACGTCCTCCGCCGACGGCTCGAAGTCGAACAGCGGGCGGAGGGTGTCCGGCTCGCCGGCCTCCTTCGCCACCTCGTCGAGGCTGAGGGGCAGCAGCCGGGCCTCGACCGCCGTCTGGGTCATCATCGAGACGAACTCGGTGTAGACGATGTGGAGTTCATCCACGCCGCCCTCGGCCGTGTCCTTCTCGATCGCCTCGATCAGCGGTGCCGCGATCTTCTTGGCGTCCGCGTACGTGGGCTCGTCCGTGAAGCCGGTCCACGTGTCGCTCAGCTTCCGCTCACGGAAGTTGAAGTGCGCGACACCACGGCGGCCGACGACATAGATGTCGACCGCGCGGCCCTCGCCCTCCAACTGCTTGATGAGCTGCTCCGCCGCCTTGATGGCGTTGGAGTTGAAGGCACCGGCCAGACCGCGGTCGCTCGAGAGGAGCAGGACCGCGGCACGGCTCGGGTTGGCCGCCTCGGTGGTCAGCGGGTGCTTGTCGTTCGCACCCGTGGCCACCGCCGTGACCGCGCGGGTCAGCTCGGTCGCGTACGGGGTCGACGCCTGCACCTTGCGCTGCGCCTTGACGACACGCGAGGCGGCGATCATCTCCATCGCCTTGGTGATCTTCTTCGTCGCGGTGACGGATTTGATGCGACGCTTGTAGACCCGGAGCTGCGCTCCCATGAGTCAGGTCCCTTCCGTCGTCACTTCGAGACGTTGACGGCGGCGGGAGCGTCCACGCCGAGCAGCTTGCCGTCAGAGGTCTCGAACTGCGTCTTGAACTCCGCGATGGCGTCGGCGACGGACGTCAGAGTGTCGTCCGACATCTTCTTGCCCTCACGGATGGAGGTCATCAGGCCGGAGTGCTTCTGACGCAGGTGCGTCAGCAGCTCCGCCTCGAAGCGACGGATGTCGGCGACCGGGACGTCGTCCATCTTGCCGGTGGTGCCGGCCCAGACCGAGACGACCTGGTTCTCCGTGGGCATCGGCTGGTACTGAGCCTGCTTGAGCAGCTCGACCATCCGCTGACCGCGCTCCAGCTGCGCCTTCGAGGCCGCGTCCAGGTCGGAACCGAAGGCCGCGAAGGCCTCCAGCTCACGGAACTGGGCGAGGTCGACACGGAGGCGACCGGCGATCTGCTTCATGGCCGGGTGCTGGGCGGAGCCACCGACTCGGGAGACCGAGATACCGACGTTCAGGGCCGGACGCTGTCCGGCGTTGAACAGGTCGGACTCCAGGAAGCACTGGCCGTCGGTGATGGAGATGACGTTGGTCGGGATGAACGCCGAGACGTCGTTGGCCTTCGTCTCGACGATCGGCAGACCCGTCATCGAACCGGCGCCCAGCTCGTCCGAGAGCTTCGCGCAGCGCTCGAGCAGACGCGAGTGCAGGTAGAAGACGTCACCCGGGTAGGCCTCACGGCCCGGCGGGCGGCGCAGCAGCAGCGACACGGCGCGGTAGGCGTCGGCCTGCTTCGACAGGTCGTCGAAGACGATCAGGACGTGCTTGCCCTGGTACATCCAGTGCTGGCCGATGGCGGAACCGGTGTACGGCGCCAGGTACTTGAAGCCGGCCGGGTCGGACGCCGGGGCGGCGACGATCGTCGTGTACTCGAGCGCACCCGCCTCTTCCAGCGCGCCACGCACCGAGGCGATGGTGGAGCCCTTCTGGCCGACGGCGACGTAGATGCAGCGGACCTGCTTGTTCACGTCGCCCGAGCGCCAGTTGTCGCGCTGGTTGATGATCGTGTCGATGCACAGAGCGGTCTTGCCGGTCTGGCGGTCGCCGATGACCAGCTGACGCTGGCCACGGCCGACCGGGGTCATGGCGTCGACGGCCTTGTAACCGGTCTCCATCGGCTCGTGCACCGACTTACGGGCCATCACGCCCGGGGCCTGCAGCTCGAGGGCGCGGCGGCCCTCGGTCGCGATCTCGCCGAGACCGTCGATCGGGTTGCCGAGCGGGTCGACGACGCGACCCAGGTATCCCTCACCGACACCGACGGAGAGGACCTCGCCGGTGCGCTGCACCGACTGTCCCTCCTCGATGCCGCTGAACTCGCCGAGGACGATCGCACCGATCTCGCGCTCTTCGAGGTTCAGCGCGAGGCCGAGGGTGCCGTCCTCGAACTTCAGCAGCTCGCTCGCCATGGCCGAGGGAAGACCCTCGACCTTGGCGATGCCGTCGCCGGCCAGGCTGACCGTGCCGACCTCCTCGCGCGAGGCCGCGTCCGGCTGGTACGACTGGACGAAGTTCTCCAGTGCGTCCCGGATCTCCTCCGGCCGGATCGTGAGCTCCGCCATCTGGGTTCCCTGCTCTCCTTGTTGGGCCCGAAGTTTCTTAAGGGGTCTGGGGGCCGACCCCCAGGAATCTTCTGCAGTTTCTGCACGGCCCAACCGGGCCGCTGGTGATGCTGTTGTTCTGCTGGCTGTCGTCAGCCGGCCAGACGACGGGTCGCCTCGTCGAGGCGCTCCGAGATCGAGCCGTTGATGACCTCGTCACCGATGCGCACCGTGATCCCGCCGAGGACCGTGGGGTCCACGTCCAGGTTCAGGTGCATGTCGCGGCCGTACAGCTTGGCCAGTACGGCACCGAGGCGCTGCTTCTGCTGGTCCGACAGCGGCACCGCCGAGGTGACGACGGCGACCATCCGGTTCCGGCGCGCCGCGGCGAGCTTGGAGAGGGACTCGAGTCCCGCTTCCAGGCTACGTCCCCGGGGCTGGGTCACCAGACGGACGACCAGGCGCTCGGTGGTGGCGTGGGCCTTTCCGCCGAGCAGGCTGCGGAGCAGCTCGCCCTTGGCGGTGGCCGTGGCGGCCTTGTCCGTCAGCGCCGAGCGCAGCTCGGTGCTGGAGGACACGATCCGGCCGAACCGGAACAGCTCGTCCTCGACGTCGTCGAGGGCGCCCGCCCGCTGGGCCGCGGTGAGGTCGGCGATGTTCGCCAGTTCCTCGGTCGCGTCGACCAGGTCGCGCGAGCGCGACCAGCGGGAACGCACGGCGCCCGACACCAGGTCGGCGGTCTCGCCGCCCACCTGACCGCCCAGGAGTCGCTGCGCGAGCTCGGCCTTGGCCTCACCCGGCTGTGCGGGGTCGGTCAGGACCCGGCGCAGCGACACCTCGCGGTCGAGCAGCGCGGTGACGGCGGCCAGCTCGTCCGCGAGCTTCTTGGCGTCGACCGAGGTGTTGTCGGTCAGCGCGTCGAGGGACTCGCGTGCGGCGGACAGTGCCTCGCGGCTCGCTCCGTTCATCGGACGGCCTCGGCCTTCTCCTCGAGCTCGTCGAGGAAGCGGTCGATCGTCCGGCTCTGGCGGGCGGAGTCCTCCAGGGACTCGCCGACCAGCTTGCCGGCCAGATCGGTGGCGAGCTTGCCCACGTCCTGGCGCAGCGACGCGGACGCGGACTTGCGGTCGGCCTCGATCTGGGCGTGGCCGGCGGCGATGATCTCTTCGCGCTGGCGCTGGCCTTCCGCCTTCATCTCCTGGATGATCGCGGTGCCCTGCTCCGTCGCCTCCTGGCGAAGACGCGCGGCCTCGTGGCGGGCTTCGGCGAGCTGGGCCTTGTACTGCTCCAGCACGCTCTGAGCCTCGATCTGGGCCGACTCGGCCTTCTCGATGCCACCCTCGATCGCCTCGCGGCGCTGCTCCAGAACCTTGTTGATGTTCGGGAGGAGCTTCTTGGCGAGGAAGCCGAAGACGATCACGAAGGCGATCAGGCCGATGACGAGCTCATCGACGTACGGGATGAGCGGAGGCTGCTCCTCCGCCGCTGCCGCAAGAAGCAGAGCGTTCACATCAGTGCCTTCCGTAAATGTGGGGCTGCCGGTCCGGCTTACTTGTAGACGAAGCCCATGACGATGCCGATGAGGGCGAGCGCCTCACAGAAGGCGAAACCCATGATCTGGTTGGTGCGGATCAGGCCGGCAGCCTCGGGCTGGCGGGCGAGGGCCTGGGTGCCGTTACCGAAGATGATGCCGACGCCGACGCCGGGGCCGATGGCCGCGAGGCCGTAGCCGATGGAGGCGACGTTTCCGTTGACGGCGGCGAGAGTCTCGAGAGCGGACATGCCGGTTCTTCCTTCTCTTTCAAGGACCCGGTGGGGGTTGGCCACCGGACGACTGTTGGTAAAGGGGGGTGCTGCTGCCGGTCGGGGCCGGACTCAGTGGTGCTCGGCGAGCGCGCCCTGCACGTAGCTGCAGGCCAGGAGCACGAAGACGTACGCCTGGACGGCCTGGATGAAGAGCTCGAACGCCGTCATCACCAGGACCATCACGAACGAGGCGCCGGCGTAGAAGAAGCCGAGGCCGTTCAGGAGGTAGTAGGTGGCGAGCGCGAACATCACGATGAGCAGGTGACCGGCGAACATGTTCGCGAACAGTCGGACCGCGTGCGTGAAGGGCCGGATCACCAGGTTCGAGAAGAACTCGAGGACCATGACCAGGGGCAGGATCGGGCCGAGCGACTTGTCGTAGCCGACGATGTTCTTCCAGCCGCCGACGAAGCCGTGCTTCTTGAAGGTCAGCGACACCCAGAGGACGTAGACGATCAGCGCGAGGGCCGCCGGGAAGGCGATCAGCGAGGTGACCGGGAACTGGGCGAGCGGGATGATCGACCAGAGGTTGAGGATCCACACGAAGAAGAACAGCGACACCATCAGCGGGACGTACTTCTCGCCGTCCTTCTTGCCGATGATCTCGTAGACGATGCCGCGGCGCACGAAGTCGTACCCGGCCTCGCCGACCATCTGCATCTTGCCGGGGATCAGCTTGGGCTTGTTGAAGGCGGCCCAGAAGAACCCGACGACCACGATCGAACCCAGGATCGCGAGCAGCATCGGCTTGGAGAAGTCGAAGCCACCCACGGAGAACATGGGCTCGTACATGAACGTGTGCAGGCCCGGCGCCGGGAAGCCACATCCGGTGAAGATGTGGCAATCCGGGTCGAAGGCAAGCGTCTGGTCAGCACTCACCGCGGGCTCCTTCAGCGTGGCGCATAGGTACGGCAACCTCGTTGTGTCGGCGCGGCGCGCAGCCGCGGGTCGGCACTGGACTGGTCATACGGATTAGGGGGCGGCGGTTCGGCATCGAGCCTCGCGCTGGGACAGGCGTCTCGGATGCCCGCGCCCGCAGTGCCGCAGTTGGCACCGGACGATAGCAGGAAGCCGAACGCGGCTTTATCCCGGCCCTACCCTTCACGACTTCGGCCCCGTCTTGTCGGGCTCGATGTACATGATCTTGGCCTTCATGTACGCACGCGCCTGCGCGGCGACCCACACCACGGTTGTCGCCAGGAGCGTGAAGGCGAAGGCCTTGAAGTCGAACAGTGTCGTGTCCTTGAACAAGGCCAGGAAGATGAAGAGCAGCAGCAGCTGTGCCACGTAGAGCATGAGCCCCATGGCCTGGAACAGCTGCGGCAGAGACCGCGCCGTCCGCTGGAGCACCACGAGCCCGATCCCCATGAAGAGGACCACGACCAGGGTGCCGGCGACAGCGCCGAGCGCCCCCTTGCCGCCGCCGACGACACCCGCGATCACCGTGGCGAGAGCGCCGACGGCGAGTGTGGGTACGGCGGTGTGCAGCAGGGTGCGTACGTCGTTGGACGGCATGGCGGTGTCTCCGCAAGTGATGGAGGGGGCGATGGTGTCGTCATGGACGAGCGTAATCCCGGTCCGAGGTGGGTCTCGGGGCCAACAGACCGTCGCACTACGGTCTTTCGGCACTGTCGCCGGGTCTCGTGAACCGTATCACAAACTATTTGAATAGGTCTTTACCCATAAGGTGTGCCAACAGTCACACATGAGAGTGAGCGCGCGCGTGTGTGCGCGACAGCGTGACGCTTCGTCTGCTAATGGCCGGGTACGCGGCCTTCGTCAACTCGGCGTTCCGGCCTTCCGCCTATCGGTGAAGCGCGCGCGGTTGCCGATGGCCGTCGAGCCGTGGAGCCCCGCAGGTACCGGAACGCGCTCCTCCTCGACCACCACGGGCTCCGGAAGGGCCTCCCGGGCGGCCGGGACCCGCTTGCGGCGGCGGTAGCGCGGCGGCACCACGGACTCCGCCCAGCGGGGCGCCCTCGGCGTGAAGCGCGGCAGCAGCAGCAGGACGAGGCCGATCGCGCTGAGCACGACCACGCACAGGACGATCCACATCGACGCCGAGTGCACCGAGTAGGCGAGCGTCCCGAAGGCGATGAGCGCCGACCAGAAGTACATGATCAGGACCGCGCGGCTGTGCGAGTGCCCGACCTCCAGGAGCCGGTGGTGCAGATGGCCCCGGTCGGCCGCGAACGGCGACTGGCCCTTCCAGGTGCGCCGCACGATCGCCAGGACCAGGTCCGCCATCGGGATCGCGATGATCGTCAGCGGCAGCACCAGCGGGATGAAGACGGGCAGCGCCGCGTGGGTCGCCTCCCGGGTCGAGCCCTCGAACATCTTCAGCGCGTCCGGGTCCACCTGGCCGGTGATCGAGATCGCGGAGGCCGCCAGGATCAGACCGATCAGCATCGAGCCCGAGTCACCCATGAAGATCCGCGCCGGATGCATGTTGTGCGGCAGGAAGCCCAGGCACATGCCCATGAGGATCACGGTGAACAGCGTCGCGGGGGCCGCGGCCTCGATCGTGTAGCCGTACCAGAGGCGGTACGCGTACAGGAAGAACGCGGCGGCGGCGATGCACACCATGCCCGCGGCGAGACCGTCGAGACCGTCGACGAAGTTGACCGCGTTGATCGTCAGGACGACCAGGGCCACGGTCAGGAGCGTGCCCTGTCCCGGTGTCAGCGAGACCACGCCGACACCCGGGATCGGCAGCCACAGGATCGTCAGACCCTGCGCGACCATCACACCCGCCGAGATCATCTGGGCGCCCAGCTTGATCAGCGCGTCCAGCTCGAACTTGTCGTCGAGGACGCCGATCAGCCAGATCAGGGCGGCACCGGAGAGCAGCGCGCGCGGCTCGTTCGACAGCTCGAAGACGCTGCTCAGGTTCTTCAGGTGGTCGGCGACGAGCAGACCGGCGCACAGTCCGAAGAACATGGCGATGCCACCGAGCCTCGGAGTCGGTTCTCGGTGTACGTCGCGGGCACGGATCTCCGGCATCGCCCCGGTCGCGATGGCGAACTTGCGCACCGGACCGGTGAGCAGATAGGTCACCGCGGCCGTCACACAGAGCGTCAGCAGGTAATCACGCACGGGCTGCCCCACAGGAATCGCTGGCCATCTCAGCCCCACACCCTAGCCGTGCATTCCATGTGCTTGGAGACACGCGGGGTCCCCGAACGGTTGCACGCGGACTTTCCACACCCGTCCCTCAGCGTCCATACGGGGGAAAACGCCCGGTCAGCACCCGTACCTCCGCCCGTACCCGGGCCGTCTCCGCCGGGTCGTCGCGCAGCGCCGCGGTGAACAGCGCGGCGATCCGGGCCATCTCCGGGGCGCCCATCCCCTGTGTCGTCACCGCCGCCGTGCCCAGCCGGAGGCCGCGCGCCTCGCCGTGCGGCAGGGCGCAGGTGTCGAGGACGATCCCGGCGGCGGCGAGCCGGGCGCGGGCCGTCCGCCCGTCGGCGCCGAGGGGGCCGGGATCCGCGGTGACGAGATGGGTGTCGGTGCCGCCGGTCGTCAGTGCGAAGCCCTCGGCGGCGAGGGCGGCGGCGAGCACCCGGGCGTTCTCGACCACCCGGTGGGCGTACGCGGTGAACGCCGGGGCGGCCGCCTCGCCGAAGGCCACCGCCTTCGCCGCGATCGTGTGCATCTGGGCGCCGCCCTGGGTGAACGGGAACACCGCGCGGTCGATCCGCCCCGCGAGTTCCTCGCCGCACAGGATCATGCCGCCGCGCGGGCCGCGCAGCACCTTGTGGGTGGTCGCGCAGACGACGTCGGCGTACGGCACCGGGTTCGGCGCCGCTCCCCCGGCGACCAGGCCGATCGGATGGGCCGCGTCCACGATCAGGTAGGCGCCGACCTCGTCGGCGATCTCGCGGAAGACGGCGTGGTCGAGGTGGCGGGGGTACGAGATCGAGCCGCACACGATCGCCTTGGGGCGGTGGTGGCGGGCGAGCGCGGCGACCTGTTCCAGGTCGACGCGTCCGGTCTCGGGGTCGGTCCCGTAGGGGACGAAGTCGAACCAGCGGCCGGAGAAGTTCGCCGGGGAGCCGTGGGTGAGGTGCCCGCCGTGTTCGAGGCCCATGGCCAGGACGGTGTCACCGGGCCTGAGAAGGGCCGCGTACGCGGCCAGGACGGCCGCTGAGCCCGAGTGGGACTGGACGTTCGCGTGGGCGGCTCCGAAGAGCGCGGTGGCCCGTTCCACGGCGATCCACTCGGCGGCGTCGGCGTACTCGCAGCCGCCGTGGTGACGGGCGCCCGGATAGCCCTCGGCGTACTTGTTGGCGAGGGCGGAGCCGAGGGCGGCGAGGACCGCGGGCGAGGTGAAGTTCTCCGCCGCGATCAGCTGGAGGTCCTCGGCCTGCCGCCGCACCTCGCCGAAGAGCACGTCGGCGATCTGCGGATCCTGTCTGCGCAGGACGTCGAGTTCCTCGTCGGGGGGCGCGGTGACCGGCATGTCCCCAATGTAGGCACGCCGGGGCACCCCCGCCCGGCGAGCGCGTCCGGCCGGCCGGAGGGCGCCCGTCAGGGCCCGTCAGGGCCGTACCCGTACGTCCGTCAGGGCCGTACCCGGGCGGGCGTCAGTCCCGTGCCCGGACGCCCGTCAGGGCCGTGACCACCGGGTCCAGGGCCTGGTTGATCTCGTCGCCGATCGAGCGGAAGAAGGTGATGGGGGCGCCGTACGGGTCGGTGACCTCGTCCGCGTCCACCGAGGGGGCCAGGAGCCAGCCGCGCAGCGCCGCCGCCGCGCGGACCAGGGAACGCGCGCGTTCGACCATGCCCTCGTCGCGGGCGTCCGGGAGCGTGGCCGGGTCGATCGCGCGGACCAGGCGGGTGAACTCCTTCAGCGTGAAGGTGCGCAGGCCCGCCGAGTGGCCCATGGAGATGACCTGCGCCCGGTGGTCCCGGGTCGCCGTCAGGACGAGGTCGGCGCGGATGACGTGCTCGTCGAGGAGCTCGCGCCCCACGAAACCGCTGTAGTCCGCGCCGAAGTCTGCGAGGACCAGTTCCGCGTTGGCCTCCATCGGGGCGCCCTCGTGGCCCCAGGTGCCCGCGCTCTCCACGATCAGCCCGCCGCCCAGCGGATCGCCGAGGCGGTCGCTCAGGGCGTGCCGGGTCAGCCGCTCGGTGATCGGCGAGCGGCAGACGTTGCCGGTGCTGACGTGGAGGATGCGGAAGGTGTCGCTGTCTTCGTGCCCCGCTATGCCACGCCCCTCAGGGGCGGTCAACTGGCCACCTCGAGGTCGGGTACGACCTTCCGGAGCTCCTCCGGCGACAGCGCTCCCTCGCGCAGCAGCACCGGGACCCGGCCGGTGACGTCGACGATGGACGAGGGGACGATCCCGGGCGTCGGCCCGCCGTCGAGGTAGACGGACACGGAGTCGCCGAGCATCCCCTGCGCCGCGTCGCAGTCCTCGGGCGAGGGGTATCCGGTGAGGTTCGCCGAGGAGACGGCCATCGGGCCGAACTCGGTGAGCAGCTCGATGGCCACGGGGTGCAGGGGCATCCGGATGGCGACGGTGCCCCGGGTGTCGCCGAGGTCCCACTGGAGGGACGGCTGGTGCTTGGCGACCAGGGTGAGGGCGCCGGGCCAGAAGGCGTCGACCAGCTCCCAGGCCTGCTCCGAGAAGTCCGTGACGAGGCCGTGGAGCGTGTTCGGGGAGCCGATGAGGACGGGCGTGGGCATGTTGCGGCCACGGCCCTTGGCGGCGAGCAGGTCGGCCACCGCCTCGCTGCTGAAGGCGTCCGCGCCGATCCCGTACACGGTGTCGGTGGGCAGCACGACCAGCTCGCCCCGGCGGACGGCGGACGCGGCTTCGCGCAGGCCGGTCACACGGTCGGTGGCCTCGTTGCAGTCGTATCGCCGTGCCATCAGTCCCCGGTCTCCTCGTTCGCGTGGTTCGTCGTCGCGGTCATGGCATTGCCTTGCGGGCGGTCGCGAAGCGCGGCCGGTTGTTGAGGTCCGGGTGGTCGGCCGCGTCGGCCCAGCCCGCTTCCTCGTTGAAGATCCACGGCACCTGGCCGCCCTGCGTGTCGGCGTGCTCGATGACGACGAGACCACCGGGGCGGAGCAGCCGGTGGGCGGTGCGCTCGATGCCCCGGATGGTGTCGAGACCGTCCTCGCCGGAGAAGAGGGCCATCTCCGGGTCGTGGTCGCGGGCCTCCGGAGCCACGTACTCCCACTCGGTGAGGGGGATGTACGGCGGGTTGGAGATGACCAGGTCGACCTGGCCGTCCAGCTCCGGGAGGGCGGTCAGCGCGTTGCCCTGGTGGACGGTGACGCGGGAGCCCTCGGCGTTCTTCCGGGTCCACACGAGCGCGTCGTCGGAGAGTTCGACGGCGTGCACGCGGGACCGGGGCACCTCCTGCGCCATGGCGAGGGCGATGGCCCCGGAGCCGGTGCACAGGTCGACGATGAGGGGTTCGACGACGTCCATGGCGCGCACGGCGTCTATGGCCCAGCCGACGACCGACTCGGTCTCCGGCCGGGGCACGAAGACGCCGGGCCCGACCTGGAGCTCCAGGTAGCGGAAGAACGCCCGTCCGGTGATGTGCTGGAGCGGTTCGCGGGCCTCCCGGCGGGCGACCGTCTCCCAGTAGCGGGCGTCGAAGTCGGCGTCCTTGACGTTGTGCAGCTCCCCCCGCTTGACGCCGTGCACGAACGCGGCGAGCTCCTCGGCGTCGAAACGCGGTGAGGGAACGCCGGCGTCGGCCAGCCGCTGGGTGGCCTGGGCCACCTCGGCAAGCAGCAGGTTCACGCTGGTCCTCCGTGGTGCGGGGTGGGGCTTACGGGACGGGCGCCGGGTTCACGCCGCGGCGAGCTTGGCGGCCGAGTCGGCGTCGACGCAGGCCTGGATCATGGGGTCCAGTTCGCCGTCGAGCACCTGGTCCAGGTTGTAGGCCTTGAAGCCGACGCGGTGGTCGGAGATCCGGTTCTCGGGGAAGTTGTACGTACGGATCTTCTCGGACCGGTCGACGGTGCGGACCTGGCTGCGGCGGGCGTCGGCGGCCTTGGACTCGGCCTCCTCCTGCGCGGCGGCGAGCAGCCGGGACCGCAGGATGCGCATGGCCTGCTCCTTGTTCTGGAGCTGGCTCTTCTCGTTCTGGCAGGAGGCGACGATGCCGGTCGGCAGGTGGGTGATGCGGACGGCGGAGTCGGTGGTGTTGACCGACTGGCCGCCGGGACCGGACGAGCGGTAGACGTCGATGCGCAGGTCGTTGGCGTGGACCTCGACCTCGACCTCCTCGGCCTCGGGGGTGACGAGCACGCCCGCGGCGGAGGTGTGGATGCGACCGGCGGACTCGGTCGCGGGCACGCGCTGCACGCGGTGCACCCCGCCCTCGTACTTGAGGCGCGCCCAGACGCCCTGCCCGGGCTCGGTGGCGCCGTTGCCGCCCTTGGTCTTCACGGCGACCTGGACGTCCTTGTAGCCGCCCAGCTCGGACTCGGTGGCGTCGATGATCTCGGTCTTCCAGCCGACGCGCTCGGCGTACCGGAGGTACATGCGGAGCAGGTCGCCGGCGAAGAGCGCGGACTCGTCGCCGCCCGCTCCGGCCTTGATCTCCAGGATGACGTCCTTGTCGTCGCTGGGGTCGCGCGGGACGAGGAGCAGGCGCAGCTTCTCGGTGAGCTGCTCGCGGTCCTTCTCCAGCTGCTTGACCTCGGCGGCGAAGTCGGGGTCGTCGTGTGCCAGCTCGCGGGCGGTCTCGATGTCGTCGCCGGTCTGCTTCCAGGACCGGTACGCGGCGACGATCGGGGTCAGCTCGGCGTAGCGCTTGTTGAGCTTGCGCGCGTTCGCCTGGTCGGCGTGGACGGAGGGGTCCGCGAGCTTCGTCTCAAGGCCGGCGTGCTCGCCGACCAGTTCCTCGACCGCCTCGAACATCGGGGGCTCCTGGTTTTTTCGTCAGTTGCTACGGGGACGCCAAAGCGCCGGTCCCGGCCACCCGCGCGGGGCGACCGAGGACCGGCGCAGGGGCTCGCTACTTGCTGGCGGAGCCGGCGGCCTTGCCGAAGCGGGCCTCGAAGCGGGCGACGCGGCCGCCGGTGTCGAGGATCTTCTGCTTGCCCGTGTAGAACGGGTGGCACTCGGAGCAGACCTCGGCACGGATGGTGCCCTCGGTCAGGGTGCTCCGGGTGGTGAACGACGCGCCACAGGTGCAGCTGACCTGGGTCTCGACGTACTCGGGGTGGATCTCGCGCTTCAAGGTGTCTCCTATGTTCCGGGAGGGCTCCGGGTCGCCGCCGCGGATTGCGGCACACGTGAACCGGGGCCGACGTACCAGTCTGCCAGGACCGGCCGCATCTCCCCAAACCGGGGTCGGGCCGGAGGTATTCCCCCAAGGGTCCCCGGGGGTCTCCCGGGGCCGGTCCGGGGCCCCTCGGGGGACGTCCGGGGTCCCGTCGGGGGCCCGGGTCACTTCACGATGCCGTCGGCCTGTCCGGTGGCGGAGTCCTTCGTGGCCGAGGCGGGGATCGGGAGGTCCTTCCTCAGGGCCGTCCAGACCTGCCGTGACTGGGCTTCGAGGGGGACGACGCGGTTGGGGTCCCGGGGGTCGTACTCGACGGGCAGGGTGACCATGTGGACGTTTCCCGCGCTGATGCCGGAGAGGCCCTTGGCGAAGGCCACGAGTTCCTGGACGGAGTCGAGTTCGGAGTCGGGGGTGATGGCCTTGGTGGCGGTGTCGGCGAGGTCGAGGAGCTTCTTCGGGCTGGTGAACACGCCGACGCTCCTGACCTGTTCGATGAAGGCCTTCATGAAGGCCTGCTGGAGCTGGATGCGGCCGAGGTCGCTGCCGTCGCCGACGCTCTTGCGGGTGCGGACCAGGCCGAGGGACTGCTCGCCGTCGAGGGTGTGCGTGCCGGGGGCGAGGTCGAGGTGGCTCTTGGTGTCCTTGATGGGCCGGGTGGTGGTGATCTCCACACCGCCGAGTTCGTCGATGAGCTTGCGGAAGCCGGTGAAGTCGACCTCGACGTAGTGGTCCATGCGGATGCCGGACAGGGCCTCGACGGTCTTGACGGCGCAGGCGGGGCCGCCGACCTCGTAGGCGGTGTTGAACATGGCCCGGTGCTCGGCGGGGACGGCGGCACCCCGGTCGTCGGTGCAGGCGGGCCGGTCGACGAGGGTGTCGCGGGGGATCGAGACCACGCTGGCCTTCTTGTGGCCCTCGTAGACGTGGACGACCATCGCGGTGTCGGAGCGGGCGCCGCCCTCGTCCTTGCCGTAGGCGCCGTTGTCGCCGGAGCGGGAGTCGGAGCCGAGGACGAGGATGTCGAGGGAGCCGTCGTCGACGTTGCGGGGGCGGTCGGTGCCCAGTCTGGCGTTGATGTCGACGGCCTTGATGTTGCCGTCGAGCTTGAGGTAGACGTATCCGGCTCCGGCGCCGCCGAGGACGAGCGCGGTGGCGAGCGCGGACAGCAGGATCGTGGTCCCGCGGCGCCGTCGGGTGCGCGGTCTGCGGCGTCGTCCGCCGCCCGCACCGCCTATTCGGCCGCTCTTGCTCTGCTCGCTCATCGTCTTCCCTCGGGCCTTCGGTTCACCATGTGTGACGGTGATGCGGCCGAAAGGGTTGCACGGGAACCTGTCAGGTTTGGGCGGTCTTCGCCCGGAAACAGCACCGCTCCCACCGTGCGGACACGGTGGGAGCGGTGGTTCACGCAGGTCACGACCGGGTTACGGGCCCGGGGCCCGGTTTCCGGAGTGTGACGAGGCTCTCGCCTCAGTCGTTGTTGCCGCCCGGCGTGGTCTTCTGGATCTGGAGCAGGAACTCGCCGTTCGACTTGGTCTGCTTGAGCTTGTCGATCAGCAGCTCGATCGCCTGCTGCTGGTCGAGCGCGTGCAGCACGCGGCGCAGCTTCCAGGTGACGGCCAGCTCGTCGCTGCCGAGGAGGATCTCCTCCTTGCGCGTGCCCGAGGCGTCGACGTCGACGGCCGGGAAGATGCGCTTGTCGGCGAGCTTCCGGTCGAGCTTGAGCTCCATGTTGCCGGTGCCCTTGAACTCCTCGAAGATCACCTCGTCCATGCGCGAGCCGGTGTCGACCAGCGCGGTGGCCAGGATGGTCAGCGAGCCGCCGTCCTCGATGTTGCGCGCCGCGCCGAAGAACCGCTTCGGCGGGTAGAGCGCGGTCGAGTCGACACCACCGGACAGGATGCGGCCGGAGGCGGGCGCCGCGAGGTTGTACGCGCGGCCCAGACGGGTGATGGAGTCGAGCAGGACGACCACGTCGTGACCCAGCTCCACGAGGCGCTTGGCGCGCTCGATGGCCAGCTCGGCGACGGTGGTGTGGTCCTCGGCCGGACGGTCGAAGGTCGAGGAGATGACCTCGCCCTTGACCGACCGCTGCATGTCGGTGACCTCTTCCGGACGCTCGTCGACCAGGACGACCATCAGGTGGCACTCGGGGTTGTTCTGGGTGATCGCGTTGGCGATGGCCTGCATGATCATGGTCTTGCCGGTCTTCGGCGGGGCCACGATCAGACCGCGCTGGCCCTTGCCGATCGGCGACACGAGGTCGATGATCCGCGTGGTCAGCACACCCGGGTCGGTCTCCAGACGGAGCCGGTCCTGCGGGTAGAGCGGGGTCAGCTTGTTGAACTCGGGACGGCCCCGGCCGGAGTCGGCCGCCATGCCGTTCGCCGAGTCCAGGCGGACGAGCGCGTTGAACTTCTCGCGGCGCTCGCCGTCCTTCGGCTGGCGCACGGCACCGGTGACGTGGTCGCCCTTGCGCAGGCCGTTCTTGCGGACCTGGGCGAGGGAGACGTACACGTCGTTCGGGCCGGGCAGGTAGCCCGAGGTCCGGATGAACGCGTAGTTGTCGAGGATGTCCAGGATGCCCGCGACGGGGATCAGGACGTCGTCGTCGGCGACCTGCGGCTCGCCGGCCTGGAAGTCGTCACGCCCACGACGCCCGCGGCGGTCGCGGTAACGGCCCCGGCGGCCACGACGGCCGCCCTCGTCGTCGTAGTCGTCCTGCAGGGCCTGCTGGCCGCCCTGCTGGCCCTGGCCGCCGCCCTGGCCCTGGCTCTGGACCTGCTGGCCCTGGCCGCTGCTCTGGCCCTGCCCCTGGCCGCCGCCCTGGCCCTGGCGCTGGCGCTGGCCGCCCTGGCCGGCGCCCTGCTGCTCGTCGCCCTTGGCCCGGTCGCGCTGACGGTCACGGCGGTCACGGCGCTCGCCGCGCTCACCCCGCTCGCCACGGTCCCGGCGGCCACGGCCCTCGGCGCCGTCCACGGCGGCCTCGGCCTTGGTGTCGGCGCCCGCCTCGGCCTTGGCCTCGGTGCGGGTCTCTGTCTTCACGGCCTGCGCCGCCTCGGCCTTCTCGCCCTCCGGCGAACCGGCGGGGGCGGTGGCGCGGCGGCGACGGCGCTCGCCCGTGGGCTGCTCGTCGGCCGCGGAGTCCCGGGAGGTGCCGGCGGGCTGCCCCGGGATGTCGATCTGCTGCTGGGCGACGGCCTTCTCGGCCTTCTCCGGCTGCGGAGCGGCGGTCTCGGCCGCCGTGTCGGCCGTACGGGTCTTGGTGGCGGCGCGGCGCTTCGGCTTGGTCTCGGCCGTGTCGGCCGCCTTGGCGGGCGCGGCGGAGCCACTGCCCGCCTGGGCCTCCTTGATGACCTCGATCAGCTGGCTCTTGCGCATCCGCGCGGTGCCCCTGATCCCGAGGCCGGACGCGACCTGCTGCAGCTCGGCCAGGACCATCCCGTCGAGGCCGGTGCCGGAGCGGCGGCGCCGTGCGGTGCTGGTGGCAGCACCTGCGGCGGGCGCGGTGGTGTCGACAGTGCTGTCGGCAGTCACGCCCATCAGATCGGTGGTGTCGCTCACGAAGGGTCCTTCCCTGGAGCGGACGTCGGCCTTCTGGCTCGGCGACCGGTTGTGCTGTCCGGAGCGGTCCCGCATTTCGGTGGACCGTGTCCGGGGCGATGGTCCCGCCGGGTACGGCGGAAGAGAGAAAACGTGCTGTGGGTCCGGCCCGAGCGCCCCCTGCTCGGCCCTCACGCGAAGAAGAGCGAGGGGTGTCGTGCCGGTTCCGGAGCGTGCTCGAAACTGCTCAGGCAGGCTGCTCAGGCAGTTGGGGAGGCTCCCGGAAGAATGGTGGTCCCTGATAGGGACACTCCGCACCGCTCCACAAAGAGGTCGGGTGCAGACATGAGGTTAACACTACCGGCTCCAACAAACATTCCCCCTCTCCGTCACCGGCAATCTCCGGGCCGGACGCCGCCCGGCGTCCGGCCGTCGCGCGTTCTCAGGGCGCCAGCGGCAGGACGCTCGCTCCGGAGGCGTCGAGGTCGAGCCGGTTCGCGGCCCAGCCGTCGCCCGCCAGTCGGGCGACCTTGTCGGCCGTCCCGTGCTCGGCCAGCGCGAGGACCGTGGGGCCCGCGCCGGAGATGACCGCGGGGACGCCGTCCGCGCGCAGCCGGTTCACCAGGGCGATGCTCTCCGGCATCGCCGGGGCCCGGTACTCCTGGTGCAGCCGGTCCTCGGTGGCCGTGAGCAGCAGCTCGGGGCGGCGGGTCAGGGCCTCGACGAGGAGGGCGGCGCGTCCGGCGTTGGCGGCGGCGTCGACGTGCGGGACGGTGCGCGGCAGGAGTCCCCGGGCGGTCTCGGTCAGCACCGGCTTCCCGGGGACGAAGACCACCGGAACGATGGAATCCGAGGGATCCATCCTGATCGCCCGCGCGGCGCCGGACTCGGTCCAGGCGAGGGTGAAGCCGCCGAGCAGACAGGCGGCGACGTTGTCGGGGTGGCCCTCGATCTCGGTGGCCAGTTCCAGCAGGGCCGTCTCGTCGAGACGGGTGTCCCCGCCTATGGTCACAGCGCGGGCGGCGATGATGCCCGCGCAGATGGCGGCGGAGGAGGAGCCGAGGCCCCGGCCGTGCGGGATGCGGTTGGCGCAGACGACCTCCAGGCCGCGCGGCTGTCCGCCGAGCAGGTCGAAGGCCGTGCGCAGGGAACGTACGAGCAGGTGGCTCTCGTCGCGCGGGAGCGTCCCGGCGCCCTCGCCGGCGATGTCGACGTGCAACCCGGAGTCGGCGACACGGACGACGACGTCGTCGTAGAGGCCCAGCGACAGGCCGAAGGCGTCGAAGCCCGGACCGAGATTGGCACTGGTGGCGGGGACGCGCACCCGTACGGCGGCGGCGCGGAACGCGGGACCGGCCATCGGTCGATGACTCTCCTTGACTGCGGCAACGGGGGTTCTGGAACAGCGGGTACGTCGGCGGGAAGTACTCGGGAAACCCGGGGGCCGTTTCGGCCACGGAGGCGACAACGGCAACGACACCGCGCATATGCGGCGGGGCGGGTCCGGTACAGCCTACCGAAGGAAGGTTCTGCCGCGACATAGGGCGCACAGGAGGCGCACGATGCGTGTCGCGTGCCAACCTGTGCGCCTATGTACGTTCCTGATCGGGTTTCGATCAGCGGTTTTCCCCTGGGAGGGGGTGGATCAGGCCAGACCGAGGCGCTCGGCCGCAGCGGCCGCGTCCACCGGCACGGTCACCGGCTGCGGGGCGCCCGCGACGGCCCAGTCCGGGTCCTTCAGGCCATTGCCGGTGACGGTGCAGACGATCCGCTGACCGGGGTCGACCTTGCCCTGCTCGGCGGCCTTCAGCAGACCGGCGACCGACGCGGCCGAGGCGGGCTCGACGAACACGCCCTCCTGCGCGGCCAACAGGCGGTAGGCGCGCAGGATCTCACGGTCCGTCACCTCGTCGATGAAGCCGCCCGACTCGTCGCGTGCGGCGATCGCGTAGTCCCACGAGGCCGGGTTGCCGATGCGGATCGCGGTGGCGATCGTAGACGGGTCCTTGACGACCTCGCCGCGCACCAGCGGGGCGGAGCCGGAGGCCTGGAAGCCCCACATGCGGGGACGGCGCGTCGCGAGACCGTCCTCGGCGTACTCGCGGTACCCCTTCCAGTACGCCGTGATGTTTCCGGCGTTGCCCACCGGCAGGACGTGGATGTCGGGCGCGTCGCCGAGCATGTCCACGATCTCGAAGGCGGCGGTCTTCTGGCCCTCGATGCGGACCGGGTTGACCGAATTGACCAGCGCCACCGGGTAGTTCTCGGAGAGGGTCCTGGCCAGCGTCAGGCAGTCGTCGAAGTTGCCGTCCACCTGGAGGATCTTCGCGCCGTGCACGAGGGCCTGGCCCATCTTGCCGAGCGCGATCTTGCCCTGCGGCACCAGGACGGCCGAGACCATCCCGGCGCGCACCGCGTAGGCCGCGGCGGACGCGGAGGTGTTGCCGGTGGAGGCGCAGATGACGGCCCGCGCGCCCTCCTCCTTGGCCCGGGTGATGGCCATGGTCATGCCCCGGTCCTTGAAGGAGCCGGTGGGGTTGGCGCCCTCGACCTTGAGGTGCACCTCGCAGCCCGTGCGCTCGGAGAGGACCTGAGCGGGTACGAGCGGCGTACCGCCCTCACGGAGCGTGACGACCGGCGTCGTGTCCGTGACCGGAAGACGGTCCCGGTACTCCTCGATGATGCCGCGCCACTGGTGGGTGCCCTTGTGGGTCATGGGTCCTTACTCCCCTTCAACACGCATGATGCTGGCGACACCGCGCACGGTGTCGAGCTTGCGCAGCGCCTCGACCGTCCCCGAGAGGGCGGCGTCGGGCGCGCGGTGGGTGACGACGACGAGCGATGCCCCGCCGCCTCCGTCCTGGCGTCCCTGCTGGCGCACCGTATCGATGGATACGCCGTGCTCGGCGAAGACCGTCGCGACCTGGGCGAGGACGCCCGGCTTGTCGGCCACGTCGAGGCTGATGTGGTACCGCGTCACGACCTCGCCCATGGAGCTCACGGGCAGCTGGGTGTACGCGGACTCGCCGGGGCCGTTGGCCTCGTTGAGCTTGTTGCGGCACACGGCGACGAGGTCGCCGAGGACGGCCGAGGCCGTCGGGGCGCCACCGGCGCCGGGGCCGTAGAACATGAGCTGCCCGGCGGCCTCCGCCTCGACGAAGACCGCGTTGTACGCCTCGCGGACGGAGGCGAGCGGGTGGCTGAGCGGGATCATCGCGGGGTGCACGCGCGCGGTGACGGAGCCGCCGTCGGCGGCCCGCTCGCAGATGGCGAGCAGCTTGATGGTGCAGCCCATCCGCCGGGCGGAGGCGAAGTCGGCGGCGGTGACCTCGGTCATGCCCTCGCGGTAGACGTCGTCGAGGCGCACGCGTGTGTGGAAGGCGATCCCGGCGAGGATGGCGGCCTTGGCCGCGGCGTCGAAGCCCTCGACGTCGGCGGTCGGGTCGGCCTCGGCGTACCCGAGGGCGGTGGCCTCGTCGAGCGCCTCGGAGTAGCCCGCGCCCGAGGTGTCCATCTTGTCGAGGATGAAGTTCGTCGTGCCGTTGACGATGCCCATCACCCGGTTGATCTTGTCCCCGGCGAGGGACTCGCGCAGCGGGCGGATCAGGGGGATGGCGCCCGCGACGGCGGCCTCGTAGTAGAGGTCCTGGCCGTTCTTCTCGGCGGCGGCGTACAGCGTCGCGCCGTCCTGGGCGAGCAGCGCCTTGTTCGCGGACACGACGGAGGAGCCGTGCTCGAAGGCGGTGGTGATGAGGGTGCGGGCCGGTTCGATCCCGCCGATGACCTCGATGACGACGTCGATGTCGCCGCGTTTCACCAGGGCGGTCGCGTCGGTGGTGATCAGCTCGGCGGGGACCCCGCCGCGGACCTTGTCGGGGCGGCGGACCGCCACGCCGGCGAGCTCGACCGGCGCGCCGATGCGCGCGGCGAGGTCGTCGGCGTGCGTCGTCATGATGCGCGCCACCTCTGAGCCGACCACTCCACAGCCCAGCAGCGCCACCTTCAGCGGACGCGTACGCATCATCCGACCTCTTTCCCGTCCTGCTTCGTATCCCTGCGGCCGTGTCGCCACGGCTCTCTACGGTGGAACCAGTCTCACTCACCGGACGGGGGTTTCCGCCCCTCGTCCGGATCCTGAGACATCTATTTCATCACTCGACTATTTCATCATCCGACGTCGAGACGCAGGAGATCTTCCTCCGTCTCGCGCCGCACGACGACCCGTGCCTCGCCGTCCCGGACGGCGACCACGGGGGGCCGGAGCGCGTGGTTGTAGTTGCTGGCCATGGAGCGGCAGTACGCGCCGGTGGCGGGCACCGCGAGCAGGTCGCCGGGGGCCAGGTCGGCGGGGAGGAACGCGTCCCGTACGACGATGTCACCGCTCTCGCAGTGCTTGCCGACGACCCGCGAGAGCATCGGCGCGGCGTCGCTGGTCCGCGAGACCAGGGCGACGCTGTACTCGGCGTCGTAGAGGGCGGTGCGGATGTTGTCCGACATGCCGCCGTCGACGCTCACGTACGTGCGCAGCCCTTCGAGCGGCTTGATCGTGCCGACCCGGTAGAGCGTGAAGGCCGTCGGGCCGACGATCGCGCGGCCGGGCTCGACGGAGATCCGGGGGGTGCGCAGCCCGGCGGCCTCGCACTCGCGCGTCACGATCTCGCCGAGCGCCTTGGCGATCTCGTGCGGCTCGCGCGGGTCGTCCTCGGAGGTGTACGCGATGCCGAGGCCGCCGCCCAGGTCGATCTCGGGCAGTTCCACCCCGTGCTCGTCGCGGATCTCGGCGAGCAGGCCGACGACGCGGCGCGCGGAGACCTCGAAGCCCGCCATGTCGAAGATCTGCGAGCCGATGTGGGAGTGGATGCCGGTCAGTTCGAGCCCGTCGAGCTTCAGTGCCCGGCGGACCGCCTCGGCGGCCTGTCCCCCGGCGAGCGCGATGCCGAACTTCTGGTCCTCGTGCGCGGTCGCGATGAACTCGTGCGTGTGCGCCTCGACGCCGACGGTCACCCGGATCTGCACCGGCTGGCGCCTGCCGAGGGACTGCGCGATGTGGGCGACGCGCGCGATCTCCTGGAAGGAGTCGAGGACGATGCGTCCCACCCCGGCGCCGACGGCCGTGCGGATCTCGTCCTCGCTCTTGTTGTTGCCGTGGAAGGCGATGCGTTCGGCGGGCATTCCGGCGGAGAGCGCGGTGGCCAGTTCACCGCCGGAGCAGACGTCGAGGTTGAGGCCCTCCTCGTGCAGCCAGCGGACGACGGCCCGGGAGAGGAACGCCTTCCCGGCGTAGAACACGTCGGCGTCCGGGCCGAAGGCCTCGGACCAGGCGCGGCAGCGGGCCCGGAAGTCGGTCTCGTCGAGGAAGTAGGCGGGGGTCCCGAACTCCTCGGCGAGGTCGGTCACCCGCAGGCCGCCGACGGTGGCGATCCCCCGCTCGTCCCGGTCGACCGTCCGGGACCACACCTTGGGGTCGAGGGCGTTGAGGTCGGCGGGCGGCGCCGTGTAGTGGCCCTCGGGGAGGACATCGGCGTGACGGGGGCCCGCGGGGTGGGCGGAACGGCTCATGGCTGGCTCTTTCAGATCCGATCGGGTGCGCTGATGCCGAGCGCGGAGAGGCCACCGGCGAGCACCGTCCCGGCGGCTTCGGCGAGCGCGAGCCGGGAACGGTGGGCGGCCGAGGGTTTCTCGTCGCCGAGCGGCAGGACGGTGTGCTGGAAGGCGAGCAGCGCGTCGGCGGTGCCCTCCAGGTGCCGGGCGACCCGATCGGGGGCGCGGTGGCGGGCGGCGGCGAGGAGGACGGCGGGGTGGTCGCCGAGGTGGTCCAGGAGCGCGGGCGCCTCGATGCCGGGGGAGGCGTCGCCGCCGCCGTGGCCGGGGGAGGCGTCGCCTTCGTACGAGGGGTGGAGGCCGCCTTCGTACGAGGGGTGGACGCCGAGCTGTGCGCCGTTGACGAGCAGCCGCCGGGCCCGGGAGTACGCGTACCGGACCTTGAAGAGCCCGTTGCGTTCGTGCTGGACGAGGAGCGGCGGCCCGTCGAGCGGCCGGTCCTGGGGCGCGGCGCGGAGCAGCGCCCAGCGGGCGGCGTCGGTGCCGAGGGCGTCCGGGTCGTACGCGCCGGGCACCACGTGGATCCGCTCGGTGCCGCCGAGCCCGGCGTCGGCGCCCTGGGCGCGGAGCAGCCGTACGACGGTCCCGGTGACGAGGGCGGCGCGCGGCTCGGTGGGCTCGGCGAACCGGACGGCGGTCCCGGCGAGGGCGGTGCCGTGCCCGTACGCGGCTCCGGCGGCGCGGACCGCGCGGACGAGGTCACCGGCGGCGTCGGTGCGGAGGCTGAAGTTCAGGAAGCCGGGCCCGGTGATCTCCACGGCCCGGACGCCGGGGGCGTCCTGGAGCCGGTCGCGCAGGATCCCGGCGACGTCGAGGGCGGTGCGTCCGGCGGGCCGGGCGAGGGTGAGGGCGATGTTGCTGGCGTACTCCCCCGCTCCACCGGGCCGGGCGCGCTCGACCTTCACTCCGGGGGGTACGTCGACCCGCAGCGCACCGTCGTCGACCGCACGGCGCACGGCGTGCAGCACGGTGAGGGAGAGGTCCGCGGGGGTCACGGGTCAAGCCTAGGGGAGGAGGGGGGTCGGAACGCGAACCGGTTTCGCCATACGGGACACCGGGCGGTCCGTGCTCCCGGGCCCGTCCTACTGGAGGAGGTCCTGGGGCCGGGGGTACTGGCAGCGGTCTCCGGCCGCGGCGGGCTCCTCTCCCCCGTCGGTCCCGGTGGTCCCGGGCCGGTCGCGCCGCTCGCGGTGCATCAGCTGGCGGACGACCCGGACGAGCTCCACGGGCTCGAACGGCTTGGCGAGGAAGGCGTCGACACCGGGGACCTCGTGCTCCCCGCAGGCGCTGATGAGGGCGACCGGCAGATGCCGGGTGCGGGGGTCGGCGCGGAGGCGCTCGGCGGTCCTGATGCCGTCCAGGCGGGGCATGACGACGTCGAGGGTGACGACATCGGGACGGACCCGGTGCACGACGTCCAGACACTCGGCACCGTCGGCCGCGGTCACGACCTCGAACCCCTCAAGTTCGAGATTGACCCTGATCAACTGCCGGATCACCTTGTTGTCGTCGACAACGAGCACCCGACCGGACACGCCTGACACACGACGAGAGTAGGCCGCCCCGACGGACCGCGTCCGGGTTTTGCCCACTTCTGCCCCGTGCGGGCGACCGACCCCCTGATGACGCCCCGGAAATACCTGTTCACAGCCACTCCCCGTGAGCTGGTAGGGTTCAACCCGTCGCCGCAGAACAGGGCAGACGCCCCCGTAGCTCAGGGGATAGAGCAACGGCCTCCGGAGCCGTGTGCGCAGGTTCGAATCCTGCCGGGGGCACTTCGCGAGAAGTGCCAGAGAAGCCTCTGACCTGCAGAAATGCAAGTCAGAGGCTTTCTTTTTTCATACCAAAAGACACACGTCCTGTATGCCCGTTGCGCTTTCTATTAGCTCGCCCCTCACACGTCCCTGACCTGTGGTTTTACCTCGCCACGTCGACGGGATCGGGCGTCCCCGACCGCGTAAAACCGCTCGCGCGGGACATGCGTGGGACGCAAAGGGTCTACGCGGACCGCCTGATCCTCCATGGGAGTCATGATGGCCCCTCAGTTGTACTCGTCCAGAAGCGCGTCGATGCGTTTGTTCGCGAGGGCCTGGCGCCCATAAAGGCACTTCGCATACCGGGTCATGAGGACCTCTACGCTGTTCCCAGCCCGTTCGGCGACTTCGGTGGGATCGACGCCGGCGTTCAGCCAGGTGGACAGCGCCGAGTGCCGCAGGTCGTAGGGGCGGGCGGCGAGGGGGATCCCACCAGGCCCGGCGAAAGAGCGAGTTCGCGGGCCTCGTGCCAGGCACGGTCGTAGGTGGTGGATCCCACGATGCCGCCCTTCTCGTTGAAGAACAGCCGCCCGTCGTCCGCGGTGCCGAAGGTGTCGACGCTCTCCCGCCACAGGCTGACGAGTTCGTGCGGGAGTGGCACCGTACGCGTGGCTCCCGGCGGTCGACTCTTCAGGCCGCGCAGGTCGTGATTCTGTCCGCTGTCGGTCCACTTCTTGCCTACGGAGGGGCGGGCGGCATGAAGGACCACGCTGCCCCACCCCTCTGTCGGCAGTTCGCAGTCCGGCAACGTAACCGCAACGGCTTCGGCCGGCCGCAGCCCCCCGTAGTACATCCCGGCGAAGAGGCCGACCAGCCTCCGCCCCCGCGCCCGCCCGTAACCACCGACGTAGGAGACCGCACAGAGCAGGTTCCGGGCCTGCACGGGATTGACGACCACCCGGGGATCGACCTGCTGAACGGTTTCGGTGATGCGCCAGCTGATGTTGGCCAGTGGATCGGCGCGGAGCTGACCTAGCTCGATCGCGTACCGCACCGCGTTCACGAACGTCATCCGCTTGCGCCGCTGCGTCTCGGCAGCCGCGACCGTGCCATCCCTCTTCAGCCTGAGGGCCTGCAGCACACCGCGCATCACAGCTGGGTCCAGCAGGTCGTCCAGAGGGAGTGAGGCCCGGGCGACCCAGCCCAGGGCAAGCCGCACCTCTGTGGGCACCTTGCGCACATCGAGACGGGGCACCACAAACGCCCAGTTTCGCAACGCCCGCCGCAACAACTCGCCATCCGGCCGGCCTCGCATCCTTCGGAGCATGACCTCGGTGATCGAGCACAGAGCATCGCTGGTCTCACTCCGGGTCTTCGCCGCGACCTGCACCCAACGCGCCTCCATATATTCGAGCGAGAAGGCGTACCAGCCGAGAGCCAGAGCCCGCTCATTCCCCACCCGGCCGAAGCCATCAGCGGCGGCTTCCTTGAGCGCCCGAACCAACGAGGACCCGATCTCGTCGACAAGCGCTCTGACATCCGCCCCGTCCCCCGCCGCGCGCCCCCGGCGGGACGGTGCGGCAACCACCGCCCTCGGCCCACGCCCCTTCCTGGGAGTACCTCGTACCCCACCTGCCGAATTCCGCATGGCACCCACCGCCTCTCTCCAGGGCAACGCAGCACCTGCGGCCGCCTGCCAACCGGAAACCCTGCACCGGGAGCGTGGGAGGTAGGCCGCCAAGGCCCGCAGCGGCCCGTCCGCCAACGCGGCCGTGGCCGTGGCCGTGGCCCGCCAGATCGAACGCAACAACCTCAACGAACTCATCACCGTCGCCGAAGCCGAGCACGGACCCGTCGCGGAGGAGGAGATCCAGTCCCTGCGCGACCAACTCGCCCAGGCCCTGCGCGAACAGAACCAGCACGGAGCGAGCGCCGCGCGACCCGCTCCCCCGCCATCCCCGGCTGCACCATCCCCCTCGACAGCGAAGGGCTCGCCAAAGCCGTCCTGCGCGACCGCGCGGTCACCGGCCAACTCGCACTGGCCCGCACCGACGACCTACGCGTGATCACCTCTGCGGCTACCCCTGCCGAAGCGGTCCGCCCCCGGATCAGCCGGCCCGCCCCGGAGTGGGCCCTCTCCCGCCCGGTCGTCGAACCGATCACCGAGCCGATCGATCCCGGTGCCAGAGAGCCGCCGAAACCGGCGCTCGACGGGGTCACCACCGCGAATACCGCCAAGGTCACGCCCCAAGTCGGCCGGGACCATCCACAGAAGTGGGAACAGGTAGAGCACTGCCGTAAGCGGCAGCGCCGTCCGGAGTCTCCTGTGCAGGACCAAGCCGCATCGCGCCGGTTTCGTTCCACATGGCCTGAATCTGTCCCACTCTCGCGGCGCCCCCAGCCCACACTGACGGATCGGACCAAGACACATTGCGGGAAAACTTTAAATCTGGCAGACTCGGAGGCAGCCAAAGTCTAGAGTTTGACTGGAGGTACGAATGCCCATGCGCCCCATCAGCATCGACGACGAAGTGTTCGCGTTCCTGCAAAGCCACGGTGAGCCTCTCGTGGATACACCCAATGATGTTCTTCGGCGTCTCCTCCTCGATGACAGTGCCCCTGCCGCGGAACGGCGCCCCGGGGATCTGGCCCCCCTCATCGAGGCAGGACTACTCAAGGCCGGAGACGTGCTCGTCCACCACCAGCCTCGCCGAGGCCTGACCCACGAGGCGATCGTGACGGCCGACGGGTGGATCGAGATCGAGGACGGCCGCGCCTTCTCCAAGCCGTCCCCGGCGCTCAAGGCTCAGACCGGCACCGAGATCAACGGCTACGGCAAGTACGTCCTCAAGGAGCGGCCCGAAGTTCGGCTGCAGGACATCCGCGAGCAGGCGCGGGGCCAGGCCTGATGGCGACACACCTGATCATCATCAGCGACCGTGAACCCCTGGGCTGGGTGCTTGAGAACCAGCGCATGGCCTTTCCCGAAGGGCGCGTCGGCTCCGTTCCGGGCAAGGGTGACGAAGTCCTCCCCTACACGACGCGGGGGTGCTTCCGGAGCCCGTCCAAAGACCGCGGCCGGGTAATGGGGCTCGCCACGGTCACCTCCGAGGTGACGCCCCTTCTCGAGCCCGTCTCGTTCGGCGAACGGCGGTTCGCATCGGGCTGCACGCTGCGCGTTCACGGCCTGGCACCCCACCGTGAGGGCGTGGTGCTCGCCGATCTGGTCTCCCAGTTGGAGGTCTTCCCCGACCCCCGCCACTGGAGCGTCCGCATGCGCAGGGCCGCGCTCCCGCTCCCCGACGCGGACGCCGGATTCCTGCGGCGCGAGCTCCAGCCGCTCCTGCGCCCCTACCCCTCGGTCATCAGTGCGTACCTGCGCGAATCTGACCGATCTGGCTGATCTTCCGGACGGCCGCCGTAAACTTGCCGACAAGCTGTGTGCGCCGTCGGCCGGACGCGGCCGTCCGGTACATCAGACCACTCCGGACCCGTCTGCATCGCCGATGTGATCCCAAGTGCGCCACGGGTGGGGGATGGAAGCGCGATGTACAAGCTGAACGACACGGACCCGACCGCTCTGGGCCCGTTCCGGCTGCTCGCAGTGCTCGGACAGGGCGGGATGGGCCGTACGTATCTGGGCCGCCGGCTCCCCCTGGACAACCTCGGCCCCGAGCACGAGGCCGGCTACCACCTCACGGGTTCCGAAGAGGACACCGAGCCTGTTCTCGCAGCCGTCAAGGTCATCAAGCCGTCCATGCTGCGGGACAGCACGGAGAGCTCCGAGAAGAAGGCCCGGGCCCGCTTCGCGCAGGAGATCGAGACGATGCGCACGGTCGTCAGCGCCCGGGTTCCCGCCTTCCTGGGTGCCGACGCGGAAGCCGAACGGCCCTGGCTGGCCATGGACTACGTGCGCGGCCCCACCCTCCACAGGTTCGTCCACACCGTCGGGCCCCTTGGTCTCGGCCCGTACGCGGCGCTCGGTCTCGCGCTGGTCGATGCCCTGCGAGCCATCCACGGGGTGAAGCTGCTGCACCGCGACCTCAAGCCGGGCAACATCGCCATGGGGCCGGCCGGACCCGTCGTACTCGACTTCGGTCTCGCGGTCCTGACCGACCGGGACAGCAACGGAGCCCTGACCAAGACCGACGTCGGCATCGGGACTCCCTCCTACATGTCGCTGGAGCAGGCGACCGACACCAAGCACGTCAAGGAGCCGGCGGACATCTACGCCCTGGGAGCGGTCCTCTTCTTCGCCGCCGCGCAGCGGCCGCCCTATCCGTACGGTCCGGCGGCCGCGGAGCCAAGCTGGGACGGGGTGCTTCCGGCCTGTATGCCCCTGCTGGCCAAGATCCTGGTCCAGCTGCCGAGCGCGCGGCCCTCGCTCGACGCGATCGAGGAGAGCCTGCTCCAACTGCTGGCGAAAAACAGGCTGACCCCTGAAGCGGCAGACGCTGAGCTCCGCGCCTTGGTTGCGGGCTCGGGCCTGATCCCGGAGCTGCCCGAGGAAGCCGTGGCCGACCACGCCGACCCGCAGGCGCAGGCAGCGGCTCAGCAGGCAGTCGACCACCAGGTCACCCCTGACGAGCCCTCGGCCGGCGACGGCCCGGACTTCTACAAACAGTTCTTCGGCGACGACGAGGAGCCGGTCGTCGTGCCCGCCCCGGCCCCGGCGGTCCCGGTGGAGTACGTGCCCACCGAGCCCGACCCGAAGGCGAGCCCCGCACCGGCGCCGTTCGTCCCGAACCAGCCGACGGTCAGCAGCTACCGGCTCGCTCCCCCGCAGCCTCCGGCGATGCCGAAACCCACACCCACCCCCGAGGCACCACCCGCCGCGCTCAGGGCCGCCGAGCGCCTGCGCAAGGCGTACGCCCACAGCAGTCGCCTCTGACCACCGGTGGGTCCGACCGGCGAGATCAGGCCGCAGGACCCCCGTCCACGGGATCGGCCGGCGCCTAGGGTTTACACATGGCCGCCTCGGGTGTTCAGCCGCGCGGACGCCCTGGCCCACAACACAGAATCACGCTCACGCGCGTACGTCGTGTGTGCATTGCACGTCGAAAGGACCGCCCGCCATGCCCGACGCAGCGCCCGACCTCCTTGCGGGCCCGCCCCCGGCTGGGACCGTGATCGAGGTCCGTGACGAGGAGTGGCTGGTCCGCAGCAGCAGCGTGGTCCGCCCCGGCGAATTCCTGATCGAGGCCACCGGTGCCTCGGATCTCGTCCGCGGACACCAGGCGCGGTTCCTCACCTCGCTCGACGGGACGCCCCGCGTACTGCGGCCCGAGGACACCGTCCTCGTACCAGACCCCTCGAAGGGGTACCGGCTCAGCCGCCTCTTCCTGGAGGCCGTGCTGCGCAAAACCCCGCTCCCCCAGATCGAGCGCGGCCTCGCCCTGACGGACGGATTCCTACTGGACCGCATGGACTATCAGCTGCGGCCCGCGGTGAAGGCACTCGCGAACCCGCTGCGCCCCCGGCTGCTGATCGGCGACGTCGTCGGTCTCGGCAAAACGTTGGAGATCGGCATCCTGCTCGGTGAGCTGATCCGGCGGGGCCGCGGCGAGCGCATCCTCGTCGTCACCCCCGCTCCGGTGCTGGAGCAGTTCCAGCACGAGATGTGGACGCGATTTTCGCTGCCGCTGGTACGGCTCGACAGCGTGGGCATCTCCCGTATCGAGCGCAAGATCCCGGTCGGCCGGAACCCCTTCACGTACTACAAGCGCGTCATCGTCTCGATGGACACGCTGAAGAACGCCAAGCGCTACGGGCCCTGGCTGCAGAACATCGAGTGGGACGCCGTCGTCATCGACGAGTCGCACAATCTGATGAGCCGGAGCAGCGACCGCCGGATCCTCGCGGATCTCCTGGCCAAGCAGACGGACGCCCTGATCCTGGCCAGTGCCACACCGCACAACGGTGACATGCGCGCCTTCACCGGACTGGTCCGGCTGCTCGACCCGATGGCGATCAAGGACCCCGCGCAGCCGAAGGCGGAGGAGCTGCACCACCTCATGCTGCGCCGTACCAAGGTCAGCGAGGAGGTCGCCGAGGCCCTGGAGGGCTCCTGGGCACCGCGTGGCGAGTCGCGCCCCGTCTACTGCGAGGCGGGCGAACTGGAGGAACAGGTCTTCGCCGAGCTGGCCCGCTCCTGGCTGACGAACCCGGACGCCAAGGGCGCCGACCACCTCTTCCCCTACGTACTGCTCAAGTCCTTCCTCTCCTCGCACCGCGCCCTCTTTGTCACCGCCCGCGAGCGGCTCGCCAAGCTGGGCCACGCCCTGCCCGAGGGCCACAAGAAGGTCACCGATCCGTCGCCCTCCGACTCGCAGGCACTCTCCCCCGTCCCCGAGGTCGCCTCCCTGCTGCGGCTGACCGAGCTGGCCCGCGAGATCGAGCGGGCCTCCGCGGACGGCCTCGCATCGACGACCAAGCTCGCGGGCCTCGTCGACCACCTGCGCGGCATCGGTGTCAAGGCCGGCAGCTCCACCCGAGCGGTGGTCTTCTCCGAGCGCCGCGAGACCCTCGACTGGCTCGGTCTCGTACTGCCCCCGCTGCTGGGCTGGCGCGGGGAGGCAGCCGAGTCTGCCGTCAAGGTGATGCACAGCGATGTCTCCGACACCGTGCAGATGGACTACGTCGACGAGTTCGCGCGGGCCGGCGGCGACATCCGGCTGCTGCTCACCGGCGACGGCGCGTCCGAGGGCGTCAACCTGCACCGGCAGTGCCACCACCTCGTCCACTGGGACCTGCCGTGGAGCCTGATCCGCGTCGAGCAGCGCAACGGCCGCATCGACCGGTACGGGCAGACCCGCAGCCCCGAGTTCCGGGCCATGATCCTCAAGAGCGGCACAAAGGGTGCCCTCGACGACCGGACCATCGCGGAAAAGGTCCTCGCCCGTGAGGCGAAGGTCCACCAGGTGCTGGGCGCCGTCGAGGCGGCGACGAAGGAGAACGACTGGGGCAAGGAGGAGCGCCGGGTGATGGAGGCCCTGCTCCGCCAGGCCACCCCGGAGGAAGCCGTACGGGACCTCGTGGCCGTCGCGTTGGAGCCCGAGGAGGGGGACAGCTCCCACGACGATGCGGACACCGTGCTGCCCATCGAGCGCCGGACGATGAGCGAGTTCGGCACCGAGACGGGCTTCGGCGGGCCCTCGGGCTTCGAGGATTCCGGCTTCGACATCGGCCCCGACGCCGACTTCGACGCTGATTTCGACCTCGACCTGGACGACATCGGCCCGGCCGAGCCGGACCCGTCGGCCTCGGGCGCGCACGGACCCGCGCCCACGGCCGGCCGCCCCTCCTCCGACATCCCCACCGTCGACGGGCTCCGCCTCTTCGACGCCGAGTCGGCCGAGCGGAACCGGCACGAGTTCGTGCTCACCGGCCTGGACGAGCTCGCCGAGCTGGAGTCCTTCCGTCTGAAGACCGCCAGTTCCGGCACGGACCTCAGTTTCGACACCCCCGAGGACCTCGCCGACCGCCTCGGCGTCCTCCCGCCGGGATATCTACGGGACCAGAACATCGCCCACCGGATGAAGCTGACCTTCAGCCGCGAGGACGCCGCCGACTCCCTCAAGCGCGCCCGCGAGGACTCCGGGTCCTCCTCCCTGTGGCCCGACGCGCACTACGTCGGCGAACTGCACCCCGTCATCGAGTGGATCACCGACAAGGTGCTGGTCCAGCTCGGCCGCCAGCAGGCCCGCGTCCTCCAGGTGTCCCCCGAGGACGCCCCCGTCCCGGTGGTTCTCACCCAGGGCGTGTGGTCCAACGCGGAGGGCCGCCCGACCGTGGTGGCCTGGCTGGCGATCGACCGGCTGGACAGCCCCGAGCCGCGGGTACGCGAGCTCACCCCGGCGCTCCTCGCGGACTTCGGCATCGGCCCCGGCATGGCCGACCACTACACGGCCGGGGACCTGGCCCCGCTCCAGCAGCTGGTCCCCCGGGCCGTGTCCGAGACCCGGCGTGAGCTCAAGAAGCTGGCCGCGGTCGCCGACAAGGAGGTGGACGCCCCGCTGCGCGCCTACGAGGAGCGCGTCGGCGTCTGGCGGCAGACCTCATTGCCCGGCTTCGAAGGCGGCCGCACCGCCCGCGACGAGGCAGCCGACCGGCTGGCGACGGCCGCCGCCCGGCTGCGGACGTCCGGCGACCCGATGATCCGGGTACTGGCCGTACTGGAGCCCGGCGCATGACCCACCAGGGCCACCCCTACGCGTACATGAACAGCCGCAGCAGGAACAGCGAGCAGGAGCAGCAGGCGTGACGTTCGACTCCCTGATCAACGAGAGCGAGTACTTCCCCTCGTTCTACCTGGACGACATCCTGCCCAAGCAGCTCGCCAGCGGCCCGCTGAAGGAGTGGGCCGCGATGGAGCGCCAGGGGCAGGCCACGCCCCGGCAGAGTCTGCGCGACCTGACCCGCCCGTACATGGACGTACGGGCGGTCCTCGGAGCGGACGCGGAGAAGTACAACCCCCTGCCGTACGCGCGCGCCGTCGCCGCCCAGGAGGCGGCCGCTGCCGTACTGAAGGGCCTGGGCCCGGAGGCGGAGGCGCCGGCCTTCCAGCCTTCCCCGGCTCCTCCCACACCCGGGGAATCCGACAACTTCCTCGAAGGCGAGTGGCGGGCAGCCCTGGCCGGCTGGCACACGCGGGTGCTGGAGGCCCTCGGCTTCGTCCCCGCGCCCGGTCACTTCACGGTCCGCACCCCGACCGGCCAGGTCGCAGCGCCGGTGGCCCACCACGAGCCGGGCATCGTGGTCCTGGCCGGCGGCTTCGCCGAGGACCTGGACGCCACCCGGGGTGACGGTCACGCCAACCGGCTGCCCGCGCCCGTCCGGGTGTCCGCGTCCAAGACGCTGGCCACGGTCCGCGAGCTGGCCTCCTGGCTGCTGAACGGCGAGAACGCGCCGCGCTACGCCCTCCTCCTCTTCGGCGGCATCATCATCCTGGCCGACCGTGAGGCGTTCTCCCGTGGCCGCTACCTCGCGGTGAACCTGGACACAGCCCTGCCCCGCAAGGCCGCCAAGGGCGCGAAGGCGAACGAGATCGACCTGATCGCGGCGATCTTCGCCGCGTCCTCGCTGCGCCCCGGCGACGACGGCTCGGACGACGAGATCGCCAAGCTGGTGGCCGAGTCCCGCGACCACTCCGTGGGGGTGACCGCCGAACTGCGGGTGGGCTTGCAGAAGTCCGTCCAGCTGATCGCGAACGAGGTCCTGGAGCTCGCCCGCGCCGAGCACGGCGTCCACCCGGAGGACCTCCCGGAGTGGCTGCCGGAGGTCCTCAAGGAGCCCGGGGACCTGCCGAGGCTCCTCACCGAGGAGTCGCTGCGCTACCTGTACCGGATCCTGTTCCTGCTGTACGCGGAGGCCCGGCCCGAGCTCAGCATCCTGCCGGTGAAGAGCGAGGCGTACGCGACCGGCTACAGCGTGGCCCGGCTTCGGGAACTCGTCGTCCAGGAGAAGCTGGGCAGCGGCTCCCGGCACGGACACCACTTCCACGAGTCGCTGGCCCTGCTCTTCGAGAAGGTGTTCACCGGCCACCCCGTGGCGGACACGGTCACCAGCCGGGACACCGTACGCGAGGAGGCGCCGGCGCTCGCCGAGGACGACGGCTACGAGGGCGTCCGCATCGAGGCCCTGCGCTCCCGACTCTTCGACCCCGAGTCGATACACCTCGTCGGCAAGAAGATCGCCTACCCGTACGACGAACGCCCGGACGGCTCCCCGGCCCCCGCCCGACCGCTGGACCTCCGGCTGCGCAACAAGGTGCTGCACCAGGTCCTGCGCCACCTCACCCTCGTGGAGGGACGCGGCAAGAGCCGGGGCGGCTTCATCAGCTACGCCAACCTCAGCATCAACCACCTGGGCGCGGTGTACGAAGGGCTGATGTCGTACACCGGTTTCATCGCCACAGAGGCCCTGTACGAGGTCGCCAAGGGCGGAAACCCGGAGGGCGGCTCCTGGCTGATCACGGCCAGCCAGGTGCGGTCGGGGCTGTACGTGGACACGGCGGGCGACAGCGTCTTCGTCAAGGACGGCATCGACCCGGAGACGGGTGAGCCGGCTTCGGTGATCCACCCGGTGGGCTCGTACGTCTACCGGCTCGCCGGACGCGACCGGCAGACGAGCGCCTCGTACTACACGCCGGAGTCCCTGACCCAGGCGACGGTCGAGCAGACGCTGCGGTTCCGGCTGGACGACGACGGGGAGATCGACCCGCGCGAGCCGGAAAAGTCGCCGAAGCTGGCGGTCACGGCGGCGGAGGTGCTGCGGTGGCGGGTCTGCGAACCGGCCCTGGGGTCGGGGGCCTTCCTCAACGAGGCCGTCAACCAGCTGGCGGAGCTGTACCTGAAGCTGGCACAGCACGAGCGGGGCGAGCAGATCGACCCGGAGGAGTACCCGCGCGAGCTCCAGAAGGTGAAGGCGTACATCGCCCTGCACAACGCGTACGGGGTCGACCTCAACAAGACGGCGGTGGAGCTGGCGGAGATCTCGCTGTGGCTCAACACCATGTATCCCGGGATGCGGGCGCCTTGGTACGGGCTGCACCTGCACCGGGGCAACTCGCTGATCGGGGCCGCGCGGAAGGTCTACCCCGGGCAGACGCTGAGCAAGGGCGGCTGGCTGAAGGCCTCGGATCAGGAGGCGCCGAGGGTGGTGCCGCTGACGGAGAAGCTGCCGGGCCGGTCGGTGCACCAGTTCCTGGTACCGGCGCTGGGGTGGGGGTCGGTCGGCGAGTCGGTGTCGGTGAGGAAGAACACCGGTCAGAGCGTGGTGGCGGGCGCGGTCGCGGACTGGCTGGAGCCGGAACTCATCGAGGCGATGAAGAAGTGGCGGTCGGGCATCCGGCGGTCGCCGAAGGGTGCGCCGAAGAAGAGCACGGGCGCGGAGAAGGCTCCGACGACGAAGGCGAAGACGATCGCGGCGGAGGAACGCTCCGGCCAGGGGGCCTTCGACCTCGGCCTGCCGATCTGGAACCAGCCTGGGTTCGATTCCGTGGAGGAGCAGACCCCGGCGAAGCCCGCGAAGGCGGTGGCTGCGGCCCCGGAGGAAGACGATGCGGGGACCGGCCGCTACCAGACCAGCCGGCTGCGCGCCCTCGCGGAGCGGGTGGAATACCTGTGGGACCTCGTTCAACTGCGGCTGAAGCTGTCCGAGCAGGAGATCTCGCGCGGGATCCCGGTGTGGGGCGCTGCGCAGGGTAGCGCGGAGCAGTCCGGTCCGGTCATGGACCGGGACGCGGTCCGGCAGGCGCTGCGGGTGGAGGGCAGCCCGTACTGGCGGCTCAAGCAGGTCATGGACGCGTGGTGCGCGCTGTGGTTCTGGCCGCTGGAGGAGGTGCCGCTGCTGGACGGGTCGGCCCCGGATTATTTCCACGGCGAGCGGGACCTCAAGAAGATCAAGAAGGGCAGCAGCCAGGACCGAAAGGTGGCCCTGAGGTCTCTGGACGACTGGATCGAGTTCGCCGAGGCCCTCGTTGGCAGTGTGGACGTGGACTCGGGCGAGGGCGCGAGCACGCTGTTCGTCATCCCGGAGGTCAAGGACCTCAAGGATCTCGACCTCGTGGAGAAGACTCTCGACGAGAAGATGATCGAGCTGTCGGCGTGGGTGGAGTTCTCGAACGTCGGGGACCTCTTCCCGTGGCACGGGACAGCGGTGCGTATCGCGAAGGACCGCGGCTTCTTCCACTGGGAGCTGGACCTCGCGCACGTCTTCGCGGAGGGCGGCTTCGACCTGATGGTGGGGAACCCGCCGTGGGTGAAGCAGGAGTGGAAGGAAGGCGGAGTCCTCGCCGAGTTCGAGCCGTGGTTCGAGCTTGCGGAGAAGCCGAGCAGTGGGGCATGGGCTGAACGCAAGGCGGCTGTCCTTGAGCGGCCAGACCCGCAGTGCACGTTTCTGAGCGAGCTCGCAAGCTCGGCAGCCATGTCCGAGTTTCTCACCTCCGTGGACACACACAAGCAGCTAGTCGGGACACAACCAGATCTCTATCGGGCATTCATGCTGCTGGCGTGGCGAGCAACAGGCGAACGGGGCGTGGCAGGCCTTATCCATCCTTCGACACATTTGGCGGGGGCTAAGGAGGGGGCTCTACGGGAGGCGGCTTATCGACATCTGCGATTCCATGCAGACTTCACGAATGAGCTCCTAATCTTCGCCAACCCTGTGGGAAACAGTAGCCACTTCAGCGTGAACATCTACGCGAGGGGTGGCAATGTCGGATTCCAGCACATGAGCTGGCTTCTTCACCCTCAAGTCCTAGTCAACTCCGTTCGACACGATGGATCAGGCCCCATCCCCGGGGTTAAAAATAACGGCGCATGGGACCTTCGACCACACCGCGAGCGTATCGTCTGGGTTGACCACGAACGCCTCGCCGAATGGCGCGCACTAGCCGGGGAAGAAAATCCGCCGCCCGTGACAGAGGCAAAGTTGCTCTACCCAGTCACCCGGTCTGAAGAATCAGCGATCGCGTCCCTTGCTCGATGGCCACATCGGTTGAGCTCGCTGACTCCACGAGTCAGTCGTGGATTCGATGAGAAGAATGACCGAACCGCCGGCTACTTCACCTGGAGTCCAGGTGAAGTAACGCAGTGGAATGATGTCATATTTCAGGGAGCAATGCTGGGCATCGCTACACCATTCTCCAAGCAGCCGCCGAAGAGCGGCTCCAAGAGCATGCGCGATTACGAGCCTTGGGACCACCTTCGAATTCCGCACGACGCAGCCCCTCGAACCAACTACCGCCCGGCCGGAAAGCACTCTCGCTATGTTGCCGCTCAGGACAACTGGGTAGACCACGACCGGCTTACCCAATTGCGATCCGACCCGGCGGCTCTAGAAGCTGCACAATCTGACGTAGCCGAATCATATCCTGACCTCAGCCCGGAAAAACACAAACAGGCAACCGAGGCACTGCTGCAGGACGCAAGTTTGCGCCCCTACTCACAGTTCCACAGAGTGGCATGGCGCCGACAGATTGCCTCCAACACGGAGCGAAGCCTCTATGCCGCATTGCTGCCCCGAGGTCCGGCCCATGTCGATTTGATTAACTCGATGGCCTTGCCGAATGCGACCGACACAGTTCTCGCTGCAGGTTTCATGGCTTCACTGCCGTTGGACTACTACTTGCGCATTACTGGTCGAGGCGATCTGCGAATCGGGGAGGCTAAGACCCTCCCAGCCGCAACTGCTGGGCATCCACTGTCACCGGCACTGGCACTGCGCACCCTGCGTCTTAATGCCCAATCCGAAGCATTCGGAGACCTCTGGACGGAACTGCATGAGGCAGTCTGGCAAGAAGACGATTGGGCCGCATATTCAGTCTGGCCAACTAAGCTAGATTCGATTACTGATGGCGTCACATCAACCTGGACGCAAGAGACACCACTTCGGTCCGAAGTGGCTCGGCGGGCCGCACTTGTGGAGATCGATGCTCTCGTAGCTGTGTGGCTCGGGATCAGCGCGGACGAGCTCGTGGCCATGTACCGCGCCCGGTTCCCCGTACTTCAGCAGTACGAGGAGAACATGTGGTTCGACGCGACCGGGCGGCGGATCGCCAAGGCGCACCAGCAGCACGGTTACGGCCAGCCCAAGGACGCCTGGAAGCAGCTCAGCTCGCACGAAAACTTCCCGCTCGAAGCGACCGTGCCCGACGGGTATGAAGAGCCTCTCTACCGGGCCAACCGCGTAAAGGAGATGCGGGCCGCGCACGAGGAGTTCACGCGGCGGCTGCGGGCGGCCGGCTGGGAGCCCGGGGACACCGAAGCGCCCGGCTCCGTTGAGCAGTAGAACGGGCTGAGACGCCGGGAGCCCTGCCGCACTGACGTAGGCGGCAGGGCTCCGGGCGACGAGGACTGGTCAGGCCGGGCGAGTGGCGGCGAGGTCGATCAGGCCGACCCACGCTTCTGGCGACACCGTGACGATCGGGCCCGCGAGGTTCTTCGAGTCCCGGACGTGCACGGAGGCGCCAATGATCGCGACCTCCACACACTCCCCGCCCTCGCCGCTGCTGTAGCCGCTCTTGAACCAGGCCGACTCAGGGATCATCGGCAGGGGGTTCGGGTTGGTCATGTCTCTCCCAGCAGTTTCTCGACAAGGGCCAGCGACTCACGCGGAGTCAGTGCCTGCGCTCGCAGGATGCCGTACTGCTCCTCGATCTCCCTGACCGCTACGCGTTCGGTGTAGAGGCGGCTTTCCTTCTGCACCTCAACGTAGGCGATCCTTCGCCCCTCCCGTGTCTCCATCAATGTGAACGGACCCGCCAGTCCACAGTGCTCCTCTCGGTCGGTCGGCATCACCTGGATCTCGACGTTCCGCCGGTGACCTTGAAGCAGCAGATGTTCCAACTGCCCCCGCATGACCTGCCGACACCCGAGCGGCCGCCGCAGAACCGACTCCTCGATGACGAAGCCGATCGTCGGCAGGGGCCTACGAGAGAAGATCTTCTGTCGGGCAACGCGGGCTGCAACGCGCTGTTCAATCGTTTCGTCGTCAAGAAGTGGGCGACGCATGGCGAAGACCGCCCGGGCGTACTCCTCCGTCTGGAGAAGCCCGGGTACGGCGAGCGTCGCGAAGACATGCAGTTCGACGGCCTTCGACTCGAACCCCGCCGCGTCCCGGAAGAACGCCGGATACTGCGCCCGGGCCATCTCCTCCTTCAGGGTTTTCAACACACCCCCGGCGCCCAGCACCTCATCCGCCCGGTCGATGAAATCCGGCTGCGGGATGCGCCGCCCCTGTTCGTACGAGGCGATGGCCGAAGCCGAGTAGCCGAGCCGCGCCCCGAGTTCGGCCCGCTCCATCCCCGCCGCCACCCGGACCAGCTTCAGCAGCTGCCCGAACGCCGTGACTACCCCCGACCCGGGATCGTCCTGGCGCTGGTCCTCCGGACTGCCTTCCAGACCAAGGTCTTCCTCCACCGGCCCCACCGCCCGTCCGACGCGCACTGGCCCACGTACAGGTCACGCATCGCCGCGCACAAGCAGCCCGCGTCAGTGCGTCACGACTGGTCACGCTACGCCACCGCCGGAAGGGTTGTCCGCATGATGGAACAACCCGCCGCCCCGGCCACCCCCACCCAACTCGGCAACCCCACCCACCACTTCAGCATGCGTTTCAGCTCCACCCCGCGCGGCGCCGGCCTCGCCCGGCGTCTCGCTGCCGTCCGCCTCAACGCATGGGGGGCACCCGTGCGACTCGACCGCCCACGCCGACGTCGCGCTGATCGTGGCCGAGCTGTGCGCCAACGCCGTCCGCCACGGCCACGTGCCCGGCCTGGACTTCCGCCTCGTGCTGGCCGCCACCCCCACCACCCTCCGCATCGAGGTCGCCGACACCCGCACCGAACGCCTGCCCACGACCCGGACCCCCGCCACCCCGCTCCCCCAGTCCGGCCACGGCCTCCCCCTCGTCGCCGCCCTGTCCGCCCGCTGAGCCTGGAGCCCCCGTGCCGACGGTGGGCCGGGGAAGACCGTCTGGGCGGAGTACGAGCTGCCGTAACCCCTCCCATCAGCCGGTTCCGACCGAATCCGGCCGCGGTGTCAGACCTCCCGCGTAAAGTGGACGACATCATCGACGTGATCACTTACACGAGTCCGAAGCCGTCGGGGTCGGTGTCGCAGTCGTACCGAACGGGAGGGCCGGCGAGGCCATGCGACCCACACTCGCCGCGCAGGCACTGCGCGATACGACGGTCGAGTATCTGACCACGACCTTCGCCCTCGCCGAGCCGGAGACCCAGCGTGCGCTCACCGACTTCCTGACCGATCCCGCCGACGGCCTCTTCCGCGGTCCCTACCTCCGCATCCGGCGGCCGTTCCGGACCGCCGAGGGCGGCTGGCAGCAGCACCTCGACTGGTGGCAGGGCGGTGATTTCCGGCCGTACGCGCATCAGGCCGAGGCCTTCGCCCGGCTCACGACCAAGGGCGGGCACGTTCCGCAGCCGACCTTGATCACCACGGGTACCGGTTCCGGCAAGACCGAGTCCTTCCTCCTTCCCGTGATCGACCACTGCCGGCGGGCGAAGGCGGCCGGGAAGCCGGGTGTCAAGGCCGTCCTGCTGTATCCGATGAACGCCCTGGCGGGCGACCAGGCCGGCCGTCTCGGTGCTCTCCTGGAGAAGGACGAGCGGCTCGCCGACGTCACCGCCGGGCTCTACATCGGTGAGGCCAGTTCGACGAAGAACGGCTCCCCTTACGGGCGGGTCATGGTCGAACGGTCCGAGATCCGGCGCAATCCGCCGGACATCCTGATCACCAACTACAAGATGCTCGACCTCCTCCTCCAGCGGCAGCAGGACGCCCCGCTGTGGGCGGACGCCGACGTGGCGTACATCGTGATCGACGAGTTCCACACCTACGACGGCGCCCAGGGCACCGACGTGGCCATGCTGCTGCGCCGGCTCGGTGCGGTCCTCGGGGCAGCCGAGGAAGGACGACCGCTCGGTTCGATCTGCCCGGTGGCGACCTCGGCGACCCTCGGCGAGGCGGCTGTCGAGGACAAGCAGGTGGTGGGCGGGGCCGGGCCGCGGGCGATGCTCGACGTGGCCTCGCAGGTGTTCGGCGTGCGGTTCCCCGACGATGCGGTCATCGGGGAGGACCGGCGGGATCTGAACGCCTTCCTACGTCCTGCGGACCTGACCCTGCCGCTGCCCTCCCCCGCCGAGCTGGCGGCCCTGCCTGATCCCGCCGCGAGCCCGGACGGTCTGGACGCGATCGCCAAGGCCGTCCTCGGCTTCGATGCCTCGGATCCCTGCGAGCTCGGGCGCCGGCTGCTGGCCCATCCTCTGATGCACGAGCTGCTCGCGCAGGACGTGGACAAGCCTCTGACCGCCGTGGAAATACTCGGCGCCTTCCCCGCGAGCTCCGCGTGGCGCGTGGCCGCGACCCAGGATCCGGAGACCGCCGCCGAGGCGCTGGCCCGGTTCGTCGCCCTGATCTCGGTGGCCCGCGATCCGGATGCCCCCGCGGACCGGGAGCGGCCGCTGCTGCTCGTCGAGACGCACCTGTGGGTTCGGTCCCTGTCCCGAGTACTGCGGTTCGTCGCGCCCCGGCCGGTCTTCTCCTGGTCGGACACCGATCAGGCCGCCGCCGCTGCCGTCGCGTCCGCCGCGCAGGAGGAACGGCGCCGCTCGGTGGCACGCTCCGGGCGGCTGCCGTCCGCGTACTGCCGGCACTGCGGACGCTCTGGCTGGAGCGCCATCTGCCCCGAGCGCAACCCCATGTCCCTGGAGAGCGCGCCGGATCACATCTACCGGCAGAGCGTGGGCAGCGGCAAGGCCCGGGTCCGGGCCCTCATCGCGGCCACCCCCGCCGAGGCGGCCGAGCAGGCGCGCCAGGCGCTGGCTCGCAGCACCCGGCGCGGACGCCGGTCCGCGACCCGCGAGGCGAGCGTGCTCGTGCTGGAGGACAGCGGCGAGGCACTGCGGCGCATCGACCCCGACGAGGTGTTCCGCGCCGACGGCTCGATCGCCGAGGCACCGGAGAACGGTGTCTTCGTCAAGGTCTGGTACGACACCCCCGACCAGGACGAGTACGCGCGGCAGGACCGCTGTCCCGCCTGCGGGCAAGCGCAGGGCATCCGCTTCCTGGGTGCCGGTGTGGCCCCGCTCGCCTCGGTCGCGGTCACCCAGCTGTTCACCGGCGGGGAGCTGCCCAAGAAGGACGAGGCGGGCAGGGACCGGCGCCGGACGCTGATCTTCAACGACTCGGTGCAGGACGCCGCCCACCGGGCCGGCTTCGTGTCGAGCCGTGCCTGGAAGTTCTCACTGCGCTCGCTCGTGCACGAGCAGCTGGAGGAGCGGGCGGCCCAGGTGCCCGAGTTCGCCGCGGACGGGGTTCCGCTCAACGAACTGATCGCCGCGCTCGTGCGGCGCGCCTCCGTGGACCAGGAGAGGCTCCTCTCCTCCGTCGTACCGCCCGACCTGCACGACGTGGACCGGGTGAAGCGGCTGCTGGCCGGGAAGAAGCGGCTGCCCGCAGGGACGTGGGACCTGGTCGGTGAGCGGCTCGCCTTCAACACGCTCCTGGAGTTCGGGCTGAATTCCAGGATGGGCCGGACTCTGGAGCTCACGCGTACGGTGGCCGCCGAGGTGCGGCTCGCGGACCCCGCCCTCGCGGCGCAGACCGCGGAGAGCCTGTACGAAGTGCATCTGAGCCGACAGTTGCCGGTGGACGCCGAGGACGAGCCGCAGGCCGAAGCGGACGAAGGTGTCGGCCCGGCGAGGAAGCCCACACTGCCGCCCGCCGGACCCGAACGGCGGCGGCGCTTCGAGGGGTTCGTCCGCGGGCTGCTTGAGCACGTGCGTGTCAGCGGCGGTGTCCAGCACCATTGGCTGGATGCCTTCATAGAGAACGAAGGCCGCAGCCGGTACTCGATCTGGACCGGCCGCCCGGAGGGCATGCAGGCCTTCGGGCGGAATTCGGACGCACCGGCGTTCGTGCTCGTCGGGGCGCGCAGCGGTCGCAGCGACTTCGACCGGGTCGACACCAAGGAGAGCTGGTACACCGACTTCGCCGAGCGCTGCCTGGGCATGGACCGCGACCTCGCTGCCGGGTACCTGGCCGAGCTGCTGCCGCTGCTGGCGGGCAAGGAGATCGGCGCGCTCGCATACCGGCGCACCGGCGAGAACAAGGCGGGGGCGAACAACCGGGGCCACGGCGTCTATGGGCTCACCCCCGGGCACATCCGGGTGCGGCCGCTCAGCGACGAGCAGACCGCGCACGCCGCGCTGGTGTGCCCGGAGTGCGGCTGGACCCAGACCGTGCCGCCCGAGCGGGTGCCGGTGTGGCAGGGGCTGCCGTGTCCGCTCAAGGGCTGCGCCGGCGAGCTCGCCGTACCGTCTGCGCACGCTGGCGGGCGAGCCGTTCGTGACTTCCGCTTGGACTACTACCGCCGCCTTTACCGGGAAGCGGGCCCGTACAGCGTGGTCTCGGCCGAGCACACCGGTGTCCTCAGCCGCAAGGAGCGCGAGGAGGTCGAGAAGGGCTTCCGCCAGGGGCTCCAGCACACCGACCCCAATGTGCTGTCCTGCACGCCCACACTGGAACTGGGCATCGACATCGGCCAGTTGGAGGCGGTCATCCTCGCCTCGCTGCCGCCGAGCACCGCCGGATACGTCCAGCGGGTCGGCCGCGCCGGGCGCTCGACGGGCAACGCCCTCATGGTGTCCCTCGCCGACACCAGCCCGCGCGCTCTCTACCACTTGGCCGAGCCGCGGCAGTTGATCGCGGGGCGGATCCTGCCGCCGGGCTGCTTCCTGTCTGCGGGCGAGCTGCTGCGCCGCCAGTACACCGCGCACCTGATCGACCTGGCCGCCCGCGGCCGGCTGGAGGGTGTGCTGCCGCTGCCGGACCGGGTGACGGCCCTGTTCGGCCGGGTGGGCTGGCTGCGGCTGTTCGGGCAGGCCGTGACCGGCCGGATGGACCTGGTCGATGAGTTCCTGAAGCTGTTCCCCGAGATCGAGGGGGTTGCCGACTCGGGCGTCACCCGCGATACCCGGAAGGCACTTCGCCGGTATGCCGCCGGTGGCCTGGCCGAGGAGCTGGCGAAGGCCGAGAACGCCTGGGAGGCCGAGCGGGCCGAGCTCGTGGACCGGCGGGCCATGATCAACGAGGCGGTCGACGTCCTCCACGAGAACGTCGAGGACGAGGCGCGGGAGAGGCGGAACCTCGCGCGCGACGCGGCCGCCGTCGCCAAGCGGTTGCAGGAGTTCGCCCAGGCAGGCGCCCAGGGGTTCCTGGTCGAGTGGGGTCTGCTGCCGAACTACAGCCTGGTGGAGGACGGAGTGCGGCTGGAAGCCGCGCTGACCCGCAAGGAACCCGCCCGGCGCGCCCGTACGACGGCGGGCGCCGCCGGCGGCTCCGGTGACGCGCCGAAGTCACAGTGGCGCACCGAGACCCGGCTGTACCAACGCCCTTCGGAATCGGCGCTCACCGAGCTGGCCCCCGGCAATTCGTACTACGTGCGCGGCTACCGCCACGAGATCGACGGCTTCGACCTGGGGCCACGGCCCAAGGAGGGCGAGACGGGCAGCGACGAGGACGCGCGCTCGGCGCTGCTCACCTGGCGGGTCTGCCAGGAATGCGGGTACGTCCGCACGCGCGGTGCCGAGACCGACACCTCTCCCTGTCCCCGCTGCGCCGGCCCGGGTATCGGCGGGCGGTCCGCGCTCCACACGGTGATCGTTCCCCACAAGGTCACGTCCCGCGACAAGCGGGACGACTCGCGGATCATCGACGACCACGACTCCCGCACCCAGCGGCACTACACGACGACCACGGCCGTCGACATCGCACCGTCCGCGATCAAGGACAGCTGGCGGCACTCCGGGACGACCTTCGGCGTCGACCACGTGCGCGAAGCAGTCATTCGCCGGTTCAACCTCGGCCCGGCCAAGCACAACCGCCGGCCCGACACGTTCTTCGCCGGTGAGCAAGTCGCCCCCACCCCCTTCGTCGTCTGCCCCCTGTGCGGCGGGGCCACCGACCGTGAGCCCGGGCACGGCCCCGTGCAGGAGGAACTGACGGAGTCGTTGGCCAACAGGCCCGAGCTGGCGCACCACCGGCCGTGGTGCACCACCCGTCGCCGGGACCGGCCCGCGCAGTCCGAGGACCGGCGGGTCATCACCGCGACCGAGCACAAGACGGAGGCACTGCGCATCCTGCTGCAGGCCGCGACGCTCCACGTCCCCGAGCGGCTCGCGTCGTTCTCCGCGGCCCTGCACCTGGGCCTCGCCCTGCGGTACGGCGGCGACCCCGCCCACATCCGCTCCACTCCGAGCAGCGAGCCGGACCGGGAGACCGGGCTGACCCGGCACTACCTGGTGCTGTACGACGCCCTGCCCGGCGGGACCGGATACTTGCAGCGGCTCGTCGAGGGCGAGAACGGCGAAGAGTTCAGGGCCGTACTGGCGGCTGCCCAGGCGTACCTGCGCGACTGCCCCTGCAAGGACGGCCGACGTCGCGCCTGCCACTTGTGCCTGCTGGGCTACGCCCCGGAGCGCGAGTACCCGCTGCTCGACCGGCAAGAAGCCCTCTGGATGCTCGACGACACCCTCGGCGAGGACGGGTCCAGCCGGTGGGCGGTCAAGGAAGTACGCAAGGACGAGGAGCGGCGGGCCGAAACGGACCGGGAACGTTTCGCGGCTCAGGCCCAGAGCGATCTGGAGCGGCGCTTCATCGAGTGCTTCGACCGCTGGCTCGCGCTCCCGGCCAACCGGGCCGACGTCGTGCACGAGGAGACGCCGACGGGCCGCCAGGGCAAGCAGTTCAGCCTGCGCCGGCGCGACGGCTCCCCGATCAGGTGGGAGTCGGTCGCGCAGAAGCCCTTGCACGAGCACGGCACCGTGCCCGATCTGCTGCTGCGTCCCGTCGCGGGCGAAACGACGAGTGACGGAGCGCCGCCGTTGTCCGTCGCGATCTACCTGGACGGCTATCGCTGGCATGCCTCGGCCGCCAAGAACCGGATCGCCGGGGACGCGGCCAAGCGGGCCCGGCTACGCGCCGACGGAACCCTCGTCTGGCAGATCACCTGGGACGACGTCATGGCCTGGGAGCGGGAGCTGAGGGCCTCCGACGCGCGGGGCGCGGCGGAAGCGGACGAGGCGGGGAAGGCACTCGCGCCCGCCCTTGCCGGCCCTTCGGCGCAGGCGGCCTGGCCGCCGTACGCGGTGGACGGGGACAAGAGCCCTGGCGGCGCGGCTCGGATCACCTGGGAGGGGAAGGGACAGGACCCGGCGGAGATCGACCGGATGTTCGCGGGCGCCATCCCTTCGCTTCTCGGCTTCCTGGCCGATCCGGCGCTCGGCCGCTGGCAGGCACTGGCCCAGCAGTGTGTGGGCGGGTTGCTGAAACTCGCGAGCAAGGAAGACGCCGCCAAGGCAGACCCCTCTGCGGCCGTGTCGTGGATCGAGGCTGCCCTGCGGGGCGAGGACTTGCCCTCGGTGAGCGGCGCGGGCCTGCACCTCTTCAGGGTGAGCGATGCCTCCGGGCTTCCTCTGGTCCTCGTCGTGGACACGACTGGCAGGGGCCAGCGGTGGAGTGCCCTGACCGTTCTGGACGACCGGCACGAGGCCGTCCAAGGTGACGGGCCCTCGCACCGGAGGAGGTGGAAGGCCTGGCTGTGCTGGGGGAACATCCTCCAGTTCCTCGACCCGACGGGCACCGGCCGCGCCGACGGCCTCCAGTTGGCCCGGAGCGGACTGGACGCCTTCGACGCGGGGCTGCTCGCCGCCACCGCCGTCCGCGCCGGTGGTCTGCTGCCCGCGCTGCGCGAAGACCTGCCCGGTACCGGCTTCCTGGCCGCCGTGCCGCCGCAGGAGCACGTACGGGAGCAGGCCGAGGCCACCCCCGGGCGGCACCTCGCCGCTCCGGCCGCCGGTTCCGGGGAGTCCCGGACTGCCGTGGAGCAGGCTGCGTGGAAGCTCGTATTCGAAGAACTGGCCTTCGCGGGTGACCCGGCAGTCATCGCGCTGGCCGAGGGGCTTGCGGCGCACGGAGACGTCGTGCCCGCCACGGCGGGCTGGGACGTCATGGGTATCCCCCGCCCGCTCGAACTGGCCTGGCCCGACCACAAGATCGCCGTCGTCCTGGCCGAGGACGCTGCTGACAGCGGCTACATGTCCCAGTGCCTGGCCGCTGGTTGGCACGTCCGCGCCCCTGACGGCTGGGATGAGGAAGAACTCGTGGCACTGCTACGCGAGAGGCAGCAGTCCGCGGCGGGAGAGGGAGGGGACCGGGGATGAGTGCCGTAAGGACGAGGGTCGCTGTCGCACCGCAGGCCAACGAGGACATCCGGCGCCTCGATTCAGGGACCAAGGACGCGGTCGGCGAGTTCGTCCGCCGACTGCGCGCCGACCGATCCAACCGCGCCCTGAGGCTCACGCCTCTGCGAGCCGCCGGTGACAACGGCAGGCTGTTCCTCGCCTCGCTCGACAGCACCAGGATGGGGTTGCTGCTGGAGACCGAGGAGAACCGCTTCAGTCTGCTGGCCGTCCGGGTCGGCCCCTCGGCCCGGGACGAGCTCGCCCGGCTGACCGTCGAGATCAACTCTGTCTCAGGTGGCGTGGAACTCGTCGACCAGAGCGAGGTCAGCGCGAATGTCGTGGCCCTGCCCGTGCGGGAGAGCGAGGCTTCGGCCCCGCAGGCGACGGAGCCGGCCGAATCCGCCGGACCTCTCCCCGTACTCGCCCATGAAGATCCTCCGCGTTCCCTCCCCGTCCCCCTCTTCGCCCGGTATGAGGACGAGGAACTGATCGGACTCGGGGTGATCGCCTCACTGCTGCCCGCCCTGCGCCGAATCACGGACACCCGGCAGCTGAACGCACTACTCGGCCACAATCTGCCGGGGCTCACCCGGGACGTCCTGCTGGCCCTGCATGACGGGAGGGAGCCGCACGAAGTCCGCCGGTTCATCACGAGCCAGTGGCAGGCCGACGAGGCGGTCGATCCCCATGACTGGGCCACGGCGGCCCGTCGGCCCGTTTCCCAGGCCAGCACCGAGGACGCCGCCGTGCTCGATGCGCTCGGCGACAGCTTCGACGCGTGGCGGTTGTTCCTTCACCCCGAGCAACAGCGCCTGGCCACCACCACCTTCAAGGGTTCGGCAAAGGTCACCGGCGGTCCGGGCACAGGCAAGACCGTCGTGGCCCTGCACCGGGTTCGCCACCTCGTGGCACAGCTGCCACCGGGGCATACCCGTCCCGTGCTGCTGACGACCTACAACACGAACCTCGCCGCCGACCTCAAGGAGCGGCTGCACCGGCTCGGCGGCGACGAGCTCGTCCGCCGGGTGGACGTCAAGTCCGTGGACCAACTGGCCCGGGAGGTGGTCCAGGAGCACCCGCACGCGGTGCTCGGAACGCCTGTTGAGGACGAGGAGGCCATAAACCTCTGGCACACCATCTGTGCGGAGGCGGGGGTGTTCGACTACGACGCGGAGTTCCTCGACTCGGAGTTCAAGCACGTCATCCTGGCGCAGGGGCTCGGCAACTTGGACATGTACGTGCGGGCCGAGCGCAAGGGCCGGGGCATCCTCCAGCGACCTGCGCGCCGACAGGTGTGGTCCCTGGTCGAGGCCTATCGCGCGAGCCTGTCCCGGCATCCCCGGAAGACGACGTACGCGCTGATCGCGGACGAGGCCGCCCGGATCGAGGCGCACCGGATGGCCAGGGCCGCCGAGCAGGCGCGCTACAAGGCGGAACACGGCGGACTCGATCTGATCCACCGTGAGGCGGGTAGCGGTATGTGGCTGAGGCCCCGCTACCAGCACGTCGTCATCGACGAGGCGCAGGACCTGTCCGCCTCCCACTGGCGCATGCTCCGCGCAATGGTCACGCCCGGGCCGGACGACATCTTCCTCGTGGGGGACGCCCACCAGCGCATCTACTCCCACCAGGTGGTGCTCGGCAGGCTCGGCATCAACACCCCGGGCCGGGCCTCGCGCCGCCTGACGCTCAACTACCGCACCACACGGGAGATCCTGGGCAGCGCACACGGCCTGATCCACGGCGATGCCTTCGACGACCTGGACGACGGGGCGGACACACTCGACGGCTACCGGTCCGTACTGACCGGATTGGCACCCCAGTACTGGCGGGCACCCGACTGGCAGACGGAGATGCGCGCCGTCGCCGCCTTGATCAAGGAGCGCCACGACCGGTACGGCACGCCGTACGCGGCGATGGCCGTGAGCGTGCCGGACAAGGCGTCGGTGACCCAGCTCGCTTACACCCTGGCGTGCGAGCCGTTCCTCATCCCCGCCGCCGAGATCGGAAAGGACGGCCCCAGGGACACCGATACGGTCCGCATCGGCACGATGCACCGTTTCAAGGGTCTTGAATTCCAGCGGGTCTTCCTCGCGGGCGTCAGCGAGGGCCAGGTGCCACACCAGCGGATCGAGGCGTACCGGATGGCCAGTCCCGACCGCTACCGCCAGGAACAGCAGAGGGCGCGCTCCTTGCTCTTCGTCGCGGCCACCCGGGCCAGGGACGAACTCGTCGTCACCTGGAACGGCAAGGCCAGCCGATTCCTGCCCGAACGCGCTGATCAGGACGCCGGGAACGCCGTGGAACTCCTGTCCGGCGACGGTCCACCGTCCGGTTCGGCCGCCGCATGAGATCCGGACCGCCGTGGGCATCGCGGGACACCCCAGCCTGCCGATCGCAGTTCACGTGCCCGGACGGCACCCCGTGACGTCCGGAACGGCAACGGTTCCGAGCACGAAGCCGATGTGGGGCTGATTGTCAGTCGTCTTCGCTACGGTTGCGCCGTTCATCGCGACGGCTCGGGCTGCTGGACCACCCGACGCATTTGCAGGAGGAGCAAGCGACCGTGACTCGTTCGGAAACACCCTTGTCGGAATCGCGCGGTCAATGGATCAGGGACATCTGCGAGGGCCTGTGCGGCCTGTTCCAACGCAGCGGAGCGCTAGGCGTCGGGCGGATCTCCGACGAGCTGGGTGACCCGCACCTGTTGCGCGCATTGCTGATCATGCGTATCGCCGTCCTCCAAGGCCGTGGGCAGCCGGCATTGGAGTCGCTCACACCCCTCATCGGCTCACCCATGTTCACCAGCCCCGAGCCTTCACCGGACGAGCTCTCCGAGTTGGTGAAGGATGTCCACCGGCGTATGGAGCAGGACGGGGTGGCGGGCTGGGTGCTCCTGCTCGGTCTAGGTCTACGCGTTGAGAGTCCGGAGAGCACCTACCGCCTGCTGCTCTGCGCCTGGGCAGGCCAACGGGCCGGGATGGTCTCCGAGAGCGAGGTCAGGAGAGAGCTGAAGAGGTACTGGGCCCTGGAGGATCTTGAAACCGCGGACCTCATCGCACCTCACTCGCTCGCTCCCCTGCCCGCCTACTTGGACATCCACTCAAGACTTCGGGTGCACTTCAACTCCGACCCTCAGGCCGCGAATTTCGTGGCACTCAGTCTGCTCAAGACAGATGCCACCCATGACCGTTGGCTGAATGGGTTCCCCGCTTACAAAGCTGACCACTTGAGGCTGCTCGGCTCGGACAAGGCACAGTGCGATGGGTCCCTCGCCTACCTGCGCATGGCGATCGAGCGCCTGGATTCAGACCACGAACTCCGGCCGATCGCTCTCCGCGCCGTTGCGTTGGTGGAGGAGCAACTCGCTCATGTCTCTGCGGCCATCAAGTCTCTGGGGACCACCGAGCAAGATCTTCTACGGCCTCGCAGTGCGGAGAAGTCCTTCCGTGACGGCTGTGTACTCACCTTCCTGAACTGGTCGCTCGACCGTGAGGCCCACACTCATCACCCCGACCTCCAGGCGGTTCACGGCACCTGGGGACCGGTCCCATGGTGGAGTCTCACCGCCCGGCACTCGGACGAGGTGGAGGCGACCATGGCGTCGAGAGACGAGGGGGTGCTCCCCCTGAGCATCGAAATGGATCCTGCAGAGCCAACTCTGCTCACGCTGGTCTGCCGGAAGCCCAGAACGGAAACGCCCGGCTTGCTCGCACAATTCGTGTTCGACCTTGCCAACCCGGTCCACGCGTGCGAACTACTGTTGCTCAGTCGGCGCGATGGCGTTCCGGTCGATCTCTACGTCGAATCGGGCGACGAATGGGATCACGACGAAGACCACGTGGGGACGCTGTACGCGCCGATAGGGCCAGAGCTCGCACAATTCATCACCGAGATCGCCACCGAGGCCTTGGCGCAGATGGTGCCGACCAGCCGCAGCCAGGGGTACGACATCCACGAAGGCATCCCAGCCCTCACGGAAGCCCTGCAACGCACGGGCCGCGCGCTTGTCGGGGACTACTCGGCGCCGCACCGCATCGCAGTGGCCTCGTATCAGGGCAAGGCAGGAGCGCTTCGGTCGCTGAACACCGACCCGCCTGTGTCCATGGACGGGTTTACCCGGCACAAGAGGAAGGGGACCCCGAGTCGAGGGGATGAGGCAGCAGCGAGGACGCTCGGGACGGCTCCGCGGGAGATTGGCTTCGTCTACGTTCAACGTAACCCCGCCTTTCCTGACATGCTCAAGATCGGCTATACGGAGCAGCTTGCCGAAGACCGCGCGAGAGCCCTCTCGGGCACGTCGGTTCCCTACCCATTCGAGGTGCTCTTCAGGGTCACGACCGACCGGGCCCCCGAGGTCGAGCGCGCAGTGCACGGCCTCCTGGCGGCTCACAGGGTCTCCGCCAACCGGGAGTTCTTCCGCGTCCCCCTAGGCGTCGCCAAGAGAGCGATCCATCATTGCCAGCAAGTCGTGACCGGCATTCACACGTGGGGGTCGCTGCCCACCGTCCACCGGCTGCGGGCCGGCGATCGTGTTGCCCTACCCCTCCAGGCAGGCCAGGTCTTCGCGCTCACAGCCCGGCCTGACTTCTTCAGCGATTCCGCCGACGTGCTCGACCTCTGGCAGGCACATTCGGACGACGACCTACTGGAGATCCACGCAACGCACGATCCCGGCCACGTGGCAGGGCTCAGTGACAACGACCCGGGCGGAGAAACGGATCCGGTACCGTTCCTCGACCGCGAGGGGACCGTCCACAACCGCCTACTCATGGGTCGAGAGCGCCTGGTCGCTGGGGACCGGCTGGTCTGGCTGTCGGATCGGGAGGGACCGGACAACTGTCGGAGTGTCGTATTCGAAGCTGACGGCTTCTGCCAGGTGACGTACCGAACTTCGTCACCGAAATTCCATTCATCAGGCATGCCGCTCCTTCTGAACGCTTTGGAAGTGGACCCCACTCCCGCGATGGGTAAGCATGTGCGGGCAGCACTCGCTCTGCCCGCACCGCGCACCTGGGCACCCAGGTCTCCACAACCCGACGAGGAATGGGCCGGGTACGCGACACACCCTCAGCCCCCTGAGTACTGGCTGCCCCAGCTGGGACAACGGACCCGGCGAGCCCACTGAACGGCCATGGTCAGCACTGATCGCACCCGTCCCCGTCCCTGTCGCCCCGGTGCCATGTGCGCCAGACGTGGGCACCGAAGGCGATGTCTGACGCGCGTCTCCTAGCCGGCCGCGGTGAGGCTGGCGGCCAGTAGGCGGGCACTCGCAGGGGCGCCGCGACCCGGTTCACCGTACGCAGCGTGAGCCTGGTCCAGGGCCGGCAGGAGGTTCGGGGCGCGGTCGGTGGGGTCGCGGTCGAGGAGGGTGGTGCCCGTTTCGGCTTCCTGGGTGGGGGCGTAGCCGGCTGTGCGGAGAGCTGACAGTGTCTCCTCCGGTGGGGCCGTGGAGATCAGGACCGTGGGGGCGATCCGGCGGAGGCGGAGTTTGGCCAGGCCGCGGGCCTGGGCCACCTCGGCGATCAGGGCGGTGTCGTCCGAGCGGATGCAGCAGGCGGAGCGGACGACCGTGAGTTGTCCGTGGGTGCGGGCGGTGTCCTTGATCGTGTAGGCCAGTGGTTGGGGGAGGGGGGTGTCGCGCTCGCTTGCCGCCGTGAGGCGGTCGAGTAGTTCGTCTGCGCTCCAGCCGGCGTCCAGGGCCCGGCGGATGGAGGTTGCCGTGATGCGCCAGACCACCGCGTGGCCCTCGGACTCGATGTCCCCGGCCGCGGTGAGCAGGTCGGCGAGGGCGGGCGCGGGCGCCCCGGTGACCGTGGCGGTCAGGTCGCTCTGGAACCGGGCCGTGTCGCTGGGCTCGGGCAGCGCTGCGTACAGCTCCTCGCGGAGGGTGGTCACCGCCTTCGCCAAGGTGGGGCGGAGGGAGAGGTCCTCGCCCAGGCCCTCCGAGCCACGGGCGGACGGGTCGGAGTCCGCACCGGGCACTGCCGGGTAGTGGTGGGCGGCTCCTGCCTCCAGCAGGTGGCACAGGGCCCGCCCGACGGGGGTGAGCGCGCCGTGGGCGACCACGCCGAGCAGGGCCGCCTCTGTCAGGGTGGCCGCCATGCGGTCGAGGACTCCGTCCAGGCCGGTCAGTTCCCCCGTGGCGTCTGCGGCCAGGTGAGCGCGCAGGGCGGGCTGGAACCATGCGGCCAGGGCGAGCAGTTCGGTGTATCCGCGCGCGTTCGCGGTCAGCCCGTGTCCGTCGGGGAGGAGGGCGAGCGCTCGTAGGACCCCCGTGCGGAGGGTCACGGCGTCCTCGTCCTGCGGGCTGATGAGCGCGACCGGGGTCTCGTCGGGGTCCGGCCAGTGGCTGAGAACTGCGGGGACCACGGCCCAGGCTGCCAGGAGCGGCAGCAGTTTACCCGCGGGCGGAGCGGCGGCCCAGGCGTCGTAGCAGTCGCTCGGCAACAGCTGGGCCGAGGGCTTGGGGGCCTTGGGGTTCCGGCGGCCGCGGGAAGTGGGGGGCGGTTCGTCGTCCCGGGGCGCGGCCAGTCCGGCGTTCACCGCAAGGTCCAGCCACAGCCGGGTGTCGGCCTCATCGGCTCCGGCCGCCTTGGCCAGCCGCCGGGTTTCCCGTACGGCGATCCCGCCCGCCTTGCGGATCGCGACGGGCTGGGCGGCCAGTGCCCGCAGTACCAGTTCGGCCCGCCAGGCGGCCGCCGCGGCGACCGTGCCACCCTCGCCCTCCCAGCCGGACGGCAGCGGCGCGGTGGCGGTGATCGGCTCCGGTTCCAGCCGGGGGCTGGGTGTCGCGCCCTCATCGCGGAGCGCACGGGCGACCTCGTAGGGAAGCTCCACCAGGTCGAGGCCGGAGGGAATCAGTAGTCCGCGCCCGGCCAGCCAGTCGGTGCCCTCGTCGCCGCTGCCGCCCTCCCGAAAGACGTACTTGGCGTCCGGGCCCGCGTACTGCGACCCGTACCGGCTGACGAAGCCGTGGGTACGCAGCAGCGGCGGGCCGGGTACCAGGTGGTCCAGCAGCTCCAGCGCCCGGACCGGGGCGTCCGACACCAGTGCCCGCACCCGGGCGGGATCGGCGAGCAGAGTGGTGATCATCTCCTGGGCCTGGTCGCGGGTGCGGGCCGCGCCCTCGCCGAAGAGGTTTGCGGCGATCCGCTTGACCTCGGGGGCGTTGTAGGCGGTGGTCAGCAGCCGGTCGGCCCTGCGCCCGTAACCGTCGAACCCGGCGGCGCGGACGTGCAGCAGTGGTGGGAGTGCCAGTCGACCCTTGGGAGCGGGGAGCAACAGCGCGCGCTCCCGGAGCCGGGCGAGAACGTGCTCCGCCCGCTGCCTCTTCTCCCCCGGCTCGAACCAGGACAGCACGTCCCGCTCGGGCACCCATCGGTCCGCGGGTTCCACCGGGGGAACGGGCTTCCGCAGTTGCCAGGGATACCGGGGCCCGTCCTCGGCCTCGCCACCGGCTACGGGACCGTGCTGCTCCAGAGCAAGGGAGGCGATGGAAGCGAGCAATTCCAGCTCTCCGGCAGTGCCCGCCATCAGGCCCTGGCCCACCGACTCGTCGGTGAGCAGGTGTTCGGCGAGCTCGCGGAGGGTGGTGATCCGTCGGTACCCGGCGGCGAGCGGCAGATCCCGTTCCTCCAGCAACGCGGTAAGCCGCAGAGGATCCAGGGTCCCCAGCCATTTCACAAGGGCGGTACGCGCATTCACCCGGCCAGGCTAGCGCCGTCCGGTCACCCCGCGGGAGTGAACCGGGTCCGTCACCTCGCAGCCACGCAAAGGGGCTTCGATGTCCGGAAGGTTCTGAGAATGCGGTCGATGTCTCCCGCCGCTGGGCGCCCGGGGCAGGTACATCACCATGACCGTGCTTGGCTGCTCCCCCGGCTACCGCCAGGCACGGACGAGGTCTTCCGGGCCCCAATGCGCCGCAAGCGGGAGATCCTCCTCGACACCGCAACGGGACACCGCCACCAGCGCCGTGTCCGGGTCGGCACCGGGCACGGCGAGCATGTCCCGTACCAGGGCGTCGTACTCACGTCGGCCGAACGGCTGCGACTCCAGCCACTTCACCGAGCCGATGAAATGAACCTGCCCTGCCACGGGTTCGCGGTCGGCTCCGATCAGGTCGATCTCCGGGTTGTTCTGACGGTTCCACCAGCCCCCGACCGCCTCCGTCTGCGGCCACATCTCGTCGGGCAGCAGCCGCAGCAGCGACTCGCGGACGACCGGCTCGACGGCCCGGCCCCGCCAGGTCGCCCACGACCGCTCGATGCGTTCCAGCGCCAGATCGCCGCGACCGCGCTCGATGAGCGGGATCCCGCGTTGCAGGAAAGCCAGCCAGAACCGCAGGTACGGATCAGCGATGCGATAGCGCTTGTTCTTGCTGTCCGCCTTGACCGAGAGCGGCAGGTCAGCGGCCAGGACCCGCTTGGCCAGCAGCGTGTTCAGCAGCGGAGACAGCGTGCCCGAGGGCAGCGCGCCGGCACCACCGGCTTGCGCGGCAATGGTGGAGAAGGTCCGCTCGCCACTGCCGACCGCTTCCAGGATCGCGCGCGAGTGGGACGCCTCGGGAAACTCCCCCAGCAGCGACAGCTCGCCCGCCACCAACAGCGGGGCAAGCGGGTTGGACACAGCCTCGCGCAGAAAGTCCTGGCGACCCATCCCCGGCCGCCAGGACTGAACGATTTCCGGGAACCCTCCGGTGATCAGCAGCGCGTCCACCGCTTCCGCCGCGTCCAGACCGGTCATCGCCTGCACATCGGCCAGATGCAGCGGCTGTACGGTCATCTTGGCCGCCCGGCCGAAGAAGGGGCGGCCATAGGACTGCAGCGCCTCCATCACCGACATGTCACTGCCGACCAGGATCAGCAGGACGGGCTTGGCGGACAGGTGCCGGTCCCAGACCGTCTGCAGCGCCCCCTCGAACTCCCCGTCCTGTTCCACCAGCCACGGCACCTCATCGAGCACCGCAATGCTCGGGGTGTCGTCCGGAATCGCGACCGCCAGGGAACGCAGTGCCTGGTTCCAGTCGGAGGCCTGCAGCCCGGCCACCAGCTCGGCCCCGGGCAGAGCGGAATGCGCCAGCGTCGCGGCGAAGTCCGCCCGCTCGGTCACGGCGTTGCGTCCCCGCGTCGCCTGGAAGACCACGTACGGAAGCCCAGAACGGTCGCAGAACTCCTGGACCAGACGAGACTTGCCCACCCGGCGCCGGCCCGTCACGATCACAGCCTGACCACGCGTGGCCCCCGTACCGCCGACCACCAGGCCCAGCTGCCGAGCCAGCTGATCCAGGTCGGCAGACCTGCCCTTGAACTCCATCAGAGTCCCACCCCCAGTCTCCAAGAAACATAGATTCGACATTACGTAGATTGAATCCTACTTAGAGCCTAATTGACTTCTGCCGCCCCCGTCGACAACCCCGCCGAGACGGCGGGGAAGGAATCCGCGCGGCGGCGTCTCGTTCGCCGAAGCCCACACCCTTCAGATTCTGCGACATTCAGCACATTGCCGAGTCGTGGGACATGCGTGGGACGGCAAGCCTGACAACTCATCAGCTAGGTGGCTGACCTGGGCAAACACTTGGGTACGATCCGGCCTCCGGAGCCGTGTGCGCAGGTTCGAATCCTGCCGGGGGCACTTCGCGAGAAGTGCCGAACAGACCCCGTAGTCAGTGGAAACGCTGAGTACGGGGTCTTGTTGTACGTGCGGGCGGGTACCGGACGGAGCGACCGTACGGCAGGAGTGGCAGCTTGTTCGCGGTCTGGGCCGTGCGTCACGGAACCGCGCCCTGCCGCGTATCGGCGACGGAAGGGCCGTCACGGTCCTCTCCGGCTCGGCGAGGCGCCCGCCCCGCACTGCCCGGCAGCTCGGGTGCGGCCGCCCACGGCCACCCGTGACCTCGTGACCTCATGACCTCGTGACCTCGTGACCTCGTGACCACCGACAATGGATGAAGAGCGAGGTGTGTCGATCATGTTCTTCCAGTGCCGCGGGTGTCGCCGTGCGGTGACTTCGACGGTTGTCGAGCGGCCCCTGCCGCATCCTGACTCGGATGAAGGGTGGCACCGTCCTGAGGCTTCTCCCCCGGACGCCGGGGGACACTCCGCCGCTCCCCTCGTGCGGATGCCCCCGGGGACGTTCGCCGTCGACCCCGATCCGTCCGGACCGCCCTATGTTCTGGACCGATCGTCCCGACTCCTCGTGGAGTCCGGCCCGCGCGGCACCATCGTGCTCAACGCGTGCGACGGCCTCGGGCTGGAGGAGCACCCCGACACGGCGATGCGCCGCGGCTACTGCTGCGGGATGGACGGCGAGTGGGGGCCCAACCTGGTGTGCGCCTGCGGCACGGTCATCGCGACCGTCTACTCGGATTGCTACCAGGTCCAGGAATTGAGGCTGCAGCCCCACGCAGTGGAGCGCTGCCCCTGATCGTCCGATCACCGGAGGCAGTGCACGAGGAAGCCTCGTGACCGTGGCTCGGGACGGTGCTCGCCCTGTCCTGTGGGCCGGGCTGCGCGGGCGGTGTCTCGCGCAGGCGTTCGGGGAGGGTGGCGTCCGGTTCGCCAGGGGCCCGTTCGTTTCCGGTCAGGTTCACTCGGTGGCGGGGTGGATCGGGTGTTTTCGGGATTCGCCGTGGGGGGCGCGGACACAATGCGCGCATGGACGAGGACTGGAAGCAACGGCTCGACGCGGCGCGGGCGGGGCTCGTGGAGAGGGAGGATCCGGTTGCCTGGGTGACCGAGATCGACGCCGCCGAGGCCGCCGTCAAGTATCCGGGGCTGAGCGTGCGCGGCGCCCTTTTCGGGGTCGCGGCGCAGGAGCCCGGCGGGCCGTGGGAGATCGTCCTGCCGGTGCGGTCGGGGATGCCCCAGGAGACCCGGGACAGTCTGCAGTCGCACTTCTTCTTCCGGGCCAAGGACGAGACCGACGAACCCGTCGAGCGGCGCGCGCTGATGAACGCCGTCGACCTCCTCGCCCAGGAGCGCGTGAACGAACTCGACGTCCTCGGGCTGCGCTACCGGGTCATCCGGGGCGACGAGTTCGCGCGCTCCAGTGACGACGGGCTCGAACCGCCCCGCCCCACCGACCCCGAGCCGGTGTTCCGTGTGTGGGAGCGGCGCCTCACCCCCGGGCGCTGCCCCGACACCGGTGTCGTCTTCGACCCCGAAGGAATGCGGGGGCCGATGGCGGAAGCCCTGCGCTTCGGCATGCGGGACTTCCGGTACACCGGGAAGCGCTATCCGGCCGGGGTCCGCGACGACTCCCGGAAGGCGGTCGGCACCCATCCCGACGTCGCCATGCTCCCGGTCACCTTCGGGATCGTCGAGCGCGAGGGCTCCGGCTGGGTGCCGTGCGGCGGCCTCGAACCCAGCCCGCACGACGCGCGCCGCGCGCTCTACGACGACCTCACCGATCTGTGGGCCCGCATCTACCAGTGGGGCGACGAGAAACGGGAGCGGTACCGGCGCGCCGGTGAGCTGTTCCGGGCCGCCGGGAGTTCCGACCAGGCCCGGGTCGACGGGCGGGAGTTCAGGATCTGCCGCGTGGAGCGCATGGTCCGTTTCGGACCCGACGGGCCGGAAGGGCCCCGCCCTTCCGACGTCGACGAGTACGACCCGTCCCCCATGCACCCCCGGATGGACGACGACGGGACTCTCCACTACGACACGTGACGGAGCCGGGCGCCCCCGTCCCCCTTCTCCGGGTGGCGCCCCGTTCCTCCGGGCGGGGCACTGGTTCCCCGCCTCCCGGGGAAGCCGCGCTCGACCCTGGGCCGGCCCCTCCGTCCCGGGGCCCGGTGCGCCGTCCCCCCTCAGGCGCTGCGCTTGCGCGCGGGAGCCTTCTTCCTCGGAGTCGGGGACGGGGAAGCGGTCGAGGTCGCCTTCGTCGTCAGCTCCTTCGTCGTCGTACCCTTCGGCCCTTTCGGCTCCTTCGCCGTCTTCGTCGCCGCCGCGGACCTCTTGCCCGCCGTCGCGGTCTTCGCCGTCGTCGTCTTCCTCGCCGTCCTCTTCTTCGGCGTCGTCTCCGCCGGGGCCGGTTTCCCGCGCGGTTTCAGTTCCGTCACCACCGCGTCCTCGCCCCGGGCCTCCCTCGCCGCCCGCACGCTGTTCTCCAGCGCCGCCATCAGGTCGATGACCTGGCCGCCGCCCTGTTCCTCCCCCGGTTCCGGTGCCTGGACGCCCTCTCCGCCCTCCGCCTTCGCCGCGATCATCTCCTCGACCGCCGTCCGGTAGTCGTCGTGCAGACCGTGGATGTCCACCTCCCCCAACGTCGCCATCAGGGCGTCCGCCAGGTCGAGTTCGGCGTCCCGCACGCTCACCGGGGTCTCCGGGGCCACCCCCTCCGGGGCGCGGATCTCGTCCGGCCAGAGCAGCCCGTGCATGGCGATGACGTCGTCGACGACCCGGAGCATGCCGAGCCGTTCCCGGCCCCGCAGCGCGTACTTCGCCACCGCCACCTTGTCGCTGCGCTTGAGCGCCTCACGGAGCAGGGTGTACGGCTTGGCGGCGGGGACGCCGTTCGCCGACAGGTAGTACGCCGCGTCCATCTGGAGCGGATCGATCTCGCCCGCCGGTACGAACGCGACGATCTCGATCGTCTTCGCCGTGGGCAGCGGCAGCGCGGCCAGGTCCTCGTCGGTGACCGGGATCATGGTCCCGTCACCCTCCTCGTACGCCCGGCCGATCTCCGCCGGGGGGACCTCTTCGCCGTCCAGCTCGCACACCTTCTTGTAGCGGATGCGCCCGCCGTCCTCCGCGTGGATCTGCCGGAAGGAGACGGAGTGGCTCTCGGTGGCGTTCACCAGCTTGATCGGGATGCTGACCAGGCCGAAGGATATGGCTCCGTTCCAGATGGATCGCACGGTTCTTCCTCTCGGTCCCGACCGCCGCATACCGGTACGAATCGTGGGATTCTCATCGTATGACGCCGATCACAGAGGTGGAGGGCCGACGGCTGGCGCTCAGCAATCTGGGCAAGGTGCTCCACCCGGCCACCGGCACCACCAAGGGCGAGCTGCTCCACTACTACGCCACCGTCGGGCCTGTGATCCTGCCGCATCTGCGCGACCGCCCGGTGTCGTTCCTGCGGTATCCGGACGGGCCCGCCGGGCAGCTGTTCTTCAGCAAGAATCCGCCGCCCGGCACGCCCTCCTGGGTGAGGACCTCCCCCGTGCCCCGCTCCGACGCCCCCGGCGCCCGGCAGGTGCTCGTCCAGGATCTGGCCTCGCTGATGTGGGCGGCGAACCTGGTCGTGGAGTTCCACACGCCCCAGTGGCGGGCCGCCTCCCCCGCCGTCGCGGACCGGCTGGTCCTCGATCTGGACCCCGGCCCGCCCGCGACCGTCGTGGAGTGCTGCCGGGTCGCCCTCCACCTGCGGGAACGGCTCGCGCGGGATGGTCTGGAGGCCTGGGCGAAGACCTCCGGCGCCAAGGGGCTGCACCTGCTCGTCCCGCTGGTGCCGACGCCCTCCGCGCGGGTCTCCGAGTACGCCCGGCAGCTCGCCGTCGAGGCGGAGGCGGCCCTGCCGGGGCTCGTCGTGCACCGGATGGCGCGGGCCCTGCGCACCGGGAAGGTCTTCGTCGACCACAGCCAGAACGCCGCCGCCAAGACCACCGCCACCCCCTACACGCTGCGGGCCAGGCCCCTGCCCACCGTCTCCGCCCCCGTGACCTGGGAGGAGGTCGGGGAGTGCGCCGACCCCGGGGCCCTCACCCTCCTCCTGGACGACATCGCGCCCCGGGTGGAGCGGTACGGGGACCTCCTCGCCCCGCTCTTCGCGCCCGAACGGGCGGGGGTCCTGCCGTGAGGGCGGACGCCGTCGCGCTCCCGCCGCCCGTGGAGGTGATGCGGCCCCGGCCCGCCGACGACCTTCCCGTACAGCGGGAACCACCCCGTGACCTGCAGTACTCGCTCAAGCTCGACGGGTTCCGCGCGCTGGCCTTCGTCCTGGGGGACGGGCGGGTCGTCCTCCAGTCGCGGTCCCGGCGGGACCTCGCCCCCGACTTCCCCGGCATCGCCGCGCACCTGCGGGACGGGCTGCCGCCCGGCATCGTGCTCGACGGCGAGCTGTGCGCGTACCGCGAGGGGCGGCTGAGCTTCACCGACCTGCTCCGGCCGGCCGCCGAACGCGCCCGGGACGGCGTGCCCGTCTCGTACATCGCCTTCGACCTGCTGGCCGTGCCCGGTCTCGACGTACGGGGGCTGCCGCTCCGCGACCGCTGGGAGCTGCTCGGCGCGGCCCTGCGCGAGACCGGGCCCCCGCTCCAGCGCGTCCTGGCCACGTCCGACGAGCGGACCGCCCGCGACTGGTACCGGGACCTGCGGGGCACCGGGGTCGAGGGGATCGTCGCCAAACGACTCGACTCCGTCTACCGGTCCGGGGCCACCTGGGCATGGCGGAAGGTCCGGTACGCCGACACCGTCGACGGCACCCTGCTGGGTGTCCTCGGTCCGCCGGACCGGCCCCGCGCCCTGCTCGTACGGCTCACCGACGGGCGTACGGTGACCACCTCGCCCCGGCTCACTCCGGCGCAGGCGCACGAGGTGGGCGCGCTGACGGCCACGCGCGCCGGGCCGGTCGCCGAGGACCCGGAACACGGCCCGGTCCACCGGATCGACCCGCCCGTCCCCGTCGAGGTACGGCGGCGCGCGGGACGGCAGCGGCAGGACGTCGCGGCCTTCGTCCGGGTCCGGGCGGCGGAGTGAGGCGGCACCCGCGACCGGCCGAAGTGACCTCCGGGGGACCCGTACGGGCCTGGAGGCCCGTACGGGGGGGCGGAGAACCCGTAGGGGGGCGGAGAACCCGTAGGGGGTTCACGACCCTTGGGGGGTGCCGGGGGCCCGTAGGGGGATCGAGGACCCGTAAGGGGTGAGAGGCCCGTGGCGGGTGGGAGACCCGTAGCCGTACGCGACCCGTACGGGTGGGATCCGCGTACGGCGGGAGACCCGTACCCGGTGGGGTCACCTCTCAGGGGACCCACGGCGGGGCCTCCACCGGACCCCACCCGCCGGAGCCCCCGGCCGGGGTCCGGCCGGGTTCGGCCGGGGTCCGGCCGGATCGTTCCGCTTCCCGGCCGAATCGGGCCCGCCCCCGCGTGATCATCCCGCCGTCGTCCAAACCGGCCCGGATACCGTTCCGGCCAGTCCGTGGTCACTCGTTCGGGGAAGAACGGCGTTCCGCGCCGTCCGGGCCCCGTTTCCGGGTGGTGGAAGCCGGTGTGTCCGGGGGCGCGCGCGGGGGCGGGCGAGCGCCGGTCCGCGGTGCGGGCGGGGCCTCCGGGGCGGGTCCGTACCCGCGTCCGCCGCCGCCGGGCGGCGGTCCGGCCCGGACGCCGGGCCTCCGCGCGACCGGCTCGCGCGCCCCCCTCCGGGCGGGGTCCCGCGCCCGCCCCGGCGGCCCCGCGTGGCCCCTCGGGCGCTCCGTCGTCCGGGCGGGCCCGCACCCCGTTCCCGCACATCATCGGGACGGGCCGGGCCGGGCCGGGCGCCGTCGGCGCGACCGGTGCGACCGCCCGGTGGGCGACCGGAGGCGGGTCCGGTCACCCCCGGGGCCGTACGGTTCCTCCGCCCGGCACCCCCGGCCGGTCCGGACCGCGATGCCGGAGCACGAGCGGCGGACGGCCGCGCGAGGCGTCAGGAACGGGTCCGGAACAGAGTCGTCCGGCCCTTTCGGAAGCCGCCCCGAAGGCCCCGGAGCCCGCAACGGAGCGCAACTGACGGGCTCCGTACCGTACATGGCGCAAAGAGGCCGCAACTCGGCTTCCCCGGTGGGAACGCTGTCGCTTGTAAGGCCTTGCTGTCCCTCCCGTGGTGCACACTTGCTGCCTGGTACAGCGCTCACGGGGAAGGCGGCCTTGGCATGTTGACGGGGATCGAGGAGGTCGACTGGGCCTCGTTGGGGCACGCGTACGGCCCCGCGGACGACGTGCCGGAGCTGCTCCGCGGACTCGCCTCCGGCGATCCGGCCGAGCGCGAGGCCGCCCTCGACGGAATGTACGGCTCCGTGCACCACCAGGGCGATGTGTACGACTCCACGCTCGCCTGCATCCCCTTCCTCCTCGAACTCGTCGCCGACCCCGGGGTGCAGGAACGCGGCTGCATCGTCGAACTGCTCACCAGCATCGGCGGGATCGAGCTCGACGACGACGAGGAGCTGGACGCGTTCGACCCGGAGGACGAGGAGTTCATCCCCGCCGCCAACTACGCGATGGCCGCCGCGGCCATCGCCGCCGGTGCCGACGTCTTCCTCGGCCTCGTCTCCGACCCCGACCCCGAGGTGCGGCTCGCCGCGCCCTGCGCCCTCGCCTCGCTGCACCCCGAGCCCGCCCGCGTCCTGACCCTGCTCCGGGAACGGCTCACCGTCGAGCGGGACACCGAGGTGCGGCTCGCCCTGGTCGCCGCGCTCGGGCGGATCGCCCTGCGGCACGCCTCGCTACGCGCAGAGACCGTCGACTGGCTCGACTGGCTGGCCCGCGCGGCCCAGGACCCGGGGCTGCGGCTGGCGGCCCTGGCGCAGCGGGCGCGCTGCGCGCCCGGCGACATCCCCGACGACGTGGTGCCGTGGGTGACGGGGCTCCTGGAGGAGATCCGGGCGAACGCCCGGCAGGCCGCCGCCCCGGGCGGCGGGCGGACGGCCTCGCCGACGCTCATCGGGCAGGTCCGCGAACTCCTGGAGGAGCACGCGGCGGGGCGGCCCGCGCCCTGGACCGAGGAACTGCTGAGAACCCTGCACGCGGCGCTCGACGACCGGGTGGACGACCGGATCGCGCTGATCCTGGCGCAGCTGCGCAGCCCGGACTGGGGCCAGCGCTCGGACGCGATCTGGCTGTGCGGCGGGTTGATACGGGTCTGGCGGGGGCGGTACGAGGAGGTCGTGCGGCTGGTCGGCGAGCAGCTCCACGACTCCGAGCCCCGGCTCAGGGAGGCCGCCACCACCTTCCTGGAGCGGCTGTTCGAGCTGGGCTCACCGGCCGCCGACGCGCTCGCGGCCCGTCTGGCGACGGGCCCGGCGGGCGGCTCCCGGGCGTACGGGCGGGGGCGGACCGGCGGGACCGGCGCCCCCCGGCCGTACGGGACGGCCCTGGTCGGCCCCACGGGTCCGGGCCCCGCCGACCCCGACTCCTACTCCGGGTCCGCCCCCGACCCGGGCCTCACCTCCGGCCCCGACGCCGATCCCGGGCCGCCCGGTCCGCTCGGCCGCACCGGTGGCGGACCGAGCCCCTTCGTCGGCCGCTCCGGGCGGGACGGCGCGCTGCTCGCGCTGGCCCGCGCCGGGGACCCCCGGGCCGTGCCGCTGCTCGCCCGCGCCCTGGAGGAGCCCGAGGTGCGGCGGGAGCTGCTGTACGCGATGGACGGCCTGGGGCCTTCGGCGTCGATGCTCGCGCCGCTGCTGCGCCGCCGTCTGGCCGAGGTCGCGCTCGACGAACGGCTCTACGACGGTGCGGCGCCGCTGCTGTACGCGCTCGCGGCGGTACGGGGCTCCCAGGCCGTCCCCGAGGTGCTGCGGGTGCTGTGCGGGGCTCCCGAGAACCGGCGCGACTGGGTGCGGGAGGCCGCCCTGCGGACGCTGGCGGCCTTCGGCCCGGCGGCCCGGGAGGCCGTACCGGACATACGGCGGCTCCTCGACGCGGGTTCCGCCACGGTCGCCACGGCGGCGGCGCGCGCCCTGTGGGCGGCCGAGGGGGACCTCGCGGAGGCCCTGCCCGCCGTGGAACGGTGGCTGCGGCCGGGGGCGACCGGGGCCGACCGGTGCGCGGCGGCGCAGGCGCTCGGCGAGATCGGCCCGGCGGCGGCCTCGTCGGCCGCCTTCCTCAGGCCCGGCCTGGCCTCGCGGGACCTGTGGGTCCGGGTGCAGTGCGCGGCGGCGCTCTGGCGGGTGTCGGGGGACGCGACGGAGGCGCTTCCGGTGCTGCTCGCGGCCTGGGAGGAGAACCGGCACACGCGCGTGGACGTGGCGGAGTGCCTGGCGGAGATGGGCCCGGCGGCGAAGGACGCGCAGCTGGTGATCCTCACCGAGCTGACCCGGCGCCGCCGCCACAACGCCCGCGAGGGCGCTTCGGGCAGCCACGACATCCACCAGGACGAGAAGCTGCTGACCCTGTGTCGTGCGGCCCTGGCGAGGATGGAGCGGGGCGGGTACTGAGGGGATCGCGGGTCCGGACGGCGGCTGCGGGGTCCCGACCGGGCGCGGTCCGGGATGGCCGCCCGGTCCGGGATGGCTCGGCCGGTCCGGGGCCGACAGTCGGCTCGGAGGGGCCGGGCGGGTACGGCGGGGCTCCGCCGGATATGGCGGGTGCCCGGCGGGTACGGCGGGGCCGTACGAAAGCGGCCCGCCCCTGCGGTGGTAGGGAAAACGGCCCGCCACCGCGGCGGTTCGGAAGGCAGCCTCGTCGCTGTGGACAGACCCAGTGAGACGAAAAGGACGTTCCTCCGCATAAGGTCTACTGGGAGGGGGACGAAATCCCCCGCCCGGTCGGTATCCCGTCGATCGCACCCGATCACTGTCGATCCCCCCAGGGATCACCACCGGTCGATGTGGGTACCGGTGAGTCCAGCGGGCCGCGGCCGGTCCACCGGGTCCCGGCCGATCTGTCGCCCGTCACCCGTCGAACGGCCGGGCGCCGGATCAGCCGCGAGGGCGGTGGACCCGGCCCCGCGCTCCGGGCGGTGCGCACCGGTCGGGACGACGGGCCGTACCGTCCAGGGTGGTGGACAGCCGTACCGTCCAGGGTGGTGGACGGGTGGCGGACAGCGGTCCCGACCGGATGCCGGACCGGCCGGGTGCGGTCGATCCGGTGTGACCGCACCGGCGGACGGTCGTCCGGCCGGTCGCGGCCACCACCGGTTCCGGCCGGTGGCCGGTCCCGCCCGGCGCCCGTCCCCCCGTCCGCCACCCGCCCGTCCGCCACCCGCCCTTCGTCCCCCGACCCTCCGCCCCGACCCCGACCCCGACCCGAGGAGCGTGCCGTGAACCCGCGCGGACCGCAGACCGCCGCCGTCGTGGCCCTCTGCGCCCTCCTGCTCCCGCTCGCGCTCACCGGGTGCGGCGGAGGGCGCGGCGAGGGCGGGCTCAAGAGCGCCGGGGCCACGCCCGTCGCCGTGGGGCCCGTACAGCTGTGGCCCGAGCTGCCGCCCGCCACGAGTCCGCCGGTCGACTACGGGAAGACCGACACCGAACGGGTGCCAGGTGTCCGGGTGCCCGACAACGACGTGCGCTCCGTCGACCCCGTGACCGTGGTCCGCGCCGAGGTGCGCGCCCGGCCGGGGACGTACACCGGCGGTGACGGGATGTACGAGGAGACCGCGCGCGCCATCGAGGACTGCGACGCCTCGCCCGTCACCTGTCCCGTCCTCCGGCCGTACTACCGCGACCTCACCGGGAACGGACGGGACGAGCTGATCGTCGGCATCCGGATGCCGGACCAGCAGGTCGGCGTGCGCGTCTACCTCGCCGAGAACGGCGGGCTCACCCGCATCATGTCCACCGTCGACCAGGTCATCAGCGTGGAGGTGGCAGGCCGGGACCTGATCATGCGGGTCGGCTCGGCGGGCATCCCCGGGTACGAGTACCGCACCGCCTGGTCCTGGGACGAGCAGCAGCACAGCATGCTGCCCACCCGGGACGAGATCGTCCGGGTGAAGCCCCCCGGCGCCGGGCCGTCGACCCCGCCCGCGCCCCGGCTGGTCAGCCCGACGCCCGCCCCGACCCCGGGCCCCCCGCGCGGACCGGCCGCCGCGCCCGCCGCCGGGGACGCCGCCGACGCGACGGACGCGGGCGACACCGGCTACCCGCCCGCGCCGCTGCCCTCGCCCTCGTCAGGGAACGGCAGTGCCACCCCGCACGGGTCCGCCCCGTGAGGGCCCCCCGGCGGCCCGCCTGGACCGCGACGCTCACCTGGAAGGCCGCCCTCTTCATCGCCGTGATGTGCTGCGCCCTCGCGGCGCTGCTCGGCGTCCTCGTGCACGTCTCCGTGACCGGGCAGACCGTGAACGACGCGCGCGAGAAGGCGCTCGCGCGGCTCACCGACGTCAGCCGGCTGTACGAGGCGGGTGAGCCGCTGCCCCGGTTCGCCGGGATCGACCCCGAGGGGCTGCCCGCCTCCCTGCGGGCGCTCGCCCTGCGCGGCGAGCGGGGCACGATGGTGGCCGACGACCGAGGGCGTCCCACGATGTGGGCGGCCGCCCCGGCGGACGGCCCGGCCGACGGGCCCGCCGCCGGTCCGACGAACGAGGTCAGGGGGCACACGGGCCGCCGGGCCCTCGCCGTGCGCGTCGACTACGCGCAGAGCGCCGGGACGATCGACGCCCTCGACCGTTCGATCGTCGGCTCCTCGGGCCTCGCCATCGGCGCGACGCTCCTGGTGGGCGCGTTCGCCGTCACCCGGGTCACCCGGCGGCTCCATCTGACCGCGCAGGTCGCCCGCCGGATCAGCGCCGGTGACCTCGACGCGCGCGTCGACGACCCCCGTACGAAGGATCCCAGCCGTCCTCTGGACGAGGTGGCCACGGTGTCCGGGGCGCTGGACACGATGGCCTCCTCGCTCCAGCGCAAGCTGCAGAGCGAGCAGCGGTTCACCGCCGACGTGGCGCACGAGCTGCGCACCCCGCTGACCGGGCTCTCGGCCGCCGCCGAACTGCTGCCCGAGGGACGGCCCTCGGAGCTGGTGCGGGACCGGGTGCGGGCGATGCGCGCGCTGACCGAGGACCTGCTGGAGATCTCCCGGCTGGACGCCCGCAACGAGACCGTGGACCTCGCCGTGCACGAACTGGGCCCGCTCGCCGAGCGGGTGGTGCGCGCCTCGGGCACCGACACGGAGGTGCGGATCGTCCGGGACGCGATGGTGGAGACCGACCGGCGGCGTCTCGAACGGGTGCTGGGCAATCTGGTGGCCAACGCCCACCGGCACGGGGCCCCGCCGGTGGTGGTGACGGTGGACGGTCCGGTGGTGTCCGTCCGCGACCACGGGCCCGGCTACCCGGCGTACCTGCTGGAATCGGGGCCGCAGCGGTTCCGGACCGAGGGCCGGGGCAAGGGGCACGGCCTCGGTCTGACGATCGCGGCGGGCCAGGCGGAGGTCATCGGCGCCGGGCTGCGGTTCACCGTGCCCGACGGGGGCGGCGCGGAGGCCCTGCTGAGCCTCCCCGAGGACACCCCGCCGCCGGAGAGCGGCCCGGGAACGGGCCCCGGGGACTGACCCACCCGACCCACCCGACCCACCTAGCACTCCCGGCCCACCTGGTACTCCCGGCCACCCGGCGCTCCCGGCCCACCCGGGCACTCCCAGCCCACCCGACGCTCCCGGGCACTCCCAGCACTCCCGGCCACCCGACGCTCCCGGCACACCGGCACTCCCGTACAGCCAGAGCCACGCCACGCCACGCCGCACGGCACACCGTCACACAAAAGGGACATAGCGCATGGCGCTTGCTACGTTGCGGCCATGACCGCACCGCGCCCGGACGCTCCCCCGCCCGGGGTACGCATCCCGAAGCGCCGCGGCGTGGAACTCTCCCTCCTCGTCTGCGCCGTCCTCATCTCCGTCTACGGCTACGCCGAGGTCGGCCTCGCCCGGAGCGGGGCCGTACCGCCGGACGCCCTGCGGTACGGCGCCGGGCTCGGTCTGCTGTCGCTGGTCGCGCACCTCGTGGTCCGGTTCCGCGCCCCGTACGCCGATCCGCTGCTGCTGCCGATCGCGGTCCTGCTCAACGGTCTCGGTCTGGTGCTGATCTACCGCCTCGACCTGGAGACCCCGGGCGTCCGGGCGGCGGCCACGCAACTGGTCTGGTCGACGCTCGGGGTGGCCCTCTTCATCCTGGTCGTGCTGCTGCTGCGCGACCACCGCACCCTCCAGGGGTACGCGTACGTGTCGGTGGCCGCCGCGCTCGCCCTGATGATCCTGCCGATCTTCTTCCCGGCGGTGAACGGCGCCAAGATCTGGATCCGGGTCGGCGGCTTCTCCTTCCAGCCGGGCGAGTTCGCCAAGATCCTGCTCGCCGTCTTCTTCGCCGCCTACCTGGCCGCGAACCGCAACGCGCTCGCGTACACCGGCCGCCGGTTCTGGAAGCTCCAGTTCCCGACCTGGCGGGTGCTGGGCCCCCTGGTGGCGATCTGGCTGCTGAGCGTCGGCGTCCTCGTCCTCGAACGGGACCTGGGCACCTCGCTGCTCTTCTTCGGCCTCTTCGTGATCATGCTGTACGTGGCGACCGGGCGGACCGGCTGGATCGCGGTCGGGCTCGTCCTCGCCTCCGCCGGGGCCTTCCTCGTCGGCTCGCTCGAACCGCACGTGCACAGCCGGGTGCAGGACTGGCTCGACCCCTTCGCCTCGATCCGGGCGGGCCAGGGGCCGGGGCAGCTCGCGCAGTCGCTGTTCGCCTTCGCCGCCGGGGGGATGCTCGGCTCGGGCCTCGGTCTCGGCCACTCCGTCCTCATCGGCTTCGCCGCCAAGTCCGACTTCATCCTGGCGACCGCCGGGGAGGAGCTGGGGCTCGTCGGCCTGACCGCGATCCTGATGCTGTACGCGCTGCTCGTGGCGCGCGGCTACCGCGCCGGGCTCTCGCTGCGCGACCCCTTCGGACGGCTCCTCGCCATCGGGCTCGCGTCGATCGTCGCGCTCCAGGTCTTCGTCATCACGGGCGGGGTGATGGGCCTGATCCCGCTGACCGGCATGGCGATGCCGTTCCTGGCCCAGGGAGGTTCGTCCGTGGTCACCAACTGGGTGATCGTCGCGCTCCTCATCCGCGTCAGCGACTCCGCCCGCGCGCCGGGCCCGGACTCCGCCGACACCGGGACGCTCGCGCCCGTCAAGGAGGGTGCCTCGTGATCCGGTACGCGCGGCGGGCCGCCGCCTTCTGTCTCGTGCTGCTCGTGGCGCTGCTCGTCAACGCGGCCCGCGTGATGGTCTTCCAGGCGGACGAGCTCGACGACAACCCGGCCAACCGGCGGATCGCCATCGAGCGGTACGCCCAGCCGCGCGGCGAGATCCTCGTGGACGGGAGGTCCGTGACGGGTTCCCGGGACAGCGGGCAGCAGCTCCGCTGGGAACGGACGTACCCGCAGGGCCCGTTGTACGCGCCGGTCACCGGCTACGCCTCTCAGACGTACGGCACGACCCTCGTCGAGAACGCCGAGGACGCGGTCCTGTCGGGCACCGACCCGATGCTGGCGCCGCTGCCGCTCTGGAACGAACTCACCCGGGGCCGTCAGCCCGGCGGGGACGTGGTGACGACGATCCGGTCCTCGATGCAGGAGGCCGCCTACCGGGGGCTGGAGGGCAAGCGGGGCGCGGTGGCGGCCCTCGACCCGTCGAGCGGGCGGATCCTGGCGCTCGTCAGCTCGCCCTCGTACGACCCCGGTCTCCTCTCGGGCACCGGCAGGAAGGTCGAGGACGCCTGGCGGCGGCTCAACACCGCGCCCGGCCGGCCGATGCTGAACCGGGCGCTGCGGCAGACGTATCCGCCGGGCTCCACGTTCAAGATCGTGACGGCCGCCGCCGCCCTGGACTCGGGGGTGGTGCGGGACGTGGACGCGCCCACCGACACCCCCGACCCGTTCGTACTGCCCGGGACCCGGCGGGTGCTGCCCAACGAGGCCACGGGGTGCGGCGACGCCTCGCTGTCCGAGGCGATCCAGTGGTCCTGCAACACGGTGATGGCGGGGCTCGGGGTGAAGGTGGGGCTGAGCGGGATGGTCGAGGCGGCGGAGAGGTTCGGCTTCAACGATCCGGGGCTGCGGGTGCCCTCCTGGGTGGCGAAGTCCAACTTCGACCGCCGGATGAGCCCGGACCAGCTCGCGCTGTCGTCGATCGGGCAGTTCGACACGACGGCGACACCGCTCCAGATGGCCATGGTGGCGGCGGCGGTCGCGAACAACGGCGAGATCGCGCAGCCGTACCTCGTCGACCGGACCACCACCTCCGGCGGAACGACGGTGGAGCGCACCGGCCGTCGTGGCTACCGGCAGGCGATGAGCCCCTCGACGGCGCTGCGGCTCCAGGAGCTGATGGTGAAGGCGGTCGTGGACGGCACGGGCACCAACGCGGCGATCCCCGGCGCCCGGGTCGGCGGCAAGACCGGCACCGCGCAGCACGGCTTCGGCAACACGGGGACCCCGTACGCCTGGTTCATCGCCTGGGCCCGGGCCGAGGACTCGGCCCGGCCCTCGGTCGCGGTCGCGGTGGTCCTGGAGGACGCGGAGGCCTCCCGTACGGACATCAGCGGCGGCGGCAGCGCGGCCCCGGTCGCCAGGTCGGTGATGGAGGAGGCGCTGCGGCTCGACGCGGCGGACCGGCCGTGAGGAGGGGCGCCGCCGGAGGGTGACACGGCCGGAGGGGCGGGCAGCGGGGAGGGGTGGGCATCAGGGACGGGCGGGACACCGGGGAGCACGGAGGGCCGGAAGGGTGCGCGGGGTCCCACCCGGCACCGCTCCCCGGCCCGGGACCCTCGCCCGGCCCCCGCACTCCGGACCCCGCGCCCGTACTCCCGCCTCTACTCCCACCCCCCACTTCTTACGCGTCCGCGTCCCCCCGGCTACTCTCCTGTCGCCCCCGCCGCGACGGCGTCCGCGACCTCCGTCACCCGGGCCTGCTCCTCCTGCGCGAAGCGCTCCGCGTCGAGGCGTTCGGCGATCTCCTCGTCCTGGGTCATCAGCAGGTCGAGGTTGGAGTCGCCGAGGTCGAAGACGCCCATGTCCACATAGGCCTTCTGGAGGCGTTCGCCCCACAGGCCGATGTCCTTGACGCAGGGCACGATCCGGCTGAAGAGGAGCTTGCGGAAGATCTGGAGGAACTCGGTGTGCTCGCTCAGCTCCTCCGCCTCCTTCTTCGGGATGCCGAAGTTCTCCAGGACCTCGACCCCGCGCAGCCGGTCGCGCATCAGGTAGCAGCCCTCGATGACGAACTCCTCGCGCTCGGCGCGCTCGGCGTCGGTGAGCTGCCGGTAGTAGTCGCGCAGGGCCATCCGTCCGAAGGCCACGTGCCGGGCCTCGTCCTGCATCACGTAGGTGAGGATCTGCTTCGGCAGCGGCTTGTCGGTGGTGTCGCGGATCATGCCGAACGCGGCGAGCGCGAGGCCCTCGATGAGGACCTGCATGCCGAGGTAGGGCATGTCCCAGCGGGAGTCGCGCAGGGTGTCGTCGAGCAGCCCCTTGAGGTTGTCGTTGATCGGGTAGAGCATCCCGATCTTCTCGTGGAGGAAGCGGCCGTAGATCTCGGCGTGCCGGGCCTCGTCCATGGTCTGGGTGGCGGAGTAGAACTTGGCGTCCAGGTCGGGCACGGACTCGACGATCCGGGCGGCGCAGATCATGGCGCCCTGCTCGCCGTGGAGGAACTGGCTGAACTGCCAGGAGGAGTAGTGCCTGCGCAGCTCGCCCTTGTCCTTCTCGGTCATCTTGGCCCAGTGGCGGGTGCCGTGGAGGGTGAGGACCTCGTCGGGGGTGCCGAGGGGGTCGTACGGATCGACCTCCAGGTCCCAGTCGATGCGGGTGGCGCCGTCCCACTGCTTGTCCTTGCCCTTCTGGTAGAGGGCGAGGAGGCGCTCGCGGCCCTCGTCGTACTCCCAGGAGAAGCGGGCGGCGCCCGTGGCGGGGATCTGCCAGCCGGGGGCGGCCGGGGCGGTGGTGTAGAGGTCGCGCGTCGACACTGACGTCTCCTTCGGGGGCTCGGGCCTGTCCCGTGGTGCGGTTCCGCGGCCAGGCTCACACGTGGTAGACGGATCGTCAACAAGTCGCGCACCAGGGATTGACGGGCTTTGCTGACGGACGGTCTCATAAAGAGTGACCCCCGGTAACACGACGGCGAGCCCAGCGAGGTGCGCGACCATGTCCCCTTTCACCGAGCCCGACTTCAGCCTCCTCAGGGACGCCCTGGGGCCGCTGCGCGACCGTGAACAGGTCGCCGGGCGCCTCCTGGAGTCCTCCCGCAAGCACGCGTACGACCCGGACACCGAGCTGGACTGGGAGGCGCCCTTCGAGCCGGGCCTGTGGTTCTGGCCGCCCGAGCTGGTCTCCCTCTACGGCACCCCGCTCTGGCACCGGATGTCCGAGGAGCAGCGGATCGCGCTCTCCCGCCACGAGGCCGTCTCGCTCGCCTCCCTCGGCATCTGGTTCGAGATCGTCCTGATCCAGCTGCTCGTCCGGCACGTCTACGACAAGTCGCCGACCAGCGACCACGTCCGGTACGCGCTGACCGAGATCGCCGACGAGTGCAGGCACTCGATGATGTTCGCGCGGATGATCCGGACCATCGGGGAGCCCGCGTACCCGGTGCCCCGGCTCCACCACAACCTGGCGCGGGTCCTGAAGAGCGTCTCGACCACCCCCGGTTCGTTCGCGGCGACGCTGCTCGGCGAGGAGATCCTGGACTGGATGCAGCGGCTGACCTTCCCGGACGAGCGGGTGCAGCCGCTCGTCCGGGGCGTGACCCGCATCCATGTGATCGAGGAGGCGCGCCATGTGCGGTACGCCCGGGAGGAGCTGCGCCGCCAGATGGTGACCGCCCCGCGCTGGCAGCGGGAGTTCACCCGGCTCGGCTCGGGCGAGGCCGCGCGGGTCTTCTCCGACTGCTTCGTCAACCCCCGGGTGTACGAGGCCGTGGGCCTGGACCGGCGGGAGGCTGTCGCCCAGGTGCGGGCGAGCGGGCACCGGACGGAGGTCATGCGCTCCGGCGCGAAGCGGCTGACGGACTTCTTCGACGACATCGGGATGCTGCGCGGACCGGGCCGCCGGCTCTGGAGGTCCTCGGGCCTGCTGGCCTGAGGACGTCGGCCGCGGGCCCGGCGGCCGGGGACGGCCGGGAACCCGGGGAGCGGGACGGCCGCGGGCCGGAAGCGCACAGGGCCGGGCCAGGAGCCGTGGAGGGGCTCCGGGGGCCGGGGCCGGGCGCGGTACGAAAGGGCGGCGCGGGCGGACACGGGAAGGCGCGGGGCACGGGATGCCGGACGGCGGGCGGCGGGGCGGGCGGGTCCGTGACGGCTCCCGGCCGGACCGGATCCCGCGCCCCGCGGTTACGCTGCCGGGCATGACGAGTCCCGCCACGCCCGCGTACCGCCGGCTCAGCGTCGAGGAACGGCGCGGGCAGCTGCTCGACGCCGCCCAGGAGCTCTTCGCCCACCGGGCCCCCGAGGACGTGTCGCTCGACGACGTCGCCGAGGCCGCCGGGGTCTCCCGGCCGCTCGTCTACCGCTACTTCCCCGGCGGCAAGCAGCAGTTGTACGAGGCCGCCCTGCGCTCCTCCGCCGACGCCCTGAACCGCTGCTTCGCCGAGCCCTCAGCTGGGCCGCCCACCGAGCGGCTGGGCCGGGTGCTCGACCGGTACCTGGACTTCGTCGACGGACACGACGCCGGGTTCAGCGCCCTGCTGCGGGGCGGCAGCGTCGCCGAGACCTCCCGGACCAGCGCGATCGTCGACGAGGTGCGCCGGGCGGCGGCCGAACAGATCCTCGTCCACCTGGGAGCGGAGCGGCCGGGCCCCCGCCTCGCCCTGCTCGTCAGGACGTGGATCGCCGCCGTGGAGGCGGCCTCGCTGATCTGGCTCGACGAGGAGAAGCGGCCCCCCGCCGGGGAGCTGCGGGACTGGCTGGTCGACCAGCTGCTCGCGCAGCTCGCGGCGACCGCGGCGGGCGACGGGGAGACCGCGCGGGTCGTCGGACGCCTCCTCGCCCAGGAGGCGCCCGAGGGCCCGGCGGCCCGGCTCGCGCGCCGGGTGGCACCGGTCCTCGGCCGGGCGGCCCACCTGCTCCGGCCGGAAGGGGGCGCGGAGGGGAGACTGGAGGGGTGAGAAGCCAGAACACCTCCTTCCGCGGCGGGCCCCTCGACGGCCGGGTCCTGCCGATCCTGCTCGGCCCGACCGGTCATCCGCCCAAGTGGTACGAGGTGCCGGTCCCGGCGCACGACGGCCGCCCGCCGACGGTGTACGCGTACCGGCGCGAGCCCTCGGGCTACACCAAGCGGCTCGGTCTCCAGCGGGGCTGGGTGTACGAGTACGTCCCCACGGGCCGCGAGCGGCGGGAGCTGCGGTGGCCGTGGTCGAAGCCGCGGGCCGCCGACGTGGGCGGTGAAGGCCCGGGGAACGGCGACCCGGGGGAACGCCGACCCGAGGGACGCTGAGCCGAAGGGGTGAGGCCCTCAGGCGCGCCCCTATTCGTACGGTAATCAGATGAAGTGACCCGTCATCATCCCCGTGGAGGTGGTGACGTGTCACGACGACTGCTGCGCACGGTCTGCACGGGGGCACTGGCGGCGGCCACGGCCCTGACGGGGATCGCCCCGGCGGGCGCCGCGCCCGAACCCCCGGCCGACCCGGTGGCCGAGGCGCCGATCGCATGGGCGGACCCGGCGGCGGAACCGGTCGGCCCGGTGGACCCGCACCCGGCCCCGGTCCCACCGGTCGCCGAGCCTCCGGCGGAGATGTCGGACGCGGCGGACCGGACCGGTCCGACCGGTCCGACCGGTCCCGGCTCCCCGACGGCCCCCGGGGGGTCCGTGCCACCGGCCCCGTACTCCGCCGCCCCGCCGACCGCCCCGGACCTCCCGGGAGCCGGGGACCCTCCGGGAGCGGACTCCTCCGCCCCGGGAGCCGTGGACGACGCCGCCGCGCTCCCCCCGTCCGGGGGCGACTCCGTCACCGCCCTGCTCACCCGGATGCGGACGCTCTACCAGCAGACGGAGGAGGCCACCGAGCGGTTCAACGCCGCCGAGGAGGAGCTGAAGCGCCAGACCGCCGACACCGGGAAGGTCACGGCCCGGCTGACCGCCGCCCGCGCCTCCCTGGAGCAGGGCCGTGCGGCGGCCGGGCGGATCGCCCGGGACCAGTACCAGGGCAGGTCGGAGCTCTCCTCGTACCTACGGCTGCTCCTCGCCGCCGACCCCCGGTCGGCCCTGGACCAGGGGCATCTGATGGCGCGCGCGTCCCGCGACCGCGCCGCCGCCGTGACCCGGCTGGCCGGGGCCGAACGGCGGGCGGCGGCCCTGGCGGCCGAGTCCGGCCGCGCCCTCGACCGGCAGCGGACCCTCGCCACGGCACAGCGCGCCCGCCGGGACGAGGTGCGGACCCGGCTCGCGGAGGTCGAGAAGCTGCTCGCCGCCCTCTCCCCCGGACAGCTGGCCCGGCTGACGGAACTGGAGCGCGTCCAGACGGCGGGCGCCCAGCGGGAACTGCTCGACTCGGGCGTCCTCGCCGGGAGGCGCAACCCGAGCCGGGCGGGCGCGGAGGCGCTGCGGTTCGCGGTGGAGCAGATCGGCAAGCCGTACGAGTGGGGGGCGGAGGGCCCGGAGACGTACGACTGCTCGGGACTCACCCAGCGGGCGTGGTCGGCGGCCGGCCGTGAGCTGCCGCGCACCAGCCAGGAACAGTGGGCGGAACTGCCCCGGGTGCCGCTGGCGGAGCTGCGGCCGGGCGACCTGGTCGTCTACTTCCCGGGCGCGACCCATGTGGCGCTCTACCTGGGAGAGGGCCTGGTGGTGCAGGCACCGCGACCGGGCGCCACGGTGAAGGTCTCCCCGATCGCGGCGAACCCGCTGCTGGGGGCGGTCCGCCCGGACGAGGACGGCACGGCCCTCCCGGAGTACACCCCGCCGCCCCTCCCGAAGGGAGCGAGGGAGGGCGGGGACGAGGGGTACGACGGACATGGCAGGGATGGCAGGGATGGCGGGGATGGCGGGGATGGCGGGGATGGCGGGGATGGCGGGCCGTGACGGCGGCCGGACGCCGGGGCGGCGCCCCGCACAGCCGGTACGGGTACACCGCCGGTGCGGGTACACCGCCGCTACGGGGTGCACAGTCGGTACGGGGCGCCTCAGTCGAACAGGGAGACGACTCCGAGGATCCAGATGTAGACCGTCGCCAGCACGCACAGGAGGCAGCCGGTCCCGGCGAGGACGCCGCTGACCGAGACGCCGCCGGGCTCCGGCTCCGGGTCCTCCTCGTCGACGGGTACGGGCTCGTCCCAGCCGACCGGCCGCCCCACCTCGGCGGAGCACGCCTCACGGACCTCGGCCAGCCGGTCCCGGGCGAAGACGGTGGCGGCGAGGGCCTCCGGGCCCCGCCAGGCCAGGGCCTTCATCCGCCGGGCCGCCGAGCCGTACCGCGCCTCGAAGGCGGCGGTCTCCGCCGCGTCCCGGTCCTCCTCCAGATACGTCCACCGGCCCGCCTCGGTCGGGATCCCCGTACAGCCGGTACACCCCGGCGAGACAGCGGCGCGGGGCCGGTTCGCACGGGAACGAGGAGACGAGCCCGCGCAGCCGCTGACGCGCGAGGGGGACCCGTCCGGCGGCCAGATCGGCGTCCGCGCGGGCCAGGGTGTTCGAGAGGGACATGCCCTCATGATCACCCCGTGTCCCGCCCGGCCCCGAACGGTTTTCCGCCCCGGAGCCGGGGACACGCCCTAGTAGTGCTTTGTTACCGGGTCTTGTCGTGTCGGGTTTTCGGTAGTTCGCTGGCTGTATGAGGGCTGGGGAGCTTGTGGCGGTGCGGGGT
>NZ_JBIWNI010000012.1:0-55256 GCF_044767145.1 Streptomyces sp. NPDC101490
GCCCGCGTACTGGATGTACGTGGGTCTGGGGCCGGTGCGGCGAGAGTGCGTGCATGGCGTCGCGCGGCAGGCGGGAATTGTCAGACAGGCCTTAGCTCCAGCTGGCGTGCAGCGGCTTGCCCTCGGCATAGCCGGCGGCGGACTGGATGCCGACCACGGCCTTCTCCTCGAACTCGGCGAGCGAGCCGGCACCGGCGTAGGTGCAGGAGGAGCGGACGCCCGCGATGATCGAGTCGATCAGGTCCTCGACGCCCGGACGGGCCGGGTCGAGGAACATCCGCGAGGTGGAGATGCCCTCTTCGAACAGGGCCTTGCGGGCGCGGTCGTAGGAGGACTCGTCGCTGGTGCGGTTCTTGACCGCGCGCGCGGAGGCCATGCCGAAGGACTCCTTGTAGAAGCGGCCCTTGGCGTCCTGCTGGAGGTCGCCCGGCGACTCGTACGTACCGGCGAACCAGGAGCCGATCATCACGTTGGAGGCTCCGGCGGCGAGGGCCATGGCCACGTCGCGCGGGTGGCGGACGCCTCCGTCGGCCCAGACGTGCTTGCCGTACTTCTTCGCCTCCGCGGCGCACTCCATGACGGCCGAGAACTGCGGGCGGCCGACGCCGGTCATCATGCGGGTGGTGCACATGGCGCCGGGGCCCACGCCGACCTTGATGATGTCGGCGCCCGCCTCGATCAGGTCCTTGACGCCCTCGGCGGCGACGATGTTGCCCGCGACGATCGGGACCTGCGGGTCGAGCGCCCGGACGGTCCTGATCGCGCTGATCATCGACTCCTGGTGGCCGTGCGCGGTGTCGATGACGAGCGTGTCGACGCCCGCGTCGAGCAGCTGCTTGGCCTTGCCCGCCACATCGCCGTTGATGCCGACGGCGGCGGCGACGCGCAGCCCGCCGTTCGCGTCGACGGCGGGGGTGTAGAGGGTCGCGCGCAGTGCGCCCTTGCGGGTGAGGATGCCGACCAGCTTGCCGTCGGCGTCGACCGCCGGGGCGTAGCGGCGGTTGGCGGCGTCGAGGGTGTTGAAGGCCTCGCGGGGGTCTATGTCCGCGTCCAGGAGCAGCAGGTCCTTGGACATGACCTCGGAGAGCTGGGTGAAGCGGTCCACGCCGGAGAGGTCCGCGTCGGTGACGACGCCGACCGGGCGGCGGTCGGCGTCGACCACGACTCCGGCGCCGTGGGCCCGCTTCGGCAGCAGGGAGAGCGCGTCGGCGACGGTCTGGTGCGGCTCCAGGACGATCGGGGTGTCGAGCACGTGGTGGCGGCTCTTGACCCACGAGATCACGTCGGTGACGACCTCGATCGGGATGTCCTGCGGGATGACGACCAGTCCGCCGCGCCGGGCGAGGGTCTCGGCCATCCGGCGGCCCGCGATGGCGGTCATGTTGGCGACGACCAGCGGGATCGTGGTCCCGGTCCCGTCCGGCGAGGAGAGGTCCACCGCCTGGCGGGAACCGACGGCCGAGCGGCTCGGCACCATGAACACATCGTCGTACGTCAGGTCGTAGGGCGGCTTGACGTCATTGAGGAAACGCACGTGCTGACATCCCAGTCGTTCGGATCGGCCCCTAGGCATTTCAGCCAGGGGAAAAAGCACGTAGTTCATTGTCCCACGTGTGTACGCATACCAGTCCCGGGCTAATCCTCCGAGGCTCGCGCGAGGCGCTTCGTAGGATCCTCCGAGGACGTGCCGAGGGAGAGGAGGACGGCGAGGCGGGTGGGGCGCTCGTCGACGGCCGTGGCGAAGACCTCCTGGGCGGTCCCCCACTCGCGCGGCCGGGTCCTGGCGTACTCCCGCCAGCCCGTCACGACGAGCGTGACCGGTTCCGGCAGATCGGTGAGGCAGTCCGCGAGGGCGTCCCAGTTGCGGCCGAACCAGTCGGGCAGGGCGAGGGCGTCGGCGCAGCGGTCCATCAGGGCCGCCTTGTCCGTGACGCCGGTCAGATCGAGGACGACGGTGCCGTCAGCGGGCATCGGGGACCACCTCCCGGAAGGTCTCGTAGTGGTCGGCGGTCCAGTAGGTCTCGCCGCCCTGACCGGTGACGATCCGTCGTGCGCCCCGGTCGCGCGAGCCGGGCGTCTTCACGGTGTACTCGTGGTAGTAGCCGCGCTTCTCGCGCGGCAGGATCTTCTCGAAGTTCGAGAAGACGCTGCCGTCCTTGGCGTACGGGTAGGGCCCGCCGCGCGCGATCAGGGCGAGGGTCCGGCGCGCCTCGGGGGGCAGGTCGGCGGCCCGTACGGTGGGCAGTCCCGAGGTGCCGGTGGACGCGGGGGCGGGCGCGGAGGAGGCGGTCGGAGCGGTGCGGGAGGACGTGGTGTCCCCGCCGCCCGCGGCGGAACAGCCACCGAGGAGGACGCAGAGGACGAGCGCGAGGAGCACGCGCAGGGGCCGGAGCAACATGATCCCGAACATATCGCCACGGAACGGCTCCGTCCCTCCGGGTCCCTGTCCGGAGCGGCCCCGGTACGCCCTCCGGGTCCGCCCCGGGGGTCGGTTCCGCCCCCGGGTCGGGGCCGCCCGTGCGCGGCCCGGGTACGACGAAGCCCCCGCCGGAGGCCGACGGGGGCGTCATGGTGGGGCGGGGGCTCAGCCGCCGTCCGGGTCCGCCCGGTCGAGCGCCGGATGGGTCCCCGGGTTCGTCGCGGTCAGCAGGTAGTCCGCGGCGGCGCGGTCGGTCACCAGGCTGGTGACGAGCCCGGAGCGCAGGACCGCCCCGATCGCCGCGGCCTTGCGCTGGCCGCCCGCGATGGCGACGACCTCGGGGATGCGGCGCAGCCGGTCCGCCTCGACGGTGATGCAGCGCTCGCCCAGGTCACGGCCGACCCGGCGGCCCTCGGAGTCGAAGAGGTGCGCGGACATCTCGGCGGCGACGCCGAGCGAGGCGTAGTGGGCGCGCTCCTCGTCCGAGAGCATGTCGTGGACGGTGGAGATGCCCGGCTCCCAGGAGCCGATGGAGACACAGGCGACGGTGACCTTGTCGAAGTACTCGAAGGCGCGTGCGATGCCGGTCTGGCTGCGCAGGGCCGCCGCCGTCGCCGGGTCGGGGAGCAGCATCGGCGCGTAGATGGGGTGGGCCTCGCCGCCGGAGACCTGGGCGGCGCGGCGGACCGCCTCGACGGAGCCGCGCTCGGCGGTCCCGGCGTCGTACACCCCGGTGAGCTGGACGACGGTGCACGGGGGCAGCCGGTCGAGGGCCGCCGCCATGTGGATGGTGGAGCGGCCCCAGGCCAGGCCCAGGACGTCTCCCTCGGCGACCAGTTCGCCGAGCAGGTCGGCCGCGACCTCGCCGAGGTTCTCCGGGTCGGGCGACTCGTCCTCGCCCTCCGAGGGGGACTCCACGACGACCGCGTGCCGGAGCCCGTAGCGGGCGCGGAGCGCGTCGGAGCGTTCGGCGTCCAGCTCGGCCGGTACGCGGATCTCGATCCGTACGAGATCGCGCTCCAGGGCCGTCTCCAGGACCCGGGCCACCTTGAAGCGGCTCACGCCGAACTCCTCGGCGATCTGGATCTTGGACTTGCCCTCCAGGTAGAAGCGGCGGGCCATGGCCGCCGCCTGCACCAGCTCCGCGGGGCCCATCCGCAGGGCTGCCCGTCCCGCCGACATACCCGCCACCGCGATCTCCTCACTGCTGTTCACGTACCGCTGTTCACCTAGCGATGTCCGTACCGATGTCGTTCACACTGTGGACCCGCCGTCCATCCTGTCAGATCCGGCGGGCCCTGATCAGTCCTGCCGGTGGCCCGACGGACCGCGTTCATCTCACGGCGGCTCAGTGGCCACACGCCCACGGGGCGGTGGCCGTGACGGCTTCCGCGCGGGCCCGGAGCGAGGCCACGGCGGCGGCCGGGTCGGCCGCTCCGTAGACGGCGGAGCCCGCGACGAAGACGTCGGCGCCCGCCTCGGCGCACTGTTCGATCGTGGACTCGGTGACTCCGCCGTCGACCTGGAGCCAGAGCTCCAGACCGTGCCGGGAGATCAGCTCACGGGTCCGGCGGATCTTGGGCAGCATGATGTCGAGGAAGGCCTGGCCGCCGAAGCCGGGCTCGACGGTCATGATCAGCAGCATGTCCAGCTCGGGGAGCAGGTCCTCGAACGGCTCGATGGGCGTGGCGGGCTTGAGGGCCATCGAGGCCCGCGCCCCCTTGGCGCGGATCTCCCGGGCCAGGCGCACGGGCGCGGCGGCGGCCTCGGCGTGGAAGGTCACCGAACCGGCGCCCGCCTCGACGTACTGGGGCGCCCAGCGGTCGGGGTCCTCGATCATCAGATGGCAGTCGAGGGGGGTGCCGGTCGCGCGCGCGAGCGACTCCACGATCGGCACGCCCAGCGTGAGGTTGGGCACGAAGTGGTTGTCCATCACATCGACGTGCAGCCAGTCGGCACCGTCGACGGCCTTCGCCTCATCGGCGAGCCGGGCGAAGTCCGCGGACAGGATGCTGGGATTGATCTGCGCCATGCGCCAAGCCTCCCACGTTCTTGGGTGCTTCTTTGCCGCCGGACGGTTTCGAATCCGGTCCAGACCAATTTCGGTACGAACCGACGAGGACGGGACCTGTACAGACCGGGAGATTGCGGTCAGGTGATCGAAGGGCTGGGCTCCCCGGACACCGTGCCGTGCCCGGAGGACCCGCCGTCACACCGTCCGGGAGCCCCCCGCCGTCACGCCGTCCGGCGGATCAGCGCCAGGTACATGGCGTCCGTGCCGTGCACGTGCGGCCAGAGCTGGACGTCCGGTCCGTCGCCGAGCGCGGGGACGTCCGGCAGCAGCGGGCGGGCATCGATCAGTTCGGCGCCGCCGGTCCGCTTCAGGACGTCGTCCACCACGACCCGGGTCTCGGCCAGGTGCGGCGAGCAGGTCGCGTACCCCACGACCCCGCCGACGCGCACCGCGCTCAGCGCCTCGGTGAGCAGGGCGCGCTGGAGCGGGGCGAAAGCGTCCAGGTCCTCGGGACGGCGGCGCCAGCGGGCCTCGGGGCGACGGCGCAGCGCGCCGAGCCCGGAGCACGGCACGTCCATCAGGACCCGGTCGAAGGAGCCGGGGCGCCACGGCGGGCGGGTGCCGTCGGCGGCGATGACCTGGTACGGGCCCGGGTTCCCGGCGAGCGCCCGCTCGACCAGCCGCGCCCGGTGCGGCTGCTTCTCCGAGGCGAGCAGGGCGGCACCGCGCTGGGCGGCGAGGGCGGCGAGCAGCGCGGCCTTGCCGCCGGGGCCCGCGCAGCCGTCGAGCCAGCGGGTGTCGGCGCCTTCGACCGGCGCGTTGGCCAGGGCCAGGGCGACGAGCTGACTGCCCTCGTCCTGGACGCCCGCGCGCCCCTCCTTCACCGCCTCGATGGCGCCGGGCTCGCCGCCCTCGGCCATCCGCACGGCGTACGGGGACCAGCGGCCCGGCAGGGACTCGGTGGCCTCGGCGAGCTCTTCGGTGGTGGCGCGGCCGGGCCGGGCCACCAGGGTGACCTCGGGGCGCTCGTTGTCCGCCTCCAGAAGGTCCTCGATGCCCGCACGGCCGCCGCCGAGGGAGTCCCAGAGCGCCGAGACGATCCAGCGGGGGTGCGAGTGGACGACGGCGAGGTGGTCCTCGGGGTCCTGGTCGTACGGCGGGGCGACCTGCGCCACCCAGGCGTCCAGGTCCTGCCGCGAGATCTTCCGCAGGACGGCGTTGACGAACTTGGCCCGCCCGTCGCCGAGCACCACGCGGGCCAGCTCGACGCTGGCGGAGACGGCGGCGTGGGTGGGGATACGGGTCCCCAGGAGCTGGTGGGCGCCGAGCGCGAGCACATCGAGCACGGGCGGGTCGACCTCGCGCAGCGGCCGGTCGATGCAGGCGGCGATGATCGCGTCGTACGTGCCCTGGCGGCGCAGCGTCCCGTAGACCAGCTCGGTCGCGAGGGCCGCGTCCCGGGCGTCGAACGTGCCGCCCTCCCGGGCCTTGCGGAGCAGCGGCGGCAGCACCAGGTTCGCGTAGGCGTCCCGCTCGTCCACCGCCCTCAGCGCCTCGAAGGCGAGCATCCGGACGGGGTCCTTCTGGGGCCGCCGGTAGGGCTTGGGGGGACGGCGACGTGCCTGCTCGCTCAAAGGTGCTCCGGGTGACGATATGAAGAGGCCGAACCCCCCAAGCGTACGTCCGCCGCGCCGCCACCTGCTCCCGGGGCACCGGGCGGACCGGCGCACCGGCGAGGTGCCCGCTCGGCGTCCGGACCGGCGCCGCGCCGGTCCGACCGGCGGAGGCGGGGTCGCCCCTTCCGGATCTCACGCGGCCCACGACGCCCGGTACCGCTCCTCGCGGTGCCACTCGCGGTGTCAGCGGAACAGCCGGACACGTCCGGCACCCGGCGGCTCCCCGCTCTGCCCGGCCGCTCCCCGCTCTCCCCCGCTCTGCCCGGCTGTTCCCCGCTCTCCCCCACCGCTCCCGTCCGATCCTCCGTCCTGCGACGCACCGCGCCGGACCCCGCGAGCCCGGCCGGCGGGACGCGGAGGGGACGGAGGGGACGGCCTATGCCCCCAGCCGCTCCCCCGCCGCGATCCGCACGCCCCGCGCCCAGTCGGCCGCCTTCATCGGCTTCTTGCCCTGGGGCTGGACCCAGACCAGCTCCACGGCGTACGAACCGGTGCCCGCGTACACGTTGTTCTTGCCCACCGCCAGCTCGCCCGGGGCCAGGTCCAGCCGGTCCGGCAGCGGCGTGACCTGGATCAGCTTCAGTCGCTCGCCCCGGAAGACCGTCCAGGCGCCGGGCGCCGGGGTGCAGCCGCGGACGACCCGGTCCACCCGCAGGGCGGGGGCGGCGAAGTCGACACGGGCGTCCTCGACCTGGATCTTCGGGGCGAGGGTGATGCCCTCTGCGGGCTGCGGCACGGCCTTGAGGGTGCCGTCCTCGATGCCGTCCATCGTCGCGGCGAGCAGCCCGGCGCCCGCGAAGGCGAGCCGGGTGAGCAGGTCGCCGCTGGTGTCCGTGGGCCGGACGTCCTCGGTGACCACGCCGTAGACCGGACCCGAGTCGAGCCCCTCCTCGATCTGGAAGGTGGACGCGCCCGTCACCTGGTCGCCCGCCATCAGCGCGTGCTGCACGGGTGCGGCGCCGCGCCAGGCGGGCAGCAGCGAGAAGTGCAGGTTGACCCAGCCGTGGGCCGGGACGGCGAGGGCCGTCTTCGGCAGCAGCGCGCCGTAGGCGACGACCGGGCAGCAGTCCGGCGCGATCTCCCGCAGCCGGGCGAGGAAGCCCTCGTCACGGGGCTTCACCGGCCGCAGGATCTCGATCCCGGCCTCCTCCGCGCGCTGCGCCACCGGGCTCGCGACGAGCCGTCGGCCGCGCCCCGCCGGGGCGTCCGGCCGGGTGACCACGGCGGCCACCTCGTGCCGCCCGGAGGCGAGCAGGGCGTCCAGGGCGGGTACGGCGACCTCGGGGGTGCCTGCGAAGACGAGCTTCATGGGTGGCGGTGCCTGTCTGTCCGGGGGCTTTGCGGGCGGCCCATCAGTCTAGGTCGTCCCCTCCGGACGGCGCCGGTCGAGCCCGCGGCGCCCGCTGCGGTGCCCCGCGAGGAGGTGCCCGGACGGGCGCCCCACGTACGGGGGCATGTGCTGGAGGGTGCCCCTCAGGCACGTGCCCGGACGTGTCGGCGACACCGTGGGTCACCCTGGTCGGGCGGAAACCGGAAGGGGCGGTCCAGACGGGTCGCCTAGGGCCCGTCTGACCATTCCCGTCGTCGCCCGCAGGGCGGCCGCGCGGCGTCAGGTACGTGCTCTCGGCGTGCCGGCCCCAGACTCACGTACTGGACGTACGTGGGGCCTGGGACCGGTGCGGCGAGAGTGCGTGCATGGCGTCGTGAGGCAGACGGGAATGGTCAGGCGGGCCCTCGCCGTCCCCGCCCCGACCGGCGGGGACACGCCGGACGCCGGGGACGGGAGGGGGCGTACGGAAGGACGAGCGCCCCCGCGCGCAGACATGTACGCCCCCGCAGCGTGACCCAACTCCCGGTGACGCGTTGGTCAAGAGAGATTGACCGACTCGGGTCGCCGTCTCCCCTCGGCGGCCCTTACCCTTACACGCCGGTTCGAGAGGCTTTCACATGGCCGACCACGCAACCCACGACGCCCAGGCTCGGGCGAGTCTGCACCTGCTGGTGCGCGACATCGAGCGGGTCCGCCGGCAGGTGGACGCACTGCGCACGCTCACGGCCCAGCTGGGCAATGTCTACCGTCCTCGCCGCTCCGGCCCCTCGACGGGCTTCGTCGTCTACGGGCGGGCCCCCGCCCCGACCGTCCGGCTGGCCCAGGAGCTGCGGGACAGCGTCGAGACCCTGGTGACCGCCGCGGTCGACTTCGACCGTTCGCTCGGCTTCTCCTGGGACGCCGTGGGCTCCGCGCTCGGCGTCACCAAGCAGGCCGTCCACCGTCGTTACGGTTCCCGGCGCGCGCCCCAGCCGGGCGTCCCCGTCGACCAGGACCCGATCATGGAGCCGGGGACCACCCGCACGCTCCCCGCGGTGCCCGCCGCCCGTTCGATGCCCCCGCAGCCGACCTCGGGCAGTGCCAGCCTCCGCGAGGAGCCCCGCCCGACGGCCTTCCCCGGCCCGCGCGGCGGCTGACCCCCCTCGCCCCGAAGGCCGTCCGTCCCTCCGGGGGCGGACGGCCTTCGCTCGTACGGGGCCGGATGCCCCGGCCGTACGGCCCCCGGTGCCTCTCGGGCCCCTCGCCCGAGCGCCGCGCACGGGCCCGGCGGCCGCCGCGCGGGTTCAGCCGATGTCCGGCGGGTCGACACGGATGCGCACCGGGTCCCCGCCGCCCCGGGCCAGCCGGGCCGCCCTGGCCTGTTTCAGGGCCGCCGCCAGGGCCGCGCCGCTGCCCGGTGGGACCCGGACCAGGGCCCGGTCCCACCGCTCGCCCGGCGGTGGGTCCCCGGGGCGGCGCGGCCCGCCCGGCCGGACGACGGGCAGCGGCACCGGGCCCAGGATCTCGGCGTCACCGGGGAGCCCGGCGGCGGCCAGGAAGCCCTCGACGGCCTCCGGGGGGCCGGAGACGGCCGCCATCCGGGAGACCGGCGGGAAGCCCAGCTCGGCCCGCTCGGCCAGCTCCCGCTGGGCGTGCCCGACCGGGTCCCAGCGGACGAGGGCCTGCACCGGCCGCAGCGTCGGCTCGGCGACCACGACGACCGTGCCCCCCTCGGCCTGGCCCCTCACCAGGGAGGCGGCGTCGATCCAGCGGCGCAGCGCCTCCTCCCCCGCCCGCAGGTCGGGCCTGCCGAGCATGGCCCAGCCGTCGAGGAGGAGGGCCGCCGCGTAGCCGCCGTCGGCGACGGGTTCGGCGCCGGGGGTGGAGACGACGAGGGCGGGGCGGTCCGGCACCCGGTCCAGGACGTGGTCCCGGCCCGAGGTGCGGACCGGCACCGCGGGGAACGCCCGGCCCAGCTCCTCCGCGGTCCGCCGGGCACCGACCACCTGGGCCCGCAGCCGGGTGGAGCCGCACTCCACGCAGTGCCAGTCGGGGGCGTCGCGCCCGCACCAGCCGCAGCACAGCTCCCGCTGTCCGGGGGCCTCCAGGGGCCCCGCGCAGTGGCGGCAGCGGGCGGGCGTCCGGCAGCGCTCGCAGGCCAGCCGGGGCACGTATCCCCGGCGCGGGACCTGGACGAGCACCGGTCCGTCCTTGAGCCCCTCCCGTACGGTCCGCCAGGCCAGCGAGGGCAGCCGGGCGGCCCGCGCGGCCTCGTCACGGGCGAGTTCGCCGTCGCCGACGGTACGGATCAGGGGCGCGGCGGCGCGGACCTGCTCACGGCCCGCGCCCAGCGCCCGGGCCCAGCCGGACTCCACGAGCTGCGCGGCCTCGACGGTGCAGCTGGTGCTGCCGAGGAGGAAGGCGCAGCGGTCGTGGGCGGCGCGCAGCAGCAGGACCTCGCGGGTGTGGGGCTGCGGGGCGTGCGGCTCGCTGTGGCTGCCGTCGCCGTCGTCCCAGACGACGACGAGGCCGAGGTCGCGGACGGGCGCGAACATGGCCGCCCGGGTGCCGACGACGGCCCGGACGGCGCCGCGCCGGACCGCGAGCCAGCGCGCGTACCGCTGCTCGGGACCCGCCTCGGCGGTGAGCAGGGTGTGGTGGCCCTCGCCGAGCACGGTGGTGAGGGCGGTGTCGACGCGGTCCGCCGCCCGCCCGTCGGGGACGACGACGAGGGCGCCCCGGCCGGAGGCCAGGGTGGCCCGGACGGCCCGGGCGATCTCCTCGGCCCAGTGCGGTCCCGGCAGCGCGTTCCACACCGCCCGGGGCGCGCCGCCGCGCGCGAGGGAGTCCAGGAACGCGGGCCCGCGTTCGTACCGCGTCCAGCTGCCCGGTTCGGGGGCGGTCGGCGGCGGCGGAGGCTCCGGCGAGGGGCGGCCCTCGGCGCGGGCGCTGCGCGGGGGCACGGCGAGCTGGAGCACATCGGCGAGGCTGCCCGCGTACCGGTCGGCGACGGCGCGGGCGAGGCCGAGCAGTTCGGGTCCGAGGACGGGTTCGGGCGAGACGACGCCGGCGAGGGCGGCGAGCGGCCCCGCGTAGTCGGAGGTGGCCCGGCGCTCGACGAGGAAGCCGTCGATGAGCCGGCCGCCCTCGCGCCGACCGCCCCGCACCTGGCCCGATCCGGCGCCGAACCGCACCCGCACCCGTACGCCGGGCCGGGCGACCTCGTCGAGTTCCTCGGGGACCGCGTAGTCGAAGAACTGGTCGAGGTGGAGGACACCCTTGTTCACGACGACCCTGGCCACGGGCAGTTCTCGGGCCAGCGCCGCGCCCCGCCAGGTCCGGGGCTTGGCCTTGGGCACCTTCGCCTTCCGCACGGTCTCCCGGATGAGCGCGAGCTGCTCGGGCTCCGCCGTCTCCCCTGACCGCTCCTTCTCGCTGCTCACAGCCCCATACCTACCAGACGGCACCGACAGCCGGACATGCCGGAGCCCGGCACCCCCGAAGGGGGGCCGGGCTCCGGGCGGGCGCGGGTGGGGCTACAGACCGGCGGCCCGGCGCAGGGCCTCCACGCGGTCCGTGCGCTCCCAGGTGAAGTCGGGCAGCTCACGGCCGAAGTGGCCGTAGGCGGCGGTCTGGGAGTAGATCGGGCGGAGCAGGTCGAGGTCGCGGATGATCGCGGCCGGGCGCAGGTCGAAGACCTCGCCGATGGCGTTCTCGATCTTCTCGGTCTCGATCGTGTGGGTGCCGAAGGTCTCGACGAAGAGACCGACGGGCTCGGCCTTGCCGATCGCGTAGGCGACCTGGACCTCGCAGCGCGAGGCGAGGCCCGCGGCGACGACGTTCTTGGCGACCCAGCGCATGGCGTAGGCGGCGGAGCGGTCGACCTTCGACGGGTCCTTGCCGGAGAAGGCGCCGCCGCCGTGGCGGGCCATGCCGCCGTAGGTGTCGATGATGATCTTGCGGCCGGTGAGTCCGGCGTCGCCCATCGGGCCGCCGATCTCGAAGCGGCCGGTCGGGTTCACCAGGAGGCGGTAGCCGTCGGTGTCGAGCTTGATGCCGTCCTCGACGAGCTGCTTGAGCACGTGCTCGACGACGAACTCGCGGATGTCGGGCGCGAGCAGCGACTCCAGGTCGATGTCGGAGGCGTGCTGCGAGGAGACGACGACCGTGTCGAGGCGGACGGCCTTGTCGCCGTCGTACTCGATGGTGACCTGGGTCTTGCCGTCGGGGCGCAGGTACGGGATGGTCCCGTTCTTGCGGACCTCGGTGAGGCGGCGGGAGAGGCGGTGCGCGATGTGGATCGGCAGCGGCATCAGCTCGGGCGTCTCGTCCGAGGCGTAGCCGAACATCAGGCCCTGGTCGCCCGCGCCCTGCTTGTCGAGCTCGTCCTCGTCACCCTCGACCCGCTGCTCGTACGCGGTGTCCACGCCCTGGGCGATGTCCGGGGACTGCGACCCGATGGACACCGACACGCCGCAGGAGGCGCCGTCGAAGCCCTTCTTGGAGGAGTCGTAGCCGATCTCGAGGATCTTGTTCCGGACGAGGGTCGGGATGTCCGCCCACGCCTTGGTGGTCACCTCACCGGCGACGTGCACCAGGCCGGTGGTGATCAGCGTCTCGACGGCGACACGGGAGTTGGGGTCCTCCCGGAGCAGTGCGTCGAGGATGGTGTCGCTGATCTGGTCAGCGATCTTGTCGGGGTGTCCCTCGGTGACGGACTCCGAGGTGAACAGACGACGGGACACAACGCTCCCTGGGGTTGCAGCGGCTGCTGGCTCTTCTTTGAAGCGGACCGGCAGGGGGCTGCGCCCCAAGACGTTCCACCGACAGTCTATCGGTCGTGGTCGCGCAATGGACCAGGTGTCTCGAACAGTGAATACACCGAGAGGGTGAATCCGGTCGCACCGAGTAGTTCAGGACACCCCCTGGAGGTCCGGGTCCGGCAGCCCACCGCCGTCCGCGCGGGGCGGGGGCGACCGTGGGCGCGACGGATCAGGGCGCCGGGAGCAGCCGGGGCAGGACGAGGTCCCAGACCGTCTCGGCGAGCGCTTCCTTCGGGCCGTACGGGACCGGGGTCTCGGTGCCGTCCGAGGCGATGACCACGGCTTCGTTCTCCTCGGAGCCGAAGGTCTTGCGTTCTCCGACCTCGTTCACGACGAGGAGGTCGCAGCCCTTGCGGCGGAGCTTCTCCCGTCCGTTGGCGAGGACGTCGTCGGTCTCGGCGGCGAAGCCGACGACGACCTGTCCGGGCAGCGCGCGTTCGGCGGACAGCTCCGCGAGGATGTCCGGATTACGGACCAGCTCGACGGTGGGTGCCCCGCCGTCGTCCTTCTTCTTGATCTTCCCGGTGGCGTAGACGGCGGGGCGGAAGTCGGCGACGGCGGCGGCCATGACGACCGCGTCGGCGTCGGCCACGGCCTTGAGCACGGCCTCGCGGAGCTGGAGCGCGGTGCCGACGTGGACGACGTCGACGCCCGCCGGGTCGGGGATGCCGGTGTTGGCCTCGACGAGGGTGACCCGGGCGCCGCGGGCGGCGGCGGCCCTGGCGAGGGCGTAGCCCTGCTTGCCTGAGGAGCGGTTGCCGAGGTAGCGGACGGGGTCGAGGGGCTCGCGGGTGCCGCCCGCGCTGACCACGACATGGCGTCCGGCCAGGTCGGGGGCGACGGCGCCGCGGGTGAGGACCCGTCGGCAGGCCTCGAAGATCTCCGTCGGGTCGGGCAGCCGTCCCTTGCCGGTGTCGACTCCGGTGAGGCGTCCGACGGCCGGTTCGAGGACGACGGCGCCCCGGCGGCGCAGGGTGGCCACGTTCTCCTGGGTGGCCGGGTGCTCCCACATCTCGGTGTGCATGGCGGGGGCGAAGACGACGGGGCAGCGCGCGGTGAGCAGGGTGTTGGTGAGCAGGTCGTCGGCGAGGCCGTGGGCCGCCTTGGCGAGCAGGTCGGCGGTGGCGGGAGCGACGACGACGAGGTCGGCGCCCTGTCCGATCCGCACGTGGGGCACCTCGTGGACGGAGTCCCAGACCTCGGTCGAGACGGGGTGGCCGGAGAGGGCGGACCAGGTGGCGGCGCCGACGAAGTGGAGGGCGGACCCGGTCGGGACGACCCGGACGTCGTGGCCCGACTCGGTGAGCCGCCGCAGCAGCTCGCACGCCTTGTAGGCGGCGATGCCGCCGCTGACCCCCAGAACGACCTTCGGCTCGGCCACGACTGTCACTCCCCGCGCTCGGACGCGCACTCGGACGCGTTAGGACTCCATGAGAACACCACAGGCCCGGCGGAACTCCGCCGGGCCTGTGGTGACAAGCGTTACACGCGACGCGTGGTTACTGGGCCGGGCCCTCGATGGCCTCGGAGGTCAGCAGACCCGCGTTGATCTCGCGCAGCGCGATCGAGAGCGGCTTCTCGTGGACGTGGGTGTCGACCAGCGGACCCACGTACTCCAGCAGGCCCTCGCCGAGCTGGGAGTAGTACGCGTTGATCTGACGCGCCCGCTTGGCCGCGTAGATCACGAGGCTGTACTTCGAGTCCGTGGCCTCGAGCAGCTCGTCGATCGGCGGGTTGATGATGCCCTCGGGCGCGGTGATGGAAGAGGACACGCTCTACCTTCCGAAGAATGGAAAAAGATCTGTTCTGTACTGCTCTACTGCTACTGCTCTACTGCCTGTACTACGTCTGTGCTGCGTCTGTGCTACGCCTGCACTGCGGTGATCCGGGGGTCACTCCCCAGACGACACCAGCGTCAACGTTAGCAGCTCACGTGCGACGTCCTCGACGGAGGTGTTGACGAGCGTGGTGTCGAACTCCGACTCGGCGGCCAGTTCGACCTTGGCCGCGGCGAGGCGGCGCTCGATGACCTCGGGCGACTCGGTGCCCCGGCCGGTGAGCCGGCGGACCAGTTCGTCCCAGCTCGGCGGGGCGAGGAAGACCAGCTGGGACTCGGGCATCGAGTCCTTGACCTGGCGGGCGCCCTGGAGGTCGATCTCCAGGAGCACGGGCTCCCCGGAGTCGAGCCGGGCGAGGACCGCGCCGCGCGGGGTGCCGTAGCGGTTGCCCGCGAACTCGGCCCATTCGAGGAGCTCACCGTTGGCGATCAGCTTGTCGAACTCGTCGTCCGTCACGAAGAAGTAGTGGACGCCGTGCTTCTCGCCGGGGCGGGGCTTCCGTGTCGTCGCGGACACCGAGAGCCAGACCTCGGGGTGGACCTTGCGCATATGCGCGACGACCGTGCTCTTGCCGACCCCTGAGGGGCCGGAGAGCACGGTCAGCCGCGGACGTACCTCTGCTGCCATACAGCGATTATTCCAGCATCACCGGGGTGCCCGGGACGCGAGTCCCGGACCGGACGCCGGACCGGTCACCCGATCAGGCGCCGGTGCTGCCGAACTCGCGCTCCAGGGAGGCGATCTGGTTGGAGCCCAGACCGCGCACCCGGCGGCTCTCGGAGATGCCGAGGCGCTCCATGATCTGCTTGGCGCGGACCTTGCCCACGCCGGGGAGCGACTCGAGCAGTGCGGAGACCTTCATCTTGCCGATGACGTCGTTCTCCTGCCCGGTCTTGATGACCTCCTGGAGGGAGGCGCCGGAGTGCTTGAGTCGATTCTTGACCTCGGCCCGCTCCCGGCGAGCCGCGGCGGCCTTCTCGAGCGCGGCTGCGCGCTGTTCAGGGGTAAGGGGCGGAAGAGCCACGCCTACGTCACCTCGGATGTCGATCTGTCGGATACGGACCGGTGAGGAACCTAGTCGCCCCACACCAGTGGAGCAACGATCAACGCACTGGCCGTTGAACGCCTGCTCTGCCCCGGAGACTAGCGGCCGATGCCGCTCCAGTCAGCGAGAACAGCGGAAAAGTCCTGGTCAGCATCGACCGACCAGGACTTTCCCGACAAAACGACTCGGTTTTGAGCCAAGTTTTCGTCAAAGAGCGGGGCGACCCGGTGAGACGGCCCGTCAGCACCGCCCCACCTGCGGGATTGGCCGCGCGTCCCGCTACCCCCCGACGGCCGCGCGGATCTCGTCCGCGTACCGGTCGGCCGCACCCCTCAGCGCGGTCGCGTCGGGACCGTGCCGCAGGACGCCCCGGCTCACGTTCGGCACGACGTTGCGCACCGCCGCGCCGAAGACGGCCGGGAGGTCGGCCGGGGTCGCGCCCTGCGCGCCGATGCCGGGGGCCAGGAGCGGCCCGTTGATGTCCAGGTCGAACGAGGACAGGTCGCCGAGGGTGGCGCCCACCACGGCACCGAAGGAGCCCATCGGGCTCTCCCCCGCGTTCTCCCCGGCGAGGTGGCCCAGCATGAGCGCGCCGACGGTCCGCCCGGCCGGGTCGTCCGCGCGCACCGCGCGCTGCACCTCGGCCCCCTCCGGATTGGAGGTCAGGGCGAGCACGAAGAGCCCGGCGCCGGACTCGCGGGCCAGGTCGACGGCGGGCTTGAGGGAGCCGTAGCCGAGGTACGGGGAGACCGTGAGCGCGTCGGAGAAGAGCGGGGAGTCCACCCGCAGATAGGTCTCCGCGTACGCGGCCATCGTGGAGCCGATGTCGCCGCGCTTGGCGTCCATGACGACCAGGCCGCCCGCCGCGCGCAGCTCGGCGACGGCGCGCTCCAGGACGGCGACGCCGCGCGAGCCGAAGCGCTCGAAGAAGGCCGACTGCGGCTTGAAGACGGCGACCGTTCCGGCGAGGGCCTCGACGACGGTGAACGTGAACCGCTCCAGGCCCGCGATGTCGTCGGTCAGGCCCCAGGAGTCGAGCAGGGCGGCGTGCGGGTCGATGCCGACGCAGAGCGGGCCGCGCTCGTCCATGGCGGTGCGCAGCCGGGTGCCGAAGGGCGTCGGGACGGGGTGCGGGGCGGGCGTCGGGGAGGTCACTTGGCGGCCTTTCGGTTGTCGGCGCCGACGGCCTCGGCGAGGGTGGCGTACGGGGAGGCGGCGAGGCGCGCGGCGAGGCCCCGGTGGATCGCCCGGGCGTAGCAGGGGCCCTCGTAGATGAAGGCGCTGTAGCCCTGGATCAGGGTGGCGCCCGCGAGGATGCGCTGCCAGGCGTCCTCGGCGTTCTCGATGCCGCCGACGCCCACCAGGACCAGGCGGTCGCCCACGCGCGCGTGGAGGCGCCTGAGGACGGCGAGGGAGCGCTCCTTGACGGGGGCGCCGGAGAGGCCGCCGGTCTCCTTGACGAGTGCCGGGTCGGACTTCAGGCCGAGGCCCTCGCGGGCGATGGTGGTGTTGGTGGCGATGATGCCGTCGAGGCCCAGTTCGAGGGCGAGGTCGGCGACCGCGTCGACGTCCTCGTCGGCCAGGTCGGGCGCGATCTTGACGAGCAGCGGGACCCGGCGGTCGGTGACCGTGCGGTCGGCGGCCTCCCGTACGGCGGTCAGGAGGGGCCGGAGCGACTCGGTGGCCTGGAGGTTCCGCAGGCCGGGGGTGTTCGGCGAGGAGACGTTGACGACGAGGTAGTCGGCGTGCGCGGCGAGGCGCTCGGTGGACTTCACGTAGTCGTCGGCGGCCTCGGCCTCGGGGACGAGCTTGGTCTTGCCGATGTTGACGCCGACGACCGTGCGGAAGACGGGTTCGCGGGCGGCCAGGCGGGCGGCGACGGCGGCGGAGCCCTCGTTGTTGAAGCCCATGCGGTTGATCAGGGCGCGGTCCGGGATCAGCCGGAAGAGGCGCTTCTTGGGGTTGCCGGGCTGGGCCTCGCCGGTGACCGTGCCGATCTCGATGTGGTCGAAGCCGAGCATCGACATGCCGTCGATGGCGACGGCGTTCTTGTCGAAGCCCGCGGCGAGCCCGAAGGGGCCGTGCATCCGCAGGCCGAGGGCCTCGGTGCGCAGGGCCCGGTGGCGGGGCGCGAGGAAGGCGGCGACGAAGGTCCGCAGGACGGGGACGCGGGCGGCCAGCCGGATCCAGCGGAAGGCCAGGTGGTGGGCCTGCTCGGGGTCCATGCGCTTGAAGACGAGCCGGAAGAAGAACTTGTACATGCGGGGAGTCCAGGTGTGCTCATGAAGAGGGGGACACCGCGATGTCGCCGGTGTCCCCCCTCGTTCGTACGGGCTGCTGGGGCGTGTCGCGAAAGTCCCGCCCGCCCTCCGGGCGGACGGCGCTACTTTCGAAGCACGCCCTAGTCGCGGGCCGCGGTCAGGATCTCCGCGTGCTCCTGGAGCGAGCGGACGCCGACGTCGCCGCCGTTGAGCGCGTCGATGCCCTGGACGGCCGCGGCGAGCGCCTGGACCGTGGTGAGGCAGGGGACGCTGCGGGCGACCGCGGCCGTACGGATCTCGTAACCGTCGAGGCGGCCACCGGTGCCGTACGGGGTGTTGACGATCAGGTCGACCTGGCCGTCGTGGATGAGCTGCACGATCGTCTTCTCGCCGTTCGGGCCCTCGCCCTCGCTCAGCTTGCGCACGATCGTGGCGTTGATGCCGTTGCGCTTGAGGACCTCGGCGGTGCCGGAGGTGGCGAGCAGCTCGAAGCCGTGGGCGACGAGCTCGCGGGCCGGGAAGATCATCGAGCGCTTGTCGCGGTTGGCGACCGAGATGAACGCGCGGCCCCCGGTGGGCAGCGGGCCGTACGCTCCGGCCTGCGACTTGGCGTAGGCCGTGCCGAAGACCGCGTCGATGCCCATGACCTCGCCGGTGGAGCGCATCTCCGGGCCGAGGACGGTGTCCACGCCGCGGCCGTGCACGTCGCGGAAGCGCGACCACGGCATCACGGCCTCCTTGACGGAGATCGGCGCGTCGAGCGGCAGGGTGCCGCCGTCGCCGGTCTTCGGCAGCAGGCCCTCGGCACGCAGCTCGGCGACGGTGGCGCCGAGCGAGATGCGCGCGGCGGCCTTGGCGAGCGGGACGGCGGTCGCCTTCGAGGTGAAGGGGACGGTCCGGGAGGCGCGCGGGTTGGCCTCCAGGACGTAGAGGATGTCACCGGCCATCGCGAACTGGATGTTGATCAGACCGCGCACGCCGACGCCCTTGGCGATGGCCTCGGTGGAGGCGCGCAGGCGCTTGATGTCGTGGCCGCCGAGGGTGATCGGGGGCAGGGCGCAGGCCGAGTCGCCGGAGTGGATGCCCGCTTCCTCGATGTGCTCCATGACGCCGCCGAGGTAGAGCTCCTGGCCGTCGTAGAGGGCGTCGACGTCGATCTCGATGGCGTCGTCGAGGAAGCGGTCGACCAGGACCGGCCGGGTGGGGCTGATCTCGGTGGACTCGGCGATGTACGACTCCAGGCGGGTCTCGTCGTAGACGATCTCCATGCCCCGGCCGCCGAGCACGTACGAGGGGCGTACGAGGACGGGGTAGCCGATCTCGTCGGCGATGGCCTTGGCGCCGGCGAAGGTGGTCGCGGTGCCGTGCTTGGGGGCGGGCAGTCCGGCCTCGGCGAGGACCTGGCCGAAGGCGCCGCGGTCCTCGGCGGCGTGGATGGCCTCGGGGGAGGTGCCGACGACGGGCACGCCGTTGTCCTTGAGCGCCTGCGCCAGGCCCAGCGGGGTCTGGCCGCCGAGCTGGACGACGACGCCCGCGACGGGGCCCGCGAGGGTCTCCGCGTGGACGATCTCCAGGACGTCCTCCAGGGTGAGCGGCTCGAAGTACAGCCGGTCGGAGGTGTCGTAGTCGGTGGAGACGGTCTCCGGGTTGCAGTTGACCATCACGGTCTCGTACCCGGCGTCGCTCAGCGCGAAGGAGGCGTGGACGCAGGAGTAGTCGAACTCGATGCCCTGGCCGATGCGGTTCGGGCCGGAGCCCAGGATGATCACCGCGGGCTTCTCGCGCGGGGCGACCTCGCTCTCCTCGTCGTAGGAGGAGTAGAAGTACGGGGTCTTCGCGGCGAACTCGGCGGCGCAGGTGTCGACCGTCTTGTAGACCGGGCGGACGCCGAGCGCGTGCCGGACCTCGCGGACGACGTCCTCGCGCAGGCCCCGGATCTCGGCGATCTGGGCGTCGGAGAAGCCGTGGCGCTTGGCCTCGGCGAGCAGTTCCGGCTCCAGGCGCTCGACGGCGGCCAGCTCGTCGGCGATCTCCTTGATCAGGAAGAGCTGGTCGACGAACCAGGGGTCGATCTTCGTGGCGTCGAAGACCTCCTGGGGGGTGGCTCCGGCGCGGATCGCCTGCATGACGGTGTTGATGCGGCCGTCGGTCGGGCGGACCGCCTCGCGCAGCAGCTCGTCCTTGTCGCCGGGCTCGCCGGTGAAGGCGAACTGGGAGCCCTTCTTCTCCAGGGAGCGCAGGGCCTTCTGGAGCGCCTCGGTGAAGTTGCGGCCGATCGCCATGGCCTCGCCGACCGACTTCATGGTCGTGGTCAGCGTGGAGTCGGCGGAGGGGAACTTCTCGAAGGCGAAGCGGGGAGCCTTGACCACGACGTAGTCGAGCGTGGGCTCGAAGGACGCCGGGGTCTTCTCCGTGATGTCGTTCGGGATCTCGTCGAGCGTGTAGCCGACGGCGAGACGGGCCGCGATCTTGGCGATCGGGAAGCCGGTCGCCTTGGAGGCGAGCGCCGAGGAGCGGGAGACGCGCGGGTTCATCTCGATGACGATGACGCGGCCGTCGACCGGGTCGATCGCGAACTGGATGTTGCAGCCGCCGGTGTCGACGCCGACCTCGCGGATGATCGCGATGCCGATGTCGCGCAGGCGCTGGTACTCGCGGTCGGTCAGCGTCATCGCCGGGGCGACGGTGATCGAGTCGCCGGTGTGGACGCCCATCGGGTCGAAGTTCTCGATGGAGCAGACGACCACGACGTTGTCGTTCTTGTCGCGCATCAGCTCCAGCTCGTACTCCTTCCAGCCGAGGATGGACTCCTCCAGGAGCACCTCGGTGGTGGGCGAGAGCGTGAGGCCCTGGCCGGCGATGCGGCGCAGCTCGTCCTCGTCGTGGGCGAAGCCGGAACCGGCGCCGCCCATGGTGAAGGAGGGGCGGACGACGACGGGGTAGCCGCCGAGGACGTCGACGCCCTTGATGACGTCGTCCATGGTGTGGCAGATCACCGAGCGGGCGGACTCGCCGTAGCCGATCTTGGCCTTGACCGCCTCGACGACGCCCTTGAAGAGGTCGCGGTCCTCGCCCTTGTTGATGGCCTCGACGTTGGCGCCGATGAGCTCGACGCCGTACTTCTCCAGGACACCCTGCTCGTGCATGGAGATCGCGGTGTTGAGCGCGGTCTGGCCGCCGAGGGTGGGCAGGAGGGCGTCGGGGCGCTCCTTGGCGATGATCTTCTCGACGAACTCGGGGGTGATCGGCTCGACGTAGGTGGCGTCGGCGATCTCCGGGTCGGTCATGATCGTGGCCGGGTTGGAGTTGACCAGGATGACACGCAGGCCCTCGGCCTTGAGAACGCGGCAGGCCTGGGTGCCGGAGTAGTCGAACTCGGCGGCCTGGCCGATGACGATCGGGCCGGAGCCGATGACCAGGACGGACTGGATGTCGGTGCGCTTAGGCACGCTCGGCCTCCATCAGGGATACGAAGCGGTCGAAGAGGTACGCGGCGTCGTGCGGGCCCGCGGCCGCCTCGGGGTGGTACTGGACGGAGAAGGCCGGCTGGTCGAGCAGCTGGAGGCCTTCGACGACCTGGTCGTTCAGGCAGACGTGGGAGACCTCGGCGCGCCCGTAGGGCGTGTCGGAGACCTTGTCGAGGGGGGCGTCGACGGCGAAGCCGTGGTTGTGCGCGGTGACCTCGACCTTGCCGGTGGTGCGGTCCTGGACGGGCTGGTTGATGCCCCGGTGGCCGTACTTCAGCTTGTAGGTGCCGAAGCCGAGGGCGCGGCCGAGGATCTGGTTGCCGAAGCAGATGCCGAAGAGGGGCGTCCTGCGGCTCAGGACCTCGCGCATGGCGGCGACGGGGCCGTCCGCGGTGGCCGGGTCGCCGGGGCCGTTGGAGAAGAACACGCCGTCGGGGGCGACCGCGTAGACGTCCTCGGCGGTGGCGGTGGCGGGCAGCACGTGGACCTCGATGCCGCGTTCGGCCATCCGGCGCGGGGTCATGCCCTTGATGCCGAGGTCGACGGCGGCGACGGTGAACCTCGCGGTGCCGAGCGGGAGGGCTTCGCCGTCGGGGCCGAGCGCGGGGACGACGTAGGTCTCCTTGGTGGCGACCTCGGCGGAGAGGTTCGCACCGGTCATCTCGGGCTGTGCCGTGACCTTGGCGAGCAGGGCGGCCTCGTCGGCGACGGCGTCGCCGGAGAAGATGCCGACGCGCATGGCGCCGCGCTCGCGCAGGTGGCGGGTGAGGGCCCGGGTGTCGATGCCGGCGATGCCGACGACGCCCTGGCGCTCCAGTTCCTCGTCCAGCGAGCGCCGGGAGCGCCAGTTGGAGGAGACGCGCGCGGGGTCGCGGACCACGTAGCCGGAGACCCAGATGCGGCCGGACTCGGGGTCCTCGTCGTTGACGCCGGTGTTGCCGACGTGCGGGGCGGTCATGACGACGACCTGGCGGTGGTACGACGGGTCGGTGAGGGTCTCCTGGTAGCCGGTCATGCCGGTGGAGAACACGGCCTCGCCGAAGGTCTCCCCCACGGCCCCGTAGGCGCGGCCGCGGAAGATGCGGCCGTCCTCCAGGACGAGTACGGCGGGAGTCTTGGCAGCTCCCCTGGTGGAGGTCGTCATCGTGCGATGCCTTCCGTCGTGTTGATCATGGAGTTGATGGCTTCGACCCAGGCGGTGTGCTCGGCCGCCCGGTCGGAGCGGAAGCCGGAGTCGAGCAGCTTGTCGCCGTGCTCCCAGGTGACGACCAGCAGGCCGCCCTCGGCGAGGACCTTGCCCGCGATGCCCTTGTCGAGGCGGGCCTCGCGCAGGGCTCCGGCGGGAACGAAGAAGTCGTTCGCGCCGGGGCGCCCGACCGTGATCCCGGCCCCGGTGAGCGTCAGCTCGGCGCGGCTGCGGGTGCCGAGTCCGTGGGCGACGATCCGGTCGAGCCACTGTCCTGCGGTCGTGGACCCGTGGTAGCGCCCGCTGAGGGTCAGGGTCGCCGGGCCGGGTTCCGTCGGTGCGGTGGGCAGCTCGGGTAGGTCCGACTGGAGGCTGCCGCGCCACTTCCAGCCCTGGCGCATCAGCCAGTACACGAGGGCGATGAAGATCAGCAGTCCGGCGACCCAGCCGATCCGTCCGGCCCAGTCGGTCACCTCCGCCGACTTCTTCTCGACTGCCTCTGCTGCGATTGCGATGAGTGGTGTCACGCCAGCTTCCCGTCCACGACCGTTGCCCGGCCCCGCAGGAAGGTGTGGGTGACGCGTCCCGGCAGCTCACGGCCCTCGTACGGGGTGTTGCGGCTGCGGGAGGCGAAGTCCGCGGGGTCCACGACACCACGGTAAGCCGGATCGACCAGGGTCAGGTTGGCGGGCTCGCCCGCCGAGACGGGACGGCCGTGGCCGGTGGCCCGTCCGATGCGGGCGGGCGCGTGGGACATCCGGTCGGCGACCCCGGCCCAGTCGAGGAGGCCGGTCTCGACCATCGTCTGCTGGACCACGGAGAGCGCGGTCTCCAGGCCGACCATGCCCATGGCGGCGGCGGCCCACTCGCAGTCCTTGTCCTCGTGCGGGTGCGGGGCGTGGTCGGTGGCGACGATGTCGATCGTGCCGTCGGCCAGCGCCTCGCGGAGCGCGAGGACGTCCTTCTCGGTGCGCAGCGGCGGGTTGACCTTGTAGACCGGGTTGTACGAGCGGACCAGCTCGTCCGTGAGGAGGAGGTGGTGGGGGGTGACCTCGGCGGTGACGTCGATGCCGCGGGACTTGGCCCAGCGGACGATCTCGACGGAGCCGGCGGTGGAGAGGTGGCAGATGTGGACGCGGGAGCCGACGTGCTCGGCGAGGAGGACGTCGCGGGCGATGATCGACTCCTCGGCGACGGCGGGCCAGCCGCCGAGGCCCAGTTCGGCGGAGACGACGCCCTCGTTCATCTGGGCGCCCTCGGTGAGGCGGGGCTCCTGGGCGTGCTGGGCGACGACTCCGCCGAAGGCCTTCACGTACTCCAGGGCGCGGCGCATGATGACGGCGTCGTCGACGCACTTGCCGTCGTCGGAGAAGACCGTGACACCGGCGGCGGAGTCGTGCATGGCGCCGAGTTCGGCGAGCTTCCGGCCTTCCAGGCCGACGGTGACGGCGCCGATGGGCTGCACGTCGCAGTAGCCGTGCTCCCGGCCGAGCCGGTAGACCTGCTCGACGACACCGGCGGTGTCGGCGACGGGGTGGGTGTTGGCCATGGCGAAGACGGCGGTGTAGCCGCCGGAGGCGGCGGCGCGGGTGCCGGTGAGGACGGTCTCGGAGTCCTCGCGGCCGGGCTCGCGCAGATGGGTGTGGAGGTCGACCAGGCCGGGCAGCAGGATCTGGCCGTCGGCCTCGACGACGGTGGCGCCCTCGGCGGACAGGCCGGTCCCGACCTCCGCGACGGTCTCGCCGTCGATCAGGACGTCCTGGACCTCGCCGCCCAGCACCCGCGCACCGCGAATAAGGATCTTGCTCATGGTTACTTGTTCTCCTCGGTACGGGGGGTGCTGGGGGCGGGGGTGGTGGAGTCGTTGCCGCCCAGGAGCAGGTAGAGGACCGCCATCCGGACGGAGACGCCGTTGGCGACCTGCTCGACGACCGTGCAGCGGTCGGAGTCGGCGACCTCGGCGGTGATCTCCATGCCGCGGACCATGGGGCCGGGGTGCATGACGATGGCGTGCTCGGGCATCTTCGCCATCCGGTGGCCGTCGAGCCCGTACCGGCGCGAGTACTCCCGCTCGGTGGGGAAGAAGGCGTCGTTCATCCGTTCGCGCTGCACCCGCAGCATCATGACGGCGTCGGACTTCGGCAGCACCCGGTCGAGGCCGTAGGAGACCTCGCAGGGCCAGGTCTCGACGCCGACGGGGAGCAGGGTGGGCGGGGCGACCAGGGTGACCTCGGCGCCGAGGGTGTGCAGCAGGTCGACGTTGGAGCGGGCGACCCGGCTGTGCAGGACGTCGCCGACGAGGGTGATCCGCTTGCCCGCGAGGTCCTGGCCGAGTCCGGTGTCGCGGCCGACCAGGCGGCGGCGCATGGTGAAGGCGTCCAGGAGGGCCTGGGTGGGGTGCTGGTGGGTGCCGTCGCCCGCGTTCACGACGGGGGCGTCGATCCAGCCGGAGGTGGCGAGGCGGTAGGGGGCTCCGGAGGCGCCGTGCCGGATCACGACGGCGTCGACGCCCATGGCCTCCAGGGTCTGCGCGGTGTCCTTGAGGGACTCGCCCTTGGAGACGCTGGAGCCCTTGGCCGCGAAGTTGATGACGTCGGCGGAGAGGCGCTTCTCGGCGGCCTCGAAGGAGATCCGGGTGCGGGTGGAGTCCTCGAAGAAGAGGTTGCAGATGGTCCGGCCGCGCAGGGTGGGCAGCTTCTTGATGGGCCGGTCGGCCACCCGGGCCATCTCCTCGGCGGTGTCGAGGATCAGGACGGCGTCGTCGCGGGTGAGGTCGGCGGCCGAGATGAGGTGACGCATCATCGGTGTGTCGCTCCGTGGTGGGAGGTGTGAGGGCGTGCGGGGGCGCAGGGGGGTGCCCCGGCCCCGCGCGGGGGAAGGCCGGTCGGGCTAGGCGGTGGGCCTGGTGCCGAGCAGGACGGTGTCGCGGCCGTCCTCCTCGGCGAGCTGGACCTTGACCGTCTCCCGCAACGACGTGGGGAGGTTCTTCCCGACGTAGTCGGCGCGGATCGGCAGCTCGCGGTGGCCGCGGTCGACGAGGACGGCGAGCTGGACCGCGCGGGGGCGGCCGATGTCGCCGAGGGCGTCGAGGGCGGCCCGGATGGTGCGGCCGGAGAAGAGGACGTCGTCGACGAGGACGACGAGGCGGCCGTCGATGCCGTCACCGGGGATCTCGGTGCGGCCGATGGCGCGGGCCGGCTTCATCCGGAGGTCGTCCCGGTACATGGTGATGTCGAGGGATCCGACCGGAATCTTGGTGCCGGTGATGGAGGCGAGCTTCTCGGCGAGCCTGCGGGCGAGGAAGACGCCACGGGTGGGGATGCCGAGGAGAACCACGTCGTCTGCGCCCTTGGCGCGCTCGACGATCTCGTGTGCGATGCGGGTCAGGACCCGCGCGATGTCCGGGGCCTCGAGAACGGGCCTGGGGTCGTCGCCGTACTGCTGGGTGTCCATGGGAAACGGACCTCCTTCTCCGCCTCACGGGACGGTTCTTAAAGGACGTCGGATATGCGACGTCAACGATACCAGGGGGCGGGCGCGGCCTCTCCTCGCCCCCGGGCGGCGCACCGGGCGCCGCCCCCGGGAGGGACCGGTACGGACCTTTCGGCTTGACGGGAAAGAGTAACTCTGCGTAACCTCACAGTGAGTTACCAGCCGCGCGGCGCAGCCGCATGTCGTCACAGCGTCCGGGAGCGTTATGTCCAGCGAATACGCAAAGCAGCTCGGGGCCAAACTCCGTGCCATCCGCACCCAGCAGGGGCTCTCCCTCCACGGAGTGGAGGAGAAGTCGCAGGGCCGCTGGAAGGCCGTGGTCGTCGGGTCGTACGAGCGTGGCGACCGCGCGGTGACCGTGCAGCGCCTCGCCGAGCTGGCCGACTTCTACGGGGTGCCGGTGCAGGAACTGCTGCCGGGCACGACCCCGGGCGGGGCCGCCGAGCCGCCGCCGAAGCTGGTCCTCGACCTGGAGCGCCTGGCGCACGTCCCGCAGGAGAAGGCGGGCCCGCTCCAGCGCTACGCGGCGACGATCCAGTCGCAGCGCGGCGACTACAACGGCAAGGTGCTGTCGATCCGTCAGGACGACCTGCGCACCCTGGCCGTCATCTACGACCAGTCCCCCTCGGTCCTCACCGAGCAGCTGATCAGCTGGGGCGTGCTCGACGCGGACGCGCGCCGCGCGGTCGCCCACGAGGACAACTGACCCCTGCGGGGGCACAGCAGAAACGTACCGCCGGGCCCGTGGACGTCATCCGACGTCCACGGGCCCGGCGTTTTTCCGGACCCGCCAGAGGCTCCAGGGCGAGCCCCGAGCCCCTGGCCTCCGGGGCTGGGACCGGGCCCCCCGGCCTCCGGGTCCCGGGACTCCCTCAGGCGTCTCCCCCAGGCGCTCCTGGCCGGGATTCCCCGGCGGCTCGGGGGAACGCCGAAGGGGCCCGCCGCACCCCTGTGCGGCGGGCCCCTTCGACTGCCGGTGTCGTCCGCCTGTCAGGCGTCCGCGTCCCGGCGCAGACGCGGCTTCAGATCCTTGAAGCGCGCCAGCAGACCGTTGACGAAGGCCGGGGACTCGTCCGTGGAGAACTCCTTGGCGAGCTGCACCGCCTCGTCGATCGCGACGGCGTCCGGCGTGCCGTCCTCCCAGATCAGTTCGTACGCGCCGAGGCGCACGATGTTCCGGTCGGCGACGGGCATCCGGTCGAGGTCCCAGTCCACCGCGTAGGTGGCGATGAGCTCGTCGATCCGCGCCACGTGCGAGGCGTACCCCTCGACCAGCTCCATGGTGAAGTCGCTCACCGGCGGCTGGTGGACGTCGCCCCGCGAGAGCCGGACCTGGTCCGCGAGGACCTCCTGGACGGAGGTGCCCCGCTGGTCGGCCTCGAAGAGGATCTGGAAGGCGCGCTTGCGGGCCTTGCTCCGGGCGGCCACGGTTAGCTGTTCACCCGGCCGAGGTAGTCGCTGGTGCGGGTGTCGACCTTGACCTTCTCGCCGGTGGAGACGAAGAGCGGGACCTGGATCTCGTGGCCCGTCTCCAGGGTGGCCGGCTTGGTGCCGCCGGTGGAGCGGTCGCCCTGGACGCCCGGGTCGGTGTGCTGGATGACCAGCTCGACGGCGGCCGGGAGCTCCACGTAGAGCACCTCGCCCTCGTGCTGGGCCACCGAGGCGGTGAAGCCCTCGATCAGGAAGTTGGCCGCGTCGCCGACCGACTTGCGGTCGACCATCAGCTGGTCGTAGGTCTGCATGTCCATGAAGACGAAGTAGTCGCCGTCCATGTACGAGAACTGCATGTCGCGGCGGTCGATGGTGGCCGTCTCGACCTTGGTACCGGCGTTGAACGTCTTGTCGACGACCTTGCCGGACAGCACGCTCTTGAGCTTGGTGCGCACGAAGGCCGGGCCCTTGCCGGGCTTGACGTGCTGGAACTCGACGACGGACCAGAGCTGGCCCCCGTCGAGCTTGAGCACCATGCCGTTCTTGAGGTCGTTCGTGGAAGCCACGGTTGCGAAATCTCCTGCACTGACGTGGGACCGTGGATACCTGCGCGCCCTACAGCGCGAGCAGCTCCTTGGTCGTGATGGTGAGTAGCTCGGGTCCGCCGTCCGCCTCCTGGCGCACGACGAGCGTGTCATCGATCCGGACCCCGCCCCGGCCCGGGAGGTGGACCCCCGGTTCGACGGTGACCGGCACACAAGCGTCCAGTTTACCCATGGCCGAGGGTGACAGCTGCGGGTCCTCGTCGATTTCGAGCCCCACCCCGTGCCCGGTGAGGGGTACGGCGGCCTCCGCGTACCCCGCCGCGTCCAGGATCTGACGGGCCGCCCGGTCCACGTCCCGGTAGGCGGCGCCCGGCAGAAGGGACTCCCGCCCGGCCCGCTGAGCGGCGAAGACGAGCTCGTACAGCTCGATCTGCCAGTCGGCGGGGGCGGTGCCGATGACGAAGGTGCGACCGATCTCGCACCGGTAGCCCCGGTAGTCGGCGCCCAGGCCGACGGTGAGGAAATCGCCCTCCTCGACCCGGCGGTCGGTGGGCCGGTGGCCCCGGCGGCCGGAGTGCGGGCCGGTCGCCACCGAGGTGGGGAAGGCGGCCCCGTCCGCGCCGTGGTCCACGAGCCGCCGTTCCAGTTCCAGGGCGAGGTGGCGCTCGGTCCGCCCCACGAGGATCGACTCCAGGAGTTCGCCGAGCGCCTGGTCGGCGATCTCGGCGGCGATCCGGAGACAGGCGATCTCGTCCTCGTCCTTGACGATCCTCAGCTGCTCGACGGCGCAGGTGAGGTCCGCGAGGCGCAGTCCGGGCGCGACGGAGCCCATGGCCCGGTGCCGGGCCACGGTCAGGTGGTGCTCCTCCACGGCGAGGGCCTCGGAGCCCGCCCGGCGGGCCAGGTCCGCGGCGGCGACCGCCGGGTCTCCGCCGCCGACGGGCAGAACCTGTCTGCGGAGCAGTTCGTCCAGCCGCCCGTCGGCCGGTTCCACGCCGGGGGCGACGGGGCAGAGCAGGACGTCCCCGTCCGGTTCCGCCCCGACGAGGAGGACGGCACCCGGGGGCGAGCCGCCCGCGAGGTACCGGACGTTGGCGGGGCGGGAGACCAGGGCCGCCGGGCTGCCGGCGGCCGCGCAGCGGTCGCGCAGCCGTACCCGGCGGTCCGCATACACCTCGGACATGCTCCGAGCGTACGAGCCGGGCGCGGCGGCGGCCTGTTGGGGACGGCCGACCGGGCCGCCCGCGCGGTCACCAGGCGGGCGGGCTGGCGATCGCCCGGGCGAGGACGTCGTCGAGGACCCGGGCGGTGGTCTCGACGTCGTACGTGGAGTTGTCGATGATCGGCAGGCCGGAGCCGTACCAGCCGGCCATCCGGCCGTGGATGGCGGCGACCTCCTCGTCGGAGAGGCGCCGGTTGCCGCTGCGCTCCGCGTTGCGCTCCAGGACGACCTCCAGCCCCGGCAGCAGCACCACGGGCAGCAGACCGGGCCCGACGTGCCGTTTCCAGCCGCCGAGACCGACGACGGGACGGTCGGGGAAGACCGCGTCGTCCACGATGCAGGAGATGCCGTTGGCGAGGAAGTTGCGCGCGGCGAAGCCGCAGGTGCGGCGGGCGAGGCGGTACTGCGCCTCGGAGTGCTCGTTCCAGCCGGACTGCGGGTCGGCGAAGCCGGAGCAGACCCACTCGCGGACGTCGTCGAGGCTGATGTGCGCGGTGGGCACCCGGCGGCGGCGCGCCCAGTGCCGGGCGACGGTCGTCTTGCCCGCCCCGGCGGGGCCGATGAGCAGCACGGCGAGGGTGGCGGCCCCGGTGCCCGGAACCTGCCCCCCGGCGCCGGGGAGCGGTGCGCCGACGGGCGGCAGCGGCACCTGCCCGGTGAACTCGGCCCCCTGCGGGCCCCCTGCGGGGTGGGAGTGCGGGGTGGGACGCGCCACCCCTGCGGGGTGCGTGGTCCCTGCGGGGTGTCGGGGGCTGTCGGGGTGTACGGGGCCGGTCGGGTGCTGCGGGCCGCCCGGCTGCCGGGGACCGCTCGGGCCTGAGGGCCCGCTGGTGGGCTGGGGGCCGCCGGGGTGCGAGGGGGCGGAGGGGTACGGGAGTCCGCCCGCGTACGGGGGGCCGCCGGGATACGGGGCAGGGCCGGGGTAGGGGGCCGGGCCCGGATGCGACGCGGCGGCCGGACGCGGGGGCCCGGCCGGGTACGGGGCGGGCCCGGACGGCGGTCCCGCCGGGGGCCGGGCTCCGCCGGGATCCGGGGCGGCCGCCGGGTACGGGAGGGCGCCCGAGGGGGGCGGCGCGGCCGGAGGCCGAGCGGGGCCGGAGTGCGGACCACCCGAGGACGGCGGAACCGCCGGGGTCCCGGCACTGCCGGGACCCGGCTCGGCGGTCCGGCGCCGGTCCTCTCCGGCGCGCGCCGGGGCGGCCGGGGACTGGGCACCGGCGGAAGGCGGCGGGGTGCCCGGGAGCGGGGGGACCGCCGGGGGCTGTGGTGCGGCTCCGGGGGCGCTCCAGACGGGCGGGGCCGCGTGCGGCGGCATGGGCGCGACAGGCGGTGCGGGAGGCACGACGGGGTGGTGTGCGGTGGGTGCGACGGGGCCCGGCCCGGTGGCCCGGCCCTGGTGGGGTGCGCCCGGCGGGGGCGGCGGGACGGGCGGGTGCCCGGCGGGGGCGCCCGACGGGCTTTCGTCGGGCGCGCCCTGGGCGCCGCCCGTCACGGGGGCGGGCGGCGGGCCCGATCGCTCGGGCGGTGGCAGCGGACCCCCCACTGCGTGCTGCATCCGGTCCCACTCCGTCTCGTGCGCCTGATGTGTCCGGTGCGCCGGAACGTTACCGCCCCCGGTCCCCCACCGGGAGAACGTCCGGAAGCGGTCCGGGGTGCCCCGCCGGACGGGGCACCCCGGACCGCTCTCAGCCGGTCAGTTCCTCCGCGAGCGCCCGCAGCGCCAGCCGGTAGGAACCGATCCCGAACCCGGCGACCGTCCCGGACGCCACGGCCGCGACGACCGAGGTGTGCCGGAACTCCTCCCGGGAGTACGGGTTGGAGATGTGTACCTCGATGAGGGGGGCGGTCCGCTGCGCGGCCGCGTCCCTCATCCCGTACGAGTAGTGCGTGAACGCCCCGGGGTTGATCACCACCGGGATCGAGCCGTCCGCCGCCTCGTGGAGCCAGCGGATCATCTCGCCCTCGTCGTTCGTCTCCCGCACGTCGACGTCGAAGCCGAGCTCCGCGCCGAGCGTCCGGCAGGCCTCCACGAGCCCCCGGTAGGAGGTGGCGCCGTAGATGTCGGGCTCGCGGGAGCCGAGACGCCCCAGGTTGGGGCCGTTGAGCACCAGGACCGGGCGCGGCCCGCTCACGCGGACACCTCGCCGTAGGCCGCGATCAGCACCGCCGGGTCGGGGCCCTCCAGGACGGTGGGCCTGCCGATCCCGTCGAGCACGATGAAGCGCAGCAGGTCGCCCCGGGACTTCTTGTCCACCCGCATGGTCTCCAGGAGCTTGGGCCACTGGTCGCCCCGGTAGGTGAGCGGCAGCCCGACGGACTCCAGGATCGCGCGGTGCCGGTCGGCGGTGGCGTCGTCGAGGCGTCCGGCGAGACGGCCCAGCTCGGCGGCGAAGACCATGCCGACGGAGACGGCGGCGCCGTGCCGCCACTTGTAGCGCTCGTTCTTCTCGATGGCGTGGGCGAGGGTGTGGCCGTAGTTGAGGATCTCCCGGCGGCCGGACTCCTTGAGGTCGCCGGAGACGACCTCCGCCTTCACCCGGATCGAGCGGACGAGCAGCTCGGCGGTGTGCGGACCGGCCGGGGTGCGGGCGCCCTCCGGGTCGGCCTCGACGAGGTCGAGGATCACCGGGTCGACGATGAAACCGGCCTTGATGATCTCCGCGAGCCCGCTGACGTAGTCGTGCACCGGCAGCGAGTCGAGGGCGGCGAGGTCGCAGAGGACCCCGGCGGGCGGGTGGAAGGCGCCGACGAGGTTCTTGCCCTCGGCGGTGTTGATGCCGGTCTTGCCGCCCACGGCCGCGTCGACCATGGCGAGGACCGTGGTGGGCACGGCGATCCAGCGCACGCCCCGGAGCCAGGTCGCGGCGACGAAACCGGCCAGGTCGGTGGTGGCGCCGCCGCCGACCCCGACGATGACGTCGCTGCGGGTGAAGCCGGTCTGGCCCAGCGCCTTCCAGCAGTAGGCGGCGACCTCGGCGGTCTTCGCCTCCTCGGCGTTCGGCACCTGGATGGCGACCGCCTCGTAGCCCTGCTCGGCGAGGTCGGCGCGGAGCGCCTCGCCGGTGCCCGCGAGCGCCTCCGGGTGGATCACGGCGACCCGCTTGGCCTGGGTGCCGATGAGGGCGGGCAGCTCGCCGAGCAGCTGACGGCCGACGAGCACCTCGTACGGATCGGTGCCCGCGCTGCCCTCGACCTGGATGCGGGTCACTGCCTGGTCCGTCGTCATGCGTCCTTCTTCAGATCCAGTGCCGCGAGGACCGCGTCCGCGACCTCTTCGGGGGTGCGGTCGTCGGTGCTGACGACGGCCCGGGCGACTTCGGTGTACAGATGGCGGCGCGCCTCCATCAGCTCGCGCCACTGGCGGCGCGGGTTGACGGCGAGCAGCGGCCGGGCGGTGTTGAGGCCGACCCGCCGGACCGCCTCGTCGACGTCCATCGAGAGGTACGCGACGGGGCGCCCGGCGAGCAGCGCGCGGGTCCCCGCGTCGAGGACCGCGCCGCCGCCGAGGGCGAGGACGCCCTCGTGCCCGGCGACGGCCGCGGCGACCGCGTCCCGCTCCAGGGCGCGGAAGTGCTCCTCGCCGTCCTCGACGAAGATGTCGGAGATCTCGCGTCCCTCGGCGGCGACGATGTCGGCGTCGGTGTCCCGGTAGGGCGCGCCGAGCCGTTCGGCCAGGAGCGCGCCCACCGTGGACTTGCCGGAGCCCATCGGCCCGACGAGGACGACCAGGGGTCCGGCCGTCACCGGATGTGCAGGTTGTCGAGGTACGACCGCACGTTGCGGCGCGTCTCGGGGACGCTGTCGCCGCCGAACTTCTCGACGACGGCGTCCGCGAGGACCAGGGCGACCATGGCCTCGGCGACGATGCCCGCGGCGGGGACCGCGCAGACGTCGGAGCGCTGGTGGTGGGCCTGGGCGACCTCGCCGGTGACGACGTCCACGGTGGCGAGGGCGCGCGGCACGGTCGCGATGGGCTTCATCGCGGCACGGACGCGGAGCAGTTCGCCGGTGGTCAGGCCGCCCTCGGTGCCGCCGGAGCGGCCGGAGGAGCGCCGCAGGCCGTCCTCGGTGCGGACGATCTCGTCGTGGGCCTGGGAGCCGGGCACGCGGGCCAGCTCGAAGCCGTCGCCGACCTCGACGCCCTTGATGGCCTGGATGCCCATGAGGGCGGCGGCGAGGCGGGCGTCCAGACGCCGGTCCCAGTGGACGTGCGAACCGAGGCCGACGGGCACGCCGTACGCGAGGACCTCGACGACTCCGCCGAGGGTGTCGCCGTCCTTGTGGGCCTGGTCGATCTCGGCGACCATCTCCTTCGACGCGTCGGCGTCGAGGCAGCGGACCGGGTCGGCGTCGAGCTTCTCGACGTCGGCGGGGGCCGGGTAGACGCCGTACGGCGCCTTGGCGGCGGCGAGCTCGACGACGTGGGAGACGATCTCGATGCCCGCGGCCTCCTTGAGGAAGGACCGGGCGACGGCCCCGAGGGCGACCCGGGCGGCGGTCTCGCGGGCGCTGGCGCGCTCCAGGATCGGCCGGGCCTCGTCGAAGCCGTACTTCTGCATCCCCGCGAGGTCGGCGTGACCGGGGCGGGGGCGGGTCAGGGGGGCGTTGCGGCCCGTCTCCTTGAGCTCCGCGGGGTCGACCGGGTCGGCCGACATGACCTTCTCCCACTTGGGCCACTCGGTGTTGCCGATCATGACGGCGATCGGGGAACCGAGGGAGAGTCCGTGGCGGACGCCGCCGAGGAAGGTGATCTCGTCCTGCTCGAACTTCATCCGGGCACCGCGCCCGTAACCGAGGCGTCGTCGCGCCAGGTGGTCCGCCACCAGTTCGGTGGTGACCGGGACACCGGCGGGAAGGCCCTCGAGTGTCGCGACCAGCGCGGGTCCGTGGGATTCCCCGGCGGTCAGCCAACGCAACCTGCTCAACGATGCTCCTCATGCTCGCGACGGGGTGCTGAGACGGCGCGACCGGGTGCGTGGCCCTGGCCCGCCGCCCCCGATCCTCCCATGTCCTGAGGGTGAAACGGTCATCCGGTCCACTTGTCGGACTTCGCCCCTTCTCCACCGCCGGGCCGGAATGGCCGGGGAGGACACGGAGGGGACGCGACCAGGAGGAACCAGGGGACGGACGGCCGGGCGGCGCCCCCACCCCGGGAGATCCGGGCACAGGAGATCCCGGCGGGTCCCGCCACGGGGAGGAGCCGCCGGGCACGGTCTAGCGGGCCGCCAGGGCCCGTTCGCCCGCGGCGCGCATCGCCGCCAGCGGTGCGCGGGGCACGCCCGTCATCTGTTCCACCTGGAGCACCGCCTGGTGGACGAGGAGGTCGAGGCCCCCGACGACCTTGCCGCCGTGCTCGGACCAGGCGGCCGCGAGGGCGGTCGGCCAGGGGTCGTACAGCACGTCGAAGAGGGTGCCGGGCCGGGGCGGCACGGCCGACGCGAGAGTGTCGGTGGTACCGGCCGGGGTGGTCGCGATCACCAGCGGCGCGTCGAACGCCTGCGCCGCGTCGTCCCAGGCGGCGGTCCGCACGTCCACGCCGAGCCGTTCGCCCCAGCCGCGCATCTCCTCGGCGCGCGCCTCGCTGCGCACGTACGCGGTCACCGGTCCGGCGCAGATCCGGGCGAGCGCGGCGAGCGCGGAGGAGGCGGTGGCTCCGGCGCCGAGGACCGCCGCGGCCTCAACCTTCTCGACGCCCCGCTCGCGCAGGGCCGCGATCATGCCGGGGATGTCGGTGTTGTCGCCCGTCCTGCAGCCGTCCTCGTGGAGGACGACGGTGTTGACCGCCTCCACGGCGGCGGCCGTGTCGCTGACCTCGTCGAGCAGCGGGATGACGGCCCGCTTGAGCGGCATGGTCAGCGAGAGCCCGGCCCAGCCCGCGTCGAGCGTGCTCATGAAGCCGGGCAGTGCCGCCTCGTCCACCTCGAACCGCTCGTACGACCAGTGGCCGAGGCCCAGCTCGGCGTACGCGGCCCGGTGCAGGACCGGGGAGAGGGAGTGGGCGATGGGGGATCCCAGGACCGCCGCCCGGTGTGCCGCCGCCATCAGTTCTTCCTCGACTCGTTGAACTTGTCGACGAGTTTGTTGTGCTCCGCGAGCGTCTTGGTGAACTCGGAGTTCTTGCCGTCGAGCGAGATGAAGTAGTACCAGCCGTCGTGCGTGGGGTTGAGCACGCCCTCCAGCGCCTCCAGGCCGGGGTTGTCGATCGGACCGGGGGGGAGACCCTTGACGAAATAGGTGTTGTACGGGTGGTCGAGTTTCCGCAGCTCGGGGATGGTGAGGTCGATCTTGCTCTGGTTCTTCAGATAGTTGTAGGTGGAGTCGAACTCCAGCGCGCCGTAGGTCTGCGGGTTGTTCGGCTTGAGGCGGTTGTAGATGACTTCCGCCATCTTCCGGTAGTCCTCGTGCGAGGTGCCCTCCGCCTGGACGAGGCTGGCCATGGTGAGCAGCTGCCAGGGACCCTCGACACCGAGGGAACCGGCCTTGGACTCCAGGTCGAGCTTGAGGTACTCGGCGTTCGCCCGGTTGACCATCTTGCGGAGCACGTCCTCGGGTTTCGTGCCCTTGGCCACCGGGTAGCTGGCCGGGAAGAGGAAGCCCTCCAGCGGGTCCTTGAGGTTCTTGTGGTTCATCGCCCACTTCGGCAGGCCGAGTTGGCCGGCCTTGGCCTTGGCGACGTCCTGGGTGGTGCCCGCTTCGAGACCGAGCCTCTTGTCGATCTCGCCGTAGACCCAGATGTTCCGGCGGCCCTCGGGGATGATGAAGTTGGTCTGGCTCGCCGGGTTCAGCATGAGTGCGACCGCCGCCTCCGCCGACATGCCCTTCTTCAGGGTGTAGACGCCGTCCTGGATGGAGAGGCCCTTGGGGTTCTTCGTCTGCGCGGCGACGAAGGCGTCGACGCTCTTGACGACGCCCTCCCTCTTGAGGATGTTGCCGATCGCGGAGCCGACCGCCCCCTTCGGGATCTCGACCTGGACGTCTCCGGTGCCGTTGCCGACGTAGTCGGGCACCGCGCCGAACTTTCCCTGCCAGAACTGGTAGCCGAAGTAGGCGACGGTACCGGTGCCGCCCGCGAGGACGACGGCGACGACCAGACAGGCCATGCCGTTCTTGCCCTTGCGCTTCTTCGTCTTGCTCCGGCGCTCGCGGTCACCGCCGCGGGAGCCCCGGCCGCGCCCGGGCTCCTCCTCGTGCTCGTCCTCCGGCGCGTCGTCCTCGCCGGTGAAGAAGGGGTGCTCCTCCTTCTCCTCCACCGGCTCCGGGCGCTCCTCTTCCTCCGGCGCCCAGTCGATCACCGGCTCCGGCGGGTTCTGTCTGCGGCCGGGCGGCTGCGGCGGCGGGTAGGCCTCGGGCGTGCCGTAGAGGTCGGGGTTCTGTCCCCCGTAGGGGTCGGCCGTGGGAGTGCCGTAGGCCATCGCCGCCTGGCCGGTCTCCCAGTTGCCGTCGTACTGCTGTCCGGGGTTCCCGGGCGGGTCGTAACCGCCCGGGTAACCCGTCGCGTACTGCTGTGCCTGCTGCTGCTCGTACGCCTGCTGGTACTGCTGCTGGTCATGGAGCTGCTGCGGCTGCTGGGGCTGGACCTGCTGATGCTGTGGGACCTGCTGCTGGTACTGCGGATCGGCATAGCCCTGCTGCTGGTACTGCTGGCCCTGCTGCTGGTACGGGTCGGCCTCGTAGCCCTGGCCGGGGTGCCCGCCCTGGCCGTACGCGGGGTCGTAGCCGTGACCGGTCTGATCGGCCTGCCCGTACTGGTTCGCCTGCTGCGGGTGCGGGTACTGCTGCTGCTGGCCCTCCCACCCCTGGTCCCCGTAGAGCGGGTCCCCGGGGTGCCACGGTTCGGAGCCAGGGCTCCGGCCATACTCAGTCATCGATCCCCAACCACAGCCGCGAGGCTTCCGGACGATCCGCCTCTACGTAGTGCGGCACCTGTTCGAAATCCGCCGCATCGCGCGGAACGTTACCGTATCGCGATCAGATGACCACTTCGACGCCCTCACCGGGCGGATTACCTGATACCCGTTCGGACTCAAGAGCGTTCTGAAGGATGATCACAGCGGCGGCCTGGTCGATGACGGACCGTCCCTTCTTCGCCTTCACCCCGGAGGCCCGCAGTCCCTGCGTCGCGGTGACCGTGGTCATCCGCTCGTCGACCAGCCGGACCGGCACCGGGGCGATGCCCTTGGCCATCTCCCCCGCGAAGGCACGGACCTTGGTCGCGGCCGGACCCTCCCGCCCGCTGAGCGAGCGGGGCAGACCCACGACGACCTCGATCGGCTCGTACTCCGCGACGATCTGGCGGAGCCGCCGGTGGGCGGCCGGGACGTCACGCCCCGGCACGGTCTCCACCGGCGTGGCGAGGACCCCGTCGGGGTCGCACGAGGCGACCCCGATCCGGGCGTCCCCTACGTCCACCGCGATACGGCGGCCGCGGCGCATCGTCACGCCGTCTCCCCCACGAGGCGCTCGACGGCGGCGATGGCGTCGTCGACGGCCGCCGGGTCCTGGCCGCCGCCCTGGGCGACGTCCGGCTTGCCGCCGCCACCGCCACCGAGGGTCTTGGCGGCGGTGCGCACCAGCTCACCGGCCTTGAGACCGCGCTCGCGGGCGGCCTCGTTGGTGGCGATGACCGTCAGCGGCTTGCCGCCCACGGTGGTGAAGAGGGCGACGACGGCCGGACGGTCCCCGGAGATGCGCCCGCGCACGTCGAGGACCAGCTTGCGCAGGTCGTCGGCGCCTGTGCCGTCCGGGACCTGACCGGTCACGAGGGCCACCCCGCGCACGTCCCGGGCGGAGTCGACCAGACCGGCGGCGGCCTGGAGGACCTTCTCCGCGCGGAACTTCTCGATCTCCTTCTCGGCGTCCTTCAGCTTGCCGAGCATCGAGGAGATCTTCTCGGGCAGCTCCTCCGGACGTCCCTTGACCAGCTCCTGGAGCTGGGCGACGACCGTGTGCTCCCGGGCGAGGAAGTGGTACGCGTCGACGCCGACGAGGGCCTCGATGCGGCGCACGCCGGAACCGATGGAGGACTCGCCGAGGAGCTTCACCAGACCCAGCTGGGCGGTGTTGTGCACGTGGGTGCCACCGCACAGCTCCTTGGAGAAGTCCCCGATGGTGACGACCCGGACCTGCTCGCCGTACTTCTCGCCGAACTCGGCGATGGCGCCCTGGCGCTTGGCCTCGTCGATCGGCATGACCTCGGCGTGGACCTCCAGCTCGCGCGAGAGGACCTCGTTGATCTTCTGCTCCACGTCGGTGAGGACGGCGCCGGGGACGGCGTTCGGCGAACCGAAGTCGAAGCGGAAGCGGCCGGGCTGGTTCTCGGAACCGGCCTGGGCGGCCGTCGGGCCGAGGGCGTCGCGCAGCGCCTGGTGGGTGAGGTGGGTGGCCGAGTGAGCGCGGGCGATGGCCCGGCGGCGGCGCACGTCGATGGCGGCGTAGGCGGTGGCGCCCACCGTCACCTCGCCGACCTGCACGGAACCCTTGTGCACGGAGACGCCCGGGACCGGCTGCTGGACGTCACGGACCTCGATGACCGCGCCCGAGTGCAGCTTGATGCGGCCCTGGTCGGCGATCTGGCCGCCGCCCTCGGCGTAGAAGGGGGTGCGGTCGAGGACGACCTCGACCTCGTCGCCCTCGGAGGCGGCGGGCGAGGGGACACCGTTGACGAGGAGACCGACGACCGTGGTCTCGCCCTCGGTGTTGGTGTAGCCGGTGAACTGGGTGGCGCCGCTGGCGTCGGCGATCTCCCGGTAGGAGGTGACGTCGGCGTGACCGGTCTTCTTGGCCCTGGCGTCGGCCTTGGCCCGGTCCCGCTGCTCCTTCATCAGACGGCGGAAGCCGTCCTCGTCCACGGAGAGGCCCTGCTCGGCGGCCATCTCCAGGGTCAGGTCGATCGGGAAGCCCCAGGTGTCGTGGAGCAGGAACGCCTTGTCGCCGGAGAGGACCGAGCCGCCGGTGGCCTTGGTCTCGGTGACGGCGGTGTCGAGGATGTTGGTGCCGCCCTTGAGGGCCTTGAGGAAGGCGGCCTCCTCGGCGAGCGCCACGGTCTCGATGCGCTTGCGGTCGGTGATCAGCTCCGGGTACTGCTCGCCCATCGTGTCGATCACGGTGTCGACGAGCTCCTGGACGACCGGTCCGGTGGCGCCGAGCAGGCGCATGTTGCGGACGGCGCGGCGCATGATGCGGCGCAGCACGTAGCCGCGGCCCTCGTTGCCCGGGGTGACGCCGTCACCGATGAGCATCACGGAGGTGCGCATGTGGTCGGCGACCACGCGCAGCGAGACGTCGCTGTCGTGGGCCTTGCCGTAGGCGACGCCGGTCAGCTCGGTGGCCTTGTCGATGACGACCTGGAGGGTGTCCGTCTCGTACATGTTCTGGACGCCCTGGAGGATCATCGCCAGGCGCTCCAGGCCGAGGCCCGTGTCGATGTTCTTCGAGGGCAGCTCGCCGAGGATCGGGAAGTCGTCCTTGCCGGAGCCCTCGCCGCGCTCGTACTGCATGAAGACCAGGTTCCAGATCTCCACGTACCGCTCGTCGTTGACGGCCGGGCCGCCCTCGACGCCGAACTCGGGGCCGCGGTCGTAGTTGATCTCGGAGCACGGGCCACAGGGTCCGGGGACGCCCATCGACCAGTAGTTGTCCGCCTTGCCGAGGCGCTGGATGCGCTCGGCGGGGACCCCGACGACGTCGCGCCAGATCTGCTCGGCCTCGTCGTCCTCCTGGTAGACCGTGATCCAGAGCTTCTCCGGCTCCAGCCCGTAGCCGCCGTGCTCCACCGGGGAGGTCAGCAGCTCCCAGGCGAGCTTGATGGCGCCTTCCTTGAAGTAGTCGCCGAAGGAGAAGTTGCCGCACATCTGGAAGAAGGTGCCGTGGCGGGTGGTCTTGCCGACCTCCTCGATGTCGGGCGTACGCACGCACTTCTGCACGCTGGAGGCGCGCGAGAAGGGCGGCTTGACCTCACCCAGGAAGTAGGGCTTGAAGGGCACCATGCCCGCGGGGACGAGCAGCAGAGTCGGGTCGTCCGCGATGAGCGACGCCGAAGGGACGACGGTGTGCCCGCGCTCCTCGAAGAAGCTCAGCCAGCGGCGGCGGATTTCAGCCGACTCCATCAGTGGTCCTCATTCCGGTTGTACGAGATCGTGGGAATTACGTGCGGGGTGGGATGCGCGGTGGGTCCGAGGGCGGCCCTGCGGCGCGGCTCCGGAAGCTCCCGGCCGGGCTCGGCGGGCGCGTCCAGACCGAGTGCCTCCTCCAGCTCCGCCTCCCGCTGGACCATGCCCGCCCTGACGTCGAGGGCGAAGTCCTTGAGACGGTGGCCGGTCTCGACCGCCTTGTTCGCCGCCTGGGCGGCGAGGCTCTCGGGGGTCAGCTGCTTGAGCTTCCGGTTGACCTTGGTGGTGGCCCACACACCGGCGGCTGCGCCGGCCGTGAACCAGAACGTACGGCGGAACATCGGGTTCAGCCCTTCTGCTTCCGGCGTCGTGAGGACGGCACGGTACGGCCGACGATCACCGTGCGCCGCACGCGCGGCCCGGGCGCGCCCCCGTCGGCGCCCCGGTCCCGGCCGAGCGCCTTGCGCACGCCGTAGCCGAAGGCGGCGACCTTGACGAGCGGGCCGCCGAAGGTGGAGGCGACGGTGGAGGAGAGCGCGGAGGCGTTGGAGGTGACTTCCTGGACGTCGGTGGCGATGGCGTCGACCCGGTCGAGCTGGGTCTGCGCCGAGCGCACGGTCGCGGAGGCGTCGGCGAGCAGGGGAACGGCCTGCTCGGTCACGTCCGCCACGAGCCTGGTGGTCGCCCTGAGCGTCTGCGCCAGCCTCACCAGCACCACGGCGAGGAAGGAGACCAGGATCGCCCAGAAGACGGCCACCAGAATCCCGGCAACCTCTCCACCGGTCACTCTGCACCGCGCTCTCTGCTGTCGTCGGGCCCTTGCGAAAATACGTCTCCCGAGCCTATCGCGCCCCGGCTGTCCCGCCGTACCGCATTACCGGGGCGCGGGACGGGAGCGACGGAGCCGATTGTACGGAGCGCGCGCGGGTGGGTACGCTCCGTGTCCCATGCGACGGAGCAATCTCCCGGCGGAGCTGAATCGGTTCGTCGGACGGGCCGCCGAGCGGGCCGCGCTGACGGCGCTCCTCGACACGTCCCGGCTGGTCACGGTCGTGGGAGTGGGGGGCGTCGGCAAGACCAGGCTCGCGCTGCGCGTCGCCGCCGAAGTGCAGAAACGCTACGGCGCCGGGGTCCGGCTCGCCGCGCTCGCACCGCTGCGCGACCCCGCGCTCCTCGCGCACGCCCTGGTCGAGGCGCTGGGTCTCACCGACCACACCCCCCGCACCGCCCGCGAGGTGCTCCTGCGCCGTCTCGCGGAGGGCGAGACGCTCCTGGTGGTGGACGGCTTCGAGCACCTGGCGGAGCCCTGCGCGGCGCTCCTGCGGGAGCTGCTCGAACACGCCCCCGGGCTCACCGTGCTCGCCGCCGGGCGCCGGGCGCTGCGGGTGCCGGGCGAGGCCGTCCTGCCGCTGGCTCCGCTGGACGCGGCGGACTCGGCGGCGCTGCTCGCCGAGCGGGCGGTGGAGGCGGGGGCCCCGGCACTGCCGGGGGACGCCCCGGCCGCCGGGTGGCCCGCCCCGGCCGGGGGCGCGGCGACGGTGGCGGAGCTGTGCCGACGCCTCGACGGTCTCCCGCTGGCCCTGGAACTGGCGGCGGGACGGCTGCCGCTGCTCTCCGTCGAGCAGGTGCTGCACCGCCTCGACGACCGGTTCCGGCTCCTCTCGGACGGTGCCCCCGGTGCCCTGCCCCGGCACCGGACGCTGCGCACGGCGATCGGCTGGAGCCACGAGCTGTGCACCCCGGAGGAGCGGCTGCTGTGGGCGCGGCTCTCGGTCTTCCCCGGCCCCTTCGACCTGGAGGCGGTGGAGTACGTGTGCGGGGGCCCGGAGCTGGCGCCCGAGCGGGTGCTCGACGTGCTCGGGGGGCTGCTCGCGCAGTCGCTCCTGGTCCGGGAGGACACCTCCGTGGGCCCGGTGTACCGGATGCTCGACACGGTGGCCGCGTACGGGGCGGAGTGGCTGGCGGCGCTGGGCGACACGGAGCGGATGCGGCGGCGGCACCGGGACTGGTACGTGGGCCTCGCCACCTGGTGCGAGCTGGAGTGGTTCAGTCCGCGCCAGCCGGAGGTGGCGGTCCGGGTCGAGACGGCGCTCCCCCATCTGCGGGCGGCGCTCGACCTGTGCCTGGAGCTCCCGGAGGACACGCACCTGGCCCAGCACCTGGCGGGCACCCTCTGGTTCGCGTGGGTGGGCTGCGGGCGTCTGTCGGAGGGGCGGCACTGGCTGGAGCGGGCACTGGCGCCGGACTCGGAGCAGGAGGGGCCTCGGCTGAAGGCGCTGTGGGTGCTGGGGTACGTGACGGTGCTCCAGGGCGACCGGGCCGCGGCGGTGGCGGCGCTCCACGAGTGCCGGGAGGGGGCCGGGGCCTCGGGGCACGCGCTCGCGGAGGCGTACGCGACGCACCGGATGGGCTGTCTGGCGCTGCTCACGGACGACCTGCCCCGGGCCGAGGAGCTGATCGGCCGGGCCCTCGACGCCTACCGGGAGCTGGGCGAGCTCAACAGCAACGTGCTCATGGGACAGGTGGAGCTGGGGATGGCGCGGGCCTTCCGGGGCGATCTGGAGGGGGCGGTCGCGCTCTGCCGGGAGGTGCGGGAGATCTGCCGGGAGAGCGGTGAGCTGTGGACCCGGGCGTACGCGCTCTACGTCCTGGGGTACGCGGCGTGGACGCGGGGCGCGCTGGCGGAGGCGCGGGAGCTGCTGACCGAGTGCGTGCTGATCAACCACACGTTCCGGGACCTGGTGGGTCTCGTCCTCGCGGTGGAGCTGCTGGCGCTGGTGACGGTGAGCGGGGGCGATCCGGTGGAGGCGGCCGTCCTCCAGGGGGCGGCGGCGCCGATGTGGGACGCGGTGGGCGTCCGGTTCTTCGGTTCGGCGGCGTTCGACGGGCCGCGGGCTCTGTGCGAGCGGCGGTCGGCGGAGGCGCTGGGTCCCGCGGCCTTCGAGGCGGCGTGCGCCGAGGGCCGGGGACTCTCGGCCGCGGAGGCGGTGGAGCGGGCGCTCGCGGTGGGCCGGGGCCCGGGCGGTGGCGCTCCGGCGTCGGCTCCGCGTCCCTTCCGTACGGCCGGGCCGGGGAAGGTCCCGGGAACGCGGAAGCCCGCCGGCTCCCCCACCTTCAAGGGCGGGGAAGCGGCGGGCTGAACACCGCGGGGGTGGTACGACGCCGTGCTGGGATCAGCGGGCGTAGTACTCGACGACCAGCTGCTCGTCGCAGATGACCGGGATTTCCTTGCGGTTCGGGTCGCGGTCGAGGCGGAAGGCCAGGGCCTTCAGGTTGACCTGCAGGTAGCGCGGGGTCTCACCGTCGGCGGCGAAGCCACCCTCACGGGCGACCTCGAACAGCGGCTTGGTGCGGCTGCGCTCGCGGACCATCACGACGTCGTCGGGACGGACGCGGAAGGACGGCTTGTCGACCTTGCCACCGTTGACCTGGATGTGGCCGTGGACGACCATCTGGCGGGCCTGGTAGATGGTGCGGGCGATGCCCGAACGCAGGACCAGGGCGTCGAGGCGACGCTCGAGCTCGACGACCAGCGCCTCGCCCGTCTTGCCTTCGGCCTTCTTGGCGCGGTCGTAGGCGCGGGCCATCTGGCGCTCGCTGATGTCGTACTGGGCGCGCAGACGCTGCTTCTCGAGCAGACGGACCTTGTAGTCCGAGTTCTGCTTGCGGCCACGGCCGTGCTCGCCCGGCGGGTAGGGGCGGGCCTCGAAGTACTTGACGGCCTTGGGGGTCAGCGCGATGCCGAGGGCACGCGACTTCTTGACCTTGGGACGGGACTGGTTCGGCATGAACCAACCTCTCTCATGGATACGAAAACGGCTTCACCAGGGTTCAGGGAGGTCGCATCCGCAGCCGGGGAAACCCGCGGGTCCGTACGGGACGGGCCTGCCGGGCAGCCGCCCCCAGGTCTGGGCACATACGTGCAGCACGCGAACGACCCATCGCCGCTCCCGGAGATCCGGGTGGTGATGGGTGGCACGCGACACCTTCGAAGGTGCGCGACGCTCCTGGAAACCCCGCCCGGGGGCCGGGTCTCCTTGCTGACTGTCCCGTTCTGGTGGTGCCGACCGGAGCCGGACACGGGACGCAGCGATCCGGACCAGTGTACCGGTTCCGGAAGGCGCCCTCGCACGGAGGCCTGTTGGCAGCGGTCCGGTGACGGGGCCGCGCGGAGGGGCGGCGCTCTTCCGGCCCGGCCCCGGACACCCGTCCGTCAGCCGCCCTCGCCCCTCAGCCTCTCCCGCACCCGCTCCACCACGTCCGCGTACCGCGCCTCGGCCCCGTACCGGGTGGGCTCGTAGTACCGCTTGCCGTGGACGGTGTCCGGCGCGTACTGCTGGGGCGCGATGCCGCCCGGCACGTCGTGCGGGTACACGTACCCCTGGGCGTGGCCCAGCTTGGCGGCGCCCTTGTAGTGCCCGTCGCGCAGATGCGGCGGGACCGAACCCGCCAGGCCGCCCCGCACGTCGGCGAGGGCGGCTCCGATCGCGGTCGTCGCCGCGTTCGACTTCGGGGCCAGGGCCAGGGCGATGGTCGCGTGGCTCAGGGTGAGCGCCGCCTCGGGGAAACCGATCATGGCGACGGCCTGGGCCGCCGCCACGGCGATCGGCAGGGCGCCGGGGTCCGCGAGGCCGATGTCCTCGCTCGCGGAGATCATCAGGCGCCGGGCGATGAACCTCGGGTCCTCCCCCGCCTCGATCATCCGCGCCAGGTAGTGCAGGGCCGCGTCCACGTCCGAGCCCCGGATGGACTTGATGAGGGCGCTGGCCACGTCGTAGTGCTGGTCGCCGTCCCGGTCGTACTTCACCGCCGCCCGGTCGACGGTCTCCTCGACCGTCTGGAGGCTGATCTCCGGCTCCCCCTTGGCGAGGGCGGCGCCCGCCGCCGCCTCCAGGGCCGTCAGGGCGCGCCGGGCGTCGCCGCCCGCGACCCGCAGCAGATGGGCCTCGGCGTCCTCCGGGAGCGTCACCGCCCCGCCGAGCCCGCGCTCGTCGGTGAGGGCCCGGGCCAGCAGGGCGCGCAGGTCGTCGTCGGTCAGCGGCTCCAGGGTGAGGAGCAGCGACCGGGAGAGGAGCGGGGAGATCACCGAGAAGTACGGGTTCTCCGTGGTGGCGGCGATGAGCGTCACCCAGCGGTTCTCCACGGCGGGCAGGAGCGAGTCCTGCTGGGCCTTGGAGAAGCGGTGGATCTCGTCGAGGAAGAGGACCGTCTCCTTGCCGTACCCCCCGACCGCGCGGCGGGCCCCGTCGATGACGGCGCGGACCTCCTTGACGCCCGCGGTGATCGCGGACAGCTCCACGAACCGCTTCTCGGTGGCCTTCGACACCACGTACGCCAGGGTGGTCTTGCCGGTGCCGGGCGGGCCCCAGAGGATCACGGAGGAGGCTCCCGCGGGGCCTCCGGCGCCGTCCCCGACGAGCCGCCGCAGCGGTGAGCCGGGCCTGAGCAGATGCTGCTGGCCCACCACCTCGTCGAGGGTGCGCGGGCGCATCCGGACGGCCAGCGGGCTGCCGGCGGGGTCCTTCTCCTGGCGTTCTTCCGCCGCTGCGGTAAAGAGGTCGGGCTCCACAGTCATGAAGCCTAGGTCACGGCAGTGACAGCCCGGCGGCCGTCAGCTGGTCCAGAAGTCCCACCAGCGGGTCAGGATCAGCATCCCGATGATCCCGATGTGCAGGACGGGCAGGACCCAGGTGAACTCGGCGAAGAAGGTCCGCAGGCCGGCGGGGGCGGGGATCACGCCGTTCCGCACGTTGTGCGAGGTCACGTACCAGAACATGACGATGGTGGCGACCCAGGCCAGGCAGCACCACAGGCAGAGCGAGTTGATCTCGTACAGCGACTGGTACATCAGCCAGGTGCAGAAGCCGACGCCGAAGAGCGTGCCCGCGTTGAGGCCGAGCCAGTACCAGCGGCGGTAGCGGGCCCCGGCGAGGAGGCCCACCCCGATGGCGACGACCATGGCGTACGTGACGAGGCCGAGCAGGGGGTTGGGGAAGCCGAAGACCGAGGCCTGCTCGCTCTTCATGATGTTGCCGCAGGAGACGATCGGGTTCAGGCTGCACCCCGGGGTGAAGGACGGGTCCTCCAGGAGCTTGAACTTGTCGATGGTGATGACCCACGCGGCGAGCACGCCGGCCGCTCCGGTGATCACGAGGAGCCACGCGAGGGCCTTGCCCGCCCCGATCGTCCCGCCGTCGTTCCGGCCGGACGCGGCCTCGTCCACCGCTGCCTTCGTCATGTCGTCCTGTTCCCTCGGTCGCGGGCCTGCTGGGCAGGGTCATTCTGCCGTACGGGGCCCGGCCCCCACCGTTCGCGGGGGATAAGTGAGGGGGGCGTAAGGGCGAACGGGAGGGGCCGGGACACGCGTGCGCGTGGCCCGGCCCCTCCGGTAGTCCGTGGTGCGTCAGGCCAGCTCGGCCCGGACCGCGTCGAGGAGCTCCGCAACGGCGACGGCCCGCTGCTCGCCGGACTCCATGTTCTTGAGCTGGACGACGCCCTCGGCGAGGTCGCGCTCACCGGCGACGACGGCGAGGCGGGCGCCCGAGCGGTTGGCGTCCTTCATGGCGCCCTTGAGGCCCTTGCCGCCGAAGGAGAAGTCCGCGGCGACGCCCTCCCTGCGCAGCTCGGTGACCTTGCCGAAGAGGACCCGGCGCGCCTCCTCGCCGATGGCCACGGCGAAGACGCTGGTGGCGGACGGCAGGTCGAGCGCGATGCCCTCGGCCTCCAGGGCGAGGACCGTGCGGTCGACGCCGAGCGCCCAGCCCACGGACGGCAGCGCGGGGCCGCCGATCATCTCGGAGAGGCCGTCGTAGCGTCCGCCGCCGCCGACCGCGGACTGCGAGCCGAGGCCGTCGTGGACGAACTCGAAGGTGGTCCGGGTGTAGTAGTCCAGGCCGCGCACCAGCTTGGGGTCGTCCTCGAAGACCACGCCCGCCGCGGTGATCAGGGCGCGCACCTCCTCGTGGTACGCGGTGCAGGCCTCGCACAGGTGGTCGCGGAGGAGCGGGGCGTCGGCGAGCTGCTTCCGCACGGCCTCGCGCTTGTCGTCGAGGACGCGCAGCGGGTTGATCTCGGCGCGGCGCAGGGTCTCCTCGTCGAGGTCGAGGCCGCGCAGGAAGGTCTGGAGGATCTCCCGGTAGACGGGGCGGCACTCCTTGTCGCCGAGCGAGTTCAGCAGGATGCGGAAGTCGCGCAGGCCGAGGGAGCGGTAGGCCTCGTCGGCCAGGATGATCAGCTCGGCGTCGAGCGCCGGGTCCTCGGCACCGATCGCCTCGGCGCCGACCTGCGAGAAGTGGCGGTAGCGGCCCTTCTGCGGGCGCTCGTAGCGGTAGTACGAGCCGGAGTACCAGAGCTTGACGGGCAGGTTGCCCTGCTTGTGGAGGTTGGCCTCCAGGGCGGCGCGGAGCACGGACGCGGTGCCCTCGGGGCGCAGGGCGAGCCGGTCGCCGCCCTTGGTCTCGAAGGCGTACATCTCCTTGCTCACGATGTCCGTGGACTCTCCGACGCCGCGGGCGAAGAGGTTCACGTCCTCGAAGCCGGGGGTCTCGACATAGCCGTAGCCGGACCTGCGCAGCGGCGCCGAGATGGCCTCGCGGACCGCGAGGTACGTCGCCGAGTGCGGCGGGATCAGGTCGTACGTGCCCTTGGGGGCCTTGAAGGTGCTCACGTAGGTCGTCACATTCCTCGTCGGGGAGCCTTCGCGCTCCCGAGGCCGGCGGCCACGTCCCGCAGATAGGGGTTGGTGGCGCGCTCCTGGCCGATGGTCGTCTGGGGACCGTGTCCCGACAGCACCACGGTCGAGTCGTCGAGCGGCAGGCACACGCGGGCCAGCGAAGCGAGCATCTCGTCCATGTCACCGCCGGGCAGGTCGGTGCGTCCGACGGAGCCGGCGAACAGCAGGTCCCCGGAGAAGAACACGGAGGGGATCTCCGTGGTCTCCGGCATCCTGAAGGCCACCGACCCCTTGGTATGGCCGGGCGCGTGGGCGACGGAGAACTCCAGACCGGCGAGGTTCAGCGCGGCGCCGTCGGTGAGCTCCCGCACGTCGTCGGGCTCTCCCACGGTCAGCTCGCCCATGAGGGGCATCCCGATGGAGCGGCCGAGGGCCTTCTCCGGGTCGCTCATCATGTAGCGGTCGGACGGGTGGATCCACGCGGGGACGTCGTGCGCGCCGCAGACGGGGACGACGGAGGCGACGTGGTCGATGTGTCCGTGGGTGAGGACGACGGCGACGGGCTTGAGGCGATGCTTCTTCAGCGTCTCCTCGACTCCCCGGGCGGCCTGGTGGCCCGGGTCGATGATGACGCACTCCTCGCCCGCGGCGGGGGCGACCAGGTAGCAGTTGGTCCCCCAGGCCCCGGCCGGGAACCCGGCAATCAGCACGTTCGTCCTTAGTTGTCGTCCGGCAGTGGGCTTCGGAGATCCCGGAAATCGCGGGATCCAGCAGATCAGAGCCTACCGGCGGTGCCGGTTCCACAGCCAACCCGTATACGGTACGGGCACATCCGGCCAGGACGAGAACAGACGAACGAGGGAGCGGATCCGGTGGTCACGAACGATCAGCGGCGGCGGCAGCTTGCCAGGGAGAAGTACGCGCGGCAGCAGCAGCGGCGCGAGGAGCACCAGCGCAAGGCGAAGCGTCGCAACGCCGTGATCGCGGCGGCCCTCGCGGTGGTGCTCGCGGCGGGCGGCGCGGTGTACGCGTCCGTGGCGCTGACGGACGATGACAAGAAGGGCTCGGACGCCGGGGCGGCCCCGGAGGGCACGCCCTCGACCCCGGGGCCCTCGGCGAGCGAGCCCGCGGCTCCGGAGCCGGAGATGGCGGTCGACGCCAAGGCCTCGTACGCCATGGCGCTCGACACGAACGAGGGTGCCGTGACCTTCACCATGGACGCGGCGAAGACCCCGCGCACGGTGAACTCGTTCAAGTACCTCGCCGACAAGAAGTACTTCGACGGGACCAAGTGCCACCGGCTCACCACGCAGGGCATCTTCGTGCTCCAGTGCGGCGACCCCAAGGGCGACGGCACCGGCGGCCCCGGCTACAACATCCCGGACGAGAACCTGACCGCGCTGGGCAAGCCGGGCGCGGACGGCTCGGTGACCTTCCCCGCCGGTACGGTGGCCATGGCCAACACCGGGCAGCCGGGCACCGGCGGCTCGCAGTTCTTCCTGGTCTACAAGGACACCAAGCTGCCGCCGACGTACACCCCGTTCGGCAAGATCGACGCCGCCGGGCTCAAGGTCGTGCAGAAGGTGGCGGCGGCCGGGGTCGAGGGCGGCGCCGCGGACGGCGCCCCGAAGAAGGCCGTCACCGTCGCGAAGGCGTCCGTGAAGAAGAAGTGAGCCCGGGGTCCGCACCCGGGCGGGACCGGCGAATCTCGGTCGCGCTGAGTGCGGACAGCCGGGGCGCGGTTCGCCTAGATTGGCGTTGTGCAGCGTCGGTCCGTAGGACGCGCTGCGGAAGGCGGGCGAGGCCCGCCGGGAAACTGTGGACGATGCCCGGGGGGTACCACCCCACGACGGCATCATGGTGAGGAGGCGCTGTGAGCAGCGACCCGTGGGGCCGCGTCGACGAGACGGGCACCGTGTACGTGCGGACGGCCGAGGGCGAGAAGGTCGTCGGATCGTGGCAGGCCGGCACCCCTGAGGAGGCCCTGGCCTACTTCGAGCGCAAGTACGAGGGCCTGGTGGTCGAGATCGGCCTCCTCGAGAAGCGGGTGAGGACCACCGACCTCTCGGCGAAGGACGCCACGACGGCGATCGAGCACATCCGGCAGCAGGTCGACGAGCACCACGCCGTCGGCGACCTGGCCGCGCTCGCCACCCGGCTGGACAAGCTCGTCGGGACGGTCGACTCGCGCCGCGAGGAGCGCAAGGTCCAGAAGGCCAAGCAGACCGACGAGGCGCGCACCGCCAAGGAGAAGCTGGTCGTCGAGGCCGAGGAGCTGGCCCAGAGCGAGCAGTGGCGCTCGGCGGGCGAGCGGCTGCGGGCCCTGGTGGACACCTGGAAGGGCCTTCCCCGGCTGGACCGGAAGTCCGACGACGAGCTGTGGCACCGCTTCTCGCACGCCCGCTCGGCGTTCTCGAAGCGGCGCAAGGCCCACTTCGCCGCGCTGGACTCCCAGCGCGAGGACGCCCGCAAGGTCAAGGAGCGTCTGGTCACCGAGGCGGAGTCGCTGTCCCGTTCGACCGACTGGGGCGGCACGGCGGCGCGCTACCGCGAGCTGATGACGGACTGGAAGGCCGCGGGCCGGGCGCAGCGCGAGCACGAGGACGATCTGTGGAACCGTTTCCGCGGTGCCCAGGACGTCTTCTTCGCGGCGCGCGGTGAGGTCTTCGCCGAGCGGGACTCGGAGCAGACCGAGAACCTCAAGCTGAAGGAGGACCTCGCCGCCGAGGCCGAGAAGCTGGTGCCGGTGACGGACCTGAAGGCGGCCCGTGCGGCCTTCCGCTCCCTCAACGAGCGCTGGGAGGCCATCGGGCACGTGCCCCGGGACGCCCGTCCCAAGGTCGAGGCCCGGATGCACACGGTGGAGCGGGCGATCCAGGAGGCCGAGGAGGGCGAGTGGCGCCGGACGAACCCGGAGGCGCGTGCGCGTGCCGCGGGTCTGACCGGTCAGCTCCAGGACGCGGTGGAGAAGCTGCGCAAGCAGATCGACGCGGCCCGTGCCGCGGGCAACGACGCGAAGGCCGACAAGCTCTCCCGTGAGCTGGAGGGCCGCCAGGCCCTGCTCGACCAGGCGCTGAAGGGCCTGGTCGAGTTCGGCGGCTGAGGCCGGTGACCCCGTACGAGGAAGGCCCCCCGGCGTGCTGCCGGGGGGCCTTCCTCGTGGTGCGTACGGGCGGCGGGAGCGCCGCACGGGTCTCCGGGCGGGTCCCGCGGACCGCGCCTGGCCCGTGGAGCGGCCCGAGGGCCCTTCCTACGGCTTCCTACGGCCTGCGGGCCGAGGTGACGCGGTACACGTCGTAGACGCCCTCGACGCCCCGGACCGCCTTCAGGACGTGCCCCAGGTGCTTCGGGTCGCCCATCTCGAAGGTGAAGCGCGAGGTGGCCACCCGGTCGCGGGAGGTCTGGACGGCCGCCGAGAGGATGTTGACGTGCTGGTCCGAGAGGACCCGGGTGACGTCCGACAGGAGCCTGGACCGGTCCAGCGCCTCGACCTGGATGGCGACCAGGAAGACGGACGACTGGGTGGGCGCCCACTCGACTTCCAGGATGCGCTCGGGCTCCCGCGAGAGCGACTCCACGTTGACGCAGTCGCTGCGGTGGACCGACACGCCGCTGCCCCGGGTGACGAATCCGATGATCGGGTCGCCGGGCACGGGGGTACAGCAGCGGGCCAGCTTGACCCAGACGTCCTCGACGCCCTTGACGACGACGCCGGGGTCGGAGTTGGCGCGGCGCTTGGAGCGGCCCCGGACGGGCGGCGCGGTCTCGTCGATGTCCTCGGTGGCGGCCTCCTCGCCGCCGAGGGCCTGGACGAGCTTCTGCACGATCGACTGGGCGGTGACATGGCCCTCGCCGATCGCCGCGTACAGCGAGGAGATGTCGCTGTAGCGCAGCTCGTGCGCGAGGGTGACGAGGGAGTCGCCGGTCAGGATCCGCTGGATCGGCAGGTTCTGCTTGCGCATGGCCCGCGCGATGGCGTCCTTGCCCTGCTCGATGGCCTCGTCGCGGCGCTCCTTGGAGAACCAGCCACGGATCTTGTTGCGGGCGCGCGGGGACTTGACGAAGCCCAGCCAGTCGCGGGAGGGACCGGCGCCCGCCGCCTTGGAGGTGAAGACCTCGACCAGGTCGCCGTTGTCGAGGGTCGATTCGAGCGGCACCAGGCGTCCGTTGACCCGCGCCCCTATGGTGCGGTGGCCGACCTCGGTGTGGACCGCGTACGAGAAGTCGACGGGGGTGGCCCCAGCGGGCAGGGCGATGACATCGCCCTTGGGGGTGAAGACGAAGACCTCGTTGCGCGAGAGGTCGAAGCGCAGCGACTCCAGGAACTCGCTGGGGTCCTCGGTCTCCTTCTGCCAGTCGAGGAGCTGCCGCAGCCACGCCATGTCGTTGAGGTGGTCGTCCTTGCCGGTCTTCTTCGGCACGTCGGCGCGGACCTTGGAGGCGCCCGCGACGGCCTCCTGCTTGTACTTCCAGTGCGCGGCGATGCCGTACTCGGCGCGCCGGTGCATGTCGAAGGTGCGGATCTGGAGCTCGACGGGCTTGCCGTTGGGTCCGATGACCGTCGTGTGCAGCGACTGGTACATGTTGAACTTCGGCATCGCGATGTAGTCCTTGAACCGGCCGGGGACCGGGTTCCATCGCGCGTGGACGGTACCGAGCGCCGCGTAGCAGTCGCGGACGGTGTCCACGAGGACACGGATGCCGACCAGGTCGTAGATCTCCGCGAAGTCACGGCCGCGGACGATCATCTTCTGGTAGACGCTGTAGTAATGCTTGGGGCGGCCGGTGACGGTCGCCTTGATGCGGGCGGCGCGGAGGTCGGCCTGGACCTCGTCGGTCACTATGGCGAGGTACTCGTCCCGCTTGGGGGCGCGCTCGGCGACGAGCCGGACGATCTCGTCGTACATCTTGGGGTAGAGGATCGCGAAGGCGAGGTCCTCCAGCTCCCACTTGATGGTGTTCATGCCCAGCCGGTGCGCCAGCGGGGCGTAGATCTCCAGGGTCTCGCGGGCCTTCTTCTCCTGCTTCTCCCGCTTGAGGTAGCGCATGGTGCGCATGTTGTGCAGGCGGTCGGCGAGCTTGATGACCAGGACGCGCGGGTCCTTGGCCATGGCGACGACCATCTTGCGGACGGTCTCGGCCTGCGCCGCCTCGCCGAACTTGACCTTGTCGAGCTTGGTGACGCCGTCCACGAGCAGGGCGACCTGGTCGCCGAAGTCACGGCGGAGGGTATCGAGGCCGTACTCGGTGTCCTCGACGGTGTCGTGCAGGAGTCCCGCCATCAGCGTCGCCGGGTCCATCCCCAGCTCGGCGAGGATCGTGGTGACGGCGAGCGGGTGCGTGATGTACGGGTCGCCGCTCTTGCGCTTCTGGCCCCGGTGCCAGCGCTCGGCGACCTGGTAGGCCCGCTCGACCTGGCGGAGCGTGGCCGTCTCGATCTTGGGGTCGTTGGACCGGACGATCCGCAGCAGCGGTTCGAGGACCGGGTTGTACGGGGAGGAGCGCTGGACACCCAGCCGGGCGAGGCGGGCGCGGACGCGGTTGGACGAGCCGCCGGAGCGGCCGGGGGCGGCCGGAGCGGGCCGTACGGGCGCGGGCGCCGGGGTCCCCGGGGCCGGTGCGGCAGGCGTGGGCCCGGTCTCCGCCGGCCTGTTCTGGGGCGTGCCGGTCCCCTGCGCCGCCTGGTCGGCCTTCGGGTCGGGCTGCGCTGCGGAGAGTGACTGGGCCTCGTCTGGCAAGAGCGCTCCTCGTGCGGTTCCGGGTCCCCCGGTCAGGCCCGGAGATCCCATGGTATCGAGCCGGGGGGCGCGCTGCTCACGCGCCCGGGGCGTGGACGTGCCCGGTCGCGCGGTGCTTCCGCTCCCGGAGTACCGGACCGGCGCACTCCGGAAAACGACGGGGGCGCCCCGGGGATTCCCCGGAGCGCCCCCTACGGGCCTGGGCTCGATGTCAGACGGTGATCAGCGCGGTGAGCGGCGCGCCCTTCAGGGCGGGCTCCAGCCGGGCGCGGCCGGGCAGGAAGCCGAGCTCCATGAGGACCGCGACGCCCGCGACCTCGGCGCCCGCGCGCCGGATGAGCTCCAGCGAGGCCTCGGCCGTCCCGCCGGTGGCGAGGACGTCGTCGATGACCATCACGCGGTCGCCCGCGGCCAGGTCCTCGGCGTGCACCTCGATCTCGGCGGTGCCGTACTCCAGCTCGTACGCCTGGCGGAGTGTCGCCCCGGGGAGCTTTCCGGCCTTGCGGACCGGGATGAAGCCCAGGCCCGCGCGGACGGCCACCGGGGCGGCCAGGATGAAGCCGCGCGCCTCCAGTCCGACGATCTTCGTCGCACCGTGCGCGGAGCACAGGGCGGCGAGGGCGTCGGTGAGGGCACCGAACGCCTCCGGGTCCGCGAGCAGCGGGGTGATGTCCTTGAACAGCACGCCCGGCTTCGGGTAGTCGGGGACGTCACGGATGCGGCTGAGCAGGAGCCCGGTGACGTCCGGGGCCTCGGCGGTCATCCTCGGCGCTCCTGGGCGTGGCCCCGGCGGCCGGACTGCGAGCCGACCACGGCGGCCTCGGACAGCTCGTCGCCGTCGTCGAGGGACTCGCCCTTGGCGGTGGCGGCGGCCCGCTTGGCGAGGACGCGCTTCTTCATCGCCTTGATCGCCGGGTCGCGCTCCTTGAGGTCGGCGACCAGCGGGGTGGCGATGAAGATCGACGAGTACGCGCCGGCGGCGAGGCCGACGAACAGCGACAGCGAGATGTCGTTGAGCATGCCCGCGCCGAGGACACCGCCACCGATGAAGAGCAGGCCCGCGACCGGCAGCAGCGCGACGACGGTGGTGTTGATCGAACGGACCAGGGTGCCGTTGATCGAGCGGTTGGCCAGCTCGCTGTAGGTGAAGCGGGTCTGCTTGGTGACGTCCTTCGTCGACTCCTTGAGGGAGTCGAAGACGACCACGGTGTCGTACAGCGAATATCCGAGGATCGTCAGCAGGCCGATGACCGTACCGACGGTGACCTCGAAGCCGACCAGCGAGTAGATGCCGACCGTGATCGTGAGGTCGTGGATCAGGGCGATGAGCGCCGCGACCGCCATTCTCCACTCGAAGGCGATGGCCAGGTAGATCACCACGAGGATCATGAAGACCGCCAGGCCGGTCCAGGCCTTGTTGGCGATCTGCTCGCCCCAGCTGGGACCGACCAGCTCGGCGGCGATCTTGTCCTCGGGGACGGCCAGGTCCTTGGCCAGCTCCGTGCGGACCTGGTCGGACTGCGCGGTGTCGAGGCCGCCGACCTGGATGCGCAGGGAGCCGTTGCCGAGCTGCTGGACGATCGCGTCGTGGCCGGAGGCCTCTTCCGCGTACTCCTGGGCCTGGCTGACGCTGACGTTCGACTTCGGGGTGGTGAAGACGGCGCCGCCCTGGAACTCGATGCCCATGTTGACGCCGCGGACGGCCAGGGCCGCGATGGCGGTGATCGTGATCAGGATGGACAGGCCGTACCAGATCTTGCGGTTGCCGATGAAGTCGTAACCGATTTCACCGCGGTGGAGCCGGGCACCGAGATCTCCGAGCTTCGACATCTCACGCCTCCTTCGGGTCGACAGGGCCAGAGGCGGTGGCACGGCGGGTGCGGCGCAGCGGCGGGGGGGGGCCCCCCCCCCCCGGGGCCCCGGCCGCGGGCGGGGGGGGGGGGGGGGGGAAGTTGGGCGGCGCGGGGGGGGGGGGGGCCGGGGGGGTGTGGGGGGGCACCCCGGCGCCGG
>NZ_JBIWNI010000012.1:55266-60371 GCF_044767145.1 Streptomyces sp. NPDC101490
CCCCGCTTTCCCCGCGGGGGAGCCGGCCACCGAGAACCCCGAGCATCGACATCACCGGGGGGGGGGGGGGGGGGGGGGGCCGCGGGGGGGGGGGGGGGGGGGCGGCGGGGGGGGGGCGGCCCCCCCCCCCGCTTCGGGTCCAGGCCGGACCAGGCGTGGCCGTTGCCGAAGAACTTGGTCCGCGCGAGGAGCGTCATGACCGGCTTGGTGAAGAAGAACACCACGACGACGTCGAGGAGGGTGGTCAGACCGAGCGTGAACGCGAAGCCCTGGACCTTGCCGACGGTGACGACGAAGAGTACGGCCGCGGCCAGGAACGACACGAAGTCGGAGACCAGGATGGTGCGGCGGGCGCGCGGCCAGGCGCGCTCGACGGCCGGGCGGAGCGTACGGCCCTCGCGGAGTTCGTCGCGGATGCGCTCGAAGTACACGATGAACGAGTCCGCGGTGATGCCGATGGCGACGATGGCGCCGCAGACGGCCGGCAGGTTCAGCGCGAAGCCGATGGCCGGGCCGAGCAGGGCCATGATCACGTAGGTGAGCAGCGCGGAGACGCCGAGGCTGAGGATGGCGATCAGCGACAGGCCGCGGTAGTAGGCGACCAGGTAGATGATGACGAGACCGAGGCCGATGGCGCCGGCGATCAGACCGGCCTCCAGCTGGTCGCCGCCGAGCGCGGCGGTGACGGTGTCGACGCTCTGGGTCTGGAAGGACAGCGGCAGGGCGCCGTAGGACAGGATGTTGCCGAGGTCCTGGGCGGACTGCTGGTTGAAGCTGCCGGAGATCTCGGCGCTGGCGCTGAGGGTCTGGCGCACCGACGGAGCCGAGACGACCTCGCCGTCGAGGACGATCGCGAAGCGGTTCTGCGGGTCGGTCTGGGCCGACAGCTTGCTGGTGATCGACTGGAACTTCTTCGAGCCGGAGCCCGTGAAGTCCATGGTGACGATCCACATGCCGCGCTGCTGGTCGAAGACGCCCTTGGCGTCGTCGACGTCGCGGCCCTCGACCTCGGCCGGGCCGAGGATGTACTTCGACCAGGCGCCGGGGCCGTCCTCACCACAGGCGACGGTGGGCTCGGCGGGCTTGACGCCCTGGCCCACGGCGCTCCGCTGCTTGGGGTCGAGGCAGTTCAGCTCGGTGAACTTCTTCTCGAGCGCCGCGGTGGCCGCGTCGGGCTTCGGGGCCTCCGTGGGGGTGCCCGTGGCCTTCGGCGTCGCGGAGGCGGTGGTCGTGGCGGTGGGGCTCGGGGCCTTGAGGGCCTCGGTGAGCGCACGGCCCTGGGTGGCGCCGGTCGTCGGCGTCTTCCCGCCGACGGTCGCGCCGGAGGCGGTCGGCGTCGGCTTGGCCGAGGGGGAGCCGGTGGAGTCGGCGGTCGGCGCGGGCGCGGGGGCGCCGTTCGTCACCGCGAGAACGGGCCGGAAGTAGAGCTGGGCGGTGGTACCGACCTGCTCGCGGGCCTGCTTCTCGTTCGTCCCGCGAGGGATGTTGACGATGATGTTCTCGCGGCCCTGGGTCTGGACCTCTGCCTCGGAGACACCCAGACCGTTGACACGGCGCTCGATGATGTCGACCGCGGTCTTCATGTTGGTCTCGTTGACCGCCGACTCCTGGCCCGGCTCGGCCTTGGCCTTGAGCGTGATCGACGTACCACCGGCGAGGTCGATGCCCAGGCGCGGGGTGGTGTGCCCCGACCAGAACATTCCGCCGGTGAGCGCGACCATGGCGATCAGGATGAGTGCCAGGGCGCGGCCCGGCCGGCTCTGTCCCCCCGCCGGCCTTCGGCCCTTCTTCGGTGCTGCCACCTGTCGTATCTCCCTGTCCAACCGTCCCGCGCCGGGTGTGCGCGGGACGGCCACGAAGTATGTGTGGGGACCATCCCCCGCAGACGTGGAACCGTTCCGGGGACACCGCGCGCGCCCGGTGGGCGTGTGCGGTGTCCCCGGCCGCGACTACTTCGCGTCGGTCTCGCCGTCGGTCTTGCCGTCCTTCTGCCCCTCGGTCGCGGCCTCGGCCGCGTCCGCCTTCTTCGTCAGGTCGGCCTTCGGCGCCGCGTCCTCGGTCTCCGTGGCGTCGGCGACCTCGGTCAGCGAGGAGGCGTCGTCCGGGACGACCGTGTCGGTGTCCGACGCCTCGTCCTCCTCCTCGTCACCGTGGACGATCCGGTTGTACTCGGAGTCGTCGAGGACCGCGCCGATCGCGTTCTTGGCGTAGACCGCGTGCACGCCGGGGGCGACCTCCAGGAGGACGGTCTCGTCGCCGATCTCCTTGACCGTGGCGTACATCCCCCCGATCGTCCGCACGCCGGTACCGGGCTGCATGTCGTCACGCATCTTCGCCGCCGCCTGCTGCTTCTTCTTGGCGGAGCGGGTCATCAGGAACATGGCCCCGATGAGGACGATGAAGGGGAGGAGGGTCACGATGTTCACGGGACGGGTTTCCTTCGCATGGTCGCGGAGAACCGCGGCCTGATCTTCGGGGGTGGGCGCGCCGACCGGAAAGGGCGGCATCGGCGGAGTCTAGGCGAGTCCGCATCGATGGAACAACGTCCAGCATCGCACCCCGGTTCCTGTACGGGCGAGTGTCCGCACCGTCACGCCCCGAAGAGCCCCGGTTGTCCGCTTCCTGGCACCGTCGGGCCCGCTGCCTGCGGCGGAACGAGTCCGAGGTGGGCCCAGGCCGCCGGAGTGGCGACCCGGCCACGGGGCGTGCGGGCCAGCAGACCCTCCCGTACGAGGAAGGGTTCGGCGACCTCCTCGACGGTCTCGCGCTCCTCCCCCACGGCTACGGCGAGGGTCGAGAGGCCGACGGGACCGCCGCCGAAGAGCTTGAGCAGGGCCTCCAGGACGGCCCGGTCGAGCCGGTCGAGGCCGCGGGCGTCGACCTCGTAGACGCGCAGGGCGGCCTCCGAGATCTCCCGGGTGATGACGCCGTCCGCCTTGACCTGAGCGTAGTCACGGACCCTGCGCAGGAGGCGGTTGGCGATACGGGGGGTGCCCCGGGAGCGGCCGGCGATCTCGGCGGCGCCCGCGGTGTCGATCTCGACGTCGAGGAGGCCCGCCGAGCGGTGGACGACCCGCCGGAGCTCCTGGGGGTCGTAGAACTCCATGTGGCCGGTGAAGCCGAAGCGGTCGCGCAGCGGGGGCGGCAGCAGTCCGGCCCGGGTGGTGGCGCCGACCAGGGTGAACGGCGGCAGTTCCAGCGGGATGGCGGTGGCGCCGGGGCCCTTGCCTACGATGACGTCGACCCGGAAGTCCTCCATCGCCATGTAGAGCATCTCCTCGGCGGGCCGGGACATGCGGTGGATCTCGTCGAGGAAGAGGATCTCGCCCTCCTGGAGGGAGGAGAGGATCGCGGCGAGGTCCCCGGCGTGCTGGATGGCGGGGCCGGAGGTGATGCGGATCGGCGCGCCCATCTCGGCGGCGATGATCATCGAGAGGGTCGTCTTGCCGAGGCCCGGGGCGCCGGAGAGCAGGACGTGGTCGGCGGTGGCACCGCGCTGGCGGGCGGCCCTGAGGACCAGGTCGAGCTGCTGGCGGACCTTCTCCTGGCCGACGAACTCACTGAGGTCCTTGGGGCGCAGGGCCGCCTCGACGGCCTGGTCGTCGCCCTCGGCGGCGGCTCCGACGAGCCGCGCCCCGTCCTCGGGGGCCTCGGCGGCGGTGTCGTCGTCCCAGTTCACGGTGGATGCCTTCTTGTTCGTACGGCCCGGTGGGCCGGGGTGGCTCAGCGGGTCCGGTTGAGGGTCTGCAGGGCGGCGCGCAGCAGCTGCGGCACGGGCGCGGTGCCGGTCTCGGCGAGGGCGGCCTCGGCCTGCGGGGTGACGGCGCTCACGGCCTCGTCGGCCTCCCGGCTCGCGTAGCCCAGGCCGATGAGGGCGGCGGAGAGCTGCTCGGTCCACGGCGCGGGCCCGGTGGCCGCCGCGCGCTGGGCGCCGACCAGGCCGCTGCTGCCGAGGGGGGCGCCGAGCTTGTCCTTCAGTTCGAGGAGGAGTTTCTGGGCGCCCCGCTTGCCGATGCCCGGGACGGCGGTGAGGGTCTTCTCGTCGCCGGTGGAGACGGCGAGGCGCAGGGTGTCGGGGCTGTGCGTGCCGAGCATGGCCTGGGCGAGGCGGGGGCCGACGCCGCTGGCGGTCTGGAGCAGCTCGAAGACCTGCCGCTCGTCGTCGTCGGCGAAGCCGTACAGGGTGAGGGAGTCCTCACGGACGACGAGGGAGGTGGCGAGCCGGGCGTCCTCGCCGATCCGCAGCCGGGCGAGAGTGGCCGGGGCGCACTGCACGGCCATCCCCACACCGCCGACCTGGATCACGGCGGTGGTGGGGGCGAGGGCGGCGACCTGGCCGCTGACGAAGGCGATCATCGGGTTCGGCCTTTCACGGCGGAGGGCTGCGGTGCGGCCGTCTGCTGGAGGCGGCTGCGGGCGACGGCCTGCTGGAGGCGGTTCTGGGCGGGGGCGCGCCAGATGTGGCAGATGGCGAGGGCGAGGGCGTCGGCGGCGTCGGCGGGCTTCGGGGGTGCGGAGAGCCGGAGCAGCCGGGTCACCATGGCTCCGACCTGGTCCTTGTCGGCGCGTCCGCTGCCGGTGACGGCGGCCTTGACCTCGCTGGGGGTGTGCAGGGCGACGGGGATGCCCCGGCGTGAGGCGCAGAGCATGGCGACGGCGCTCGCCTGGGCCGTGCCCATCACCGTACGCACATTGTGCTGGCTGAACACCCGCTCCACGGCGACGAGTTCGGGCGAGAAGCGGTCGAGCCACTCCTCTATGCCCCGCTCGACGGCGACGAGCCGGGGGCCGATGTCGTCGCCGGGGGGCGTGCGGACCACGCCCACGCCGAGCATGGTCAGGGGGCGTCCCGCGACACCTTCGACGACGCCGACTCCGCACCGGGTCAGCCCGGGGTCCACCCCGAGGACACGCACGTCGTCCCCCTTTTCTTCGCTCATCTGTTTGTGCAGGCTATCGGCTGCCACCGACAACGCAGCGGGGGGGGGGGGGGGGGGGGGGGGGGGGGGGCGGCGGGGCGGGGGGGGGGGGGGGGGGGCGGGGGGGGGCCGGGGCCCGCGGGGGGGGGGCGGGGGGGGGCGGCCGGGGGGGGCGGGGGGGGGGGC
>NZ_JBIWNI010000012.1:60381-106986 GCF_044767145.1 Streptomyces sp. NPDC101490
CGGGGTGCCCCGGCCTCCCACCCCGCGGTGGCCCGGTTTTTGGGTTCATTTGTGTGGGGGGGGGGGGGGGGGCGCGCCCCCCGGGGGGGGGGGGGGGGGGGGGGCGGCCCCCCCCCCCCCGCTGCGGAACGGCGTGATCAGGCGTCGACCTTGGCCATGACCTCGTCGCTGACGTCGAAGTTGGCGAAGACGTTCTGCACGTCGTCGCTGTCCTCCAGCGCGTCGATCAGCTTGAACATCTTGCGCGCGCCCTCTTCGTCGAGCTCGACCTGCATGGTCGGGACGAAGCTGGAGTCGGCCGAGTCGTAGTCGATGCCGGCCTCCTGGAGCGCGGTGCGGACCGCGACCAGGTCGGTGGCCTCGCTGATGACCTCGAAGCTCTCGCCGAGGTCGTTGACCTCCTCGGCGCCCGCTTCGAGGACCGCGCCGAGGACGTCGTCCTCGCTCAGCTCGCCCTTGGGGAGCACGACGACGCCCTTGCGGTTGAACAGGTACGAGACGGAGCCCGGGTCGGCCATGGAGCCGCCGTTGCGGGTCATGGCCACGCGCACGTCGGAGGCGGCGCGGTTGCGGTTGTCGGTGAGGCACTCGATGAGCACCGCGACGCCGTTCGGGCCGTAGCCCTCGTACATGATCGTGGCGTAGTCGACGCCACCGGCTTCGAGACCGCCGCCGCGCTTGACCGCGGAGTCGATGTTCTTGTTGGGGACCGAACTCTTCTTCGCCTTCTGGATGGCGTCGAAGAGCGTCGGGTTGCCCTCGGGGTCGGCACCGCCGGTGCGGGCCGCGACCTCGATGTTCTTGATCAGCTTCGCGAAGAGCTTGCCGCGCTTGGCGTCGATCACGGCCTTCTTGTGCTTCGTCGTAGCCCATTTAGAGTGGCCGGACATCTGCCTGTCTCCTTCGCGTAACCCATTTCTGAACGAACCCCAGAGATCCTACCGGGACCGGGTCACCGTGCCGCGCGCACCATGTCGACGAACAGGGCGTGGATGCGGTGGTCCCCGGTCAGTTCGGGGTGGAACGAGGTGGCGAGCACCTGGCCCTGCCGTACGGCGACGATGTGGCCGCCGTGCTCGGCGAGGACCTCGACGTCGGCGCCGACGGACTCCACCCAGGGGGCCCGGATGAAGACGCCTTCGACGGGGCCCTCGATGCCGGTGACGGTGACGCCCGCCTCGAAGGACTCGTTCTGGCGCCCGAAGGCGTTGCGGCGGACGATCATGTCGATGCCGCCGAAGGTCTCCTGGCCGGAGCGGGGATCGAGGATCTTGTCGGCGAGCATGATGAGTCCGGCGCAGGTGCCGTAGACCGGCAGGCCCGCGGCGATGCGCTCGCGCAGCGGCTCCGTCATGCCGAAGAGCGCGGCCAGCTTGGAGATGGTGGTGGACTCACCACCGGGGATGACGAGGCCGTCCACCTCGGCGAGCTCTTCGGGGCGCCGGACCGGCCTGGCCACGGCGTCCGCCGAGGCCAGGGCGATCAGGTGCTCCCGTACGTCGCCCTGGAGTGCCAGGACCCCGATCACAGGAGTGGTCATCGAGGACTACCAGCCGCGGTTGGCGTAGCGCTCGGACTCGGGCAGGGTGTCGCAGTTGATGCCGACCATGGCCTCGCCCAGGTTGCGGGAGGCGTCCGCGATGATCTTCGGGTCGTCGTAGAAGGTGGTGGCCTTCACGATGGCGGCGGCGCGCTTGGCCGGGTCGCCGGACTTGAAGATGCCGGAGCCGACGAAGACGCCCTCGGCGCCGAGCTGACGCATCAGGGCCGCGTCGGCGGGGGTGGCGACGCCACCGGCGGAGAACAGCACGACCGGCAGCTTGCCGAGCTCGGCGACCTCCTTGACCAGCTCGTACGGGGCGCGCAGCTCCTTGGCGGCGGCGAACAGCTCGTTGTTGTCGTAGCCGCGCAGCCTGGCGATCTCGTTCTTGATCTGGCGCAGGTGGCGGACGGCCTCGACGACGTTGCCGGTGCCGGCCTCGCCCTTGGAGCGGATCATGGCCGCGCCCTCGGCGATGCGGCGCAGGGCCTCGCCCAGGTTGGTGGCGCCACAGACGAAGGGGGTGGTGAAGGCCCACTTGTCGGAGTGGTTGACCTCGTCGGCCGGGGTGAGGACCTCGGACTCGTCGATGTAGTCGACGCCGAGGGACTGGAGGACCTGGGCCTCGACGAAGTGGCCGATGCGGGACTTGGCCATCACCGGGATGGAGACCGCGGCGATGATCTCCTCGATCATGTTCGGGTCGGACATGCGGGCCACTCCGCCGTCCTTGCGGATGTCCGCGGGGACCCGCTCCAGCGCCATGACGGCCACGGCCCCGGCGTCCTCGGCGATCTTCGCCTGCTCGGCGTTGACCACGTCCATGATCACGCCGCCCTTGAGCTGCTCGGCCATGCCGCGCTTCACTCGGGCGGTGCCGGTCTCGGGAGACTGGGGGGAGGGGGAAGGCGTGGTGGACACGGATACCTCACTCGTGACAACAGGGGTTGACGACTAGGTCGAGGAAACCGCCCGCGAGGGGTCCACTTCAAGGGCCAATGTGGACCCGGTGGATCATTTTCCCAGGCCGTGGACGTCAGGCCGGACGATCAGCAAGGGCGACCGGCGGTTCGTCGTCCATTTCGAAGGCGAGCGGGAAGGACGCGTGTCCGGCGAGCCGGAACCAGCGGACCTTGCGGTGGCGGCGCAGCGCACGGGCGGCCCGCACGGCGTCGTTGTGGAAGCGGCGGGCCATCGGCACCCGGCGGACGGCCGCCGCCAGCTCCCCCGCGGCCTCCTCGCCGCCCGGGGCCTCCCGCACCAGCTCGACCTGCTCGGGCTCGCCGAACACCACCCGGAGGGCCTGGCTCAGCTCGCTCTCGGCCACCTCCCGCTGCTCCTCCTCGGCCTGCCGGGCGGCGTGCGCCGCCTCGTAGAGCACGATCGAGGCGGCCGGGTCGAGGACGCCGGAGGTGGCGAGCTCCTGGGTGACCGAGGCGCGGCGCAGCAACTGGGCGTCCAGGGCCGCGCGGGCGGCGTCGATGCGCGTGTGCAGCCGGTCGAGCCGTCCGGCGGTCCAGCTGAGGTAGACGCCGATGAGGATCAGCGCGACGACGGTCCAGATCAGGGTTTGGGTCACGGGCGCACAGGCTACCCGGGCAGGAGCGACGCACCTTCCCAAAGGTCGTGGTCGTGGGCGAACAGGACACGGACCGGCCGTCCGGCCGCCAGCTCCGCGAGCCGCCCGAGCCAGGGCCGGTGGGGGGTGCCGAACTCCCCCGCCGTGTCGTACGCCTGCCCCGCGAGGACCGTCAGCCGGTCGCCGTGGTCGAGGACGAGCGACTGGTGCCCTTCGGTGTGCCCCGGTGTCGGCACGATCCGCACCCCGGGCGCGATCTCGTGCTCGCCGTCGATCTCCGTCCACCGGACGCCGGGCAGGAGGGAGCCGATGGTGTAGCCGTCGGTCCGGGCAGCGGCGAGTTCGGTGCGCTGGACGAGGGCCGGGACGCCGGGGAAGCGCTGGTTGCCGCCGATGTGGTCGAAGTGCAGATGGCAGTTGACGAGCAGGGAGACGGCGGAGGGCGGGACGGTCAGGGGGTGGCGGACGATCCCGTAGTGGGCGTCGGTCTCCGGGGAGCCCTCGCCCATGCCGGTGTCGAAGAGGAGGGTGCCGCCGGGGTACCGGACGAGATAGCCGAGGGCGGGCTCCACACGTGCGTGGGGGCCGCCCCATTCCTCGGCGGGCCGGGTGAAGCGGCCGAGATCGAGCCGCTGGACGGAGATCATACGAAGAGCGTGCCCGTGACCGGCCCGGTCATGGCGGGCGTTCCGCTGGTGGCGGATCCCGTCGGTGGGGCCGAGCGGGCCGGTGGGGCCGACCGGGAGGCGGGATGCTGGAGGGGGCCCCGTCGAGGCGGGCCCTGCCGGAGAGGCCCCTGCCGGGGGCGGGAACGGAGGTCCGGGCTTCCTCCGGACGAGCGGGCCGGGGAGTGCCGCCGTCCGGGGCGGGGCCAGCCGGTCCGGCCGGGCCGCACCGGTGGCACGGTGGACCCGGCGCGGGCGGGCCACCGGGGTACAGCCCCGGTGGCCCGGCCCGGACCGGCCGGTCGGTGCCCGGCCAGTCGGCCGATCCGCCGGTCCGCCGGTCCGCCCGTCTCGCCCACCAGGCCTACAGGCCTACAGGCCTACAGGCCTACAGGCCAAGCCTCGCCCGGAGGCCGCCCGCGCGTTCGTCCGTGTCGACCGCCGCCGCGCCGTCCGTGACCGTCTCGTAGACCGCGAGGATGTCCGCGCCGACCGTGGACCAGTCGAAGCGGCGGACGTGGGCCGAGCCCCGGGCGCTCAGTTCCGCGCGCCGTTCCGCGTCGTCCAGGAGCCGGACCGCCGCCTCCGCGAGCGCGTCCGCATCCTCGTTGGCGAACAGTTCGCCCGCCGCGCCCTGGTCGAGGACCTGGGCGAAGGCGTCGAGGTCGGAGGCGAGCACCGGGGCGCCCGCCGAGAGCGCCTCGACGAGGATGATGCCGAAGCTCTCCCCGCCGGTGTTGGGCGCCACGTACACGTCGACGCTGCGCAGCAGCCGCGCCTTGTCCTCGTCGCTGACCATCCCGAGGAACTCCACCCGGGAGCGCATCTCGCGGGGCAGCGAGGCCACCGCCTCCTCCTCGTCGCCCCGCCCGGCGACGAGGAGCCGCGCGCCGGGCCGTTCGGTGAGGATCCGGGGCAGGGCGCGCATGAGGACGGGCAGGCCCTTGCGCGGTTCGTCGATCCGGCCGATGAAGCCGAGGGTCTCGCCCTGCCACTCCTTCTTCGGCTCGGCGCGGGCGAAGAACTCGACGTCGACCCCGTTGGGGATGACGACGGCGTCGCCGCCGAGGTGCTCGACGAGCGTGCGGCGCGCGTACTCGCTCACCGCGATCCGGGCGCTGATCTTCTCCAGCGCGGGCTGGAGGATCGGATAGGCGGCGATCATGGCCCGGGAGCGCGGGTTGGACGTGTGGAAGGTCGCGACGATCGGCCCCCGCGCCGCCCAGCAGGTGAGCAGGCCCAGCGAGGGCGAGGTCGGCTCGTGGATGTGGACCACGTCGAAGGTGCCGTCGTGCAGCCAGCGGCGCACCCGGGCGGCCGAGAGGAAGCCGAAGTTGAGCCGGGCCACCGAGCCGTTGTACGGCACAGGCACGGCGCGGCCCGCCGAGACCACGTACGGCGGCAGCGGCGTCTCGTCGTCGGCGGGCGCCAGGACGGAGACCTGGTGGCCGAGCCGGATCAGGTGCTCGGCGAGGTCGCGGATGTGGAACTGGACGCCGCCGGGCACGTCCCAGGAGTACGGGCAGACGATCCCGATCTTCACGCGCCGCGCTCCCCGTCCCGCCCGGCACCGGCGGCCGGTTCCGGGCGTTCCTCCAGGTCCGAGAGCCACAGTCGTTGCAGCATGTGCCAGTCCTCCGGATGGTCCGCGATGCCCCGGGCGAAGACGTCGGCCAGCGCCTGCGTCATGACGGACGTCTTCTCGGCCCGGGTGCCCGACTCGGGGACGTCGACGGGCGGGTGGATACGGCCCCTCAGCATGTCCGGGCCGTCGTACCAGAGGGTCACCGGGAGCAGCAGCGCACCGGTCTGCTGGGCGAGGATCGCGGGTCCGGCGGGCATCCGCGCGGTGTCGCCGAAGAAGCTGACCTCGGTGCCGGAGGCGGACAGGTCGCGGTCGGCGACCAGACAGACCAGACCGCCCGCCCGCAGCCGCCGGGCCAGCGTGCCGAAGGCGGAGCCCCCGGTGTGCGGGAGGACCTCCATGCCGAGGGACTCGCGGTAGGCGACGAAGCGGTCGTAGAGGCTCTCCGGCTTGAGCCGCTCGGCGACCGTGGTGAACGGCACACCGAGGGAGCGGGTCACCCACACCCCGGCGAGGTCCCAGTTGGCCAGGTGGGGCAGGGCGAGGACGACACCGCGCCCGGCGGCGAGTCCCTCCAGCAGATGGTGGCTGTCCTGGATGTCGGCGTCGCGCGCGACGCGTTCCTTGCTCCAGGTCGGCAGCCGGAAGGACTCCATCCAGTACCGCATGTACGAGCGCATGCCCGCCTTCGACAGCTCGGCGAGCCGCTCGGGCGAGGCGTCGGGCACCACGCGCGCGAGGTTGGCCTCCAGGCGCAGGACGCTCTTGCCGCGCCGCTTCCAGGTGAAGTCGGCGATCCGGCGGCCGAGGCCCACGGCCACCGGCTCGGGCAGTTTCTTGACGACGGCCCAGCCGGCGCCGTACAGGCCGTCGCTGAGCCGGTCCTTCCACGCACTCATGTGGTCGCCCCGCCGCCCTGGGCCGTGGCGGCGTCCGCCTCGGCCGATTCCCTGCGGACGGTCACGACCCGCTGGCCCAGGGTCACGGCGCTGCCGACGGCGACGATCCACAGGGCGATCGGGAGGAGGACCTCGACGCCGGGCACCCCGAACGCGTGGAGACCCGCGAGACCGGCGGCGACCAGGGAGATCACCAGGCGCTCGGCGCGCTCGATCAGACCGTTGACGGCGACGGGCAGGCCGATCGATTCGCCCCGGGCCTTGGTGTACGAGACGACCTGTCCGCTCGCCAGGCAGAAGATCGCCACGGCGCACAGCACGTTGTCGTCGCCCTTGCCCGCGTACCAGAGGGCGAAGCCGCCGAAGATGGCGCCGTCGGCGACCCGGTCGAGCGTGGAGTCGAGGAAGGCCCCCCAACGGCTGGAGATGCCGGCCTGTCGGGCCATGTTGCCGTCGACGAGGTCGGAGAAGACGAAGAGGGTGATGACGATGGTTCCCCAGAAGAATTCCCCGCGGGGGAAGAAGACCAGCGCGCCGGCCATCACCCCCGCGGTGCCGATGAGCGTGACCGCGTCGGGGCTGACGCCCCGGCGGAGCAGAAACGCGGCGAACGGTGTGAGGACACGCGTGAAAAATGCACGCGCGTACTTGTTCAGCATGGCCTTCCCGAGGTTCGGTGGGCCGCGCGGCCCCTATGACCACCGGCTCACCCATCGTAGCCACGCGCGCCCCGGCTCACCGGCGGGCACCCGCCCGGCCGCGTCGGCGTCCCTCCGAGAGCCCTGCGCCGTACGACGGACGGGACGCGCCCTTACCACGGTGGAGAGGGCCGTACGGGACCGGGCCGCGCGGCGCGTCTCCTCGGGGTGCCCGCTGATCGGTGTCCGGGGCGTCCTGGGCACCCTGAGGGACGGCAAGGCGCACGCGGTGGACTCCTCGGGCGCGGACGTCACCGATCGGGTCGGGTCCGGCATCACCGCCCGGGGGGGGCCGGGCGCCCCGGAGGGCCGGGCGCCGGTTTCCGGGCAGCGGCCACCGGGCCGCGGGCCCGGCAAGGGCCTCAACGCTCCGCCCGATTGACGACCCGAAAGAAAGGAACGGCCGTCCGCCGCAGGTCGCGGGCCCGTCGTCCGGCCGCGCCGTCCACAGGCGGTGACGCGCGTGACACTCCCCGGTTACGCTGTGGTGCCCAGCTCAGAAGGTGTGCGGGGCGCGGCAGTTGGGAACAGCCCGCACAAGGTACTCGCGCGCGATGGGGGCGGCAGTGGCGATGGACGGTTTCGGACCCGGGGCTCAGGTCCCGCTCACCGGATCGGGCGGGGGCACGGGCGCGACGAACGCGCTGGCCTCCGCCGCGTACCGGGACAGCCCGCTCAAGACGATCCAGGACGCCGACAACGACCTCTACAAGACCACGGTCAAGACCGGGAAGTGGGAGAAGCTCTTCGGGCCCGACCTGGGCGAGGCGTTCTCCCGCGCGGTCCAGATGCGGATGCTCGGCGGTGGCCGGGGCGCCCTGATCCAGTCGTTCGGCGTCGACCCGCAGCCGGTCGTGCAGCACTGTCTGGCCGCCACCCACCTGCGCAGGCAGCGGGACGTCCGGCTGACCCTGATCACCTTCGTGTGCGGTGTGCTCTTCCTGCCCGGTCTGCTGCTCTGGCTCGGTGTCATCCAGTTGCGCCGGGTGGCCGCCGGGTCCGCGAAGAAGCGCACCAGCACCATCGGCACCGTACTCCTGTGGGCGGCGGGGCTGCTGGCCGTGCTGGTCCTGCTGAAGCTGCCCTTCGACGGCATCCTGCCGAACTATCTGCGGGCCATGATCGTGGCCCCGGTGCTCGGGTGGTTCCTCGCCCGCCGGGTCTGCGAGAAGACCGCGGTCGACCTGCGCACGCGCTGGACCGCGCTGCTCGGCGGCGGCGGCATGGGCCCCCACATCCCCAAGTCCGTGCCCACGGACCCGGGTGAGAAGTCGGCCGAGGAGCTCCGGGTGAACCTGGAGAAGCTCTCCGCGGAGCAGCAGTCCAACATCGCCTTCTACGCGGGTTCCAAGGGAATCCTCGGGCTCGGCACCCGCTGGGGCAGCTGGACCCTGGCGGAGGAGCTCGTCCCGCAGGCCGGACGGGAGATCCACGCCTTCCGCGCCTGGGACGTGGTGCGCAGGATCCACGACCAGTTGGCGCTGCTCGAGCGGGGCGCCATGAAGACCGGCTTCCCGAAGCCCACGGTCAAGCACTGGATCGTCGCCGCCGTCGGGGAGGGCGCCGATTCCGTCAGCCGCCCCGAGAGCGACAACATCGTGCACTTCCAGGTCAAGCCGCACGAGATACAGCGCATCTGCAACGACCAGCAGTTCGGCGCGGGCAACCGGCACTACCTCGGGGTGCAGTTCACCCTCTGGGACGGGAACCTCGTCCTGACGATGATGGTCACCGTGACCTCGCTCCACCAGACGCTCAGGATCGAGGTCACCGGCCACGCGCTCGGCCCGGTGCACGGCCTGTTCAGCGCGAAGCCCGCGGCCAAGACCAAGGAGGTCTCCAAGGCCGTCCGGTTCTGGGAGACGCGGACGGTCCAGCAGCCACTGCTCGGCACCGACGACATCGTCCGGCTCGCGGTGCGCGCCCCGCTGACCTGGTATCCGCCGATCCTGGAGTTCCTCGGCGGCAAGATGGTGCTGCCCGAGCCGTTCGGGCTGCGGCACGTCTGGGCGGGCCCGCTGTGGAAGAACCGCTTCATGGCCGACGACGCCATCCGCATGGCGACACCGGTGCTGCGCGCGGTCCACTCCGCGACGCTGAAGATGCTCGACGAGCACGGTGTGGACACGGACCGCTTCACCAGCCGTTCGCTGGCCCTCAGCGGCGGCATCCAGGAGCCGGGCCCGAAGAAGGCCGACGTCTACGACGCCTGACACGACCGTACGGCGAGGGGCCCCGGGCTCCTCGCCGTACGCGTTCCGTGAAGGGCTCAGACGGTGGCGGGCCAGGCGTCGGCCAGCATCTTCCGGGTGTCGGCGAGGAGTTGCGGCAGCACCTTGGTGTGCCCGACGACCGGCATGAAGTTGGTGTCCCCGCCCCAGCGCGGCACCAGGTGCTGGTGCAGATGGGCGGCGATCCCGGCGCCCGCGACGGACCCCTGGTTCATGCCGATGTTGAAGCCGTGCGCCCCGGACGCCGCCCGCAGCGCGACCATCGCGCGCTTGGTGAAGTCGGCCAGCTCGCCGGTCTCCGCCAGGTCCAGGTCCGTGTAGTCGGCGACGTGCCGGTAGGGGACGACCATCAGGTGCCCGCCGTTGTACGGGTAGAGGTTGAGGACCGCGTACACGCTCCGGCCGCGCGCGACCACCAGCCCGTCCTCGTCGGACTTCGCCGGGATCGAACAGAACGGACAGCCGTCCTGGGCGCCCGGTCCGGTGGGCTTGTTCTCGCCCTGGATGTACGCCATCCGGTGAGGCGTCCACAGGCGCTGGAACGCGTCCGGCGTCCCCACTCCGATCTGCTGCTCCGGCTCAGTCGTCATGCCGTGCAGCATATTGCGTCGCCCGTTCGGAACGTGTCGCCGGGGCGGAAGATCCGGGCAGCGTCCATGCTGATCCGATGAGCGACAGGCCACCGAAACCGCCCCGCCAGGAGCGCTGGGACCGCCGCATGGAGACCCCGCTCGCCGTGGCGTCCCTGGTCTATCTCGCGGGGTACGCGGTCCGGATCCTCGCCCGCCACCAGCTCCCGCAGGGCTGGCTCGACCTCTGCCTGGCCCTCACCCTCGCCTCCTGGGCGCTGTTCGGCGTGGACTACGCGGTACGGCTCCGGCTCAGCGGTCTCGGCCCGCTCCGCTTCGTCCGCGCCCATCTCCTGGACACGGTGGTGCTGCTCCTGCCGCTGCTGCGGCCGGTCCGCACGGTGAGTGCCTACGACCGGATCCAGCGCCGCCGCGAGAAGCCCCGGCTCGGCCTCTACGCGCGCGTGATGGTGTACGCCGGTCTCTCCACGGCCCTGCTCGGCTTCGCCGGGGCGCTCACCGTCTACCACTACGAGGTGGACGCGCCCGGCGCCTCGATCCGTACCTTCGGGGACGCGGTGTGGTGGACCTGCGCGACGCTCGCGACCGTGGGGTACGGGGACGCGGTGCCGGTGACCCCGGCGGGCAGGGTGACGGCGGTCGGCGTGATGGCCTGTGGTCTGGCGCTGCTGGGCGCGGTGACGGGTTCCTTCTCCTCGTGGCTGATCCAGGCGTTCACCCGGGAGGACGAGAAGAGGCCCCCGGGGAGCACCCCGGGGGCCTGATCCGTCACACGACCGCTCGGGTCGCGCCAGGACCCGTCACACGACCGCTCGCGTCACACCTGGACCCGTCACACGACCGCTCGGGTCACACCTGGACGCGGCGCTCCACCACGTCGAGGAGCTTGGCGATGGCCTCGTCGCGTGCGATGCCGTTCTCCTGCGAGCCGTCGCGGTACCGGAAGGAGACGGTGCCGGCCGCCATGTCGTCGTCACCGACGATGATCATGAACGGCACCTTCTGCTTCTGGTGGGTGCGGATCTTCTTCTGCATCCGGTCCGAGGACGCGTCGACGTCCACCCGCAGGCCCTTCTTCCGCGCCTCGACGGCGAAGTCCTGGAGGTAGTCGACGTGGGTGTCGCCGATCGGGATGCCGACCGCCTGCACGGGGGCCAGCCACGGCGGCATGGCGCCCGCGTAGTGCTCCAGGAGCACCGCGAAGAACCGCTCGATCGAACCGAACAGAGCACGGTGGATCATGACCGGGCGCTGCTTGGTGCCGTCCGGCGAGGTGTACTCCAGGTCGAAGCGCTCCGGCAGGTTGAAGTCCAGCTGCACGGTCGACATCTGCCAGGTGCGGCCGATGGCGTCCCGCGCCTGCACGGAGATCTTCGGGCCGTAGAACGCGGCGCCGCCCGGGTCGGGGGTCAGGGGCAGGCCCTGCTTCTCGGCCACCTGCTGGAGGACGGCGGTGGCCTCCTCCCACGCCTCGTCGGAGCCGACGAACTTCTCCGGGTCCTTGGTCGACAGCTCCAGGTAGAAGTCGGTCAGACCGTAGTCGCGGAGCAGGTTCAGGACGAAGGTGAGGGTCCTGTCCAGCTCCTCCGCCATCTGCTCGCGGGTGCAGTAGATGTGCGCGTCGTCCTGGGTGAAGCCCCGGGCGCGGGTCAGACCGTGCACGACACCGGACTTCTCGTACCGGTACACGGTGCCGAACTCGAACAGCCGCAGCGGCAGCTCACGGTACGAGCGGCCGCGCGCGTCGAAGATCAGGTTGTGCATCGGGCAGTTCATGGGCTTGAGGTAGTAGTCCACGCCCTCGTCGAGCTGCATGGGGGGGTACATGCCCTCGGCGTACCAGTCCAGGTGGCCCGACTTCTCGAACAGCTTGCCCTTGGTGGCGTGCGGCGTGTAGACGAACTCGTAGCCCTCCTCCTCGTGCCGCCTGCGCGAGTAGTCCTCCATGACCCGGCGGATGATGCCGCCCTTGGGGTGGAAGACCGCGAGTCCGGAGCCGATCTCGTCCGGGACGGAGAACAGGTCCAGCTCGTTGCCGAGCTTGCGGTGGTCGCGCTTCTCGGCCTCGGCGAGGAATTCGAGGTGCGCCTTCAGCTCCTCCTTCGACGGCCAGGCGGTGCCGTAGATGCGCTGGAGCATCGGGTTCTTCTCGCTGCCGCGCCAGTAGGCGGCGGCGTTCCGCATCAGCTTGAACGCCGGGATGTTCCGGGTGGTGGGCAGGTGCGGCCCCCGGCACAGGTCCTTCCAGCACAGCTCGCCGGTCTTGGCGTCGAGGTTGTCGTAGATGGTCAGCTCGCCGCCGCCCACCTCGACGTTCGCGCCGTCGTCGGTCGACGCGGCTCCCTTGATGCCGATGAGCTCCAGCTTGTACGGCTCGTCCGCCAGCTCGGTGCGGGCGTCCTCGTCGGACACCACGCGGCGGGCGAAGCGCTGGCCGCGCTTCTGGATCTCCTGCATCTTCTTCTCGATGACCTTGAGGTCCTCGGGGGTGAAGGGCTTCTCGACGTCGAAGTCGTAGTAGAAGCCGTCCCTGACCGGCGGGCCGATGCCCAGCTTGGCCTCGGGGAAGAGCTCCTGCACGGCCTGGGCCATGACGTGGGCGGTCGAGTGGCGCAGGATGTCGAGACCGTCCGGGGAGGAGATCTCGACGCCCTCGACGGCGTCGCCGTCGGCGAGCTCGTACGAAAGGTCCTTCAGCTCGCCGCCGACGCGGGCGGCGACAATGGTGCGGTCGTCGGCGAACAGGGCGCCGGCGGTGGTGCCCGCGCTCACCGTCCTCTCCTCCTGATCCGAGGCGGACTGGACGGTCACACGGACTTCAGACACGGGTACTCCATACCTAGGGGCGCAGGCAGACACGATGTGCCGGCGCCGACCACGCGCGACAGAGACGAGGTGCCGCGCACGGCCGATCCTACCGACGGGTCCCCCCACTCCGCGAAACGGTTATGGCGGACGGCGCCGGGGACCGTTCTCCCGGCGCCGCCTCGGGACGCGCCCCGGACGGGCGGGGTCAGCGGCCCGGAGCCCCACCTCTCTCCGCCCGAACCCCTGGGCTCAGGGGAGGTCCTCGTCCGGGCCGCAGGCCTCCTCGAAGAAGTCGAGGTTCTCCTGGAGCGACTTCATCAGCCGGTCCCGTTCCGTCTCGTCGACCTGGACGGGGACGATCCCGGACGGGTCGGTGAGACGGCGGAAGCCGCCCCGGCTCTCCAGCCGCCCGGCGACCCGGATCGGGAGCCCGAGCAGATGGGCGTGGCCGGCCGTCCGGTAGTCCTCCTCGTCCAGGGTGGCGCGGACGTGCGGGACCTCCGCCCCGCCGAGCACCCGGAGGCGTACGGTGCCCCCGCCGCGCGGCCCGGACCGGCGCAGCCGTACGACGGCGCCGGTGAGCCGGACCGGGACGGAGGGCTCGTCCGTGAGGTAGCGGGCGCTCGCCTCGCGCAGCGCGGGCAGGTCGCCGGGCGAGAACTCGACCGGTTCGGGCCGGGCCGCGCAGCCCTCCGGCGTCCCGGCCGACGGTGCCCAGGCCAGCGCGACGCGGGCGCCCTCGGTGCCCCGGACCAGGGCGACGAGGGCCTCGGTGAGCTCCCTGCTGACGCCCGCGCCGACGGCGGCGTCGAAGGCCTCCATGCCTCCGGTGGCGCGCTGGTAGTCGGTGGCCTCGCGGGCCGCGTGGAGCGCGTGGTGGAGCCGTACGGCTATGGCGCGGCCGGAGTCCACCGGCAGATAGGCGGTGAGGCCGCGCCCGCCGGGGGCGGCGCCCACGACGACCGTCTCCAGGGACGTCTGGGCGGGGCGCCGGTGCCGTGCTCCGTGGTAACCCGCCCGGCCGCGCACCGCGAGGGCCCCGGCCAGGAGGAGCTGGCGGGCGGCCGACCTGAGCTGCTCCTGCACGGTCCACGGGACCGTACCGGAGGGGCCCGGGGGCACGTCCCGCCACCAGCGGATCTCGTCGCTGGGGACGGCGAGGCCGGTGAGGACCTCGCGGGCGGAGGGCGCGGCGCTGCGGGCGAGGGCGGTGAGCGCCTCGCCGAGCAGGTCGTCGCAGTCCGGGAAGGCACGGTTCTCCGGCACCAGGAGGCTGGTGCCGGGGCCGTCGCCGGGTGGGGTCCAGCGGCCGTAGCGGCCGGGCGCCCCGCCGCGCCGCCGCCAGCCGTGGCGGGCGAGGAGCGCGCCGAGGACGCGGGGGTCGACCCGGTCGGGGGCGGGGGCGCCCTGGGCGTCGGCCCAGGGTCCGGCGGGCGCGGCGGGGACCCCGGTCCAGGGGCCGGGTGGGTCGCCGGGTGCCGGATGGGGCCGGTGGGACGGGGGTACGGACACGGGGCCGCGCCCGTACCCGTACCCGTCGTTCCCCGGTCCTGGTTCGTCGGTCGGCCGGTGCATCAAGGTCTCCCTCCCCCGCCGATCCGGGTCATGATCTCGCAGAGCGCCCGGTCGTCGAAGATCCGTGCCGTGGGGACGCGGACGGTGGTCCGGCGCCGTCCCGTGACCGGGTGTCCGGCCAGGTTGGTCCAGTAGCAGCAGTGGCGCAGGTCGAGCCGGTCGTGGCCCGCGCTGAGCCATTCCTCGGGGGCTCTGGGGACGAGCATCACGACCAGGATCTTGTGCACCGCCACCGGGGTTCTGGCGAGTTTCACCAGGTGGTCGTTGTCGAGGGTGAACGAGAACGCCCCGGCGGCGCTCCCGGGGACGCGCGGGGCCAGCTGGTAGGTGCACTTGAGCTGCACCTTGATGGTCACTTCGTCGTCGACGGTGTGGCCGGGAGCGCTGTGGCTCACGTGCCAGTCGATGCCGTTGTCCGGAAAGGGCTGGGAGAGCGAGCAGCCGGCCGCGGCGGCGACGGCGTGCAGGTATCCCACCTGGAGGGTCTCCATGCAGGCTGTGGTGGCGAGTGAGCCGCGCGTCGGAGCGGGCCGCTGAGGCGGCAGCCCTCCCGGCTCGGGCTGGGCGAGCGCCATGTCGTTTTCCTTCCCCGTCCCTTCTGTTGTGACCGGTCCGCGTACGGCGCAAACGGTCCGGGTATCACCGTTCCGGGGCAGAGGGTTGGCCATCTGCCGCACGTGTGCAGGGAGTTCGGGGATGACGATGCAGTGGTACGAGGGGCCTCTGGCCGCTTTCGACACGGAGACCACGGGGATCGACGTCGAGGGCGACCGGATCGTGTCGGCCGCCCTGGTCGTGCAGGACGCGACGGGGACACGGCCGAGGGTGACGCGCTGGCTGGTCAATCCGGGCATACCGGTGCCCGAGGGGGCCACGGCCGTGCACGGTCTGACCGACGATCACCTCCAGCGGAACGGGCGGTGGCCCGCCCCGGTGATGGAGGAGCTGGCGCGGGCGCTGACCGAGCAGTCGGCAGCAGGGCGGCCGGTGGTGGTGATGAACGCGCCGTTCGACCTGACGATCCTCGACCGGGAGCTGCGCAGGCACCGGGCGTCCACGCTCGGCACCTATCTGGCGGGGAGGCCGCTGTGCGTCCTGGACCCCCGGGTCCTGGACAAGCACCTGGACCGCTACCGCAAGGGCCGCAGGACGCTGACGGACCTGTGCGCGCACTACGAGGTGGAGTTGACGGGGGCGCACGACGCGGCGGCGGACGCCACGGCGGCGCTGGAGGTCGTACGGGCGGTGGCGCGGCGCTTCTCGTCGCGTCTGGAGCGGCTGACCCCGGCGGAGCTGCACACCCTCCAGGCGGTGTGGCACGCGGCACAGGCACGGGGGCTCCAGGCCTGGTTCACCCGTCAGGGGACGCCGGAGACGGTGGACCCGGCGTGGCCGCTGCGGCCGGAACTGGACACGGCCGCCTGACACATGACAGAGGCCGGTCCGTCTTTCGACGGACCGGCCTCTCCCGGTGGGCGATACTGGGATCGAACCAGTGACCCCTTCGGTGTGAACGAAGTGCTCTCCCGCTGAGCTAATCGCCCGGGAACGGGTTGAACCATACAGGTCTCCGCTGCCCGCTTCCAAATTCACCCCGATGACAGCCGGGCGGCGAGCCCCCTTCGCCCGCGGCGCATCATCCAGGCGTGGTTGGCCCGGAAGAGGGGCCGCCCGGGGACGGCGAGGGCCCTCAGGAGCGGGGTGCGGACCTCGGCCTCCTGCTCGTAGAGGGCGCGGGTGCCGGTCCCGTCCGGGATGAGGGTCCAGCGGGCCCAGCCCTCCAGGTCGCCGTGGAGGGCGACCTCCAGGACCCGGGGCTCGCGGCGCAGGGCCCTGACGGTGACGAAGAGGTCGTACGGGAGCAGGGAGCGGAAGCGGGCGGCGCCGGTGGTGTCGTCGACGGGGACGACCTCGCGGACCTGCGGCCACCAGGAGGGGTACTCCTCGGCGCGTTCGAGGACGGCCCGGACGGCGTCGGGCGGGGCGGCCAGCCGCCAGACGCTGCGGAAGCGATACCGGTACCGGTCCATGCCTCCAGTGTGGACGTACTCAGTCGGCGGGGACCGGAAGATGAGTACCGGAGCGCATCCGGGTCCGGTGTGGCGGGAGCCACACTCCGGCCATGAACACTTCCCTGCCGCCCGCCGACGAGCTGGTGCTCGTCGACCGCGAGCTGGCCCATCTCGACGCGCGCCGGTCCACGCTGCTGGCCCGCCGCGCCTGGCTCCTCCAGGCCCTCCGCGCCCCCGTCGCGGTGACGGCGGCGACCGGGGCGCGCGCACCGGTCGCGGACTCGACGCCGCGCGGCGCGCAGAACGTGCTGCTGACGCTGGGCGGGACGCTCCTGACCATCGCCGCGGTCGCCTTCACCCTGGTGAGCTGGGGCTCGATGGGGATCGGCGGCCGGGCCGCGGTCCTCTCCGTGGTGACCTCGGCGGCGCTGGTGGCGCCGGTGGCGCTGCTGCGGCGGGGCCTGGTCTCGACGGCCGAGTCGGTGGCGGCGCTGGGCCTGGCCCTGACCGTGCTCGACGCGTACGCGCTGCACCGGGTGGCGCTCACGGACACGGACGGTCTCGGTTACGCGGCGGTGGCCTCGGCGGTCCTGGCGGCCGGGTGGGCCGCGTACGGGACGGGGCTCTCCCGGCTGCGGACGCCGCTCCCGGCGGCCGTGGTCGCCGGGCAGCTGCCGCTGCTCCTGGGGGTCCTCGCGGCGGGCGGCGGGCCGACGGCCTTCGCCTGGGCGGCGCTGGTCACGGCCGCGGCGGACGGCGCGGTGGTCCTGTGGGCCCGTCCGGTGGCGGCGCGGATCACGGCCGCGGCCGGTGCGGCGGCGCTGGGCGGCTGGGCGCTCCTGACCGGTGGCGGGCTGTCGCTGACCGCGCCGTGGAGCGGCGCCGCGCTGCTCCTGACGGGTGCGGCCGCGCTGCTGTACGCGGCTTGGCGGAGGCAGGCGTTCGCGGTGGCGGGGGCGACTGTCGCCGGTCTGGCGGCGGTGACTGCCTCCGGCGGTCTGCTGCGTGCCGCGCTCGCTCCGGACTGGACGGTGCCGGGGTACGTGCTGTGCGGGCTGCTCCTGGCGTCGGTGTGGTGGGCGGGTGCCGTCGGCGTCCGGCTGCCGGGCGAGGTGCGCGCGGGCCTGGCGGTCGCGGGGGCCGCCGTGGCGGCGCTGGGGCTCGTCTGGGCGCTGCCGCCGGTCGTGGCGGGCGCGCTGGGGCCGCTGGTCCGGCGGACGCCCGTCTGGTCGGGCGAGCACGCGGGGCCGGTCCTCCCGTCGTACCCGGCGACGGCCGCCCTGGTCCTGGCGGTGGCCGCCCTGGTCCTGGTGGCGGTCCCCCGGCTCTGGGCCCGCTGTGGCGCGCTGGCCCTCGCCTGGGCGCTGCTCACAGCGCTGCCGGTCGTACTGGAACTGCCGTACGCGGTGACACTGACGCTTCAGCTCCTGACGACGGCGGCGGCCCTGGCCTGCGCCGTCCGGCCCGGCCCGCCGGCGCGCGGCCTCGCCCGCCCCGGCGCGCGGACACCGGGCGCGGCCCCCGGGGAGGCGGCGGCGGGGAACGCGGCCGACGCCGTGCACTCCCGTACGGCTTCCGGCTCGCCCGCGACGGCTGCGACGGCTGCGACGGCTGGGACGGCTGCAACGGCTGCGACGGCTGCGACGGCTGCGACGGGGAACGCTGCCGGGCGACCGGACGACGACGCCACGCGGAAGGCGCCCACGGGCTCCACCAGCCCCACAGATCCCATGGGCCCCACCAGTCCCACCGCAGCGTCCTCGCGGCCCCGGACGCCCGCTGTCCCGCCGGAGCCCGGCGTGGTCCTCGGGTGGGCCGCTTACGCCGCCGGGCTGGTGTCCGCGGTGGGTGCGCTGGCGTTCGCGCTGGACGTCCGGGGTGCCACGTTCACCGCGCTCGGTCTGGTGTGCGCGCTGCTCGTGGGGGTGGCCGTGTCCACCGGGGACGCACGCGGGACCGTCTCGGCCTGCGGCGCGGTGGCGGCGGCGACCGGATTCGTCTGCGCGGTGGCGGCTGCCGCCGGGTTCGCCCCGCACTGGACGGCGCTCGCCCTGCTGTCGGTCCCTGCGGCGACGGCGCTCGTCGGCGCCGGGGCACGCCGGGTGGCGCTGCCGGTCGAGATCACCGGTGGCACGGTGGGGCTCGCGGCCCTCGGGCTCGCCACGTCCCGGCCCGCGTTCCTCGCGGCGGGGCTGGCCCTCGGCGGGCTGATCGCGGCGGCCACGGCGCTGCGCCCCGAGCGCCGCCGCTTCGCCTCGTGGACGGCCGCGGCGCTCTTCCTGGCGGCCGCCTGGGTCCGGCTCGCGGTGTGGGGGGTGACGGCCCCGGAGGCGTACACGCTGCCGGTGACCGTGCCCGCGCTGCTCCTCGGTCTCCTGCGGCGACGGCGTGACCCGGCGGTCTCGTCCTGGACGGCGTACGGTCCCGGTCTCGCCGCGACGCTGCTGCCGGGGCTGGCCGCCGCCTGGCCGGACCCGGGCTGGCAGCGTCCGCTGCTCCTGGGGCTCGCGGCCCTGGTGGTGACCCTGCTCGGGGCCCGGTTCCGGCTCCAGGCACTGCTGGTGCTCGGTGGTGCGGTGCTCGCCCTCGTCGGGCTGCACGAGCTGGCGCCGTACGTGGTGCGGGCGGTGGGCGCGCTGCCGCGCTGGCTGCCGCCCGCGCTGGCCGGGCTGCTGCTGCTCGCGGTGGGCGCCACCTACGAGCAGCGGCTGCGGGACGCCCGGAGGCTGCGGGACCGGGTGACGCGGATGCGGTGAGCGGGGAACGCCGAAGGCCCGGAGACGGTGTTCCGTCTCCGGGCCTTCGGTCCGGGTGGGCGATACTGGGATCGAACCAGTGACCCCTTCGGTGTGAACGAAGTGCTCTCCCGCTGAGCTAATCGCCCCGGCGCACCGCAAACATTACCGCATGTCAGCGGTGCTTCCGTACCGTCCCGAGGTCACTCGGTGATCTTCCACGGCATGACGATGCCGAACTTCCAGAGGTAGACGCCGAGCAGGACACCGATGATCACCAGACCGACGCTGGTCAGGATGATGTTCCTGCGCCGGACCTTGGGGTCGAGGGCGCGCTGTGCCGCCTCGGTCACCTTGCGCTTCGTCCAGCGGAGCACGAGCTGTGCCCAGACGAACTCGGTCGCCCAGATCGCCATGCCGGCGAAGATGACCAGCCAGCCCGGCCCCGGCAGCACCAGCATGAGCACTCCGGCGCCGACCACGGCGAGCCCCACGATGAAGACGCCGACCTGCCAGCTCAGGTGCAGGCCCCGCCGGGACTTGATGAACTTCGGTGCGCGGGATCCCAGTTCGGCTTCCTGGCCGTCTGCGGACTCCCCGGTGCGCTCGTCACTCTCCGCATTCATGACCCCAACTTACCGGACCGGAGCCCCTCGCCGGAATGGCGGTATTACCCCAGGTCACACGCTTCCGTACGAGCGACCTGAACAACCACAAAACCGACAGAGGGGTTTACAACGACCCCAGAGGTGGCATGTCGATTTCGCCGACGTGCGAATCCCCGAGCGCACACTGAGCGAAAGGCCCTGGCGCTTATGAACACCACGGTCAGCTGCGAGCTGCACCTGCGCCTCGTTGTGTCGAGCGAGTCCTCACTGCCTGTACCCGCGGGCCTGCGGTATGACACGGCCGATCCGTATGCCGTGCACGCCACCTTCCACACCGGAGCCGAGGAGACGGTCGAGTGGGTCTTCGCCCGCGACCTTCTCGCCGAGGGGCTGCACCGGCCCACCGGCACGGGCGACGTCCGAGTCTGGCCCTCCCGTAGTCACGGGCAGGGAGTCGTCTGCATCGCACTGAGCTCCCCCGAGGGAGAAGCCCTGCTCGAGGCCCCGGCGAGGGCCCTGGAGTCGTTCCTGAAGCGGACCGACGCCGCCGTGCCACCGGGCACCGAGCACCGGCACTTCGATCTCGATACGGAGCTCTCCCACATCCTGGCCGACAGCTGAGCCAGGCAGGGAGTCGCGCGGCGCCGTCCGAACTCGGGGCGACGGCACCGCGCGGGCAGTAACCCAGGCACGACACCGGCGCTCCCCACCGCGCAGCCGGCGCGGTGGAGGGCGCCGTTGCCCGTTTCCCGGTCACGCTAAAGTCAGCGCCATTCCGCGGGCGCCCGCCCGTGGCCGGCCAGGGAGCGAAACGTGCTGATCCCCCACGACACCCGGATCGCCCTCGACACCGTTGTCGATCTGATGAACACCGCGTCCCAGGGCGACCGCCCCGACGAGCTCGCGGACCTGCCGGGGCTGTACGCCTTCCTGAGCGCCCACAAGGTCAGCGACGTGGGGCGGCTCGGATCCGCCGATCTGGAGGCCGTCCGCCAGGTGCGCGGGAAGTTCGCGGCGGTCTTCTCCGCGCCCGAGGCCCGGATCGCGGCTCCGCTGATCAACCAGCTGGTGGCGGGCGCGGGCACCACCCCGCAGCTCACGGACCACGACGGCTACGACTGGCATGTGCACTATTTCGCGCCGGGCGCCTCGGTGGCGGACCACCTCGCGGCGGACTGCGGGATGGCCCTCGCGTTCATCGTCGTGGCGGGCGAGCAGGAACGGCTGCGGCGCTGTGAGGCACCGGACTGCGGCCGGGCCTTCGTCGACCTTTCCCGCAACCGCTCCCGCCGCTACTGCGACAGCCGCACCTGCGGCAACCGGCTGCACGTGGCCGCCTACCGCGCACGCCGCAAGGAAGCGGCGGGCTGACCTCCCCCGCGCGGCCTCGCCGCGCGCCCCCGCGCCACAGGACGCACGCCAGGGACCCTTCTCGCGCCACGGGCCGCGCGAACGGCACGGGTCGGGGCGAGCCGCACGGGACCGCGCGTCGGACCCGGTCGCGGCATCGCGAGGGCCGGTCGTGGCACGAAGCGGGCCCGTCACAGCACGAAGAGGTCGTGCACGGAGGCCACGAGCAGCAGACAGCCGATCACCCCGAGAAAAATCATGAGGGGTGGTTGGGAGAGCGCGAACAGGCAGCCGCGCGGCTCTTCGTCGGGGGCATCGGTGGTGGGGGCGGTCTCCCGCGAGGTATCCAGCATCTCGGGGGATGATCGCGCACGCCGGGGGCGGGAAATCCAGGAAACCGCCCCATCCCGGGGGCTGTTCACTCCTTCCCGTGGATCACGGATCCAGGACGGACACCGGAATCATCAGAAGTGATCAGATTCCGTGCTTCTTCAGAATCGCCTCGATGTCACTGAAATCCTCTCCGGTGCTCTGGCCCGCCGGGGGCTTGGCCGCCACGGCACGCGAGGGCGTCGACGCGCCGGGGGCCACGGCTCTCGTCCCGCTCCCGTCGTCGCTCCCCTTGCGGACGGCCCTGCGGCGCTCGACGGCCCGGGTGGACAGGAACAGCAGCCACGCGGTGCCGAGCACGCCGAAGCCCGCCCAGGCGACCGGGCTGAACGCCGTGTCCGCGATCCACTGGACCGCGCCCGTCATCACGAGGCCGAGCGGCACCAGGGCATAGGCCGCGATCCGGGCGGCGGACAGGAAACGCTTCCGGTACGCCGAGATCGCGGCGATACCCAGGCCCGCCGCGGCCGCCGCGGAGCAGATGGTCTCGGCGATCATGCGGTCCTCCAGGTCAGGGGTGATTGCGTCCCTTCCATCGTGCACCGCCGGGACCCTCCGGGGCCATGGTCCGCGCCCGGTCTCAGGGAGATCTCCGGGTCCTCCCCTCCGGATCTCCTCCCCAGGTCCCGGTGAGGGAGACTGCTCCCATGAGTGACATCACCACCGCATCCGTCTCCCCCGTCGTCCTGGAGGCGTGGTTCGACCTCCAGTGCCCCGACTGCTTCCAGGCCCTCGACGACGTCCGCGCGCTCCGCGAGAAGTACGGCGACCGGCTCGACGTACAGCTGCGGCACTTCCCGCTCGCGAAGCACAAGCACGCGTACGCCGCCGCGCAGGCGGCGGAGGAGGCCGTGGCGCAGGGCAAGGGCTGGCCGTACGTGGCGGCGCTGCTCGCCAGGACCGCGGACCTCGCCGACCGGGGCGAGCCGGTACTCCTGGAGATCGCCGGTGAACTGGGCCTGGACGCCGAGGAGTTCGACACCGCCCTGATCGACGGGCGGCACCTGCTGACCGTCGACGCCGACGAGGCCGAGGGCAAGGCGGTCAAGGTCACCGGCACCCCGACGTACATCATCGGCGGCGAGCGGCTGGACGGCGGCCAGAGCCAGGACGGGCTGCGGGAGCGCGTCGAGGAGATCGCCGACCGCCTCCTGAACGGCTGACACCCCGCCGGACGACGATCCCGGCCGGGCCGCGCGCGACGGCCGCCCGTCGGCCGGGCGGGCCGGAGGCAGCGGCCCCCCGGAGGGCGGCCCCGCGCCCGGCCGCCCCGGGGCCGACGGGCGCGACGAGGCCCGCGGGCGGACTCCCTACCGCAGTTCCTTGGCGCTGTTGACGTAGGTCACACGGAAGCCCAGCGACTCGTAGAGCCGGATCGCCGGGGTGTTGCCCGCGAAGACGTGCAGTCCGAGCCGGGTCTCCCCGGCCTCCCGCGCGACCCGCTCGGCCAGCAGCATCAGCGCCCGGCCGTAGCCGAGGCCGCGGTGCTCCGCGTCGACCTCGATGTCGTACACGAAGGCCGCCCAGTGCCCCGGCTCCAGTTCGATCCGGCCGGTCCACAGGAATCCGGCGGACCGCCCGTCCCGTACGACCACGTGGATCGCGACGCCCGGTGTGGCCAGGCCCTCGGGAAGGTACTTGCGGTGGCTGGACTCCGCCTTGGCGCGGGCCTGCTCCTCGGGGACGCCCCGGTCGATCCAGCTCCGCGCGAAGCCCTCCTTGGCCCGCGCCTCCCAGACCGCGTACTCCTCGCCGGTCATCGGCCGCACCTCGACGCCCTCCGGCAGGGCGGGCGGCTCCCCGGGCAGTTCCTTGACCATGTTCCGGCTGCGCTCGGTGTAGCCCAGTGAGCGGGCCGTCCGCAGCGCGGCCACGGCGTCGGCGGGCACCGATATCTGCACCTCCACGCAGCCCCAGCCGCGCAGCACCTCCTCGGAGGCCAGTGCGGCGACGGCGCCCCGGCCGCGCCCCCGGTCGGCCTCGTCGATCCCGAGGCGTTCGATGAGACCCGAGGCGGCGCCGAAGCCGGGGTCGGTGGAGAGGTGGACGGAGCCGACGCGGCGACTGTTCACACACACGTCGTAGGTGCGGGAACGGCCGCCGTCGGGCCTCTGCTGAAGCGGCTCGGCCGGCCGCAGGGTGGTGGTCATCAGTGGTGTTCTACCCACCCCGGGGCCGTACGTCATCAGGTTTTAGCCGAGGCGCGGGTCCCGGTCCCGGGCCGCGTGCTCGCCGAAGACCCGCATGGCCTTCGCGGTGACCGGACCGGGCGCCGGGGACAGCTCGCGCCCGTCGACCCGGTGGACCGCCTGGACGTCACGGAGGGTCGAGGTCAGGAAGACCTCCTCGGCGCTCTCCAGGACGTCCAGCGGCAGATCGGTCTCCAGGGCGCCCGTCCACTCGACGGCGAGGGCGCGGGTGATGCCCGGCAGGCAGCCGGAGGCGACCGGCGGGGTGAGGATCCGCCCGTCGACCACGACGAAGACGTTGGATCCGGTGCCCTCGCAGAGCTGTCCGACCGTGTTGGCGAAGAGCGCCTCGGACGCGCCCCGTTCCTTCGCCCTGGCCAGGGCGACCACGTTCTCGGCGTACGAGGTGGTCTTGAGGCCGGTGAGGGCGCCGCGCTCGTTGCGCGTCCAGGGGACGGTGATCACGGCGGTGGAGTCGGGGCGACGGCCGGTCTCCCCGAGGGCGACGACCAGACCCGGGCCCGCGTCACCCCGCTCCGAACCGAGCGGGGAGAGACCGCCGGTGTACGTGATGCGGAGCCTGCCGAGCGGCATCGGGTTGGCCTCCAGGACGGCGGCACAGGCCCGGCGGACCTCGTCGAGGTCCGGGTCGGGCAGTCCCAGGCCGCGCGCGGAGCGGGTGAGCCGCTCCAGGTGAAGGGTGAGAGCAAACGTTTCTCCTCGCTCGGCCCTCACCGTCTCGAAGATGCCGTCGCCGACGGTCAGCCCGTGGTCCAGTACCGAGACCCGGGCGGCCTCCTCGTCGTACAGACCGCCGTTGACCCAGAGTTTCATCGAGAAATGGCCTTTCCGCTCGCCCCAGGGGCGCCCGACTCGTGGACGCCCGACGCTATCGCGACCAGCCGGGCCGCCTTGAGCTCGGTCTCCTCCCACTCGCGCTCGGGGTCCGAGCCCCAGGTGATCCCGGCGCCGGTCCCGAAGCGCAGCACGCCCTCCGGGCGGTCGATCCAGAAGGTCCGTATGCCGACGGCCAGCTCACCGGTGCCCGCGTCGGCGTCCACCCAGCCGATCCCCCCGCAGTAGGGCCCGCGCGGCGCGGTCTCCAGGGCTTCGATGATCCGCAGCGCGCTCGACTTGGGCGCGCCGGTGACGGAACCGGGCGGGAAGGTGGCGGCGAGCAGCTCCGGCCAGCCCGCGCCCTCGCACAGCGTGCCGGTGACCGTGGAGACGAGGTGGACCAGGCCCGGGTGCTCCTCGACGGCGCAGAGTTCGGGGACGGCGACGGAGCCGGTCTCGCTGACGCGCCCCAGGTCGTTGCGGACCAGGTCGACGATCATCACGTTCTCCGCGTGGTCCTTGGGCAGGAGGTCGTCGGCGGTCCTGCCGGTCCCCTTGATGGGCCCGGAGGAGAGGAGCGCCCCCTCCTTGCGCAGATAGAGCTCCGGGGAGGCGGTGGCGATCTCCACGCCGTGGGCGGGCAGCCGGATCGTTCCCGCGTACGGGGCGGGGTTGCCGCGCGCGAGGAGCGAGGTCAGGGCGTCGACGTCGGCGGCGTCGGGGTGCGGCAGCGGTGCGGTCAGCACCCGGCAGAGGTTCGCCTGGTAGACCTCGCCGCGCGCGATGTGCTCGCGCACGCGCCGGACGCCCGCGACGTACGCGGCGCGGTCGAGCGAGGACGTCCAGTCACCGGCGGCGGGCCCGCGCCAGGCGCCCGGGACGGGCGGCGGGACGGGATCGGGCCGCACGTCCCCGAAGCGGGCACAGGTCAGCCGCCCTTCGAAGTCCGCGCAGACGGCCCAGAAGCCGGCGGAGTCCAGGGCCTCGGGGTCGTGGGTGACGTCCCGGAGATCGGTCGCGACGAGGCCGCCGAAGCGGGCCAGAGGGGCAAGGTCGTACACGTGTCGAGTCTAGGTCGGCCGCCGGGGCGGCACCGGGGGCGCACGACGTGGGCTCCCCGCCACCGCGGGCGCACACCGGGTGAACGCCGTACGAACCCTCCGGGACCCCCGGCCGGGCACCCGCGTCGGCCCGCAGGTCAGCACGCTGCGGAAACGCGTTTTTGTACTGGCCCAGGAATCCGCTAGAGTTCAACACGTCGCCGGGACGCGCAAGCGAAACGGAAACGACAAGCGGACGTGGCTCAGTTGGTAGAGCATCACCTTGCCAAGGTGAGGGTCGCGAGTTCGAATCTCGTCGTCCGCTCGATGTGGGGGATCTTCCCGAACCCCTGTATTCACTCCTGGTGGAGTGGCCGAGAGGCGAGGCAACGGCCTGCAAAGCCGTCTACACGGGTTCAAATCCCGTCTCCACCTCCAAGGACGATTAGCTCAGCGGGAGAGCGCTTCCCTGACACGGAAGAGGTCACTGGTTCAATCCCAGTATCGTCCACTGGACCTTCGGGTCCTGGGTCTTCGGATCCCCCGCGCGATTAGCTCAGCGGGAGAGCGCTTCCCTGACACGGAAGAGGTCACTGGTTCAATCCCAGTATCGCGCACGCAGTACGCAGTACCTTCGGGTAGTTCGTGTGCACCCCGCGCGATTAGCTCAGCGGGAGAGCGCTTCCCTGACACGGAAGAGGTCACTGGTTCAATCCCAGTATCGCGCACCATCGAGAAGCCCCCGGCCGCACTTCGCGGCCGGGGGCTTCGTCGTTCCCTCCGGGAACCGCTCAGGAGGAGAAGAGCATCCGGCCGAAGCCGCGCTGCCGGTAGTGGCCGCCGCCGTGGTGACCACCGTGATGGCCGCCGTGCTGCGGAGCACCCCAGGCGGGAGCGGCCGGGGCGGGCTGCGCCGGGTAGGCCCCCGGGGCGGGAGGCGCGGGCGGGGCCTGCTGGACCCACTGGGACTCCAGACGGGTCAGGGCCTCCAGCTCGCCGTAGTCCAGGAAGATCCCCCGGCAGCCGCTGCACTGCTCTATCTGGACGCCGTTGCGGTTGTACGTGTGCATGGCCGCGTGACACTTGGGGCACTGCATGGTCGGGTCAACTCCCTGACTACGCCGTTCGAATGATGGCTTCACCCTATGCGGACGCCCCGGAGGGCGAAGCGGTTCGGAATCCCGCGATACGGGCGCAGGTGTCGATCATCACGTCCTCGACCTCGTCGAGCGGGCGGCCCCGCACGGTCGACTTGGCGAGGGCCAGGGCCGCGGTCTGGACCGTCAGGGCGCGGGCCGGCAGGTCGAGTCGGGCCCAGGGGTCGGCGCCCACGGCGGGGCCGCCCGCCTCCTGGTAGGCGCCGAGGAACCGGGACCAGACCTCCGGCGGCAGGACGCCCGCGGCGAACCAGGCGGCGGGGCGGGCGAGATCCCAGGCCGGGTCGCCGAGACCGAGGTCGTCCACGTCGATGAGCCGCCAGGGCCCGGCGGACTCGGACCGGACGTCACGGACCAGTTGACCGAGATGGAAGTCGCCGTGGCAGAGGAGGCGGGGGCCGTGGGATTCCGGGAGGCCGTGCCCTGCTTGGAGGCAGTGTCCTTCCGGGAGGGAGTGCCCTTCCGGGCTGTCGGGGGATGCCGAGGAGTTGGGGCTGTGCGGGAGGCCAGGGGATTGCGGGAGGTCGGGGCTGTGCGGGAGGCCGGGGGCGTCCGGGGCGTCTGAGGTGCGCGGGAGGTCGGGGCTGTGCGGGAGGCCGGGGGCGTCCGGGGCGTCTGAGGTGCGCGGGATGCCGAGGGCTTCCCGGCGGCCTGGGGCCGTACCGCCGTCGCGGGCGCTCCGGACGCCGGGGATCGTGCGCCAGGCGGCGAGGACCGTCGCGGTGCCCGGATGGTCCGGGGCCGTGGCGCGCATCCGGCCGACCGCGAGGGCCGCCTTGAGCGGGGCCCGCGACTCCGGGAGCCGGGCCGCCCCGCCGGGCGGCGGCGTGCGGTGGAGCCGGGCGAGCAGTCGCGCCGCCGCCTCCCAGGGCGCGGCGTCGGGGTCCGCCGGATCGACCGGCGGTCCGTAGGGCCAGAGGCTGACGGGGCGGCCGTCCAGTTCGCCGGGCCCGCCGGGCAGGGGCGGCAGGAGGACGTCTGAGACGTCCGGGTGGGCGGCCAGCGCGAGGCGGGCGCGGTGCGCGTCGGGGTCGGTGCCGGGGGCGTGCGCCTTGGCTACCAGGTCCCCGTGGCGTACGACGGTGCCGTCGTCCCGGTCGGCGAGGACCCCGACCAGACCGCTCGGGCAGGAGCAGGGGGCGCCGGACCGGTGGGCGACCGCGTGCGCGACGGACGCGAGCCGCTCGGGCAGGGGCGGGGCCGGGTGGTCATGGGCGCGGGGCGGGGCGGTGGGGTCCACGCCGGGAGCGTAGCGGGACGGGTACGGGCGGGGGTGAGGTGCGGGTGGCTTCCCTCGGGGAGCGGGGACGCGGGCGGCTTCCGCCGGAGGGCGCGAGGCGGTGGCCACTCCCCCGGGTGCTCGGGCTCTCTCGGGAACGAGGGGTGTCCGGGTTTCCCGGAGGGCGAGGAGGCCGGGCGGCTTCCGCCGGAAGGCACGAGGGGGCGACCGGTTCTCCCGGGGACGGTGAAGAGCCGTCAGCTGCCCTTCGGGTACATGCGGCGCGCGACCCGCAGGGAAGAACAGGCCCGGGTCGATGCGCCCCGGGTACGCACAGGCGGTCGACCGGACGGGCTCCGGCCCACCTGGCGGGTCGCGGACCCGGACCGCTCGCGTGGCAGGAGGCCCGGCAGGAGTGCGCTTCGGCGGCCGGTCGGTGTTCGCGGGGAGGGGGGACAGGGGTGGCCGTCGGGAAACAGCTCAGGTGGCTGTCCGGGCGGGAACGCGCGAGGGGGCCGGTCAGCTCCCCAGCTGACCGGCCCCACGCTGCCGTCCGCCGCACCCCCGTCCCCACGGGGCTGATGGCCGGATGTCCCGACCCGGGCCGCTCTCCCGGGTCCGGGGCGCTGTCAGCGCCCCAGCATCGTGACCACGGACGACGCCTGTGTGACCACCGCTTCCCAGCCGCCGAAGACGACTACGAGCAGGGCCGCGAGAGGGAGGACCATGGCCGTGGCCACCAGGGGGTGACGTCGGCCGGAAGGCCCGGCGGTCGTCCTCGGTGCCGTGAATGCCATGGTTCCTCTCCTGTCGTCTTGACGCGGCGGGTGCGTGACCTCGGGGGACGAGTGCTGCACCCGCCGCTTGACCTCAACATTAGGGAGCGGGGAGCGCCTGGGCGTCATGCCCGCGTACCGACTTACGGGCCTCCCGGAGGATGACTCCCGTCCGTGCGACGTACTCCCAGGGGTGGAGACAGGGGCGCGAAACCCCGGGTCTTCCCGGAGGGGTCGCGTGCCGGAGGCCCCGGAGGGCGGAGGGGCGTGACATCGGTCACTTCGCCGGGCGTCCCGTGCGCGGTCCGCTCCCCCGGGCCGCCGGGACGGGCCCCGGGGCGCCGGGGCCGGTTCCTCACCAGCCGTCAAGTGTGGTGGTCCGGTGGGTGGTTGGGGTGGGCTCGTGGGCGGGCGCGGCAGGCGCCGCCTTCCCGGTACCGACAATCGATCCGGTGCGAGGGCGCGGCCTATGAGCGCGTGCGGGCGCCACTACGTAAGCTGTGCCACGTCGAACGGACGAGGGGACGGACATGGCGATGATGCGGCTCCGGCGCGAGGATCCGCGGATCGTCGGGTCGTTCCGGCTCCACCGCAGGCTGGGAGCCGGCGGGATGGGCGTCGTGTACCTGGGGTCCGACCGGCGCGGACAGCGGGTGGCGCTCAAGGTGATCCGGCCCGATCTGGCGGAGGACCAGGAGTTCCGGTCGCGGTTCGCCCGCGAGGTGTCGGCCGCCCGGCGCATCCGGGGTGGCTGCACGGCCCGTCTCGTCGCCGCCGACCTGGAGGCCGAGCGTCCCTGGTTCGCCACCCAGTACGTCCCCGGGCCCTCGCTGCACGACCGGGTCGCCGAGGAGGGTCCGCTGCGCGCCGCCGACGTCGCCACGATCGGGGCGGCGCTCTCGGAGGGGCTCGTCGCCGTCCACGAGGCGGGGGTGGTGCACCGGGACCTGAAGCCCTCGAACATCCTGCTGTCCCCCAAGGGCCCCCGGATCATCGACTTCGGCATCGCCTGGGCCACCGGGGCCAGCACCCTCACCCATGTCGGTACGGCCGTCGGCTCGCCCGGTTTCCTCGCCCCGGAGCAGGTGCGCGGAGCGGCCGTCACCCCGGCCACCGACGTTTTCTCGCTCGGTGCCACCCTGGCGTACGCGGCGATGGCCGACTCTCCCTTCGGGCACGGCAGTTCCGAGGTCATGCTCTACCGGGTGGTGCACGAGGAGCCGCAACTGCACGGAGTGCCGGACGCGCTGGCGCCGTTGATCCGGGCCTGTCTGGCGAAGGACCCGGAGGACCGCCCCAGCACGCTCCAGCTGTCGATGCGGCTGAAGGAGATCGCGGCGCGCGAGGCCCAGGGGCTGCCTGCCTCCCGGCCTCCCGCGCAGCGGGAGCGGATGGAGGAGCGGCACACGCTCCGGCCCACCGAGCGGTACACCGAGCGGGACGCCCGGGACCCGGAGCGGCCGTCCGAGCGGGGGCGCGGTGCCGGTGCGGCGAGGCCGTCGGCCGGGCCCCGTACGGACGGCGCGCGGACGCCCCAGTCCCGGCCCGGTACCCGTCCGGGGGCCCGGGGCACGTCCACGGGACGGCGTCCGGCCAACCCCCGGCTGCTGCGGCAGCGGCTCTTCGTCTTCGTGGTCGTGACGCTGGTCGTGGCCCTGGGCATCGCCGCCGCGCAGGCCCTCCAGGGCTGACCCGGCCGCGCCGGAGCCACGGGAACGTCCTGGGGACACCCGGACCACGGGGCTCCCGCGACAGGGACGCTCGGGTCCGGCCGGCGAGGGGCCGGACGTCCGGCCCCTCGCCACCGGGTCTTCCGGTCTCGGGGCTACGACTCCGGGCGGCCCGTGGCCACCGCGTAGAAGGCGACCGCCGCGGCCGCTCCCACGTTCAGCGAGTCGACGCCGTGGGCCATCGGGATGCGCACCCACTCGTCGGCGGCGCGCAGCGCCTGCGTGGACAGGCCGTCGCCCTCCGCGCCCAGCATCAGCGCCACCCTGTCCAGCCGGTGCGGGGCGGCCTCGTCGATCGACGCCGCCTTCTCCGCCGGGGTCAGCGCGAGCACCTTGAAGCCTGCCTCCCGTACGGTCTCCAGGCCGCGCGGCCAGTTCTCCAGACGCGCGTACGGGACGGAGAACACCGCCCCCATCGACACCTTGACCGACCGCCGGTAGAGCGGGTCGGCGCAGTCGGGCGAGAGCAGGACCGCGTCCATACCGAGCGCGGCGGCGCTGCGGAAGATCGCGCCGATATTGGTGTGGTCGTTCACCGATTCCATGACGACCACCCGGCGGGCGCCGCCCAGCAGTTCGGCGGCGTCCGGGAGCGGCTTGCGCTGCATGGAGGCGAGGGCCCCCCGGTGCACGTGGTAGCCGGTGACGCGCTCGGCAAGGTCGGGCTGGACCGCGTACACCGGCGCGGGGACCTCGTCGATGACGTCCCGCATCACGTCGACCCACTTGGCGGAGAGCAGCATGGAGCGCATCTTGTAGCCCGCCTGGCGGGCGCGGCGGATGACCTTCTCGCCCTCGGCGATGAACAGGCCCTCGGCCGGTTCGCGTCTGCGGCGCAGTTCGACGTCGGTCAGGCCGGTGTAGTCGCGCAGGCGCGGGTCGTCGGGGTCGTCGATCGTGATGAGTTCGGCCACGAGGTGATACTGCCTTGTCCGGGGAGTGGTGCCAATGTGTGCGCGGGGTTCTGTTACCCGTGGTTACAGCTACGGTCGTCCGCCCTGTCGTCCCACCAGGCGGTCGGGGCCCTCGGCGACCACGTCGCCGATCACGATGACCGCGGGCGGGCGGACCTCCCGCGCGACGACGGTCTCCGCGACCGTCGCCAGCGTGGCGTCCACCCGGCGCTGCGCCGCCGTGGTGCCCTCCTGGACCAGGGCCAGCGGCGTCCGCGGGTCCTTGCCGTGCGCGATGAGCGCCTCGGCGATCTTCCCTATCTTGTCGACGCCCATGAGGATCACCAGGGTGCCGGTGAGCCGGGCCAGCGACGCCCAGTCGACGAGCGAACGCGGGTCGTCGGGGGCCACGTGCCCGCTGACCACGGTGAACTCATGGGCCACGCCCCGGTGGGTGACCGGGATGCCCGCCGCGCCCGGCACCGAGATGGAGCTGGAGATGCCCGGCACGACCGTGCAGGCGATGCCCTCGGCGGCCAGCGCCTGCGCCTCCTCCATGCCCCGGCCGAAGACGAACGGGTCGCCGCCCTTCAGCCGCACGACCGACCGGCCCGCCTTCGCGTGCTCGATCAGCGCGTTGTTGATGGCCTCCTGCGCCATGAACCGGCCGTACGGGATCTTCGCCGCGTCGATCACCTCGACGTGCGGGGGCAGTTCGTCCAGGAGGTCACGGGGGCCGAGGCGGTCCGCGACGACCACGTCCGCCTCGGCGAGCAGCCGACGGCCGCGCACGGTGATCAGGTCCGGGTCGCCGGGTCCGCCGCCGACCAGGGCGACGAAGGGGGCGCGCGCGCGGTGCTGCGGCGCGGCGAGGGAACCGTCCCGCAGCCCCTCGACGATCGCGTCGCGGACGGCGGCGGAGCGGCGGGGGTCGTGGCCGGTGAGGACCGCCACGGTCACGCCCTCGCTGCGGCCGGTGGCCGGGGTCCAGGCGGTGGCCGCCTCGGCGTCGTCCGAGCGGACGCACCAGGTGCGGGTCCGCTCGGCCTCGGCGGAGGCGGCGGCGTTCGCCGTCGGGTCGGTGGTGGCCACCAGCGCGTACCAGGCGTCGGCGAGGTCGCCCTCCTCGTACCGCCGCCGGGTCCAGGTGATCTCGCCCGCCTCGGCCATCGCCTCCACGGAGGGGGTCGCGGACGGCGAGACCAGCGTGATGTCGGCGCCCGCGGCGATCAGGGCGGGGAGCCGCCGCTGGGCGACCTGCCCGCCGCCGAGGACGACGACGCGACGGCCGGCGAGGCGCAGTCCGACGGGGTAGGCGGGGTGCGTCGCGTTCTCGGCGCGGTCGGCGTGCTCGGCCATGGGTGAGCGGCTCCTCGGGGCGTGGCGTGTGCGGGGCCGCTGCGGCTGTGGAGCGGCTGGTGGGACACGGTGTGTGCGTCCCACGATATCCGCGTCCCGGGGCGGTCACCCTGTGACGGACGTCCCGGTCGCGGGGGCTGCCGGGGCCACTCCCGGAAGCGGCGCGCCTCCTGCCCGGTGGGGCGGGAGGCGCGCCGGCCGGGAGCCGCGCCGGAGCGGGTTACTTCTCGGTGACTCCCGCCGAGTCGAACGTGGCCACCTCGTGCATCGCGCGGGCCGCGCTCTGCACCAGCGGGAGGGCGAGCAGCGCGCCCGTGCCCTCGCCGAGGCGCAGGTCCAGGTCGACCAGGGGGCGCAGGCCCAGCTTGTTGAGCGCGGCCACGTGGCCCGGCTCGGCGCTGCGGTGCCCGGCGATGCAGGCGGCGAGGGACTCGGGGGCGACGGCCCGCGCGACGAGCGCCGCCGCGCCGGTGGACACGCCGTCGAGGATGACCGGGGTACGGAGCGAGGCCCCGCCCAGGATCAGGCCGACGAGGGCCGCGTGCTCCAGGCCGCCGACCGCCGCGAGGACGCCGATCGGGTCCTCCGGGTCCGGCTTGTGCAGGTCGAGGGCGCGCCGGACGACGTCCACCTTGCGGGCGTGCGTGTCGTCGTTGATGCCGGTGCCCCGGCCGGTGACCTCGGCCGGGTCCACCCCGGTGTAGACCGAGATGAGGGCGGCGGACGCGGTGGTGTTCGCGATGCCCATCTCGCCGGTCAGGAGTGCCTTGTTGCCTGCGGCGACCAGGTCGCGGGCGGTCTCGATGCCGACCTCGATGGCGGCGAGCACCTCCTCGCGGGTCATGGCCGTGCCGATGGTGAAGTCGGCGGTGCCCGGCCGGACCTTGCGGGGCAGGAGGCCCGGGGTGGCAGGCAGTTCGGAGGCGACGCCCACGTCGATGACGCAGACCTCGGCGCCCACCTGGTGGGCGAAGGCGTTGCAGACCGCTCCCCCGCCGAGGAAGTTGGCGACCATCTGGCCGGTGACCTCCTGCGGCCAGGGGGTCACGCCCTGGGCGTGCACCCCGTGGTCACCGGCGAAGATCGCGACGGCGGCGGGCTCCGGGATCGGCGGCGGGCAGACCCGGGAGAGCCCGGAGAGCTGGGCGGAGATGATCTCCAGCATCCCGAGCGCCCCGGCCGGCTTGGTCATCCGCTTCTGGCGCTCCCAGGCCTCGCCGAGCGCCTTGGCGTCCAGCGGGCGGATGTCGGCGACGGTCTCCTGGAGCAGGTCGTGCGGCTCCTCGCCGGGCAGCGCCCGGCGGCCGTACGTCTCCTCGTGGACGACCCAGGCCAGCGGACGGCGCTTGGACCAGCCCGCCTGCATCAGCTCGGGCTCCTCGGGGAACTCGTCGACGTAGCCGACGCAGAGGTACGCGACCACTTCGAGATGCTCGGGGAGGCCGAGGGCGCGGACCATCTCGCGCTCGTCGAAGAAGCTGACCCAGCCGACGCCGAGGCCTTCGGCGCGGGCGGCGAGCCAGAGGTTCTCGACCGCGAGAGCCGAGGAGTACGGGGCCATCTGCGGCTGGGTGTAGCGGCCGAGGGTGTGGCGGCCGCCCCGCGTGGGGTCGGCGGTCACCACGATGTTGACCGGGGTGTCGAGGATGGCCTCGATCTTCAGTTCCTTGAACTGCTTCGCCCGCGCCTTCGGCAGCGACTCGGCGTAGGCCTCGCGCTGGCGCACGGCCAGTTCGTGCATCGTCTGCCGGGTCTCGGCGGAGCGGATGACGACGAAGTCCCAGGGCTGGGAGTGGCCGACGCTGGGGGCCGTGTGGGCGGCTTCCAGGACCCGGAGGAGGACCTCGTGCGGGATCGGGTCGGAGCGGAAGCCGTTGCGGATGTCACGGCGCTCGCGCATGACCCGGAGCACCGCCTCGCGCTCGGCGTCGTCGTAGCCGGGGGCGGGGGCGGACTCCTCCAGGGGGCCGGTCCCGGTGTCCGTGACGGCGTCCGGGGCGGCCTCGGGGTTCTCGGTGGCCTCGGGGTTCGCAGTGGCCTCGGTGGCCTCGGTGGCCTCCGCAGGCTCCGCGACGACGGCCTCGGGCCCCTCGGGGGACTCAGGGGTTTCGGCGGTCTCTTCGGCCTGGGGCGCCACTTCGGTCGCGGGAGCCGCTTCGGCCTCGATGGCCACCTCGGTCGCGGGAGCCGCTTCGGCCTCGGGCGTCTCACCCGTCGCGGGAACCTCTTCGGACCCGGGGGTCTCGGGGCTCACCGCGTCCTCGGACGCTTCGACGGCCTCCGGGGACTCAGGAGACTCCACGGGCTCCGGAGACCCCGCGGCCTCCTGAACCTCCGGGGTCCCGGCGCTTCCCTTGTCCTCCGTGTCCTCCGTGGGTACGGCGGTGGCCTCGGCGGCCGGGGCGGGCTCCGCCACGGGCTGGGGCGGGACGTCGGCGGGGGCTGCCTCCTGGACGGGCGGGAGGTCCTCGGCGACGGCTTCCACCGGGGGCTCGGCGGGGAGCGGCTCGGGGACCACCGGGGCTTCGGCCTGTTCGGTCGCCGGGCTCGGCGACTCCACCGGGCTCTCGGGAGCGGGCGCGGGCGCGCCCGCCGCCTCGGCTGCGGGCGTCTCGGCCGTCGCCGTCTCGGCTGCGGGCGTCTCGGCCGTCGCCGCCCCGGGTGCGGGCTCCGGCTCCGGCGCGGTCTCCGGGGTCTGCTCCGGCTCCGGCGCGGCGGCCTCCACGGCCTCGGCGGCGGGCTCGCCCTCGCGCGGGGCGGGGACGAGGCTCTCGGGGGCGACGGCCTCGGCGGGCTCGGCCGGGGGGGCCACGACGGGCTCGGCGGGCGCCTCCTGAGCGGCGGCGGCCGGAGCCTCGGCGGCGACGAGGGCCTCGGGGGCGGCCTCGACGACGGGGTCGACGGCGGGCGCCGGAGCCTCCGCCGGGGCCTGACCGGCGGCGGGCGCCGGATGCGGGGCGAGGTGCGGGGCGGTCGGGACCATGCCCTCGACCTGGACGAACCCCAGGGCCGGGACGACCGTTTCTGCTTCCACGGGGAACGGCTGGGCCGCCGGCACCTGGGGCTGCGCGGTCCACGGCTCGGCGCCCTGCGGCGCGAGCTGCTGGTCCTGCGGCACATCGAGGTACTCGGGGCCGCTGGTCGGCGGGCCCGGGGTGCGCACCGGGGCGGGGCCGGTGGGCGGCATCTGTTCGGGCGCGGCAGCCGGGACGGGCTGTGGGGCGGGCGGGGCGGCCGGGCCCCGGTCGGCGAGGGAGAGCACGACGCCACCGGACTCGGGGACGGGCGGGCCCATGTGGAGCGGACGGCGGGCGGCGGCCGGGGCGGGCGGCGGCACGGGGACGCCGCCGAGGTCGACGGAGCCGGTGTCGTGGCCCGCGGTGCCGTGGGCGCCGGTGTCGAGGATGCCCGGCTCGTAGCCGTGGTCGGTGACGGTCTGCTCCTGCGGGGCGACGGGCACGCCGTGCGCGGGGGTGCCCGCGAACTGCTGGGCCGGGACGCCGTGCGCGGGCGTGCCGAACTGCTCGGCCGGGATGCCGTGGGCGGGGGTGCCCACGGCCGGGGCGACCGGCACGCCCTGGGGCGGGGTCTGCTGCTGAGGGGCGGTCAGGACGTCGCCGAGGGCCACCGCGTCCAGCGGGGCGGTCAGCGGGTCGGTGAGCGGGTCGCCGGACGGGACCCGCGCCTCCTGTGCCGCCGGGTGCGGCAGGCCCTGGTGGGGCGCCGTCCGGTTCGGGAGGGACGGCGGCGGCACGGCGACGGGGGGCGCGGGCACGACGCCGGGCGGGTGCTCGCTCCAGGCGCCCTGGGCGCCCGGCATCAGCAGTACGTCGTCGTCCTCTGCGGGGTGCTCGGAGGGGTCCAGGAAGGCGTACGCGCCCGGTGCGGGGATGCCCGGCTGCTCGACCATGCCTGCGTTCTCCGGCAGTCCCTCGCCCGGGACCTGGCCGGTGTCCGTCATGCGTACCCCTCGCCCATCGCTTGTGTTCCTTCAGACCCGCGCCCGTCGACAAGAACGAGCACGCGTGCCGCGCGGCACGAAAGGACGCGCGGACACCCATACATTGTCGCGGCCCCCGGCCCCGGAGGCAGGGAGATTCGCCACGGTGCGCTGTGGACTGCGCCACGTCGCACGGTCCCCCCGGGTGGCGTACCACGTCACTGGCGTGAACCAGCCATCCAATCAGGACATTGACGAACGAATCACCGAACGTCCGGACGCGGTACAACAATCCGCCAGCCTACCCCGCCGCGCGGAGCTCCCCCGTCAGGGGGAGCGCTCGATCCTGCGTCCGGACAGCAGGAACACGACACAACGCTCCCGTTCCGACCAGTCGTCGGGGTCGAGCCCGACGGTCTGGAGGAGGAGGCTCTCGACCGCGTAGCCGCCGTCGGAGAGGGCGGCGCCGATCGCCTCGGCCTCGTCCCGGGTGGAGGCGTGGGCGACGATGCGCTCCGGCCGCCGGTCCGTACAGGCGCTGACGACGGGCACTCCGCCCGCCGCGATCCGTACGACATCGGGTTCGGGCAGGTTCTCCAGGACGTGCGGGGCGCGCCCCGGGACGGTCTGGAGGGGTACGCCGTGACCCCGGGCGGCCCGTTCGGTGCGGGCGCAGGCGGCCGGGTCGGCGTCCACCGCGATGACGGCGGCGCCGAAGCGGGCGGCCTCGACGGCGAAGGCGCCGCCCGCGCAGCCGATGTCCCAGACGAGGTCGCCGGGGCGGGGGCCGAGCCGGGCGAGCTGCGCCGCGCGCAGGGAGGGGTCCTCGCCGGTGCCGGGCCGGGGCGCGCCGGGCTCGGCGGGGCCGTACTCCCCCGGGGGCAGGCCCCAGCCCCGTACCGGGCGGGCGGCGGGGTCCTGGCCGGACAGCCAGGGCGCGGCGGGGGTGGTGCCGGTGGCTCCGCCGCCGATGACGAGGACGACGTTGGGGTCGCGCCAGGTGTGGTCGGCGGCCTTGTCGGAGGTGAGGACGGAGACGCGTTCCTGTGCGGTGCCGAGCTGTTCGCAGACGACGAAGGTGCGGTGGACGCCGTCGAGGAGGAGGGCGAGTTCGGCGGGTCCCGCGCCGGGCGAGGTGAGGACGGCGACCTTGGGGTGGGCGCGGCAGATGTTGACCGCGCGGCGCAGGGTGCGCTGGTGGGCGACGACGGTCCGGGCGTCCTCCCAGGGCATTCCGGCGCGGGCGAAGGCGGCGGCCACGGCGGAGACCGCGGGGACGACCTCGACCTCCAGGCCGTGCTCGGGGGCGCGCAGGGTGCGGACGACGCCGAAGAAGCCGGGGTCCCCGTCGGCGAGGACGACGGCGGTGCCCCGGTGGCCGGCGATGCGGCGGGCGGCGAGGTCGACGCTGCCGAGGCGGACGCGTTCGGCGGCGGGCGGTACCTCGGGCAGCGCCAGGTGGTGCGCCGCGCCCGCTACGAGGGTGGCGGCCGACAGCGCGGACCTGGCCGCCGCGGTGAGGGGCGAACCGTCCCAGCCGATCACCGTGACGCGGTCGGCCATCGTCGTCTGTCTCCTGGGGTCGTCTGAGGTCGTCGCAGGTCGGAAGCGTGCCGAGCGTACCCCGTGCCGGGCGCCGGGGCTCAGCTCCAGTCGGTGAAGGAGGAGTATCCGGCCTCGGCCATCTGGTCGGCGACCCCGTCGAGGTCCTCGGGGAGGAGACCCCAGACGATGAGGTCGGTGCGCAGCTCGGTCCAGCCGCCGTCCTCGGTGCGGGCCCGGGCTATACAGGCGTCGCGCAGGACGCCCTCGCTGATGCAGCCGATCTTCTGGGCGACCTGCTGGGAGGCGGTGTTGTCGGCCGCCGTGCGCAGTTCCAGGCGCTGGAACCCCTGGTCGCCGAAGAGCCACTGGGCGGTGGCGAGGGCGGCTTCGGAGGCGTATCCCTCGCCGCGCGCCCAGGGGGCGACGATGTAGGAGAGTTCGGTGGAGCGGACCCGCCAGTCGGTCCCGGCCAGCCGGACGACGCCGACCAGGCGCTGGGTGAGGAACTCGGTGACGGCGAGGTCGATGCCCCGGCCGGAGGCGCGCTCGGCGGGCGCCTGCTCGGCGATCCAGGCGCGGGCGGTGGCCTCGGTGAAGGGCTGCGGCACCGGGATCCAGGCGACGACGAGCTCGTCGTTCATCATCTCGGTGAGGGCGGGGACGTCCGCCTCTTCGAGCGCGCGCAGCACCAGCCGGTCCGTGTTGATGGAGATGTCCGGAAAGGTGGTAGTCATGCGCAGCTCCATGCCGAGGACCGTCCGAATCGAGCGTGAACGCACAGCATGCAGTATGCGGACGCCGCCGCGCATGGCCGGGTGGGGTGTCGGCCGGGGGCACGGCGAAGGCCCCGCGCACCGGACGGGATGCGGGGGGCCTTCGACACAAGGGCGGTACGGGGGAACCGGTCTGACGGTCCCTCGGATTCCGCTTTCCTACTTGACGGCACCGAAGGCCGGGACGACCGAGCCCTTGTAGGTGTCCTCGATGAACTTCTTCACCTCGGGCGAGTTGAGGAGCTCCGCGAGCTTCTGCACACGGGCGTCCTTCTCGTTGCCCTCCTTGACGGCGAGGAAGTTGGCGTACGGGTTGCCCTCGGACTTCTCCAGGGCGAGGGAGTCCTTCGCGGGCTCCAGCTTGGCCTCGATGGCGTAGTTGCCGTTGATGACGGCGGCGTCGACCTCGTTCAGGGCGCGGGGCACGGTGGCGGCCTCCAGCTCCTTGAACTCCAGGCCCTTCTTGTCGGTGATGTCGGAGAGCTTGGCGTTGGTGCCGACGCCCGGCTTGATGGTGATCAGGCCGTTCTCGGCGAGCAGCTGGAGGGCGCGGCCGCCGTTGGTGGTGTCGTTGGGGACGGCGATGGTCTGGCCCGCCTTGATGTCCTTCAGCGACGTGAGGTTCTTGGAGTAGAGGCCCAGCGGCTCCAGGTGGACGTTGACCACCGGGACGATGTGGGTGTTGTTCTTCTTGTTGAAGTCGTCGAGGTACGGCTTGTGCTGGAAGAAGTTGGCGTCGACCTGGCCGGACTCGGCGGCGGTGTTCGGCAGGACGTAGTCCGTGAACTCCTTCACCTCCAGCTTCAGACCGGCCTTCTCGGCCAGGTTGTCCTTGACGAACTTCAGGATGTCGGCGTGCGGCGTCGGGGACGCGGCGACGACGAGCGGCTTGTCGGCGGCGGCCGCGCCCTTGGCGGACGACGGGTCCGAGGAGGTGCCGCAGGCGGTGAGGCCGAGGGCGAGGGCGGCGGCGGTGGCGATGCCCGCGGTGAGCTTGATGTTCTTGCGCACGAAGAGTGCCTCTTTCCGGTGGAGCGGTGGAGCCTGGACAACAAGTCCGGGCGTGTTCTTCGAAGGAAGAAGTCAGGGGGGCCGGGGGGCCTCAGGCGGTGCGTCCCCGGCGGGCGAGGAGTCGTACGGTCACGTCGCCGATGAGCTGGATCACGGTCACGATGACGACCAGGAGCGCCACGGTGACGAGCATGAACCGGGTGTCGAAGCGCTGGTAGCCGTAGGTGACGGCCTTCGCGCCGAGGCCTTCGCCGCCGACCGCTCCGGCCATGGCGGAGTAGCCGATGAGGACGATGACCGTGGTGGTGACGGCGGAGACCAGCGAGGGCAGGGACTGCGGGAGCAGGGCCTTGCGGATGATGGTCGGGATGCCGCCGCCCATGGACTGGACGGCTTCGACGAGTCCGTGGTCGACCTCGCGGACGGCCGTCTCGACGAGCCGCGCGAAGAAGGGGATGGCGCCGATGGAGAGCGGCACGATCATCGCGGTCGGGCCGATGAAGGTGCCGACGACGAAACTGGTGAAGGGGCTCACGGCGATCAGCAGGATGATGAAGGGGAGCGAACGTCCCACGTTCACGATCGCACCGACGACCTTGCTCACCGGCAGGTTCTGCAGCAGTCCGCCCTTGTCGGTGAGGACGAGGAGGATGCCGAGCGGGAGGCCGCCGAGGACGGTGACGACGGTGGCCCACAGGACCATGTAGAGCGTGTCGAGCGTGCCCTGCTCCAGCAGGGGCTGCATCTCGGACCAGGTCACTTCGCACCTTCCTTCACCAGTACGTGCGCCGGGGCGGGCACGGTGGCCGGGGTGTCCGGCTCCTCGACGAGTTCGACCTGGAGGCCCTGCTCGCGCAGGAACCCGACCGGGACGACGTTGTCCTCGTACCTTCCGGGCAGCTCGATCCGCATCCGGCCGATCTGGCGGTCGCCGACGGTGTCCATCGCCGCCCCGAGGATCGAGATGTCGATGTTGTACGTGCGGGACAGCTGGGAGATGACCGGCTGGGTCGCGGCCTCGCCGTGGAAGGTGACGTCGACGACCGTGCGGTCGGCGTCGGTGTGGCCGCCGCTGACCGGGAAGAGTTCGGCCGCCAGCTGGGAGCCGGGGGTGGCGAGCAGTCCGCTCACCGTGCCGGACTCGACGACCCGTCCGTGCCGCATCAGGGCGGCGGAGTCGCAGATCGTCTTCACGACGTCCATCTCGTGGGTGATGAGCAGGACGGTGAGGCCGAGCTGCCGGTTGAGGTCGCGGAGCAGCTGGAGGATGGAGCGGGTGGTCTCCGGGTCGAGGGCGCTGGTGGCCTCGTCGGAGAGCAGGACCTTGGGCCTGCCCGCGAGGGCGCGGGCGATGCCGACGCGCTGCTTCTGGCCGCCGGAGAGCTGGCCGGGGTAGGACTTGGCCTTGTCGGCGAGCCCCACCAGGTCGAGGAGTTCGAGGGCCCGGCGGGACCGCTCGGCGCCGGAGACGCCGAGGATCTCCAGGGGGAGTTCGATGTTGTCCTTCACCGTGCGGGAGGACAGCAGGTTGAAGTGCTGGAAGACCATGCCGATGCCGCTGCGTGCCCTGCGCAGGTCCTTGCCGGCGCGGCGGCCCCTGCCCGCGAGGGCGGTCAGGTCGACGCCGTCGACGGTCACCGTGCCGGAGGTGGGGCGCTCCAGGAGGTTGACGCAGCGGATGAGCGAGGACTTGCCGGCGCCGCTCTGGCCGATCACGCCGAAGACCTCGCCCTCGCGGACGTGCAGGTCGACACCGTCCAGAGCGGTGACCTGGCGGCCGCGCGACTCGTAGACCTTGGTCAGGCCCGAAGTGGTGATCACAGGGGTTTTCCGTCACTGTCGAGTGCGCGACGCGGAGTCCGTCACGCACGGGGCATTCGTCAATTCGGACAGTCGGGCGCACGGAGACCGCTCCGGCGTGGGCCGGGAGTCGGCGGGGTGCGCGGGACGGGCACGGTCCACTGCCGGATGGCGGGCGGAACGGCACGGCCGTCGGTCTCGCTTCGGGGCGCGAGACTCAGGCGGGGGCCCTCAGAAGGCGCGCATTCGACACATACAACGAGCACCGGGCGTCGTGATCGCCTCGGTCGCAAGGGTGCGGCTGCTCGTCGTGGTCATGGCTGAAGTAAACCATGCGCAGGTGCGAACGAAAGGAGAGCGTCCGAATAGCGGACACGCATGAGATGTCCAGCGGTCGGTACGGAACCCTCCGCTCCGCCCCGTATTTCCCCTGTGGCCTGCGGGGACGGGGCTCCCGGACCACCCCGCCCCGGGGGTACGGAGGAGGGGTGCGGGGCCCCGGCTGTGGTCAAGGCCACCTCGGCGCCCGTCCGTGCCTCCCCGTGCCCGTCCGTCCCCGCGCGCCCCTCCGTTCCCCTCCGTCGCGCGCCTGCGGGCGCCGCCGGACGGTCCGCGACGCGGACGGAGCGGTGGGGCCGAGCGCATCGGGCCTTTCGGACCGTAATACCCTCGGGCGCATGCTTGACGCCCTGACGGTCGCGGTCTCCGTGGCCGCGCTCGCCCTCGCCGCCTGGTGCGGCTTCGCCGCCCTCCGCGACCAGCCGACCAAGGACTGGCACTTCATCGGCATGGCCGTGGTGACCTTCCTCGTCCTGGTCCAGCTGATCGTCGGGATCGTGCAGCTGGTGCGCGGCGAGAAGGCGGAGGAAGGGGCGACGATCTTCGTCGCCTATCTGCTGGGGGCACTGTGCGCGGTGCCCATCGCCGGTTTCATGTCGCTCGCGGAGCGGAGCCGGTGGGGCTCGGCCACGGTGGCCGCCGGTGCGGTCGTCCTGGCCGTGCTCGAAGTGCGTCTCTACGACATCTGGACGGTGGGCTGACCATGACCGGGACGCGGGAGCGGGAGCAGGACACGGCGGGCACGGGGAACCGGCTCGTCACGGGCCCCGGCATCCTCCTCGTGTGGCTGTACGGCGTGATGTCGGTCGGCGCGGTCTCGCGCTCGATCTACCAGATCGCCACCGAGTTCGACCGTGCGCCGCTCGCGTACGGCCTGTCGGCGGTGGCCGCCGTGGTCTACGCCTTCATCACCTACACGCTGGTGCGCGGCGGGGAGAAGGCCCGCAGGGCGGCGCTGGTGTGCTGCGCCGCCGAACTCGCGGGCGTGCTGGTGGTCGGGACGTGGACGCTGGTCGAGCCGTCCGCCTTCCCGGACGCCACTGTCTGGTCGGACTACGGCTACGGCTACCTCTTCATCCCGGTACTGCTGCCGCTGACCGGCATGTGGTGGCTGCGGAGGTCGCGCGGCACGGAGTCCTGAGGACCCGGCGGTGTCCGGCCCGGACACCGCCGGGCCGGACACCGGGATCCGTGGCCCCGGGATCAGGCCGCCGCCTTCTCCAGGGTCACCAGGGTCAGCCGGGGGCCGACCTCGTGGACGCCGACCTGCGCGTATCCCCGGCTGCGGTAGAGGCGCAGGTTGCCCTCGCTGCGGTGGCCGGTGAAGAGCCGGAAGCGCTTGGCGGACGGGGCGGGCAGCTGGGGGACACCGCCCGCGAAGTGGCCCTCGATGGCGTCGAGGAGCCTGCCGCCGAGGCCGTGCCGCCGCATCCGGGGGTGGACGATGAGCTTGGCGATCCGTACCGTGCCGTCCTCGTCGAGGCGGGCCCGTACGGAGGCGACGACCTCGTCGCCGAGCCGGGCCACCAGCCCGTGCCCCTCGTCGAGTTCGGCGCTCAGGGCGTCGAGCGACTGGGTGAGCGGCTCGATGGACCAGTCCCCGTACAGCTCCGCCTCGCTCTGGTAGCAGAGGTACTGCAGCTTCAGGATGTGCTCCGCGTCCCGCGCGGCCGCCGCTGAGATGGTCACGCTCAGGCCCATGTGTGCACGCCTCCCGCTCTGGTTCGATCATCGGTTTACCGCACACTTCCCCGTCGAGCGGGAGCGGGAACCTCTGTCGCCAGCATTCTGCGCAGGCATCCCAGGCATCGGGAACGCATCGGTCCCAGACTGCCCTGTGAGATACCCAACTCTCCTGCGATTTCCCGGTAGGTGTGGTCCTCCGGGTCGAGCATCGCGGTCAGCACCCGGGGACAGCGGCCGGGCGTCCGGGTGACGGCGGCGCGCAGGGTGCGGCGGCCCTCGGCGGCCATCAGGGAGTGCTCGGGGGAGCCGTGGGGCTCGGCGCCGCCGGGCCGGTGGACGGGCTCCTCGCGGTACGGGGTCTCGCGGTGACTCGTCCTGCGGGCACGGCGGGCCTCCGCCCGGACGGCCCTGCGGAGCCATTCCGCGGGGCGCTCGGGGGCGGTGCCGGTCTCCTGGAGCCGCTCCAGGAGGCGGAGCCAGACGGCCTGTTCGAGGTCGCCCGGATCGACCCCCGCGGCGGGCGCCTCGGCGTCCGACTCGGCGGCGAGCAGGGGCGCGAGCGCGGCGAGGAGGCCCGGGGCGTCGGCGGGGACGGATCCGGGGGCGGCTTCCGCTTCGGCTTCCGCTTCGACTTGGGTTTCCGCTTCGGCTTCCGCTTCGGCGTCACGAGCCGGAGCGGGAGCGGTGGTCCGGTGGGTGGTCATGAGGGGCACGATGCCGGGGCACGCGCGCGTGGTTGCGGTCCGTGGGCCAAACCACCCGGGCGGGGGGTGTGCGGGTCCGTCCGCCCGCCCGTGCACCCCCCTCCGCTCCCCCGGGCGGCTCCCGGGGCGGACGGACCGCCGGGCTCAGCGCCGGGCGGTGAGGTCCGCCGCGGCGAGCAGGGCCGTGTCGGGGTTGTCGGCGAAGATGCCGTCGATGCCGGTCTCCAGGTACCGCTTCAGGGAGCCGAACGCGTCCCCGTACGCCGTCGGGTCCGTGCCCCGGCGGAAGTCGGCGGGCAGGAAGGCGTTCTCGTTGCGGTGGGTGTACGGGTGGAGGACCAGGCCCGCCGCGTGGGCGTCCCGCACCAGGGTCGTCGGCTCGCCGAGCCGCCCGCTCGCGTCCTTGGGGATCACCAGGTCGAGGGTGGGGCCGATGCCCTTGGCGTACGAGGCGATCCAGCGCAGGCCCCGGGGGGTGACGAGGTCGGCGACCGTACGGGGGTCCCCGCTCACGACGAAGTCCCAGGGGCGGGTGCCGGGTCCGGAGAGCAGGACGACGCCGGGCGCGCCGACGAGCTTCGAGAGCCGCTGGATGCTGCTCGGCTCGAAGGACTGGAGGAAGACCGGGGAGTTCGCGCGGTGGCGGCCGTACCGGCGGAGCAGCCCGGCGAGCCGCTCCTCCAGACCGAGGCCCAGGGCGCGGAAGTAGCTGGGGTGCTTGGTCTCGACGTGCAGCCAGACCTCGCGGCCCCGGCGGCGGCCCTCCTCGTCGGCCCAGCGCAGGACCTCCTCGAAGGTGGGGACGGTCCACCGGCCGTCGTACAGGGAGTTCTCCTGGCGGATGGCCGGAATCCGCTCCTTGGCGCGCAGGGTCCTGAGCTCGGCGAGCGTGAAGTCCTCGGTGAACCAGCCGGTGAGGGAGACCCCGTCGACGCTCTTGGTCGCCTTGCGGGAGGCGAACTCGGGGTGGTCGGCGACATCGGTGGTGCCGGTGATGTCGTTCTCGTGCCGGCAGACCAGGTGTCCGTCCTTGGTGGGGACGAGGTCCTGTTCGATGACGTGAGCACCGAGGTCCAGGGCCAGCTGGTAGGAGCCGAGGGTGTGTTCGGGCCGGTAGCCGCTGGCGCCCCGGTGGGCGATGACGGTGGGGACGGGGAGCGAGCGGTAGCCGCCCCGGCCGTGCGTCCGGGCCGCCGGGGCCGGGGTGCCGGCCGCCGACGCCGGGCCCGTACCGGCCGTGAGGGCCGTGGAGGCGCCGAGGACCGTGGCGCCCGCCGCTCCGAGAACCGTCCGCCGTGCCGGGGTCCGGCGTTCGCCCTGGGTCATGAGGTGTCCTCCTGTGTGATGCCCGCGCCTGTCGGCGGGTGTCCCCGACGCTAGGCATCCGGGCCCTACGGACGGCAGACCCCGGCGGAACATGGCGGAAACACACGTCAACACCGCGTATCCACTCGGTGAACCCGATGTGCGTACGGACCGGACGCGCGAGTATCGTCGCGTGCTGCACCGTGGCCCGACCGACCCGCGTCCCACCGGAGGAACCGTTGTCCCGTCTCGCGATCATCAAGGCAGTGCTCGGGCCGCCCATGCGCCTGATGTTCCGCCCCCGCGTGGAGGGCGCCGAGAACATCCCGGGAACCGGTCCCGTCATCCTCGCGGGAAACCACCTGACGTTCATCGACTCGATGATCATGCCGATCTGCCTGGACCGCCCGGTCTACTTCATCGGCAAGGACGAGTACGTGACGGGCAAGGGCCTCAAGGGCCGGGCGATGGCGTGGTTCTTCACCAGCGTCGGCATGATCCCGGTGGACCGGGACGGTGGACGCGGCGGTGTGGCGGCGCTGATGACCGGCCGTCGGGTCCTGGAGGAGGGCAAGATCTTCTCGATCTACCCGGAGGGCACCCGCTCCCCCGACGGCAGGCTGTACCGGGGCCGTACGGGCATCGCGCGCCTCACCCTGATGACCGGGGCGCCGGTGGTGCCGTTCGCGATGATCGGCACCGACAAGATCCAGCCGGGCGGCTCGGGCTTCCCGCGCCCAGGGCGGGTGACGGTCAGGTTCGGCGAGGCGATGGAGTTCTCGCGGTACGACGGGATGGACCGCGACCGTTACGTGCTGCGGGCGGTGACGGACTCGGTGATGACGGAGGTCATGCGGCTGTCCGGGCAGGAGTACGTGGACATGTACGCCACCAAGGCGAAGGCGGCCTGACCGCGGGAACGCGGGGGGGGGGCCCCCCCCCCCGCCGGGGCGGGGCCCCCCCCCCGCCCGCGGGGGGGGGGGACCAATAAACCCGGCGGGGCGCCGCGCCCGCCGCCGCGGGACGGAGGCCGACCG
>NZ_JBIWNI010000012.1:106996-200726 GCF_044767145.1 Streptomyces sp. NPDC101490
TCCCCCCCCCCCCCCCCCCCCCCCCCCCCCGCCCCCCCCGGCCCGCCCGCCGCCCCCCCCCCCCCCCCCCCCCCCCCCCCGTTCCGGGGAGATGCGTCAGCATCTCTCCGGGCAGGGGAGCCGGTCCGTCGCCGTGTGAAGGCGTCAGGACGTCTCCGCCGAGGGGCGTCAGTGTTCGACGCCTTCCTCCAGCTTCTGGCCCTTGAGCAGGAACCAGGCGGCGACCGCCGTCACCAGGAGGACCACGGCGCCGACCCCGGCCGCTATCCGCAGGCCCTCGACGAAGGCCTCCTGGGCGGCCGACACCAGGGCCGTCGCCGTTTCCGGGGCCAGGGCTCCGGAGGCCTCGACCGCGCCGCCGAGCGACTCGTGGGCCGCCGAGGCGACGTCGGACGGGATGCCCACCGGGGCGGTGAAGCCCCGGTAGACGCCGGTCACGATCGAGCCGAGGACGGCGATGCCGAGCGCGGCGCCCAGTTCGTACGCGGTCTCGGAGACCGCCGAGGCCGAACCGGCCTGGTCCTTCGGGACGCTGGACAGGATCACGTCGGCGGTGACCGTGAAGGCGAAGCCCGCACCCACACCGACGACCAGCAGGGCGGCGCCGAGCAGTGGGTAGCCGGTGCTCTTGTCGAGCGTCGTCAGGACGGCCAGCGAGAGGCCGACCGCCGCGAGGCCACCGGCCACCACGGCCCGTACGGAGAAGCGCCGGGCGACCAGGCCCGCGATCAGACCGGCCGTGACCGCGCCGACGGCGGCGGGCAGTTCGGCGAGACCCGCCTCCAGCGGCTGGCGGCCCTGGACCAGCTGGAAGAACTGGGACAGGAAGAACACCAGGCCGGAGAGGCCGAGGATGGTCAGCAGATCGGCGAGGACGGCGCCCGAGAAGCCCCGGTTGCGGAAGAGGCGCATGTCCAGGAGCGGCGCGGGCAGGGTCAGCTGCCTGCGGATGAACCAGGTCAGGGCGCCCACACCGGCGAGAGCGGCGAGACCCGCGTCGAGGGACGGGCCGTGCGAGGCCAGTTCCTTGATCGCGTAGACGATGCCGATCATGCCGACGAGGGAGAGCAGGACACTCGGCAGGTCCCAGGGGCCCGGGTTCGGGTTCTTGGACTCGGGGATCAGCTTGATGCCGACGAAGACCAGGACGGCCATCACGGGCAGGTTGATGAGGAAGACCGAGCCCCACCAGAAGTGTTCGAGCAGGAATCCGCCGACGACCGGTCCGACGGCGGCACCGGCCGAGGCCATGGCGCCCCAGACACCGATGGCGAGGCTGCGCTCGCGCGGGTCGTGGAAGAGGTTGCGGATGAGCGCCAGGGTGGACGGCATCAGGGTGGCACCGGCGACACCGAGGAGCGCACGGGCCACGATCATCATCTCGGGGGTCGTGGCGTAGGCGTTCAGGACGGAGACGGCACCGAAGGCCGTGGCACCGATCAGGAGCAGCTTCTTGCGCCCGATGCGGTCACCGAGGCTGCCCATCGAGACCAGGAGTCCGGCGATGACGAAGGAGTAGACGTCGCCGATCCAGAGCAGCTGGTTGCCGGTGGGCTTCAGGTCCTCGGAGAGGAAGGGGGTGGCGAGTCCCAGGACCGTCGCGTCGACCGCCACGAGGAGGACGGCCAGGACGAGGACGGCAAGGGCGAGCCACCGGCCGGGGCGGCGCACGCCCTCGGTATGGTCCTTGCTCATGAGGGTGCTGGTGGTCACTTCTCCACGCTCCTGCGTGCTCCGCCGAGCAGCAGCTCGACGATCATGTACTGGAAGTCCTTGGCGGCGACCCGGCCGTCCGCGACGGCCCAGGCACCGGAGCCGATGAGCCCGTAGAGGGCCTCGGCGAGCCAGGCGGGTGTCAGGTCGATCCGGAAGACGCCGTGCTCCTGGCCGCGCCGGAAGAAGGCCGCGATCTCCTCGTCGAGGCGTTCCCAGCCCTCGTTCTGCTGGTCGCCCTCGAAGAGCTGGTTCTCGGTGACGAGGAACGACAGCAGGGGCGCGACGGGCTGTACCTCGGCGACGAGCCTGCGCAGGGCCTCGTCCTCGGGCTCCTGGCCGAGCCGGGCCCGTTCGAGGGCCTGCTCCATCTCCTGGATGCCGAGGTCTTCGAGCGCCCGTACGAGCGCGTCCCGCCCGGCGAACTGCCGGTGCAGGGTGGCCCGCCCGATGCCCGCCGCGCGGGCGACCTCGTCCATGGTGGCGGTCGCCTTGCGGCTGAGCAGGGCCGCGGCGGCGCGGAGCACCTGGGTGCGATCGACTGACATGAGACAACCATACACCGAATGAGACGTTGATGTCTCATTCGATATTCGAATGCCTCACCCAGGGGGTGAGGGGGAAGGTGTGCGCATGACCAAGCCACTGCTGCTCATCGATGTCGACGGACCGCTCAATCCGTACGCGGCACAGCGCGAGCGGCGTCCCGCCGGGTACGGAACCCACCGGATGAGGCCCACCGAGTGGACGGGGGCGAAGCCGCTGCGGGTCTGGCTCCATCCCGGCCACGGGGAGGAGCTGCTCGCGCTGGCCGGGGCGTACGAGCTGGTCTGGGCGACGACCTGGAAGGACGAGGCCAACCGCTGGATAGGGCCCCGGCTCGGACTGCCCGAGCTGCCGTTCGTCGACTGGCCCCGGATGCACGGGAGGGCGCCCGCCGGGACCTTCTGGAAGACGCAGTACCTCCTGGAGTACGCGGCGGGGCGCCCGTTCGCCTGGATCGACGACGACATCACCCCGTACGACCGCGAGTACGTGGAGCGGAACCACCTCGCCGCCGCCCTGTTGCTGCGCGTCGACGAACGGATCGGGCTGACCCGGCCGGACTTCGACGCGCTCGCGGAGTGGGCGGCGGCGCTGTGACGGGGGATTTCCTGGCGGCTACTTCTGCTTGGCGGTGGCCCAGGCGTGCTGGATCACCAGGTCCGCCTTGACCTCGACCAGCTGGACGGCGACGGCGGAGGGGGCGGTGCCGCCCCGCCCGTCACGGGAGGCGAGGGAACCGGGCACGTCGAGCACGGTGCGGACCTGGGGGGTGAGGTGCTCGGAGATCTTCGCGAACTGCTCGTCCGTCAGCTCGTCCAGCTCCTTGCCCTCGGCCTCGGCAGCCTTCACGCACTCGCCCGCGACCTCGTGCGCCACCCGGAACGGGACGCCCTGCCTGACCAGCCACTCCGCGATGTCCGTCGCCAGCGAGAATCCGGCCGGGGCCAGCTCCTCCAGGCGCTCGCGGTTGACGGTGAGCGTGGCCATCATGCCGGTGAAGGCGGGCAGCAGGACCTCCAGCTGGTCGCAGGAGTCGAAGACCGGCTCCTTGTCCTCCTGGAGGTCCCGGTTGTAGGCCAGCGGGAGGGCCTTCAGGGTGGCGAGCAGCCCCGAGAGGTTGCCGATGAGACGGCCGGACTTGCCCCGGGCCAGCTCCGCGATGTCGGGGTTCTTCTTCTGCGGCATGATCGAGGAGCCGGTGGAGAAGGCGTCGTGCAGGGTCACGAAGGAGAACTCCTTCGTGTTCCAGATGATGATCTCCTCCGCGATCCGCGAGAGGTTGATGCCGATCATCGCGGTGATGAAGGCGAACTCGGCGACGAAGTCCCGGGAGGCCGTGCCGTCGATCGAGTTGCCGACCGAGCCGCGCTCGAAGCCGAGGTCCTTGGCGACCGCCTCCGGGTCGAGCCCGAGGGAGGAACCGGCGAGGGCGCCGGAGCCGTACGGGGAGACCGCCGTACGGGTGTCCCACTGCCGCAGCCGCTCGGCGTCCCGGGAGAGGGACTGGGCGTGGGCCAGGACATGGTGCGCGAAGAGCACGGGCTGGGCGTGCTGGAGGTGCGTACGGCCGGGCATGGCGACGCCCGGGTGGGCCTCGGCGAGGCCGACGAGGGCGTCCTGGAGGTCGGCGACGAGACCGCCGATGATCCGGGCGTGGTCGCGCAGGTACATCCGGAAGAGGGTGGCGACCTGGTCGTTCCGCGACCGGCCCGCGCGCAGCTTGCCGCCGAGGTCCGGGCCGAGGCGCTCCAGGAGGCCCCGCTCCAGGGCGGTGTGGACGTCCTCGTCGGCGACGGTGCCGACGAAGGAGCCGTCGGCGACGGCCGTCTCCAGCAGGTCGAGCCCGGCGATCATGCGGGTCAGCTCGTCCTCGGTGAGCAGCCCGGCCTTGTGCAGCACGCGCGCGTGGGCGCGGGAACCGGCGATGTCGTACGGCGCGAGACGCCAGTCGAAGTGGACCGATGCGGACAGCTTCGCCAGGGCCTCGGCGGGCCCGTCCGCGAACCGTCCGCCCCAGAGCCGGACGTCACCGTTGTTGCTGCTCACAGCTGCTGCTCCTCGGGAGGGTGGGTGGTGCCGCCGCCCTCATGGGAGCGAGGACGTCGACGACAGCATAACTATGCAATCCTCCGTATGTTTTGTCAATGTGGGGTGGGGTGAGGGGCGTCCGGGGTTCGGTGGCGGTCCCGGTGGGCCGGGCGGGCGCCGGGCCACTACCCGCCTCCGGCGGGTGACCGCCGTCGGGCGGGATCGGCGCTTCCTCGCGGACGGAGCTCGCGCAGGATGGAGGCATGGGAAAGACATATGAACGTATCGATGGGCGGCTTCGGGCCTTCATCGAGGAGCAACCGGTCTTCTTCACCGCGACCGCGCCGCTCTCCGGCGACGGGCACGTCAACCTCTCCCCCAAGGGCCGCCGGGGCACCCTCGTCGTGCTCGACGAACTGACCCTCGCCTACGTCGATTTCGGCGGCAGCGGCGCCGAGACCCTCGCCCACCTCCGGGAGCCCGGCAACGGGCGCATCACCCTCATGTGGACGGCGTTCTCCGGGCCGCCGACCGTCGTACGGGTGCACGGGACCGGGGAGGCCGTCCTCCGGGACGATCCGCGCTGGGAGGGGCTGTTCGCCCGCTTCCCGGCCGAGGCGGTCGAGGGGCAGGGCAGTGCGCGGGCCGTCGTGGTGGTGCGCGCCCGGCGGATCAGCGACGCCTGCGGGTTCGCCGTCCCGCTGATGGAGTACCGGGAGGACCGGTCGATGCACGCCGAGTACTTCAACCGGAAGACGGACGAGGAGTTCAACGCGTACTGCGAGCGCAAGGAGCACATCGCCACCAGCCTCGACGGGCTGCCCGCGCTCCCGCTCCCCCTGCCTCCGCTGCCCGCCGGCCGCGCCACTGGCGCGGCCCCGGACGCCGGAGCCGTCGTGGACGGTCGGGCGCGCGGGGCCGGGGAGGGCTGACGGGGAGGGTCAGCGGTCCTTCTGCGCGAGGCGGAGCAGATGGTCGGCGAGGGCCTGGCCACCGGTGGCGTCACGGCTGATGAGCAGGAGGGTGTCGTCACCCGCGATGGTGCCGAGGATCGCGTGGAGCTCGGCCTGGTCGATGGCCGACGCGAGGAACTGGGCGGCGCCCGGCGGGGTCCGCAGGACCACCAGGTTCGCGGACGCCTCGGCGGAGATCAGCAGTTCGCCGGAGAGGCGCCGCATCCGCTCCTCCTTGGCGGACTCGCCCAGCGGTGCCTGCGGGGTGCGGAAGCCGCCCTCGCTGGGGACCGCGTAGATCAGCTCGCCGCCGGTGTTGCGGATCTTCACCGCGCCGAGCTCGTCGAGGTCGCGGGAGAGCGTCGCCTGGGTGACGCTCAGTCCGTCGTCCGCGAGGAGCTTGGCGAGCTGGCTCTGCGAGCGCACCGGCTGCCGGTTGAGGATGTCGACGATCCTCCGGTGACGGGCGGTACGGGTCTGTGGAACCGACGGCCCTCCGTGCTCGTTCTCCTGCGCGTCGGTCATCGTCGTCTCATTCTCCGGTTCGTGCTTTCCCGTTCGCCACGTCGAGGACCCCGGGCAGGCCCTGGAGGAACGTGTCCGCCTCGGCGTCGGTGAGGACCAGCGGAGGCATGATCCGTACGACGTCGGGGGCGGGCGCGTTCACCAGGAGGCCGGCGTCCTGAGCCGCCTGCTGCACCTGGGGCGCGAGGGGCTCCGTGAGCACGATACCCAGCAGGAGGCCCGCGCCACGGACGTGGGAGACCAGCGGGTGGTCCAGCGCCTCGATTCCCTGCCGCAGCCGCTCCCCGACGGCCTTGACGTGGTCGAGGGCCGCGTCGGCGCCGAGGGTGTCCAGGACGGCGAGGCCAGCGGCGCAGGCGATGGGGTTGCCGCCGAAGGTGGTGCCGTGGTGTCCGGGCGCGAAGAGCTCGGCGGCCGGGCCGAACGCGACGGTCGCGCCGAGCGGGAGCCCGCCGCCGAGCCCCTTGGCGAGGGTGACGACATCGGGCTCGACGCCCTCGTGGGCCTGGTGCTCGAACCAGTGGCCGCAGCGGCCGATGCCGGTCTGCACCTCGTCGAGGACGAGGAGGGTGCCGGTGGCGCGGGTGATCTCCCGGGCGGCCCCGAGGTAGCCGGGGGGCGGGACGACGACACCGTTCTCGCCCTGGATCGGCTCGATGATCACCAGTGCGGTGTCCTCGGTGACCGCGGCCCGCAGCGCTTCGGCGTCGCCGTACGGGACATGGGTCACGTCGCCGGGGAGCGGCAGGAACGGGGTCTGCTTGCCGGGCTGGCCGGTGAGCGCGAGGGAGCCCATGGTCCGGCCGTGGAAGCCGCCCTGGGTGGCGACCATGTGGGTGCGGCCGGTGAGCCGTCCGATCTTGAACGCGGCTTCGTTGGCCTCGGCGCCCGAGTTGCAGAAGAAGACCTTGCCGGGGCGGCCGAAGAGGCCGAGGAGGCGTTCGGCGAGGGCGACGGGCGGTTCGGCCACGAAGAGGTTGGAGACATGGCCGAGGGTCCGGACCTGCCGGGTGACGGCCTCGACGACCGCCGGGTGGCCGTGGCCGAGGGCGTTGACGGCGATGCCGCCGACGAAGTCCAGGTACTCCGTGCCCTCGGCGTCCCAGACGGTGGCGCCCGCACCTCGGACGAGGGGCAGCCGGGGGGTGCCGTAGTTGTCCATCAGCGAGCCCTGCCACCGCTGGGTCAGTTCGTCGTTGCTCATGCTTCCCCCTGTCCGTCCGGCACGACCATCGTGCCGATGCCCTCGTCGGTGAAGATCTCCAGCAGGATGGAGTGCGGTACGCGGCCGTCGATGACACGGGCCGTGGTGACCCCGTTGCGCACGGCGTGCAGACAGCCCTCCATCTTGGGGACCATGCCGCTGGAGAGCTCGGGCAGCAGCTTCTCCAGCTGGCTCGCGGTGAGCCTGCTGATGACCTCGTCGCTGTGGGGCCAGTTCTCGTAGAGGCCCTCGACGTCGGTCAGGACCATCAGGGTCTCGGCACCCAGCGCCGCAGCGAGTGCCGCAGCCGCCGTATCAGCATTGACGTTGTAGACATGTCCGTCGTCCTGGGAGCGGGCGATGGAGGAGATGACCGGGATGCGGCCGTCCTCCAGGAGCGCCTGGATGGCACCGGTGTCGATGGCGGTGATCTCACCGACCCGGCCGATGTCGATCTGTTCGCCGCCGACGAACGGGCGGTGCCGGGTGGCGGTGATGGTGTGGGCGTCCTCGCCGGTGAGACCGACGGCGAGCGGGCCGTGCTGGTTGAGGAGCCCGACCAGCTCGCGCTGGACCTGTCCGGCGAGGACCATCCGTACGACGTCCATGGCGTCCTCGGTGGTGACCCGCAGGCCCGCCTTGAACTCGCTGACGATGCCGTGGCGGTCGAGCGCCGCGCTGATCTGGGGGCCGCCGCCGTGCACGACGACCGGCTTGAGGCCGGCGTGGCGCAGGAAGACGACGTCCTGCGCGAAAGCGGCCTTGAGGTCCTCGTCGATCATGGCGTTGCCGCCGAACTTGATGACGACCGTCCTGCCGTGGTGCCGGGTCAGCCAGGGCAGCGCCTCGATGAGGATCTGCGCCTTGGGCAGCGCGGTGTGCCTCCGCGTCCGGTTCGTGGAGTCGTCGGCGGAGTCCTCGGCCACTCCGCCGTCGCCCGGGTTCCCGGTCGTGTTCCCGGTCGTGTTCCCGGTCGTGCTCTCGGCCGGGTCGTCGTTCGGGTTCCCGGTCATGACGAGTACGCGCTGTTCTCGTGGACGTAGTCCGCGGTGAGGTCGTTCGCCCAGATGACGGCGGACTCGGTGCCCGCGGCGAGGTCGGCGGTGATGGTGACCTCCCGGTAGCGCATGTCGACGAGGTCGCGGTCCTCGCCCACGGAGCCGTTCCGGCAGACCCAGACGCCGTTGATGGCGACGTTCAGCTCGTCGGGCTCGAAGGCGGCGGCCGTGGTGCCGATGGCGGAGAGCACCCGGCCCCAGTTGGGGTCCTCGCCGTGGATGGCGCACTTGAGGAGGTTGTTGCGGGCGATGGAACGGCCGACCTCGACGGCGTCGTCCTCGGTGGCCGCGTTGACGACCTCGATCCGGATGTCCTTGCTGGCGCCCTCGGCATCGCCGATGAGCTGGCGGGCGAGGTCGTCGCAGACGGTCCGGACGGCCTCGGCGAAGTCGTCCTGTCCGGGGATGACGCCGGAGGCGCCGGAGGCGAGGAGGAGGACGGTGTCGTTGGTGGACATGCAGCCGTCGGAGTCGACCCGGTCGAAGGTGACCCGGGTGGCGCTCCGGAGGGCGCCGTCGAGACCGGTGGCGTCGATGTCGGCGTCGGTGGTGAGGACGACGAGCATGGTGGCGAGGCCGGGGGCGAGCATCCCCGCGCCCTTGGCCATGCCGCCGACGGTCCAGCCGTCCCGTGTGACGACCGAGGTCTTGTGGACGGTGTCGGTGGTCTTGATGGCGATGGCGGCCTTCTCGCCGCCGTGCTCGGAGAGTCCGGCGGCGGCCTTCTCGACGCCGGGGAGGAGCTTGTCCATGGGGAGCAGGAGGCCGATGAGGCCGGTGGAGGCGACGGCGACCTCGCCCGCTCCGGTCTCGGTGCCCCGGGCGGTGAGGACCTCGGCGACCTTCTCGGCGGTGGCGTGGGTGTCCTGGAAGCCCTGGGGGCCGGTACAGGCGTTGGCTCCGCCGGAGTTGAGGACGACGGCGGTCAGTTCGCCGTCGGCGAGGACCTGCTGGGACCAGACGACGGGGGCGGCCTTGACGCGGTTGGAGGTGAAGACGCCCGCGGCGGCGCGGCGCGGCCCGGTGTTGACCACGAGGGCCAGGTCCGGGTTGCCGTTCTGCTTGATCCCGGCGGCGATGCCCGCCGCCGTGAACCCCTTCGCTGCGGTGACGCTCACTCTTCTTCTCCGATCGCTTCTCCGCCCGCGCGGTGCGCGGGGGCTGGCTTCGTCGTCGTCCGTGGGCCGGTGGCCCCGCGGAGGTCGCTCACGGGGCGATGCCCGTCATGGGAAGTCCGGTGTCCTCGGGGAGTCCGAGGGCGATGTTCATGCTCTGCACGGCGCCGCCCGCGGTGCCCTTGGTCAGGTTGTCGATGGCGCTGATCGCGATGATCCGGTTCGCCGCCGGGTCGTGCGTGACCTGGATCTGGACGGCGTTGGACCCGAGGACGGACGCCGTCGCGGGCCACTGGCCCTCGGGCAGCAGGTGGACGAAGGGCTCGTCGGCGTAGGCCTTCTCGTACGCGGCGCGCACGGTCTCGGCGGTGACGCCCGGCTTCGCGGTGGCGGTGCAGGTGGCGAGGATGCCCCGGGACATCGGCGCCAGGGTGGGCGTGAAGGAGACGGTGACCCGCTCCCCGGCCGGACCGCTGAGGTTCTGGATCATCTCGGGGGTGTGCCGGTGACCGCCGCCGACGCCGTACGGGGACATGCTGCCCATGACCTCGCTGCCCAGCAGGTGGGGCTTGGCGGCCTTGCCCGCGCCGGAGGTGCCGGAGGCGGCGACGATCACGGCTTCGGGTTCGGCGAGTCCGTTCTCGTACGCGGGGAAGAGGGCGAGCGAGACGGCGGTGGGGTAGCAACCGGGCACGGCGACCCGCTTGGCCCCCTCCAGCGCGGCGCGGGCACCCGGCAGCTCGGGGAGGCCGTACGGCCAGGTCCCGGCGTGCGGGGAGCCGTAGTACGTCTCCCAGTCGGCGGGGTTCCGCAGCCGGAAGTCGGCGCCCATGTCGACGACGAGGACGTCCGGGCCGAGCTGGTCGGCAACGGCGGCGGACTGCCCGTGCGGCAGGGCGAGGAAGACGACGTCGTGCCCGGCCAGCTCGTCGGCGGTGGTGGGCACGAGGACGCGGTCGGCGAGCGGCAGCAGATGGGGCTGGAGGGCCCCGAGTCGCTGACCCGCGTTGGAGTGGCCGGTCAGCGCGCCGATCTCCACCCCGGGATGGACGAGCAGAAGACGCAGGAGCTCTCCGCCCGCGTATCCGCTCGCACCCGCCACTGCTACCCGTACCGTCATCGAAGTACCCTCCTCATGGATGGCATGACTATACGTGCGGTTGCAGATTTATGCAATCGAGTGGATGGGGGGCACTCTCGCGGCAGCCGCATTCGGGGTCGGGCGGCCGGGGCGCGCGCCGACCGGATCCTGCGGCGACGCTCCTCCCGAGGGCAGCGCCGGGTGGCGGCTTCCAGTGGAGCGGGGGCGGGGGCGGCCAGGAGGGCGGGGCTTTCGTGCGGGGTCCGCCCCCGCTTCACTTCGGTCCGCTTCACTCCTGTCCGGTCCCGGCTCACCCCCGGGCCCGACCCGGCCCCCTCCGATCCGCCCCCGAGTCCGCCCGACCAGGCCGCTTCGGCCGACCTCGACAGCCCCGCCGGGCAGGGCCTCCCGGTGGAGCCGGAGCCCCGGGCGGCGCCGTGTCGCTCGCTCCGCCCGGGCACCGCGAGTGAATCGCATGAGAATCGGCCTTTGCATGACCATGCGAGATGATGCATACTCTTCCCATGTCCAAGGTCCTCACTTCCCTGCCCGCCGGCGAGCGCGTCGGCATCGCCTTCTCCGGCGGCCTCGACACCTCCGTCGCCGTCGCATGGATGCGCGACAAGGGCGCCGTCCCCTGCACCTACACCGCCGACATCGGCCAGTACGACGAGCCCGACATCGCTTCGGTGCCCGGCCGGGCCCAGGCCTACGGCGCCGAGATCGCGCGCCTGGTCGACTGCCGCGCGGCGCTGGTCGAGGAGGGCCTTGCCGCACTCACCTGCGGGGCGTTCCACATCCGCTCCGGCGGCCGCGCCTACTTCAACACCACGCCCCTCGGCCGGGCCGTCACCGGCACGCTCCTCGTCCGGGCGATGCTGGAGGACGACGTCCAGATCTGGGGCGACGGCTCCACCTACAAGGGCAACGACATCGAGCGGTTCTACCGCTACGGTCTGCTCGCCAACCCGCACCTGCGGATCTACAAGCCCTGGCTGGACACGGACTTCGTGACCGAGCTGGGCGGCCGCAAGGAGATGTCGGAGTGGCTGGTCGCCCACGGCCTGCCGTACCGCGACAGCACCGAGAAGGCGTACTCCACCGACGCCAACATCTGGGGCGCCACCCACGAGGCGAAGACCCTGGAGCACCTCGACACCGGGGTGGAGACCGTCGAGCCGATCATGGGCGTCCGCTTCTGGGACCCGTCGGTCGAGATCCTCACCGAGGACGTCACGATCGGCTTCGACCAGGGCCGCCCGGTGACGATCGACGGCAAGGAGTTCGGTTCCGCCGTCGACCTCGTGATGGAGGCCAACGCCATCGGCGGCCGTCACGGTCTGGGCATGTCGGACCAGATCGAGAACCGGATCATCGAGGCCAAGAGCCGGGGCATCTACGAGGCCCCCGGCCTGGCCCTGCTGCACGCCGCCTACGAGCGGCTGGTCAACGCGATCCACAACGAGGACACCCTCGCCCAGTACCACAACGAGGGACGGCGTCTCGGCCGCCTCATGTACGAGGGCCGGTGGCTGGACCCGCAGGCGCTCATGGTCCGCGAGTCCCTGCAGCGCTGGGTCGGCACGGCCGTCACCGGCGAGGTGACGCTGCGGCTGCGGCGCGGCGAGGACTACTCGATCCTCGACACCCGGGGCCCGGCGTTCAGCTACCACCCGGACAAGCTGTCCATGGAGCGCACCGAGGACTCGGCCTTCGGCCCGTCCGACCGGATCGGCCAGCTCACCATGCGGAACCTGGACATCGCCGACTCCCGCGCCAAGCTGGAGCAGTACGCGGGCCTCGGCCTGATCGGCACCTCCAACCCGGCCATCGGCGCCGCCCAGGCCGCCGCGACCGGTCTGATCGGCAGCATGCCGGAGGGCGGCGCGGAGGCCATCGCCTCCCGTGGCGAGGTCTCCGACGACGACGAGCTGCTCGACCGCGCCGCGATGGAACTCGGCAACGACTGATCCGACGGGCCCGGACCCGCGGAACCGGAAGCCGAAGGCCGACTCGACACTCCCCGTGCCGAGTCGGCCTTCGGCCGTTTCCGGGGTCGGGCGGCGGGCGGGTGACGACCCTCCGAAGGCCGCCGCGCCGGGACCGAGGGGGCGATGCGCCGGACGGACCGGGCTGTCATCCACCACGGGCGCGTCCGGAACATACGGGTGCGGGGCGCGTGCGGGGGTCCGGCCCCCGCACGCGCCCCGCTCCCCGGGCGGCGGGACTACCGCTTGCGCACGGCGCGGAGGACGACGAACTTGGCGTCGCTCGCGACGAGTTCGCTGTTGCCGAAGATCCGCCGCAGGGTGACGTGGTAGCCGAGGTGCCGGTTGCCGATGACCCACAGTTCGCCGCCCGGCCGCAGGGCGCGCCGCGCGTCCGTGAACATGCGGCGGGCCGTGCGGTCGGTGGTGGCCTGGTGGGTGTGGAACGGCGGGTTGTTGAGCACGAGGTCCACGGAGCCGCTCGGGACGTCGGCGAGGCCGTCGCCGACGAGGAACTCCGCCTTGCGGCCCGCACCGATGTGGGTGCGGAAGTTCTCCTCGGCGGAGGCGACCGCCTGGTACGACTCGTCGGTGAAGACCAGTTCCGCGTCGGGTTCGTGGAGGGCGACGGCGAGACCGACGACACCGTTGCCGCAGCCCAGGTCGGCGACCCTGGCGCCGCCCACGTTCCCGGGGAGGTTCGCGAGGAGGAAGCGGGTGCCGATGTCGAGGCGGTCGGCGCAGAAGACACCGGCGTGGTTGGTGACCGTGAGACCGGGGAGGCCGGGCGCGGGGGTGTCGGCCGGGAGGTCGTACCGGTGCGGCCAGGGGTTGGGGCGGGGGGTGAGCGCGGGGTCCGGGGTGGTGTGGATCAGCCGGGCCTTCTTCACCGCGAGGGAGGTGCGGGTGGGACCGAGGATCCGCTCGAAGAGCCGGAGGGTGGAGGTGTGGATCTCCTTGACCATGCCGGTGCCGATGATCACGGTGTCCTCGTGCACGGCGGGTGCGAGCCGGTACAGCTGGTCCTCCAGGAGAGCGAGGCTCTTGGGGACGCGGACGAGGAGGACGTCGATCCGCTCGGGTGGCGGGTCCTGCGTGGTGAGCAGCCGGACGGAGTCCCGGACGGCTCCGGCGCGCGCCAGATTGGTCCGGGTGGCGCGGCGGCCCAGGTAGGAGTCGGAGATCTGGACGAGCTCGCCGGGACCGGCTGCGTGGAGGGCGGTGACGAGGGCTCCCCAGCGGTCGCCGAGGACGGCGACGGAGCCGGACAGGTCGGTGCCGCTCTCGGCCAGATGGTCGAGGAGGTACTCGTCGGACGCGTCCCAGGCTCGGAGCTGGTCGCGCGGGTCCTCGGGGTGACGGGTGAGCGTGAAGGCTCCCCATGGCGTGGTCAGACGGTTCATCGTGCCCTCAGGCTAGCCGGTCGCGGCGTTCCGCCGGCGCAGGACGGCGTCGAGCTGGAGGTGCCAGGGGCACGGGCCGTCCGATGGGGGTGAGGGTGAAGAGGGGGTGTACGCCGACGTTTCCGTAGGTGGCGGGAGTCGCTTTCAGGGCGTGGACGAGGGGCGGCGCGCACGACGAAGGGCTCGGCGACGGCGACGACGGCGCAGTCGTCGGCGGGACGGGGGCCGGGCCAGTTCCCTGTCCGGGTGACGAAGGCGAGGAGGGGTTCGCCGCCGTGCGGGGCGGTACGGGCGTCGGTGAGCCAGGCGTCGACGGCGCCCGGTCCGAGGGCGGCGACCTCGGCGAGGGTCGGTCCGCGCCGGCGGCCCGCGAGCGTGCGTGTCGGGCACTGCCAGGCAGGCGGGACTTTCGGAACACGCCCATGCCGCACTCCCGCAGGGCGGGCTGGGCGAGGGGCGCGTAGCCGAGGGCGGGGTCGGTGGCGCGGCTGCGCGGTGCCAGTGGCGCGGCTGCGCGGGGTCGGCGGGCAGTAGCGCGGTTCGGTTCGGCCGCGCCGAGCGGGATGAGCGCGGGCGCGGCGAGCTGGACGTCGTACCCGCCCGCCTGGTCGAGAGGCCGGTCGTCGTCGAAGCGTTCGGTGAGCGGGGAGGAGCCGCGTGCCGCCGTGACGAGCGTCACCCCGAGACGCATGGGCGCGATCGTGAGACCGGGGGATCACGGGTCAAGGGGTCGTCCCCCGGGGAAGGCGGGGCCTTCGGGTCACTGCTGCCCGAGAGCCATCCACTTGTCCGGATTCTGAAGCGGCGTGAAACCGATCTTCTCGTACACACCGTGGGCGTCGGCCGTGGCGAGCATGATCCGGCGCAGCCCGTACGGTGCCAGGTGGTCGCGGACCGCGCCGACGAGCGCGGTGCCCAGACCGGTGCCGCGGGCGGCCCGGTCCACATAAACGTCACAGAGCCAGGCGAAGGTGGCGTAGTCGGTGACGACACGGGCGTAGGCCGCCATCTCACCGGTCCCGTGGTGATAGGCGCCGAGGTTGAGCGAGCCCGCGATGGCCCGGTCCTGCGTCTCCCTCGGCCGCCCGAGGGCCCAGTAGGCGTCCGTCGACAGCCAGTGATGGACCCGTTCGGCGTCGATCCTCCCGGCGTCGGCCGAGATCTCGTACACCCCGTGCATGACGGGGACACCCGTGGTCGCGCAGTCGCTCATGGCCGAAGACTCCCAGCGCCTACGCGGCTTGTCAGGTGAATTTACGGGGGAGGGACGGGGGCCCCGGGGGATGTCGGGGCGGGTGGCCCCGAGGGCGTCCGGGGGCGGTGCCAGGAGACGTCAGGTTCCTCGACGAGGCGTGAAATCGTCCGGGTGTGGTGGAGATGACGAGTGAGGGGGAGGCGGCCCTGGCCGGGGCGTCTTCCGCTTCGTGGGTGCGGCGGGTCCGGGCGGGGCGCGATCTCGCGCCCTTGGCCGGAATTCCCCGGGTCGCGGAGGCGCTGGTGGGGCTGTTGCTGGACGACAGTGACACGGCGGTGACCCGGGCCACGGCGGAAGCGCTGGCCCGGACGGGGACGGTGGCCGCCGTCAGGCTGGTGGCTCGCGCGGTCTCCTTGGCCGACGATCAACAGTCTGACTGGCTGTGGACCGGCTTGCACGACGTGCTGGCGGAACCGCCCGGTGTTCCGGTTCCGGACCTCGCGGCGATCTGCGGGGAACTGGCCCGGGACCCGGAGGAGACCGTCCGCAGGGGGGCGGCGGACATTCTGGCGTGGGCGGACGGGGGCGGGCCCTGACGGGAGGCACCGGCCGTCAGGGGGTGAGTTCTTCGATCGCCGCGCGCAGGCGGCGGACGCCTTCGGCGATCTCGGTGGGGCCCGCGACACCCGCGAAGCTCAGCCGGATGTGGCCGGCGGGTGGTTCGGCGCAGAAGTAGGGGCGGCCGGGGGCCACGGAGACGCCGGTCCGCAGGGCGGCGGCGAGCAGCGCGGGCTCGGACAGGGTGTCGGGGAGACGGAGCCAGAGATGCTGGCCGCCGTGGGGCACCTGGGGCAGGGCGAGGGAGGGCAGGCTCCGGGCGGCCTCGGCGGCGAGGACGTCCCGGCGGCTCCTGAGCTCCTGGGAGACGGCCCGCAGGTGCCGGTGCCAGGCGGGTGCGCCGACGAGTTCGAGCGCGGTCTCCTGGAGGGGCCGGGGCACGAAGAAGCTGTCGACGACCTGGATGGCGCGCAGGCGCTCCAGAACGGGTCCACGGGCGGCGAGGGCGCCGACCCGGAGGCTGGGCGAAGTGATCTTCGTCAGGGAGCAGACGTGGACGACGACGCCGTCCGGGTCGTCGGCGGCGAGCGGGGCGGGCAGCGGGGGCGCGTCCGCGTGGACGAGACGGCGGGCGAAGTCGTCCTCGACGACGAAGGCTCCGGCGGCGCGGGCGATGCGGACGACCTCGTGGCGCCGTTCCGGGGCGAGGACCGCTCCGGTGGGGTTCTGGAAGAGGGGCTGGCAGACGAAGACACGGGCTCCGGTGGCCCGGAACGCGGCTTCGAGGAGTTCGGGGCGGACTCCGTCGGTGTCGACGGGGACGGGGACGGGCCGGAGCCCGGCGGCGCGGGCGACGGCGAGCATCCCGGGGTAGGTCGGCGACTCGACCAGGACGGGGGTGCCGGGCGGTGCGAGGGCGCGCAGGGCGGTGGTGATGGCGGACTGGCCGCCCGCGGTGATGAGGACCTCGGCGGCGGTGACGCCGCCGCCGATCTCGCGGGCGAACCACTCGCGCAGTTCGGGCAGGCCGTCGGTCGGGGGGCGGCCCCAGGCTCCGGGGCGGCGCCCGGCACGGGCGAGGGCGGCGGCGAGGGCGTGCTCGGGCTGGAGGGCGGGGTGGAGGTAGCCGCCGTTGAACTCGATCACACCGGGCGGTGGCGCGGCGAGGGTGACGAGGACCCCGGAGGCGTCGACGGCCCGAGGGACGAGTTCGGTGGCGGCGTCGGCGCTGAGGGCGACCTCCTGCCAGGAGGTGTCCCCCGCGGCGGGGTTCGCGGTGCGGGGTTCGGTGCGGAAGGCGCCCGCGCCGGGGCGGGTGACGACGAGCCCCTCGGCGGCGAGCTGGGCGAGGGCGCGGGCGACGGTCACCGGGGAGACCCGGTGGCGCTCGACCAGTGCGCGACTCGACGGCAGCTTTCCACCAGGTGAGTAGCGGTTGAGCTCGGAACGCAGGGACTGCGCCAATTCCGCGACACTGCTACGCTCGTTCATGAGAACACACAATAGCGCTACCGCCCCTTCGACGATAGCGGTCACGGTCGGCGGCGAAAGCACCACCGGCGGGAACCCGGCCGTCTCCCTCGCCACGGCCCCGGCCGCTCCCCCGGCCACCGCCAGCGTCCAGGACGCCCCGGCCCCGGGTACCTCCACACCGAGCACCACGGACACTCCCCGCCCGAGCGACCCGGCCACGACCGGCGCGGCCACCGCCACCGGTGCCGAGGACGCTTCCTCCGCGAGCACGCCTGAGAGCACCCCTGAGAGCACTCCCGCAAGCACTCCGCCGACCGTCGACCCGGTCCGCCGGGGCACCCTGCTCGCCGTCCTGGGCGTCGTCTCCTTCTCTCTCACCTTCCCCTCGACCGTGTGGGGTCTGGAGAGTTTCGGTCCCTGGTCGCTGGTGGCGGTGCGTTCGTCGCTCGCCGCCCTCATCGCGGGCGTGTTCCTCCTGGTGGGCCGGGTTCCGCTGCCGGACCGGCGGCACTGGGCGGGCCTCGCCGTGGTGGCCGGGGGCGTCGTCGTCGGCTTCCCGCTCCTGACGACCCTGGCCCTGCGGACGTCCACCACCTCGCACGCCGCCGTGGTCGTGGGCCTGTTGCCGCTGACCACCGCGGTCTTCGCCGCCCTGCGGACGGGGCGCCGCCCGTCCCGTACGTTCTGGTGCGCCGCCGTGGCCGGTGCGGTGGTGGTGATCGTCTTCACGCTCCAGCAGAGCGGCGGGGCCCTGTCGCAGGGTGACCTGTACCTGTTCGGGGCGCTGCTCGTGTGCGCCGCCGGTTACACGGAGGGCGGACGGCTCGCGCGGCTGATGCCCGGTTGGCAGGTCATCGGGTGGGCGCTGATCCTGTGCCTGCCGCTGATGGTGGCCGGTTCGGCCGTCGCCCTCACCGTGGAACCGGTACGGCTGAGCGTCCACGGGATCGTGGGGCTGGTGTGGGTGGCCGTGGGCTCCACCTTCTTCGGCCTGTACGTCTGGTACCGGGGCATGGCGTCGATCGGGATCCCGAAGGCGAGCCAGTTGCAGCTGGCGCAGCCGCTGCTGACGCTCCTCTGGTCGGTCTCCCTCCTCGGCGAGGAGCTGCCGCTGGCCGCCCCGCTCGCGGCGGGAGCCGTCCTGGTCTGCATCGCGGTGACCCAGCGGGCCAAGAGCTGAGAGCCCGGACACCGGAGGCCCCGAGCGCCCCCCTGACCCGGGTACCGCCGGGCCGGGGGACGCCGGTCCCGGTGCCGCTCCGGGACGCGACGCGGCACCGGGACAGGCGTAGGCTCTGATGAGGAAAGGCCCGCTCGCGAGGGAGGTATCCCGATGCAGGCGAACGTGGGCGACACACTGCTGGTGCACGGCCGGACCGTCGGTCACCACGACCGTACGGCCGCGGTCCTTCAGGTACTGGGCGAGAACGGACTGCCCCCGTACCGCGTGAAGTTCGAGGACGACGGTCACGAGGCACTGATGTCGCCGGGCCCCGACACCGTCGTACGCCATCGGCCCGGGACGGAAGTCGGCCCGGTCTACTGAGCCGCCACGGGGCCTGCGACACGGGCCCTCCGACGGCGGGCCCTGCGGCCCGCGCGCCCGCCGACACTCCCGCCCGACGCCCGCCCCTCCGCAGGCATGCCCGTAGGCCCCCACTCCACCCCCGCCCCCGCCCCCGGCGAGGCGGCCGTACGGGGTGAGGGGCGGCCGCCCCTCACCCGTCCCCCTCATCTCGGCGGGCGGCTCCTGGTCGGGTAGTGGTCGGCCACCACGGTGGCCATCGCTCCGATCGGGTCCGCCGCGACCTCCTTGGCCGCGAAGTAGCAGTGCCCGGAGACCGACGGATACCGGGCGGCGAGGTCCAGGTGCCGGGAGAGTTCCCCCGGGTCCTGCCAGGCGGCGGGCTGGGCGGGGTCGCCCGCCTTGTAGAGCGCCTCGCCGATGTGGAGACGGACGCCGGTGCCCCGGACGACCGCGTCCCACCAGGGCAGCAGCTTGGCGTAGTCGGCGGCGGGCAGGCCGATGTTCCAGTACAGCTGGGGGACGACGTAGTCGATCCAGCCCTCCCTGATCCACTTGCGGGTGTCGGCGTACAGGTCGTCGTAGGTCTGGACGCCCGCGCGGGTGTCCGAGCCCTCCGGGTCGGTGGCGATGTTCCGCCAGACCCCGAAGGGACTGATGCCGAAGTCCACGTGCCGGTCGATCTCCTTGATCCGGGCGGCGGTCGAGGAGACCAGCAGGTCGGTGTTGTGGCGCCGCCAGGACGCCCTGTCGGGGAAGTCGCCGCCGTACCGCGCGTACGCCTCGTCGTCGGCGAAGACCTGTCCGGCCACCGGGTACGGGTAGAAGTAGTCGTCCCAGTGGACGGCGTCGATGTCGTAGCGCCGCACCGCGTCCAGCATCGCGTCCTGGGTAAACCGCCGGACCTCGGGAAGCCCCGGGTTGTAGTAGAGCTTGCCGCCGTAGGGCAGCACCCACTCGGGATGGAGCCGGGCCGGGTGGTTCGCCACGAGCCGGGTGGGGTCGGTGTGGTTCGCCACCCGGTACGGGTTGAACCAGGCGTGCAGTTGCAGTCCCCGGGCATGGGCCTCCTTCACGGCCGTGCCGAGGGGGTCCCAGCCGGGGTCACGGCCCTGGACCCCGGTGAGGCACTGCGCCCACGGCTCGTACGGCGAGGGCCAGAGGGCGTCGGCGGTGGGCCGGACCTGCAGGACGACCGCGTTCAGTCTGCGCTCGACGGCGGTGTCCAGGTGGGCGAGGAGCTGGGCGCGCTGCTCACCGGCGCTCAGGCCCGCGCGGGACGGCCAGTCGCGGTTGGTGACGGTGGCGATCCACACACCCCGGAACTGGCGGCGGCGCCCCGGTCTCGGAGCGCGGCCGGTCCGCTTCCCCGGCGCGGTCCCGTCCGCCGATCCGGCTCCGGTCCCGCTCCCCGATCCGGCTCCGGACGCGCTCCCCGGCCCGGCTCCGGTGGCGGACGCCGTCCCGGCTCCCGCGCCCGCGAGCGCTCCCGCGCCGGTGGCCGCCAGCGCCGTCCCGGCCGCCCCGGTCACGAATCCTCTTCTGCCGATAGGCCGCACTTGTACCCCTTCCGTGTCGGATACGTCACACGCACCCGGACAGCATGACCGCCCCGGGCGATCGATCATCGGTTAATGAGCGGTAACGTCGTGGGGTCGGGGCGGACGCACCGGAATCACACGGGCCCCGCCGCCAGAGAAGAGCAGAAGACACGAGGTGACGGACTCCATGGCCGACATTGAGCGCGTCGGAGTGGTGGGCTGCGGCCAGATGGGCGCGGGCATCGCAGAGGTGTGTGCCCGGAGCGGCCTTGAGGTGAAGGTCGCCGAGACCACCGGCGAGGCGCTGGAGATCGGGCGCACGCGGCTCACCAACTCGCTGGCGAAGGCCGCCGAACGCGGCAAGATCAGCGAGGACGAGCGGGACTCGGCGCTCGCGCGGCTCAGCTTCACCACCGACCTGGGCGAGTTCGCCGACCGCGATCTCGTCATCGAGGCGGTCGTGGAGAACGAGCAGGTCAAGACCGAGATCTTCCAGATCCTCGACCAGGTGATGACCCGCCCGGACGCCATCCTGGCCTCGAACACCTCCTCCATCCCGCTGGTGCGGCTGGCCGTGGCGACCTCCCGCCCGGACCAGGTCATCGGCATCCACTTCTTCAATCCCGCCCCGGTGCAGAAGCTCGTCGAGCTGATCCCGGCCCTCACCACCTCCGAGGGCACGATCAGCCGGGCGCAGGCCTTCGCGGAGAAGACCCTCGGCAAGCACGCGATCCGTGCGCAGGACCGCTCCGGTTTCGTGGTGAACGCGCTGCTCGTGCCGTACCTGCTGTCCGCGATCCGGATGTTCGAGTCGGGCATCGCGAGCCGTGACGACATCGACAACGGCATGGAGTTCGGCTGCGCCCACCCGATGGGTCCGCTGAAGCTGTCGGACCTCATCGGTCTGGACACGATCGCGTCGATCGCCGACTCGATGTACACCGAGTTCAAGGAGCCGCTGTACGCCGCTCCCCCGCTGCTCCAGCGCATGGTGGACGCGGGCAGGCTCGGCCGGAAGTCGGGCTCGGGCTTCTACCCGTACCCCTGATCCTCCCGGCGGCTCTCCGCCCGCCCGTTCTCCGGACGGCCCGTACACCCGCACGGGTACGGGCCGTCCGTCATGTCCCGCCACCCGTCACCCCCTGTCCCGCCGCCTCCGTCACCCCTGCGGCGTCCTCCACCACCTGCGCCTGGGCCGGGCCCGCGTGCTCGGCCCAGGCGCAGGTGGTGGAGCAGGAGCAGTCCCGCGGCCGTGTTCGCCGCGGGGACCTTCCCCCGGGCGATGAGGTCCGGGACCCGGCCCAGCGGGACCCAGGCCCGGCGGGAGGATTCGAAGGCGTCCTCGGGGGGTCCGGTGTAGGTGGCCCGCTCGCTCCAGTAGAGGTGGTGGCGGGCGTCGGTCAGACCGTTGGAGGGTTCGACGGTGAGGAGGTGGCGCAGCGGTCCGGGCCGCCAGCCGGTCTCCTCCTCCATCTCCCGGGCGGCGGCGGCCTCGACGTCCTCGCCGTCCTCGACGACGCCCGCGGCGAGTTCCCAGCCCCAGCTGTCGGTGATGAAGCGGTGGCGCCAGAGCATCAGGACTTCGTCGGCGTCGTTGACGGCCGTCGCGACGGCGACGGGGCGGAGCCGGATCAGATAGTGATCGAGGCGTCGGCCGTCGGGGAGTTCGACGTCCGCGAGGTTCACCCGGAACCAGCGGTTCTCATAGACGGAGCGTTCACTCAGTTTCGTCCACTGCACGTTCTTGCCACCTTCCGCCTGGTCGGTGCTCGCCTGATGGCAATATCGCAGCCCTTCGGGTTCACAAGGGAACGCACAGCGTCCCTTCGATGAGTTCCGCCGCCTCCCTGGCCTCGCTCCCGCCGCTCGCGAGCAGTTGACGCCGGACCTGCCGCAGCCGGTCCCGCAGCCGCCGCGACTCCATCCCCCGCACCCACTCCGTCATCTCCACGGCCGTCCGCGCCGCCGCGTCCTGCTCCCCGAGGCTCAGCTCGACCTGGCACAGCGTCGCCAGCCGGTGCACCCTGCCCCGGTCGTGCGAGGGCGTGCGCACCGCCACCGAGGCGTGCTCGTGGGCGGCGGCGAAGTCCCCCAGACCGAGCAGCGCCCCGGAGACCTGGACGTTGACGAACCCCGGCTGGACGTAGCCCGTCTCGGCCGGTTCCTCCCCCGGGCTGATCCGCTCCGCCGCCGCCTCGGCCCGCCGGATGCACGCGAGGGCCGCCGGCCGGTCGCCGAGCCGCGCGTACGCCTTCGCCTGCATCGCCGTCAGGTCCGCGGCGAGCGCCGGAGTGATCCGGGGTCCCGCCGCCCGCAGCGCCGCCTCCGCGAACGCCACCGCCTGCCGGTACTCCCCCATGAACAGCGACTGGTTGACCAGCAGCGCGATCACGTACGCGCCGAGGCCCCGGTCACCGCTCGCCTTGGCGAGCCGCAGCGCCTGGTGGAAGTAGCGCTGGGCGAGCCCGTGGGCGTCCGCGTCGTACGCGCAGATCCCCGCCACCGCGACCAGACCGCCGGTGGCCCGGTGCAGCCGCCGCCCGAGCGCGTCGCCGTACGAGCCCCGCAGCAGCGGCGCGGTCTCGGCCGTGAGGAAGCCGACGATCCGGGCCCGGGTCGCCACTCCCCCGGCCCTCCGGTACATCTGCTCGTAGTGGGTGCGGGCGGCCGTGAGCACGACGATGTCGGCCGGTGACACCGCCGTCCGGCCGCTCCGCGACACGTCGATGTCCTCCGGCGGGTTCTCCCACTCCCACACCGGCATCACCGCGGGGGTCCCCGTCACGGCGGGCGCGCCCACTATGTGCGGCCGCTGCTGCTCGTCCGAACGCCACAGCGCCGCCGCCCGCTCCACGAACCCGGACAGCGGCGAACCGGTGGCGTCCGAAGGGCCGCCCGGCACCCCGAAGCCGATGTCGTCCAGGGTCACCGGGCGGCCCAGCCGCGCGGCCAGCACCTCGCAGATCAGGTCCGGCACCTGCCCGCGCGGGCGCTGGCCCTTAAGCCAGCGGGCCACGGCGGTGTGTTCGTAGCGCAGGGCGAGGCTCCTGGCCCGGCCGGCCCGGTTCACCCGGGCGGCGAGTCCGGCGTGGGAGACGCCCGCCTCGTCCAGCAGGGCGTCGAGCAAGGTGTTGGGCTGCATGGCCGCTCCGGTCGCTCGGTGAACTCAGCGTAGCGGTGACCGATTTCGTACGGGACGGACCGGCGGGACGGGCTCCGGCGGATCGGTCACCGCGCCGGACGGTTTCGCACGGGGTGTGAACCGAGTACCCGTTCTTCCGGTCCGTGCGCTCTGCCGCGCCCGTCGCCGTGCCGGTTGACTGTGCTTCTCGCCGTGAGGCGACGACCGGGCCGCCGTCTCCCCCTCGTACGGACGGCCGCCCGGTCCACGCCGCCCGCCCGCCGTTCTGCCCGACGCTCCGTGGCGGAGTGGGCGGCGGCGGCCCGGGTCCCCTCCGCTCAGCGATGGGAGGAGGGGGCGGGCCGGGGGCGGCGCAGCCCGGGTTCGGCGGGCTGCGCCGGCACCCGGACGCGGTCGTTCCGTACGACGAGCAGGGCGACGTCGTCACCGAGCCTGCCGCCCGTGTGGTGCAGCAGCTCCGTGTGGACGCGCCGGACGAGAGCGGCGGGTGCCTCGCCCGGCGGCCCCGCCAGGGCCGTGTCGAGCCGGAAGAACCGGCCGCGTCCGTCCCGGGCCTCCTCGGCTCCGTCGGTGTGCAGCACCAGCGTCTCGCCGGGCAGCAGCCGGGCCCCGGTGTACGGGGTGAGGACGGCGGGGAGCGGCAGGACCCCGAGCGGGGGCAGCGGCTCGCCGACCGGGAGCCGCTCCACGCCCGCGCCGAGGCGGTACGGGCCCGGGTGACCGCAGTTGAACACCGCGAGCCGTCCGTCCGGCCGCACCTCCAGGAGCAGCAGCGTCACGAACTCCTCCGCCACCGGATGCTCGGGCGCCGTCCCGGCGCGCGCCGGGTGCTCGTCCCGCGCCCGCTCCCGCAGATGCCGTTCGAGCGCCCGTTCCAGCCGGCGCAGCACCCCGCCGAGTTCGGGTTCGTCGTGGGCGGCCTCGCGGAAGCTGCCGAGGACGGCGACGACAGCGCCGAGCGCGGCGAGGCCGTGGCCCCGGACGTCCCCGATGACCATCCGCACCCCGTGGGGCGTGGCGACCGCCTCGTACAGGTCGCCGCCGACGGTGGCCCCCCGGGAGGCGGACAGCTGTCCGGCGGCCAGTACGAGTCCGTGGAGCCGCGCGGGCGGCGGGCGCAGCAGCACCTGCTGGGTGGCAGCGGCGACGGCGCGCGCCCTCGCCAGTTTCCGGACGAGACGGCGGCGGGCGGCGACGAGCAGGCCGATGCCGACGGTGAGGAAGACGACGCTGGTGGTGATCCTCATGGGCAGCCCCTGATGCCGGGCCAGCGGGCAGCCGAACCTCCAGGCCACGGCGATCACGCCCCACCCGGCGGGAAACGCGAAGGGGGCCAGCCGGCGGAGCCGGGAGCCACCGGAGACCAACGACCTCGTACGGATCATGTACGGCCCTTCCCGAGCCCCGACACCGCCCGGAGGCCTGCGACCCACAGGTCCGCCCCCGCAGCCGCGTCGATTCTGCCGACCGCGCGCCCCACCACGGAACCTCCCCCGGCGATCTCACCCGAAGGAGTGATCACCCGTCTCCCACGACCGCCCGCCGGGGCTTCGCCACGGGCACCTACGCACGACTCCGCGGTGTGCGTACGGGTCCCGGCCGGGGAGACGGCGAAGGGCCGCCCCGGGGTGTCGGGGCGGCCCTTCGGCGGGGTGGCGGGGTGGTCAGGCGCCGCGGAGGGTGGCTCCGGTGCGCTCCGTCGCCAGGGCCACGGCCGCGTCGCGGGCGGCGGTGGCCTCCTCGACCGTGAGGGTGCGGTCCGGGGCGCGGAACCTCAGGGCGTACGCCAGGGACTTGGTGCCCTCGTCGAGCTGGTCGCCGGTGTAGACGTCGAACAGCCGGACGGCCTCGAGGAGTTCACCCGCGCCCTCGTGGAGGGCGGCCTCGACGGAGGCGGCCGGGACGTCGGCGGCGACGACCAGGGCGACGTCCTGGGTGGCGACCGGGAAGAGGGAGATCCGGGGGGCCTTCACGGGCCCCCCGTCCGCCTGCTCCAGGAGGTCCAGGTCGATCTCCATCGCGCAGCTGCGGGCCGGCAGGCCGAAGGCCTTGACCACGCGCGGGTGGAGTTCGCCCGCGTGGCCGACGAGGACCTTCTCGCCGTCGGTCCCGACGTGCAGCGCGGCGCAGCGGCCCGGGTGCCAGGGGGCGTGCTGGTCGGCGCTGATGATCAGCTCGACCCCGGCCTCGGCGGCCACGGTGCGGGCGGCCTCGACCGCGTCCGCCCAGTCGGACGGACGGCCCTTGCCCCACCAGCCGGCCTGTTCGCGCGCCCCGGCGAGGACGACGGCGGCGCGGCGCGGCTGCGCGGGCAGCGCGGCGTTGATCCCGGCGATCTCCTCGTCGCTGGGGCGACGGTCGACGGGCAGCCGGACGGCCGTGCCGGGCTCGCCCTCGGGGCGGAAGACCAGGCCGGTCTCGAAGAGCGCCAGGTCGTGGCTGCCCCTGCTGTCGTTGCGGCGGAGCGCGGTGAAGAGGCCCGGGAGGAGCGTGGTGCGGAGCGCGGGCTCCTCGTCGGAGAGCGGGTTGACCAGGGTGACGACGTGGCGACGGGGGTCGTCCGCGTCGAGGCCGAGATGGTCGAGGGCTCCCGCGCCGATGAACGGGTAGTTCAGTGCCTCGACGTAGCCCGCGCCCGCCAGGGCGCGGCCCACCCGGCGGTGGAAGCGCTGGCGCTCGGTGAGGCCGCGGCCGGCCGGGGGCTTCGGCAGCGTGGAGGGCAGGTTCTCGTAGCCCTCCAGCCGGATGACCTCTTCGGCGAGGTCGTTCGGCTCGTTGAGGTCGGGGCGCCACGAGGGCACGGTGACGACGAGCTGGTCCTGGCCGTAGACGTCGCAGCCGACTTCCTGGAGGCGGCGGACGACGGTCTCCCGGCCGTAGCCGACGCCCGCGACCTTGTCCGGGTGGTCGGCCGGGAGGGCGATGGTGCGCGGCGCGGACGGGGCGCTGATCTCGGTGACGCCTGCCTCCGCGGTGCCGCCCGCGAGCAGCACGAGCAGATCGACGGTGCGCTGCGCGGCGGCGGCCGCGGCCTGCGGGTCGACACCCCGCTCGAAGCGCTTGGACGCCTCGGAGGACAGCCGGTGGCGGCGGGCCGTGCGGGCGATGGAGATCGCGTCGAAGTGCGCGGCCTCGATGACGACCTCGGAGGTGCCGGTGACGGCGCCGGTGACGGGGTCGGTCACCGGGTCGGCGATCTCGGTGTTGGCGCCGCCCATGACGCCCGCGATGCCGATGGGGCCGCGGTTGTCGGTGATGACCAGGTCGGCGGCGTCCAGGACGCGCACGGTGCCGTCGAGGGTGGTGATCTTCTCCCCGGCCTCGGCGCGGCGGACGCCGATGGGGCCGTCGAGCCTGCCGCGGTCGTAGGCGTGCAGCGGCTGGCCGAGCTCCAGCATCACGTAGTTGGTGACGTCCACGGCCAGCGAGATCGGGCGCATGCCGGCCTTCTGGAGGCGGCGCTGGAGCCAGATCGGGGAGCGGGCCTCGGGAGCCAGGCCGACGACGGTGCGCGCGGTGAAGCGGTCGCAGCCGAAGGGGTCGGCGATCTGGACCGGGTAGCCGTACGAGTTGGGCGCGGGCACGTCGATGAGGGCCGGGTCGCGCAGCGGGAGCCCGTAGGCGGTGGCCGTCTCGCGGGCGACGCCGCGCATCGAGAGGCAGTAGCCGCGGTCCGGGGTGACGGCGATGTCGAGGACCTCGTCGAAGAGTTCCAGGAGGACCGTGGCGTCAGTGCCGATCTCGTGCTCCGGCGGCAGCACGATGATGCCGTGCGTGCCGTCGTCGCCCATGCCGAGCTCGTCGCCGGAGCAGATCATGCCGCGGGAGACCCGGCCGTAGGTCTTGCGCTCGGCGATGCGGAAGTCACCGGGGAGGACGGCGCCGGGGAGGGCCACGACGACCTTGTCGCCGACGGCGAAGTTCCGGGCGCCGCAGATGATCTCCTGGGGCTCGCCGGTGCCGTTGGCCCGGCCGACGTCGACGGTGCAGAAGCGGATGGGCTTCTTGAACTCGGTCAGTTCCTCGACGGTGAGGACCCTGCCGACCACCAGCGGGCCGCTGAGGCCCGCGCCGAGCTGCTCGACGGACTCGACCTCGAGGCCCGCCGAAATGAGTTTGGCCTGTACGTCGCGGCCGGTCACCGTCGCCGGCAGGTCGACGTACTCCCGCAGCCAAGAAAGCGGGACCCGCATCAGATCTCCATCCCGAACGGCCGGGTGAACCGGACGTCACCCTCGACCATGTCTCGCATGTCTTCCACGTTGTGGCGGAACATCAGCATCCGCTCGATGCCGAACCCGAAGGCGAATCCGCTGTACTTCTCGGGGTCCACTCCGCAGGCGACGAGCACCTTCGGGTTGACCATGCCGCAGCCGCCCAGCTCGATCCAGCCCTCGCTGCCGCAGGTGCGGCAGGGGCGGTCGGGGTTGCCGACGGACTCGCCGCGGCAGACGTAGCAGAGCATGTCCATCTCGGCGGACGGCTCGGTGAACGGGAAGTAGTTCGGGCGGAGCCGGGTCTTCATGTCCGGGCCGAAGAGCGCCTGGACCATGTGGTCGAGGGTGCCCTTGAGGTCGGCCATGGTGAGGCCCTCGTCGACGGCGAGCAGTTCGATCTGGTGGAAGACCGGGGTGTGCGTGGCGTCGAGCTCGTCGGTGCGGTAGACGCGGCCGGGGCACACGACGTAGAGCGGGGGCTCCCGGTCGATGAGCGTACGGGCCTGCACCGGCGAGGTGTGGGTGCGGAGCACGACACCGGACTCGTCGCCCGTGGCGCCTTCGGGGCCCTGGACGAAGAAGGTGTCCTGCATCTGGCGCGCCGGGTGGTCCGGTACAAAGTTGAGGGCGTCGAAGTTGAACCACTCCGCCTCGACCTCGGGACCCTCGGCGACCTCGTACCCCATGGAGACGAAGACGTCGGAGACGCGCTCCATGAGCGTGGTCAGCGGGTGGCGGGCGCCGGCCGGGACGCGGTCGTACGGCAGGGTGACGTCGACGGCCTCCTCGACGAGGACCCGCGCGTCGCGCTCGGCCTCCAGCTCGGTCTGCCGGGCGGCGAGCGCCTTGGAGACGAGACCGCGGGCCTGACCCACGATCTTTCCTGCGGCGGCCTTGGCCTGCGGGGGCAGGGCGCCGATCTCCCGGTTGGCGAGCGCCAGCGGCGAGGTGCCGCCGGTGTGCGCGGTCTTCGCCTGCGCGAGCGCGTCGAGGTCGCCCGCGGCGGCGAAGGCGGCGAGCGCCTCGTCCCGGATGCGCTCGATCTCTTCGGGTTTCAGCGCCTCGACCTCGACCGGGTCGTACGACTTATTGGGTGCGGACATCTCTTCCCGTGCTTCCGTTGGCTTGGCTGGGCGGCCCCGCTTCGACGTCAAGGGCGCAAACGTGCCAAAGGACGAGTCTAACGGGGCGGGGGGACACACATGAGCCCGTGGGCGGCCGGGCGGCTCCGTGATCTCGTCCGTTCGCGTCAGACGAGGTGGGCCGGGAGGCCGACCGGCAGGATGAATCGGAACTCGGCCCCGCCCCGGGGGCCCCTTCCGACGGTGATGGTGCCGCCGTGGGCCTCGACGACGCCCTTGACGATGTAGAGGCCGAGTCCGGTGCCGCCGCGCTTGCTGCCCCGCCAGAAGCGGGTGAAGACGCGGTTCATCGACTCCTCGGGGATGCCGGGGCCCTCGTCGCTCACGGTGACCTCCGTCCCTTCTTCTCCGTCGTCGCGGCCGGTGGTGGGTGCCACCTCGATGGTGACGGTTCCCTCGCCGTGGCGCACCGCGTTTTCCAGCAGGTTGCCGAGGATCTGGTCGATCTTGTCGGGGTCGGCCCAGAGCGGGGGCAGCTCGGGCCTGATCCGTACGAAGAAGCGGTCCGGGGGCTGGCCCGCCGTGGTGTGGACCTGGACGTGGCGGCCGACGGCGGCGGCGATGTCGACGGGCTGGCGGCGCACTTCGAGGCGTCCGGAGTCGATCCGGGAGATGTCGAGGAGTTCCGCGATGAGCCGTTTGATGCGGCCCGCGTCGGCGTCGACGGTCTCCAGCATCAGGCGCTTCTGGTCGTCGCTGAACCGTTCCCACTTGCCGAGGAGGGTGGCGGTGAAGCCCTTGACGGAGGTGAGCGGGGAGCGCAGTTCATGGGCGACGGTGGCGATGAGCTCGGCGTGGCTGCGTTCGGTGCGGCGGCGGGCCTCGGTGCCCCGCAGGCTGACCACGACCCGGCGGACGGGGCCGGTGGGGTGCTCCCGGACGTACCGGGCGGAGACGAGGACCTCGCGGCCGCCGGGCAGCAGCAGGTTGCGCTCGGGCTGGCCGCTGCGGGTGGCGAGTCCGCCGTAGGGGTCGGTCAGGGTCCACCAGCGGCGGCCCTTGAGGTCTTCGAGGGGCAGCGCCCGGTCGAGGGGGAGGCCGAGGGCCCGGTGGGCGGGGACGGCGGTGATGCGGCCCGCGGCGGCGTTGAAGCAGACGACGCGGCCGGTCTCGTCGGCGACGACGAGACCGTCGGGCAGGTCGTCGGGATGGATGCCGGGGAGGCCGGTGCCGCCGGGTGGCCGCCGGTCCGGGGGGCCGGGCGGTTCCGGGGCGTGCCGGGCGGCGCTCCGTGTCTGTGCGGGACCGTCCGTGCCGACCGTCATTCCCGTTTCCCACCCCTCCGCGCGGCCGCTGTGGGCCCCGAGTCGGTCACTCTACTGGGCGCGGGAGGCGGAGCGGATCCCTCAGGGAGAGGTTCGGGGGCGCTGGGCGCGGGCGGAGGCGTAGAGGCAGACGGCGGCGGCGGTGGCGAGGTTGAGGCTCTCGGCCTTGCCGTGGATCGGGACGCGGACGACGGCGTCGGCGAGGGCGCGGGTCTCCTCGGGGAGCCCCCAGGCCTCGTTCCCGAAGATCCAGGCGGTGGGGCCGCCCATGGTGCCCGCGTCGAGTTCGTCGTCGAGGTCGTCCTGTCCCGCTCCGTCGGCGGCGAGGACGCGGACGCCCGCGGCCCGGAGTCCGGCGACGGCCTGCTCGACGGGGACGCCGACGGCGACCGGCAGGTGGAAGAGCGAGCCGACGGAGGCCCGTACGGACTTGGGGTTGTAGAGGTCCACGGAGGCGTCGGTGAGGACGACGGCGTCGGCTCCGGCGGCGTCGGCACAGCGCAGCACCGTGCCCGCGTTCCCGGGGTCGCGGACGTGGGCCAGGACGGCGACCAGCTTGGGGCGGGCCGCGACGATCTGCTCGAAGGGCGAGTCGAGGAAGCGGCAGACGCCGACGAGTCCCTGCGGGGTGACGGTCTGGGAGACCTCGGCGAGGACGGCGTCGGAGGCGTGGTGGACGCGGGCGCCCGCCGCGTGGGCGGCCTCGACGATGGCGGCGTACCGTTCGGCGGCCTCGACGGTGGTGAAGAGCTCGACGAGCGTGGGCTCTCCGCCGGGACCCCGGTGCTCGACGGCCTCGCGGACGGCCTGCGGGCCCTCGGCGATGAAGAGGCGCTCCTTGCCCCGGAAGGCGCGCTTGGCGAGCCGCCGGGCGGCGACGACGCGCGGGGAACGCGGGGAGATCAGCTCGGGGGTGACCATGGGGTGCGGCGGTTCTCTCTTCGGGGCCGGACGGCTGCGGGCCGGGCGGGCGGTGCGGACGTCGGACCCACTGGTACGGGGCTCGGCGCCCGGCGGACAGGGCCCGGCGGGGAGGTGTCCCGGCGGGCCGGGCCTCAGGGGGTGCCTCAGGGGGCGGAAGCACCCGGACCCGCAGGCGCGTGCGCGCCTGCGGGTCCGGACGGAAGTACTGCGGCCTGGAAGATCAGGCAGCGGCCTTCGGGGCGTTGACGTCGGCCGGGAGGGCCTTCTGCGCGACCTCGACCAGCGCGGCGAACGCGTTGCTGTCGTTGACGGCCAGCTCGGCGAGGATCTTGCGGTCCACCTCGATGTTGGCGGCGTTCAGACCCTGGATGAGGCGGTTGTACGTCATGCCGTTCTGGCGGGCGGCGGCGTTGATGCGCTGGATCCACAGCCGACGGAAGTCGCCCTTGCGCTTCTTGCGGTCGTTGTAGTTGTAGACCAGCGAGTGGGTGACCTGCTCCTTGGCCTTGCGGTACAGGCGCGAGCGCTGACCGCGGTAGCCGGAGGCCGCCTCGAGGATCGCCCTGCGCTTCTTGTGGGCGTTGACTGCCCGCTTGACGCGTGCCACTTGTTAACTCCTTGCAGCGGGGTCGTGGGTGTCCTCACACGACCCGGAAAACGGATGGAACCCGGTCTCGGCCGGATGCCCTCGTCGCCGAGGGCGGGAGATCAACTCAGATGCCCAGCATCTTCTTGATCTTGGCGGCGTCACCCGGGGCCATCTCGGCGTTGCCGGAGAGGCGACGCGTCAGCTTGGACGACTTGTGCTCGAGCAGGTGGCGCTTGCCGGCGCGCTCGCGCAGGATCTTGCCGGAGCCGGTGACCTTGAAGCGCTTCTTGGCACCGGAGTGCGTCTTGTTCTTCGGCATCGCGCCGTATCTCCTCGTCAGTGGCGCTCCCCCGGTGCGGGCACCTTTGCCGGGGAGCGTCAATTCTTCGTGTGGTGGTTCCGGGCGGGGCCCGGGGCTGCCTGGGTGGCAGCCCCTCGGGTCACGCCTCGGGGGTCTCGGCCGGAGTCTCGACGGAGGTCTCGGCCGGGGCTTCGGCGACGACCGGGGCTTCGGCGGCGGGCGCGGTCTCCTCGGCGGAGGCCGTCTCGTCGACGGTGATGCCCTGGCGCTCGGCCTTGCGTGCGGCCTGGGCCTCACGCGCCTCGGCCATGGCCTCGGTCTTCTTCTTGTGCGGACCGAGAACCATGATCATGTTCCGGCCGTCCTGCTTCGGGTTGGACTCGATGAAGCCGAGCTCCTCGACGTCCGAAGCCAGCCGCTGCAGCAGCCGGAATCCAAGCTCGGGGCGGGACTGCTCACGACCACGGAACATGATCGTGATCTTGACCTTGTCGCCCTGCTTGAGGAACCGGACGACGTGACCCTTCTTGGTGTCGTAGTCGTGCGGGTCGATCTTCGGCCGGAGCTTCATCTCCTTGATGACCGTGTGCGCCTGGTTCTTGCGCGCCTCACGGGCCTTCATGGCCGACTCGTACTTGAACTTCCCGTAGTCCATGAGCTTGCACACGGGCGGACGGGCGGTCGCCGCTACCTCGACCAGGTCGAGGTCGTACTCCTGTGCGAGCTCCAGGGCCTTGGCAAGCGGAACAATCCCGACCTGCTCGCCGCTGGGTCCGACAAGTCGCACCTCGGGAACGCGAATCCTGTCGTTGATGCGGGGCTCGGCGCTGATGGATCCTCCTCGGTAGCACCACGCGACCGCCTGGCGGACGGACACGCAACGTCTGTTTGCTGAGACCAACCGAGCCGGAACATGAAAAAAGCCCCGGACGGGACACAAGCGGGGCTCCATGGAAAACCGGAACACCGCCGCGATCAACCGCGGGGCGCACATCGGGCAGTTCCATCGTCCGTACGGAACGATGGGGACCACCTGACCGGTGACCCGCCACCCGTGAGGGTGGTCAGGTGGGAGAGCGGAGCCTCCACTTGTGGGCCGGGCACACAGGTGTCCGGCCGGTCGTTACACAAGGTTAGCAGGACCCGGGGGTCAGCGCTAACCGAGGACCGGCATATCGTATGAGGCATGAGCGAGACGCCCCAGAACGAGTCCCCGGACTCCTCGGACTCCCCCGACTTCGAAGCCATGACCCGTGACATCGCGGAGGTCCCCGCGGTCGAGGTCATCGTGACCGTCGCCGTCAACCTGATGAGCGCCGCCGCGGTGAAGCTCGGGCTCACCGAGGAGGGCGACAAGTACAAGGACCTCGACGAGGCCCGCAAGCTGGTGCACGCCCTCGCCGGTCTGCTCGACGCGGGTGCGACGGAGGTCTCCTCCTTCCACGCCGCTCCCCTGCGGGACGGTCTGAAGTCGCTCCAGCTCGCCTTCCGCGAGGCCTCGCTGGTCCCGGACGAGCCGGGCCAGGGACCGGGCGAGAAGTACACCGGGCCGGTGTACGGCTAGGCCGTACACCGTCCTCTTTCCGGTCGGGGCCGGAGACGCCCAGCTCAGGGCGTCTCCGGCCCCTTGACGTGGAGGGGCTCGCCCGGCGGGGTGGCCGAGGCGGGCAGCAGCGCCAGGTCGAGGCCCCGCACCAGGCGGGCCCGCAGGGTGTCGTCGGCGGCCAGGGCGCGGGCCACCCGTTGGGCGGCCTCGGCGGGCGAGCCGTCCCCCGCCAGGACCAGGGCGAGCGTCCCGTCGGCGGCGCCCGGCCCCAGATGTGCGCGGAGCACGGCGGGGTCGGCGGCGACCACGGCCCGGACCGCCTCCCGTACGGCGGGGTCGGCGAGCGGGTCGGTGCTGGAGCGGCCTTCGGCGAGCGCGAGCAGCGCCGGGCCCGTCACCTGGTAGGGCACGGGGCCCGCCAGGTCCAGGACGAGCGTGTCCGCCTTCTCGTGCGCGAGCGCCTGGAGCGCCTGGTGGAGCGGGACTGCCACGGGCCGGGCCGCCGGGTCCCACCGGGCGAGCGAGGCGGTGGAGGTGAAGGCGGGGAGCGCGCGCCGGTCGCCCGCCGTGAGGGTGGGGACGGCCATGTCGCTGGTCTTCTCGCGGCGCAGGCCGTTCTCGTCGGTCTCGACCTCGCCGAGGACGGCGACGACGGGGACGAGGAGCCGGGCGCCGCCGAGTGCCTCCAGGACCGGGCCGTGGGCCGTCCTGTCCAGGGCCCAGGCCGCGAGGGCCTCGGTGAGCCTCGGGTCGGCGGTGCCGTCGTCGTCGGAGAAACCGGGGTCCGGAATGTTCTTGAGCGCCACGGAACGAGCCTAACGGGCCGGGCGGGGCACCCGGCCCGCCGGGGTACGACCGCAGAGGTACGGCCGCCGGGTCATGGCCTCCGGCGTGCGCTGCGGGCGATCGGTCCCGGGCCGCCGGTCTCCGGCGGAAGTCCTCAGGCGGTCGTGCGGCCGGTGCGGCGCAGCAGCACGGCGGTCAGGAGCAGGAGGACGCCGAGGCCCCCGGCCAGCGGGGCGAGCAGACCGACCGGGTCGTCCTCCTCGGCGGCGGGCAGCGGTCCCGGGCCGAAGTGGCGGCCCGGGTAGCCGGCGGTCACGGCCTTGGGGTCGCCGCCCTCGATCTTCGCGCCCGCGGTGATGGCGGCGGCCGGGTCGACGGTCCCGTACCCCTTGGAGTCGCTCCGGCCGCCCTTCGGGCGGTCCCGGGCGGTGTCGACGAGCAGCCTCTTGATCTGTGCCGGGGTGAGGTCGGGGTGGGCGGCGCGGACGAGGGCGACGGCTCCGGAGACGAACGCGGCGGCGGCGCTGGTCCCCCAGCCCTCGTAGTAGCGCTGGTCGGGGTCCGCGATGGCGATGTCCACGCCGGGGGCGCTGACGGTGGCGTACCAGCGGCGGGTGGAGAAGGAGGCGTGGGTGCCGTAGCGGTCGACGGCGGTGACGGCGATGACACCGGGGTAGGCGGCCGGGTAGGAGATGTGGTCGCCCTTCTCGCCGCCGTTGCCCGCCGAGGCGACCACGGAGACGCCCTTGGCCAGGGCGTACTGGACGGCGGCGTCCTCGCCCGCGTCGGCGTGGGCGGACTCGGAGTCGTCGCCGAGGGAGAGGTTGATGACGTCCGCGCCGTGGTCGGCGGCCCAGCGGATGCCTTCGGCGAGGGCGGTGCCCCGGGTCTTGCGGGCCTTGTCGCGGGCCTTGTCGGTGCCTTCGAGGATGACCCGTACGGGGAGGATCCTGGCCTCGGGGGCGATGCCGAGGACCCCGTCCCCGCGGCCGGGGCCGTGTCCGTGACCGGCGATGATGCCCGCCATGGCGGTGCCGTGCCGGGCCCAGGCGCGGTCGCCCCGGGAGGCGCCGAAGCCGACCAGGTCATGGCCGGGCAGCACCGAGCCGGTCAGGTCGGGGTGTTCGGCGTCGACCCCGGTGTCGAGGACGGCGACGGTGATGCCCCCGCCCTGGGTGGTGCGCCAGGCCTCCTCGGTGTGGAGGGCTTCGAGCCCCCACTGGCGGGCCCGGATGGAGTCGGCGTACGCGGGCGTGGTGAGGGCGGGCAGGACGCAGAAGGCGGCGGCGAGCAGGACGGCGGGGGCGCGGAGGCGGGCGGCGCGGATCACCGGGCGTTCTCCTTCGCCGCGGCGGTGGCGGTGGTGCGCAGCAGCTTCTCGAAGCGGAGGGTGATGCCCTTGGCCTCGTGGCCGAGGCCGGACTGGGCGGTGGCGTCGGTACGGCCCGGGGCCATGGCACCGGCGGCGGACTGGGGGCGGGCGACGGGGCGGCCGTCGGCGAAGCCGGAGACGGCGGTGACGACGACGGGGAGGTCGGCGGGGGCGTTCAGCCACCAGCTGGCGCGCTGGGGGGCGCCGAAGCGGGCCGCGACGGTGCCGGGGCCGGAGAGGGCGGGCGGGACGTCCTGGCCGAGGCGGGTGGTGAGGCCGGGGCCCAGCGTGCGCTGCGCGGCGGGCTCCGCGCGGGTGAAGACGAGGCCGACGGTGATGACGCCGCTGGCGGTGGCGTCGGTGTAGGTGGCGCGCAGCACCCGCTCGCAGCCGAACGGCCGGAGGGTGGCGAGCAGGCCCCGGGCGAGGACGGCGGGCGAGCAGGGGGCGTCCGGGGCGACGACGATCCTGGTCCAGGTGCGGGCGGAGCCGCCGGGCCCGGCGCCGGGCCCGGCGAGGGTGCGGGGGAAGAGGGTGTCCACCGGGGCGTTGTGCCACAGCTCCTCGGCCTCGGCGTACCCGACCGGTTCGGCGGGGGCGCCGGGCTCGTTGGCGGCGAGCCAGGTTCCGGCGAGGGCCCCGCCGATGAGCCCGACGCCGAGCACGGCGCAGGCGACGACCGCCACGGTCCGCCCGGCCTTCCGCTCCCGCTGGGGGGTGGGGGCGAGGTAGGTGGGGGGCACGTGGTTGCTGGGGGCTACGGGGGTGTTGTGAGCCGGGTGAGCGTCGTGGCTGGCGTGGCTGGCATGGACTTGGGGACCAGTGGGACCAGTGGGTGTTCCGTGGCTGGTGGGGCTTTCGTGACCAGTGGGACCCGAGTGGCCTGTGTGGGGGCCCTGGCCGATGTGAGTCCCCGGAGCAGCGTCCTGACCGTGTCCGTACGGGAAAGGGGACGGGCGCCCGGGAAGGACGGGACCGGGTACGGGCAGGGGCCGGGGAGCGGTGGGGGCCGGGGCCGCACCGGACGGGGGCGGGGAGGGCCGCGCGGCCCAGGGACCGGAAGGCGCGGGACCGGAAGGCCGGGAAGGCGCGGGACCGGAAGGCGCTGGGGTCCGGGAGAGCGCGGTGCCGGAGGCCCCGGCGGTCGCGGGGGACGGCGGGACGGCGGGTGCGGTGTGCGGCCGGGGCGGGACGGCGGGCCGTACGGGCACGGGGCCGCCCCGAAGGTCGCCGGACTCGACGGCCGCGTCGGTGCGGGGCTCTACGGGCGCGGGGGCGCCACCGTTCGGAGCGGGGCGACCGGCGGCGGGGGGCCGCGCCGGGGCGGGGCCGACCGGTGTCCGCGAGGGCGCGGAGGGCGGAGGAGACTGTTCCGGGGGCGGGCCTGCCGGGGGCTCCGTGGGGGCGACGCCGACGGGAGCCGGTACCGGGGGCGAGCCCGGAGAGAGCTGCGCCGGGGCGGAACCGGTGAAGGGCCGCGCCGGGGCGGGGCCGGGGGGAGCCGGTGCCGGGCCGGTGCCGGGAGAGGCCGGGGCGGAACCGAGGGGATCCCGTGTCGCGGCGGAGGCGGTGGAAGCCCGTTCCGGGGACGTGCTCGGGGACGCCTGCGCCGGGGGCTTCGTCGGGCCGGGGCGGGCGGGACCCGGGGCCGGGCGGGTGGGGCCGGGGGGCTTCGTCCGGGCGTCCGGTGCCGTCGGGCGATCGGCGGGGCGGACCGCGCGGAGCCGGGCGGTCGTCTCCGTTTCGGCCGGTTCCGGGGCGGGGAGCAGCGCGTCCGTGATGCGGGAGGGCGTGGGGCGGTGCTCGCCGGTCATGCCCGTCCCCCTGCTGGTGTCGACAATGCCCGTCACTCTACGGGCTGTTCCCCCTGGTGCGGGAACCCAGGGGCTACCCACCCGTAAACCTGTCTGGCAAGCTCGGGCCATGACTCCCCGTGCCGCCGACCGGGCCCGCTACGACCGGGCCACCGCTCATCTCGACGCGCCCGTGGCGATCGTCGATCTGGAGGCCTTCGACGCGAACGCGGAGGACCTCGTACGACGGGCCGGGGGCAAGCCGGTCCGGGTGGCGAGCAAGTCCGTGCGGTGCCGGGCGCTGCTGGAGCGGGTGCTCGCGCGGGAGGGTTTCGCGGGCATCATGTCGTTCACCCTGGACGAGTCGTTGTGGCTGGCCCGAGCCGGTTTCGAGGACGTGCTGCTCGCGTACCCGTCGGCGGACCGGGCGGGTTTCGGGGAGCTGGCGCGCGATCCGAAGCTGGCCGCCGCCGTGACCGTGATGGTCGACGACGTGGCGCAGCTCGATCTGGTCGACGCGTCCCGGGCGGGCGGTGCGGAGGAGGTCCGGGTCTGTCTGGAGCTGGACACCGCGCTGAGCCTGCTGGGCGGCCGGATCAGGGTCGGGGCCCGTCGTTCCCCGCTGCGGGAGCCCGCCGAACTGGCGGAGCTGGCCCGTTCGGTGGTCCGGCGGCCGGGTTTCCGGCTGGTCGGGATCATGGCGTACGAGGGGCATGTGGCGGGGGTCGGGGACGCGGTCGCGGGGCGTCCGCTGCGGTCGCGGGCGATCCGGCTGATGCAGTCGGCGGCGCGCCGGGAGCTGGCGGAGCGCCGGGCGGCGGTGGTGCGGGCCGTGCGGGCGGTGGCGCCGGACCTGGAGTTCGTGAACGGCGGCGGCACGGGCAGTGTGCAGCACACGGCGGCGGAGGACGCGGTGACGGAGATCGCGGCGGGTTCGGGGCTGTTCGTGCCGAGGCTGTTCGACAACTACACCTCGTTCAGCGGGCGTCCGGCGGCGCTCTTCGCGCAGCCCGTGGTGCGGCGGCCGGGGGTCGGGGTGGTGACCGTCCTCGGGGGCGGCTATCCGGCGTCCGGGGTGGCCGGGGCGGACCGGCTGCCGGTGCCGTATCTGCCGGAGGGGCTGCGCTACGACCCGCAGGAGGGGCCGGGCGAGGTGCAGACGCCGCTGCTCGGTTCGCCCGCGGACGATCTGCGGATCGGCGACAAGGTGTGGTTCCGGCACGCGAAGGCCGGTGAGCTGTGCGAGCGGTTCGACAGTCTGCGGCTCGTGGAGGGCGACCGGGTCACGGCGACCGTGCCGACGTACCGGGGCGAGGGCCGCACGTTCCTCTAGGGCCCGGTCCTCCGCGCCGGTCCGGCCGCCGGGTGTCCGGCGGCCGGTGGGGCATGTGGGGCTGAACGGACTGGTGGGTCCGGTGGGCCTAGAGGGGTGTCACGTACGCGCCGGAGAGGCCGCCGTCCACGAGGAAGTCGCTCGCGTTGACGAAGGAGGAGTCGTCGCTCGCGAGGAAGGCGACGGCGGCGGCGATCTCCTCCGGTTCGGCGAAGCGGCCGACGGGGATGTGGACGAGGCGCCGGGCGGCGCGCTCGGGGTCCTTGGCGAACAGTTCCTGGAGCAGGGGCGTGTTGACGGGGCCCGGGCAGAGGGCGTTGACGCGGATGCCCTCGCGGGCGAACTGGACGCCGAGTTCGCGGGACATGGCGAGGACGCCGCCCTTGGAGGCGGTGTAGGAGATCTGGCTGGTGGCCGCTCCCATGAGGGCGACGAAGGAGGCGGTGTTGATGATGGAGCCCTTGCCCTGGCGGCGCATGTAGGGGAGGGCCGCCTTGCAGCAGAGGTAGACGGAGGTGAGGTTGACGTCCTGGACCCGCTTCCAGGCCTCCAGGCCGGTCTCCAGGATGGAGTCGTCGTCGGGGGGCGAGATGCCCGCGTTGTTGAAGGCGACGTCGACGGAGCCATAGGTCTCGAAGGCGGTCCTGAACAGGGCTTCGACCTGTTCGGGGTCGGTGACGTCGACCTGGACGAAGAGGCCTCCGACCTCTTCCGCGGCGGCCTTGCCCGCCGTCTCGTCGATGTCGCCGCACACGACGTGGGCGCCTTCGGAGGCGAGCCGGCGGGCGGTGGCCAGACCGATGCCGCTGCCCGCTCCGGTGATGACGGCGGTACGGCCGGCCAGGCGGCGGCAGATGATCTCTTCGGTGGTCATACGGTTCAGGCCTCCGTGCTGATGAAGACGTTCTTGGTTTCGGTGAAGGCGGTCAGGGCGTCGGGGCCGAGTTCGCGGCCGAGGCCGGACTGCTGGTAGCCGCCGAACGGGGTCCAGTAGCGGACGCTGGAGTGGGAGTTGACGGAGAGGTTCCCGGCCCGGACCGCGCGGGAGACGCGCAGGGCACGGCCGATGTCCCGGGTCCAGATCGAGCCGGAGAGGCCGTACTCGGTGGCGTTGGCGAGGCGGACCGCGTCGGCCTCGTCGTCGAAGGGGAGGACGACGGCGACGGGTCCGAAGATCTCCTCGACGGCGTGGGGGGCGTCGGCGGGCACGTCGGTGAGGACGGTCGGCGGGAACCAGAAGCCGGGGCCCTCGGGGGCCTTGCCCCGGATGCCGGGGAGCTCGTCGGGGACGTAGGAGCGGACGCGGTCGAGCTGGGCGCGGGAGATGAGCGGGCCCATCCGGGTGCGTTCGTCGCTGGGGTCGCCGACGGTGATCTCCTCGATCGCGGGGGCGAGGAGGGCGAGGAAGCGGTCGTGGACGCTCCGCTCGACCAGGATGCGGGTGCGGGCGCAGCAGTCCTGGCCGCTGTTGTCGAGGAAGGACATCGGGGCCGCGGCGGCGGCGGCCTCCAGGTCGGAGTCGGCGAAGACGATGTTGGGGCTCTTGCCGCCGAGTTCGAGGGTGAGCCGTTTCACCTGGTCGGCGCAGGCGGCCATGAGGGACTTGCCGACCTTGGTGGAGCCGGTGAAGACGATCTTGGCGACGCCGGGGTGGGTGACGAGCGCGTGGCCGGTGACGGGGCCGTGGCCGGGGAGGACCTGGAAGAGCCCTTCGGGGAGGCCCGCCTCCAGGGCGAGCTCGGCGAGGCGGAGCGCGGTGAGCGGGGTGGTCTCGGCGGGCTTGAGGAGGACGGCGTTGCCCGCGGCGAGGGCGGGGGCGGTGGCCCAGGCGGCGATCGGCATGGGGAAGTTCCAGGGCGCGATGACGCCGACGACCCCGAGGGGTTCGAGGATCGTGATGTCGAGGCCGCCCGCGACCGGGATCTGGCGTCCGTTGAGGCGTTCCACTCCCCCGGCCGCGTAGTCGAGCAGGTCGCGGACGTTGCCCGCCTCCCAGCGGGCGTTGCCGATGGTGTGTCCTGCCTCGGTGACCTCCAGGCGGGCGAGTTCCTCGACGTGGGCGTCGACGACGGCGGCGAAGCGCCGGAGCAGCCGGGCCCGGTCGGCGGGGGCGGCGGCGGCCCAGCCGCGCTGGGCGGCGGCGGCCCGGGTGACGGCGGCGTCGACGTCGGCGGGGGTGGCGGCGGGGACGGTGGCGACCGTCTCCTCGGTCGCCGGGTTCAGTACCTGGAGCACTGCGTTCCTCTCCGGTGTCACGGGTGGGTTCCTCACAGGCGTTCGAAGGAGCGGCGGAGTTCCCAGTCGGTCACGGCGGCGTCGAAGGCGTCGAGTTCGACGCGGGCCATGGTGCGGTAGTGGGCGACGACCTCGTCGCCGAAGGCGGCCTTGGCGATCTCGCTGGTCTCCCAGAGTTCGGCGGCCTCGCGCAGGGTGCGGGGGACATGCGCGTAGTCGGCGGTGTAGGCGTTGCCGGTGCAGGGCGGGGGGAGTTCGAGGCGCTGCTCGATGCCGTGGAGACCGGCGGCGACCAGTCCGGCGACGGCGAGGTAGGGGTTGACGTCGCCGCCGGGCAGCCGGTTCTCGAAACGGGTGGAGCGGCCGTGGCCGACGATCCGGAGCGAGCAGGTGCGGTTGTCGTGGCCCCAGGCGACGGCGGTGGGCGCGAAGGAGCCGGGCTGGAACCGCTTGTAGGAGTTGATGTTGGGGGCGTAGAGGAGGGAGAAGTCGCGGAGGGCGGCGAGCTGTCCGGCGAGGAAGTGGCGCATGGTCGCGGACATGCCGTGTTCGTCGTCCCCCGCCATGACGTTGTCGCCGTCGGCGTCCTGGAGGGAGAGGTGGATGTGGCAGGAGTTGCCCTCGCGCTCGTTGTACTTCGCCATGAAGGTGAGCGAGTGGCCCTCCTGGGCGGCGATCTCCTTGGCGCCCGTCTTGTAGACGGCGTGCTGGTCGCAGGTGACGAGGGCTTCGTCGTACTTGAAGGCGATCTCGTGCTGGCCGGGGTTGCACTCGCCTTTGGCGGACTCGACGGTGAGTCCGGCGGCGGTCATCTCGTTGCGGATGCGGCGCAGGAGGGGCTCGATGCGTCCGGTGCCGAGGACGGAGTAGTCGATGTTGTACTGGTTGGCGGGGGTGAGGCCCCGGTAGTTCGCGTCCCAGGCCTCTTCGTAGCTGTCCTTGAAGACGATGAACTCGAGCTCGGTGCCGACGTGGGCGGTGAGGCCGTGTTCCGCGAGGCGCTCCAGCTGGCGGCGGAGGATCTGGCGGGGGGCGGCGACGACGGGGGTGCCGTCGCTCCAGGCGAGGTCCGCGGTCACCATGGCCGTGGCGTCGTTCCAGGGGAGGCGGCGGAGGGTGGTGAGGTCGGGGCGCATCGCGAAGTCGCCGTAGCCGCGGTCCCAGGAGGACATGGCGTAGCCGTCGACGGTGTTCATCTCGGTGTCGACGGCGAGGAGGTAGTTGCAGCCCTCGGTTCCGTGGTCGAGCACCTCGTCCAGGAAGAACGGGGCGGCGAACCGCTTGCCCTGGAGGCGCCCCTGCATGTCGGGGAAGGCCAGGACGACGGTGTCGATCTCGCCGCTCGCGACGAGGGCCCTGAGCTCCTCGACACCGAGCGGGGGTGTGCGGTCTGCCACGGGATTGCTCCTCCTTCGGCCTGCCGGAAGCCATAAGGTATTGGGTGAGACCATTACTTGGGAAGTGTGGGAGAAGGGGAAACGCGAAGGTGGCCAGTACGAGTGAATCGGCGGACCGGCTGACGCCCGTGCTGCGGCCGGTGCGGGCGGGCAACGGCTTCGAGGAGGCCCTGGAGCAGATCCTCCAGGTGGTACGGCTCGGCCTGGTGCCCGGCGGGGAACGGCTGCCCGCCGAGCGGGAGCTGGCGGACCGGATGGGGATCAGCCGGGTGACGCTCCGCGAGGTCCTGAAGGTCCTCCAGGAGCAGGGGCTGGTGGAGAGCAGACGCGGCCGGTACGGCGGGACGTTCGTGCTCGCGCGCGCCCGGACGGCCGACGAGGGCGAGCTGCGCCGCCGGATCGCCTCGGTCGACATGGAGGACACCCTCCGCTTCCGTGAAGTCCTGGAGGTGGGCGCGGCGGGGCTGTGCGCGGCCCACGGGCTCGACGCGGCGGGCGCCGGGCGGCTGCGGGCCGCGCTCGCGGCGACCCATGACGCGCCGCTGGCCGACTACCGCCGCCAGGACACCCTGCTGCATCTCACGCTCGCCGAGCTGTCCGGCTCGCCGACGCTCACCGCCCGGTACGCGGCCGTCCGGGCGACCGTGAACGACCTGCTCGACTGCATCCCGCTGCTGGTGCGGAACCTGGAGCACTCCCAGCACCAGCACACCGCCGCGGTCGAGGCGGTGCTCGACGGGGACGCGGACGCGGCGCGCGAGGTGATGCGGGAGCACTGCTCGGGCACGGCGGCGCTGCTGCGGGGCTTCCTGACCTGACCCCGGCCCGAACCCCGGCCCCGCACCCCCACCCTGAACTCCGGCCCTGCACCCCCGCCCTGGACTCCGGCCCTGGACTCCGGCCCTGCCCCTGCCCCCACCCGACTCCCGACCCTGTCCCGACCCTGCCCCGACCGGGCATCGGGCCGGACCCGGCCCCGCGCGGACCACGAGGACCGCGAGGCGCGCCGCGGACCCGGCCCGTGTCACCCGAAAGTGGCGCACGGGGCTTGCGCTCCCCCGGCGGCCGACGCAAAGGTATGCCTCCAATCCATTGGGATCCATTGGGCCCGTTACGGGGAGCTGACGCTGCCATGACGCTCGACGAAACCTCCGGGAGCACGACCGGAAGCACGGCACCGCCGCAGGACGAGTACCTGGCCCGCCGGGCGCTGCGGCGCGGCAGCGCGGGCTGGCTGCTGCTCACCGGGCTCGGCGTCGCCTATGTCGTCTCCGGGGACTTCTCCGGCTGGAACATCGGTCTGTCGAAGGGCGGTTTCGGGGGTCTCGCCGTCGCCACCGTCCTGATGGGCGCGATGTACGCCTGTCTGGTCTTCGCGCTGGCCGAGCTCTCCGCCATCCTGCCCACCGCGGGCGGCGGTTACGGCTTCGCCCGGCGGGCGCTCGGCACCTGGGGCGGGTTCCTCACCGGGACCGCGATCCTCATCGAGTACATCCTGGCGCCCGCCGCGATCTCGATCTTCATCGGTGACTACGTCGAGTCCCTCGGCCTCTTCGGTCTGGAGTCCGGCTGGCCGGTCCAGCTGGTGTGCTTCGCGCTGTTCATCGGCATCCATCTGTGGGGCGTGGGCGAGGCCCTGCGGTTCAGTCTGGTCGTGACGGCGATCGCGGTGGCGGCGCTGGTCGTCTTCGCGCTCGGCGCCCTCACCGACTTCCGTCTCGACGGGCTGAACGACATCCCGGTGGACGAGGGGGCGTTCGGCGCGAACTCCTGGCTGCCGTTCGGACTCCTCGGGATCTGGGCCGCTTTCCCCTTCGGCATGTGGTTCTTCCTGGGCGTGGAGGGCGTGCCGCTCGCCGCCGAGGAGGCGAAGGACCCGGTGCGGTCGATGCCGAGGGCGCTGGCCACGGCCATGGGCGTCCTGGTGCTGCTCGCGGTCGTGACCTTCCTCGCCGCGACGGGCGCGCGCGGCGCGGCGGCGGTACAGGACGCGGGCAATCCGCTGGTGGTGGCGCTCCAGGGGGACGGGGAGCCGACCGCGCTCAGCCGCTTCGTGAACTACGCGGGCCTCGCCGGTCTCGTGGCGTCGTTCTTCTCCCTCATCTACGCCGGTTCGCGCCAGCTCTTCGCCCTCTCCCGGGCGGGCTACCTGCCCCGGTTCCTCTCCCTGACCAGCCGCCGCAAGTCGCCGTACCTGGGACTGCTGATCCCCGGCGCGATCGGTTTCGCGCTGGCCGCCGGGACCGGAGACGGGGCCCGGATGCTGAACATCGCGGTGTTCGGCGCCACCATCTCGTACGCCCTGATGGCGCTCTCGCACATCGTGCTGCGGCGCCGCGAGCCGGGGCTGCACCGGCCGTACCGCACGCCCGGCGGGACGGCGACCTCGTCGGTGGCCTTCGTGCTCGCGCTGTCCGCCCTGGTGGCGACCTTCCTGGTGGACCGGACGGCCGCGTTCATGGCGCTCGGGGTGTACGTGATCGCCCTCGCCTACTTCGCGTTCTACAGTCGGCACCGTCTGGTGGCCAAGGCCCCGGAGGAGGAGTTCGCGGCGCTCGCCGCCGCCGAGGCCGAACTCGACCGCGACTGACCCGAGGCCGTACCGCCCGGAGGCCGTACCGGCCCGAGGCCGTCCCGTACCCCTGGAGGAAGCACGTGTCCCAGCCGCTCATCGGCGTCACCACCTATCTGGACCGGGCCCGTTGGGGGGTGTGGGAGATGCGGGCCGCGCTGCTGCCGGAGCGGTACCCCCGGCTCGTCCGGGCCGCCGGGGGCCTGGCGGTGATGCTGCCGCCGGACGTCCCCGGGGCCGCGGCGGCGGTGGTGGCCCGGCTCGACGGCCTCGTGGTCGCGGGCGGGGCGGACGTCGAACCGGTGCGGTACGGGGCCGAGCCCGATCCGCGCACCGGCCCGCCGGCCAGGGAGCGGGACGCCTGGGAGCTGGCCCTGATCGACGCGGCCCTCGCCTCGGGGACCCCGCTGCTCGGCATCTGCCGGGGGATGCAGCTCCTCAACGTGGCCCGGGGCGGCACGCTGACGCAGCACCTGGACGGGCACGCGGAGGCGGTCGGGGTGATCGGGCGGCACACGGTGAAGCCGGTGCCGGGGAGCCTGTACGGCTCGCTGGTGCCGGAGGTCGCCGAGGTGCCTACCTACCACCACCAGGCCGTGGACCGGCTGGGCGCGGGGCTCGCGCCCTCGGCGCACGCGGAGGACGGCACGGTGGAGGCGGTGGAACTGGCCGCCCCCGCCTGGGTCCTCGGTGTGCAGTGGCACCCGGAGCTGGGCGAGGACCCGCGGGTGATGCGGGGCCTGGTCACGGCGGCCTCGGGGGCGGTGCGGTAGCGGCCCGGACGGGGGCGGGACCGTCCGGGCCGGGTGACGCGCGGGCCTTGCGGGCCTTGCGGGCCTTGCGGGCCGGGTGACCTGCCCCGGACGGGTCGCGCGGCCGTGGGCCGTGGGCCTCGCCGGTCGGGTGGCCGAGCCGTACGGCTCAGGTCGTACGGCTCAGGTCGTCGCGCGGGCGGCGCGCAGGGTGGGCTCGCCGCGCATCAGGAGGACGTAGACGACGGCGGAGACCGCCATGCCCACCGGCAGGGAGAGGTCGAGGCCGCCGAGCGCGGCGGCGACCGGGCCCGTGTAGACGGTGTCGACGCAGAGGGCCGCCGTGGTCACGCCCGCGATGACGGCGAGGGCACCGGCGGGGTTGACTCCGGCGGTGTACCAGAAGGGGCCGGAGCGGGTCTCGTCGGAGAGCGCGGCACCGTCGTAGCGGCCCCGGCGGAGCAGGATGTCGGTGGCGTACACCGTCATCAGGGGGCCGCTCAGCACGGTGATCACCTGGAGGGCGTTGCTGACGGTGTCCAGGAAGTCGGAGACGAGCAGCCCGTACAGGGTGAGGGCGACGGCCACGGTCCCGTCGAAGAGGACGCTGACGGAGCGGCGGACGCGGAGGCCGACGGCCTGGAGGGCGAGTCCCGCGCTGTACGCGGTCAGGGCGTTGATGGCGATGGTGCCGAGGACCAGGGCGAGCAGGAAGACCGGTGCGAACCAGCCGGGCAGGATCTCCTGGAGTCCGGTCTGCGGGTCGCTCATGTCGACGACGGTGGCCGCCAGGGCGCCGAGGGAACAGACGACGACACTGGGCAGGAAGGCGCCGAGCGCGGTCCAGCCGACGATCGCCCGCTTCGACGCGGTCCGGGGCAGATAGCGGGAGAAGTCCGCGCTCGTCGTGTACGAGAGGGGGCCCGAGGCGATCATCGTGACGCCGCCGAGGAGCAGGGCCCAGAGGGCGGTCCCGGAGACCCGTCCGGCGGGGGCGTACGAGAAGTCGGCGTGCCGCAGGACCGCGAACGCGACGACCGTGAACGCCCCGGCGAGGACCAGGGTGATCGGCAGGTACAACCTGATGATCAGACCGTGCCCGTAGACGCTGATGACGAGGGTCAGCGCGGCGATGACCACGATCACGGCCGTCTTCACGGGGGTGGTGGCCGTGACACCGGTCTTCTCGACCAGCGCGAAGGCGGCGGTCGCCGCGGCGGCGAGGTTGAGGGCGAAGTAGCAGACGGAGACGAGCCAGCCGCCTATCGCGTTGTTCACGCGGTTGCCGAGGACGCCGTAGACCGCCCGGGTGATCACTTCGCTGGGGGCGCCCGCGGCCGGGCCCGAGGTGGCGAGCAGGCCCGTGAGCAGCCAGAAGAGATTGCCCACGACGATCACGGCGAGGGCCTGCCAGAGGCTGAGCCCCATCAGGACGAGGGTGCCGCCGATGACGAGGCTGAGGTAGTTGACGTTCGCCGCCGCCCAGACCGGGAACAGCTCACGGGGGTGTCCGTGGCGTTCGGAGTCGGGGATGCGGTCGATGCCGTGGGCCTCGATCCGGCCGGGCCGGCCGGCGGCGGACGGATCGACCGGAGCGCCCTGGCTGCGTGGGAGCGGATCGGGGATCGTGGAAGCCATGCGGCCCTCCGGGTGCGTGTGGTGCCCACCTTGTTGCTTATTGGTCGCACACTCAATAGCATCCCGGGTATGCCGTCAAGCGTTCCGCAGAAGAGAGTTCGGAAATCCCCCGAGGCCCGTCGGGCCGAGATCGTGGAGACCGCCGCACGCGTGGCCCTCACCGAGGGGCTCGAATGCGTGACCCTGCGGCGGACGGCCGAGGAGCTGTCCGTCCGGCCCGGTCTGATCAGCCATTACTTCCCCTCGGTGGAGGAGCTGGTGGGCGAGGCGTTCAGCGTGGCCGCCACCGGAGAACTCAACGCCCTGCTGCCCGCCGAACGCCCCCACGGGACCCCCGCGCAGTACCTCGCGCGCTACTTCGCCCTCTCGGGCGGCGAGGCGTACGACGACATCAGCCGCCTCTGGATCAACGCCCGGCACCTCAGCCGCTACCGGCCGGTCCTGCGCACCCGGGTCACCGAACAGGAACTCGCCTCCGACGACCGGCTCGAACAGCTCATCCGCGAGGGCGTCGCACTCGGCGAGTTCCACACCGACGACCCGCGCACCACCGCCATCAAGATCCTGGTGGTGCTCGACGGCCTCGGCGCCCACGCCAACACCGACCGGACCGACCGGCCGGACGCCGTGGCCCGGCTGCCCGTCACCACGGCGGAACAGGCCCTGGGCCTGCCGCACGGCACGCTCACCGATCTGGCGCTGCCGGAGGAGCCCCCGACGGCCTGACCTGGCCTGGCCCCATCCCCTCCCCTTCCCTCCTCCGTATGCCTCTCCCGGTGTTCCGGCTCGGCCGCCCCGTCCCTCCGGTCCGGCCGCTCCCTCCGCCTTCCGGCTCGCCCCGATCCTCTGAGAACGTCCCCGCGTCCCCCTCCTGGAGTACTCGTGCGCACTCGACTCGTCCTGCTCTCCGCCCGTCTGCTCGACCCCGGCACAGGAGCGGTCCTGCCGGAGACCGCGCTCGCCGTCTCCGACGACGGCCGGATCGCCGCCCTCGGCGACGACCGCGGGATCCGCGCGCTCGCGGACCCCGCGACCACCGTCGTCGACCTCGGGGGAGCCGTGGTCACCCCCGGGCTCGTCGACGGACACCTCCACCCGGTGACGGGCGCCGAGCTCACCCACGGCCTGGACCTGTCGTACTGCGCCGACCTCGACGACGTCCGCGAGGCCCTCGCCCGGGAGGTGCGGAAACTCGGCCGGGGCGACTGGCTCTTCGGCTGGGGCCTCGACCCGAACGTCTTCGGCGGCGGGCCCGTCGGCATCGCCCCCTTCGACGCCGTCCTCGACGGCGTACCGGCCTTCCTGCTGCTCTTCGACGCCCACTCGGCGCTCGCCAGCCGCCGCGCCCTCGAACTCGCCGGGGTCGACGGCCCCCGCACCTTCGACCAGGCGTCCGCCGAGGTCGTCTGCGACACCGACGGACGCCCCACCGGACTGCTCCAGGAGGACGCGGCCTGCGAACTCGTCGAGCGGATCGCTCCGCGCCCCACCCCCGAGGAGAGCCGGGAGCGGCTCGCGGCGGCCCTGCGGTCCATGGCCGCGGCCGGACTCACCGGCGGCCACGCCATGGACGCCAACGGCGAGAGCCTCGCGCTGTACGGACAGCTCGACGCGGCCGGCGAACTGCCGCTGCGGCTCCGGGTGGCGCCCTGGTGCCAGCCCGGCACGGACACCGACGGGGTACGGGCCCTCATCGAGCAGCAGGGCACGGGCGGGGACCTGTGGCGGGTCACGGGCGTGAAGCTCTTCATGGACGGGACCATCGACAACGGCACCGCGTGGCTGGAACGCCCCGACTGCCACGGCGAGTCCACGCACGCGTTCTGGCCCGACCCGGCCGCGTACACCCGTGTCATCGGGGAGCTGCACCGGGCGGGCGTACCGACCGCGACCCACGCCATCGGCGACGCGGCCGTCCGGCACGCGCTGGACGCCGTGGAGCAGGCCCGCGCGAGCGACGGCGGGACGGTACGGCACCGGATCGAGCACATCGAGACCGTGCCCGACGACACCCTGCGCCGCTTCGCCGAACTGGGCGTCCTCGCCTCCATGCAGCCCACCCACTGCTGCGACTTCACCCGCGCCGACCACACCGACAACTGGTCCCGCCGCCTCGGCGAGGAGCGGGCCTCGCACGCGTGGCGCTGCCGTGACCTGGCCGACTCCGGGGCCACCGTGGTCCTCGGCTCCGACTGGCCCATCGCGCCGTTCCCGCCGCTGGCCGTGATGGCCGGGGCACGGCACCGGCGCCCGAGCCGCGACCTCAGCCGTCCGCCGCACGGCCCCGAGCAGGCGCTGACACCTCTGGAGGCGCTGCGGGGCATGACGACGGCACCGGCGTACGCGGCGGGCGAGGAGGCGACGGCAGGCGGGCTCGCGGTGGGCCACCGCGCCGACCTCACGGTCTTCGCGGACAACCCGCTCACCACGGCGGCCACGGACCTGCCGGAGCTGCCGGTACTGCTCACGGTCCTGGACGGCCGGATCACGCACCGGGCGCGGGAGATCTGAGAGGGCCTTCCCGGACCGTGCGTCCACGGGAAGCACGGTCCGGGAAGGGGAGCACGGTCCAGGGAGGGAAAACGATCCGGAGGGGGAACGGTCCAGGAAGGGGAAACGGTCCAGGGAGGGGAAACGGTCCGGAGGGGGAACGGTCCGGAGGCGGTGCGGCGGGGCTGGTCCCTCCCCGGGAAACCCCTCAGCCTCTCGGGGAGGCCCCGCCAGCCCGTCAGCCCGTCGGCCTGGCCCGGGTCAGGGACAGGAGGTCGCGGGCCGGGCCGGTGGGGCGGTGGCCCGTCGGCCAGACCGCGCGGAGGTCACGGCTCAGCCGGACCCCTTCGACGGGGACGGCGACCAGACGGCGGGAGGCCAGTTCCTCGGCGACCGCCAGTTCGCTGAGGACGGCGGGCCCCGCACCGCTGACCGCCGCCGCCTTCACCGCCGTGGTGGAGGCCAGTTCCAGGAGCGGGCGCGCCAGACCGCCGTGGGCGGACAGCGCCGCGTCCAGGACCTGCCGGGTGCCCGAGCCGCGCTCCCGCAGGACCAGCGGGGTCGCGGCCAGTTCCGCGGGCAGCAGCGGACCGCGCCGACGGGCCCACGGGTGCGAGGGGGCGGTCACCACCGCGAGCCGGTCGTGGGCGACGACCACCCCGTCCAGGCCCTCGGGGACGGCGAGCCCCTCGACGAAGCCGATGTCCGCCTCGTTCCCGAGGAGCCGTTCCGCGACCACCGCCGAGTTCCCGGCCTGGAGCGACACCGCCGTGTCGGGCCGCTCGGCGCGCAGGGCGATCAGCCAGCCCGGCAGCAGGTACTCCGCGATCGTCATGGACGCGGCCACCCGCAGCCGGGAGTCCCTTCGCCCGCGCAGGGCCTGGGCGCCCGCGTCGAACGCCTCCGCCGCCTCGACGATCCGGCGCGCCCAGTCGGTGACGAGGGCGCCCGCGTCGGTGAGCCGTGAGCCGCGCGGCGAGCGGTCCACCAGGGCGACGCCGAGCTGCCGTTCCATCGAGCGGATGCGGCTGCTCGCGGCGGGCTGGGTGATGCCGACCTCGCGGGCCGCGGCGCCGAGGCTCCCGTGCCGGGCGACGGCGAGGAGCAGTTCGAGCGCGCCGAGGTCCGGGACCCGGTGGTGGAGCTGGGGCCCGGCCCCCTCGTCGTGGGCTCCGCCGTACGTCCCGGCCCGCCGGTCGGCGGCCCGCGCCCCGGCCGTCCCCCCGGAGGGCGTCTCCATGGCGGCCGCCTCCTTGGCGGGCGTCCCTGTCATGGGCGTCCCTGCCCTGGGCACCCCCGTGAGGGGCGTCCCGCCGTCGTGCGTTCCGTCGCTCCGCGTCTCCCCGTTCGCACTCATAAAGCCAGCTTATGGCGTCATAGCCGCATGATCCCTGGTGGGGGCGGTGGAAGGGGGCGACGGTGGAGACATGGCAAGCCTCGCACCCTCCCGTCCCGCCCTCCCCGCCGTCCACGGCGCCCGGCCCACCGCGTCCCCCGCCCGTTCCGTCCGGCACCTCGGCCCGAACTGGTACGCCTCCGTGATGGGCACGGCCATCGTGGCCAACGCGGGCGCCGGACTCCCGGCCGCCGGTCCCGGTCTCCGTACGGCCTGCGCGGCGGTCTGGGCGCTCTCCCTCGCGATGCTGCTCGTCCTCCTCGCCGCCCGCGCGACCCACTGGGTCCGCCACCGCGACCAGGCCCGCGCCCATCTCCTCGACCCGGCGATGGCCCCCTTCTACGGCTGCCTCTCGATGGCGCTGCTCGCGGTCGGCGGCGGCGCGATGATCGTGGGCCGGGACTGGATAGGGCTCCCGGCGGCCGTGGCCCTCGACACCGTCCTGTTCACCGTGGGGACGGCCGTCGGACTGGCGGCGGCGGTGGCGGTGCCGTACCTGATGGTGGTGCACCACCGGATCGAGAGCGCGTCCCCGGTGTGGCTGCTGCCGGTCGTCGCGCCGATGGTCTCCGCCGCCCTCGGCCCGCTGCTCGTGCCCCATCTGCCGGCCGGGCAGGCCCAGCAGACCCTGCTGATCGCCTGCTGGGCGATGTTCGGCGTCAGTCTGCTCGCGACCCTCGTCATGCTGCCGCTGGTGTTCGGCCGTCTGGTGACCGGCGGGCCGCTGCCGCTCGCGCTGACCCCCACGCTCTTCCTGGTCCTCGGCCCCCTCGGCCAGTCGACGACCGCCGCGAACAAGTTCGCCGACGTCGCCCCGGGCGTGCTGCCCGCCCCGTACGCGCAGGGCTTCGCCTCCTTCGCCGTCCTCTACGGCGTGCCCGTGATGGGCTTCGCGCTGCTGTGGCTCGCGCTGTCCTCGGCGATGGTGCTGCGGGCGCGGCGGCAGGGCATGGGCTTCGCGATGACGTTCTGGGCGTTCACCTTCCCCCTCGGTACCTGTGTGACCGGCGCCGAGGGACTCGCCCAGCACACCGGGCTCGCCGCCTTCCGGTGGCTGGCCGTCGGCCTGTACGTGCTCCTCGTCGCCGCGTGGCTGCTGGCCGGGACGCACACCCTGCGCGGGCTCGTCAGCGGCGCGCTGCCCGCAGGGCCCGCGCCAGCTCTCCCGGAGCCTCGGCCAGTGACGGCCCGTACCAGGTGAGCATCCGTCCGTCGACGAGCGCGGCAGGGGTCCCGGGGAAGGCCTCGGGGCCGTCCTCGCGGGTGAAGCGGTAGGGCTCGTCGGGCAGGACGACGAGGTCGGGGGCGGTGGCACGGAGCGCGTCGAGCGGGACCTGCGGATAGCGCTCGGGGTGGTCGGCGTACAGGTTCCGCACGCCGAGCCGGGCGAGCAGGTCACCGGCGAAGGTGTCACGGCCGAGGACCATCCAGGGCCGTCGCCAGACCGGGACGACGGCGGTGCGCGGCTCCTCCGGGACGACGGCGGCCCAGGCGGCCGCGGCCTCGTCCAGCCAGCGGGGCGACCGGGGCGAGCCGCAGGCGGCGAGGACGCGGGCGAGTTCGTCCAGGGCATGGGCGAGGGTCCGGATCTCGGTGACGAGGACATCGGTGCCCGCCGCCCGCAGCGCGGCGAGGTCGGGGGCGCGGTTCTCCTCCTCGTTGGCGAGGACGAGGTCGGGGCGGAGGGCGAGGATCGCGGGGACGTCGGGGTTCTTGGTGCCACCGACGCGGGCGACGTCGAGTCCGGCGGGCCGGACGCACCAGTCGGTGGCCCCGACGAGGACCCCGGGCACGGTGACGGCGACGGCCTCGGTCAGCGAGGGCACGAGGGAGACGACCCTCATGACGTCCCCCGTGGTGCCCCTGAGGGCGAGACGATGCCGGAGGAGACGATCCGGGGGGAGACGATCTCGGGGGAGACGGTCCTGGGTGAGGTCGTCCTCATGACGTCGTCCCGCGGCGTCCGCGCGAGGGAACGGCCCGGACGGCCTTCACGGCGTCCCCGGGGTGCCTCTCGACGGTCCGGCCGGTCCGGTCGGTCCGACCGCCGGGTGCCTTCGCCCGGTCCCTGCCCCTCCCTCGGCCCCGGCCCCGGCCCCGGATCACTCCTCCTCGGCCTCGACGTGTTCGGCGATCGCCACGACGAGCAGCCGGGTGCCCGGTTCGGTGGCGCGCCAGCGGTGGCGGACCCCGCCGGAGAGGTAGAGGGTGTCGCCGCGGCCCAGCCGGTGGGCGCGGCCCTCGGCCTCGACCTCGGCGGCGCCGTCGGCGACGTAGAGCAGTTCGTCGTTGCGGTGCTGGAACTCGCGGCCCGCGTCCTGTTCCCCGGTGAACTCCAGGGCGTGCAGCTGGTGGCGGCCCCTGACCAGGGACCGGACGCCGGGCGGCAGTGCGGCGGAGCGCTCGTCGGCCCGTACGACGTCGACGGTGCGGGCGGCCTCGGCGGCGGCGAGGAGCGTGCCGGACGTGGTCTCCAGGGCACCGGCGACGAGTTCGAGGGAGCGGCGGCTCGGCCGGGCCCGGTCGTTCTCGACCTGGCTGAGGAAGGGCACGGACAGGCCGCTGCGGGAGGAGACGACGGCCAGGGTGAGCTGGAGCGCTCTGCGTCGCCTCTTGACGGCCGCGCCCACTCGTGGTGATTCCTTCTCGTCCATGTCGGCTCCCTCCCTCGTGCCTCGCGCGTACCCGTACCGGGCGGTTACCTGAACCTTACGCAGCTTTGGGGCGGGGTTTCGCGTCGTGCCGAAAAGGGGTGGTCGCCGGACACGCTCGGCGACCACCCCTTTTCGGACAGGAACCGCTCCGCGCGACGGCGAGCGGTCCGGCCCGGGGGCGCTACGGAGTGAGCTTCTCCGCGAGGCCCGGTTCGCTGTCGAGCCAGGTGCGGACGGCCTCCTGCTCCTTGCTCTTGCCGGTCTCCTGGATGACGGCTTCGAGGTCGGTGAGCTGCTTCTCGGTCAGCTCGAAGTCCTTGAGCCAGGCCGCGACCTCCGGGTTGTCCCCGGTGAATCCCTTACGGGCGAGGGTGTGGACGCCATCGCCCTCGCCCCAGGTGCCCCGGGGGTCGTCGAGCTTCTTCAGGTCGTGGGCGGAGTAGGCCCAGTGCGGGGACCAGAGGGTGACGACGACCGGTTCCTTGCGCTCGTACGCGCGCTTGAGTTCGGCGAGCATCCCGGGCGTGGAGCCGTCGACGACCTCGTACTCGCCCTCCAGTCCGTACTCCTTGAGCACCTTGTCCTTCAGGATGCCCATCATTCCGGCGCTGGGCTCGATGCCGACGATCCGGCCCTTGAACCGGTCCCCCTTGCCCTTGAGGTCGGCGAGGGAGTCGACGCCGTCGACGTAGGAGGGGACGGCCAGCTCCAGCGACGTGGGCCCGTACCAGGAGCCGAGGTCCTCCAGCTCGTCCTGGTACTTCTCCCAGTACTGCGCGTGGGTGACGGGCAGCCAGGCATCGGTCTGGAAGTCGAGCTGGCCACCGGCCAGACCGGTGTAGAGGGCGCCCGCCTCCAGCTGCTTGGTGTCGACCTCGTAGCCCTTGCGCTCCAGGAGTTCCTTCCAGAGGTACGTGGAGGCGATGCCCTCGTCCCAGGGGATGTATCCGATGCTGATCTTCTTGCCGTCGGCGCCGTTCGGTCCCGTGCCGCCCGCGGGGCCGCCGAAGAGGCTCGTGCCACCGGCGACCAGGGCGAGGACGACGACACCGACGAGCGCGGTGACGGGCTGCGGGCGGTGGGCCCAGAGCTTCGCGCCGGGGCGCCTGGCGCTCGCCGCGGCGCGGGCCCTGGCGGCGGCGCGGCGGCCCAGCGGGGAGACCTGGCGGCCGAGCGCGCCGGTCATCCGGTCCAGGTACATGGCGAGGACGACGATGGAGACGCCCGCCTCGAAGCCGAGGCCGATGTCGACGTTGCCGATGGCCCGGTAGACGGCGCCGCCGAGTCCGCCGCCGCCGACCATGCCCGCGATGACGACCATGGAGAGGCCCAGCATGATGACCTGGTTGACACCGGCCATGATCGTCGGGAGGGCGAGCGGGAGCTGCACGCGCAGCAGCGTGTTGCGCGGGGTGGTGCCGAAGGCCTCGGCGGCCTCGACGAGTTCGCCGTCGACCTGACGGATGCCCAGCTCGGTCATGCGCACGCCCGGGGGCAGCGCGAAGACGATGGTGGCGATGATGCCGGGGACGACGCCGACGCCGAAGAAGATGATGCCGGGGATGAGGTAGACCATCGCGGGCATGGTCTGCATGAAGTCGAGGACGGGCCGCAGGACGGCGCTGACGGTCTTCGAACGGGCCGCCCAGATGCCCAGCGGCACGGCGATGACCAGGGTCACCAGGGTGGCGACGAGCACCAGGGAGAGCGTCGCCATGGCCTCGTCCCAGAGCTGGACCGAGTCGACGAGCACGAAGCCAGCGAAGGCGAGGACACCGGCGGCGAGGCCGCGCAGCCACCAGGCGACGACGGCCAGGATGCCCGCGAAGAGGAGCGGGTGCGGCGCGGAGAGGACGGCGTCGATGCCGTCGTAGAGGCCGGTGACACCGGAGCTGATGGCGTCGAACAGCCAGGAGAACTGGGCCTGGAGCCAGTCGACCGAGCTGTCGACCCACTCTCCGAGGGGGAGCCTAGGCACGGGCGGTCACCTCCTCCTGGTTCCGGGCGTCCCCGGCGGTCGCGGTCCGCCGGGCACCGGACGTGTCGCGGGTGCTCTTCGCGGGACCGGTGCCCTCCGCGGGGCGGGTGTTCTTCGCGATGTCCGCGTTCCTCGCCGGTCCGGTGGGGCTCGTGCGGGCCGGGCGCGGGGACGCGCTCGTCTCCGCGCCCCTGCCCTTACGTGTCAGGGAACCCGTACGGGGACCCGTCGGGATGTCGGCGGCGCCGAGACCGCCCATGACGCCGAGGAGGCGTTCGGTGGGGACGACTCCCAGAACGGCGCCGTCGGCGTCCTCGACGGTCACGGGGTGCGGGGTGCGGGCGGCCACGGCGCACAGGTCGGCGACGAGCGTGTCCGGTCCGACGGGACGGCAGGGGCAGTCGGCGGGGCACTCCGCGGGGACCGCGCCGTCGGCCATGACGGCGGCGGCGGTGAGCACCCGGGAGCGGTCGACGTCCTGGATGAAGGAGGCCACGTAGTCGTCGGCGGGGCGGACGAGGATGTCCTCCGCGGTGCCGAGCTGCACGATCCGGCCGTCCCGCATGACGGCGATGCGGTCACCGAGGCGCATGGCCTCGTTGAGGTCGTGGGTGATGAAGACGATGGTCTTCTTCAGCCGCTGCTGGAGGACGAGCAACTGGTCCTGCATGTCCCGCCGGATGAGCGGGTCGAGCGCGCTGAAGGACTCGTCCATCAGGAGCAGGTCGGCGTCGGTGGCGAGCGCGCGGGCCAGGCCGACCCGCTGCTGCATCCCGCCGGAGAGTTCATCGGGCCAGGACTTCTCCCAGCCGGCCAGACCGCACAGCTCCAGGGCCTCGGTGGCGCGGGTCTCGCGCTCGGCGCGCGGGACGCCCTGCACCTCCAGGCCGTAGGCGGCGTTCTCCAGAACGTTCCGGTGCGGGAACAGAGCGAAGTGCTGGAAAACCATGCTGATCTTGGTGGAGCGGACCGCACGCAGGTCGCGGGGGGACAGTGCGGTCAGATCGCGTCCATCGAAGAGGACCCGGCCCGCGGTGGGTTCGAGCAGGCCGTTGAGCATACGGAGCAGGGTGGACTTGCCCGATCCGGACAGCCCCATCACGACGAAGATCTGGCCGGGCTCGACGGTGAATCCGGCGTCCACGACGGCTGCTGTCGTCCCCTCGGCGCGCAGTTCCTCGCGGTCGGCACCGTCGACGAGCCTGCGGACGGCTTCGTCGGGTCGTCTGCCGAACACCTTGAACAGGTGGTCGGCCTGGAGCCTGGACACATAAACCTCACGGGTAGCGACGAGAACGGCCCGCCACCCCCGCGCGGCCGGGCCGTGGAGCGGGCGGGATCGGCCCGCGGGCCCGTCACGTACGGGGATTCCTTGGTTGAATCCCGTACCGGGTTCCGCTCCGGGCTCGCGCCTGCCCGCCTTCACAGGGCGCAAACGCAAAGGTGATGTGGGTCACTCGGGGGTGAGGGTTCGATGGGAGCAGGGGCCGCAGGCAGGGGTTCAGCGGAAGCGGGGAGCCACAGGCAGGGCGCGGTGGGAGCAGGGGCCACAAGCAAGGGTTCAGCGGAAGCGGGGAGCCACAGGCAGGGCGCGGTGGGAGCGGGGACCGCGGATGGTGGCTCCACGGAAGGCGGGGGCGCCGAGGGAGCAGGGCCCCGGGTCCACGGCGGCACGGGGACCCGCGGCGGCACGGCTCCGGCGTCCGCTGTCGGTCCGCGCCATAAAATAGGGGAGGTGACTCGACGCCTCATGCTCCTCGACACCGCAAGCCTCTACTTCCGCGCCTACTTCGGTGTGCCGGACTCGGTCCGCGCCCCCGACGGCACTCCCGTCAACGCCGTGCGCGGACTGCTCGACTTCATCACCCGGCTCGTCCAGGACCACCGCCCGGACGACCTGGTGGCCTGCTGGGACGACGACTGGCGACCGCAGTGGCGGGTGGACCTGATCCCCTCGTACAAGGCGCACCGGGTCGCCGTCGAGACGGAGACCGGCCCGGACGAGGAGGAGGTCCCGGACACCCTGTCCCCGCAGGTGCCGGTGATCGAGGAGGTCCTCGCGGCACTGGGCATCGCCCGGATCGGGGCGCCCGGGTACGAGGCGGACGACGTGATCGGCACGCTGACCGCGCGCGCCGGGGGGCCCGTGGACATCGTCACCGGCGACCGGGACCTGTTCCAGCTCGTCGACGACGAGCGGGGCGTGCGCGTGCTGTACCCGCGCAAGGGGGTCGGCGACTGCGACCTGGTCGACGCGCGGCTGATCCGCGAGAAGTACGGCGTGGAACCCGACCGGTACGCGGACTTCGCCGCCCTGCGCGGGGACGCCAGCGACGGCCTGCCCGGCGTGAAGGGCATCGGCGAGAAGACCGCGGCCCAGCTGATCACGGAGTACGGAGATCTGGCGGGCGTCCGGGCCGCCGCCGAGGACCGCACGTCGAAGCTGACCCCGGCCAAGCGGCGCGGGATCGTGGAGGCCGCCGCCTATCTGGACGTGGCGCCGACGGTGGTGCGGGTCGCCCGGGACGTACCGCTGCCCGCGTTCGACCCGGCCCTGCCCAAGGCCCCGCACGACCCGGCCGCACTGGACGCGCTGGTGAAGCGCTGGGGGCTGGGCGGGGCGGTGGGACGCCTGCTGCCGGTGCTGGGGCACTGAGCCTCGCGGGGCGCACTGTGGCGACGTAGCCTGGAGATGCTAGCTTAGGCATACCTAAGTCTTAGGCATACCTAAGTGAGTCGAGTCAGGAGGCCCCCGTGGCGGAGCAGCCCCGCAAGGCACCGAAGGCCACCGAAGCGCGCGTGGTGCGCACCGAGCGGATCACCCCGCACATGGTGCGGGTCGTCCTCGGCGGCCCCGGACTCGACGCGTTCGAGATCGGCACCCACACCGACCACTACGTGAAACTGCTGTTCGCCCCCGAGGGGGTCTCCTACCCGGAGCCGTTCGACATGGAGCGGATCCGGGCGGAGTTCCCCCGGGACCAGTGGCCGACCACGCGGACGTACACCGTGCGCGCCTGGGACCAGGTCCACCGGGAACTGACCATCGACTTCGTCGTGCACGGCGACGAGGGCCTCGCCGGCCCGTGGGCCGCGCGGGCGACGGCGGGCGAAACGGTGCGCTTCCTCGGCCCCGGCGGCGGCTACGCCCCGGACCCGGCGGCCGACTGGCACCTCCTCGTGGGCGACGAGAGCGCGCTCCCGGCGATCGGGGTGGCCCTGGAGGCGATGCCCGCCGGTGCGCGGGTCCACGCCTTCGTGGAGATCTCGGACACCGCCGAGGAGCAGAAGTTCGCCACGGAGCACGGCATCCACGTCACCTGGCTGTACCGGGGCGAACGCCCCGCGGGCCAGGCGCTCGTCGAGGCGGTGCGGTCCCTGGACTTCCCTATGGGTGACGTCCACGCCTTTGTACACGGGGAAGCGGGGCTTGTGAAGGAACTCCGCCACCACCTGCGCCTGGAACGCGAGATCCCCCGCGAACGCCTGTCCATCTCGGGCTACTGGCGCCTGGGCAAGTCGGACGAGGCCTGGCGAGCAATCAAGCGCGAGTGGAACGACCAGGTGGAGCAGGAGCAGGAGAACTGACCGGGGAGGGGGCCTCCCCCCTCCCCCTCCCCTTCCCCGCCCACCCACACCCACACCCACACCCACACCCACACCCACACCCACGAGGCTCGCGCACCCCAGGTGGCCGCCCGCCCTGGATCACCCCAGGCGATCCCCGGCCACCCGGCCCACAGCGCTTCACCGCTCCCGGGACACGTCACCCCACCCTTGGGGCACGTCACCCTCGCGGCCCCGCCCCTCCGGGCCACGCCGCCAGCGCACCACTTCCCCGGGGGCCGTAGCCCGCCCCCTCCCTCTGGGCTCCGTCGACTCCCGGGCCCTGACACCCCCGGGGGTCGCTCCCTCCCGCCCTCGGTCGCCCCCTCAGCACCCACCCGCTCAGGGGCGCCCGCTCCTCCTCCTTCTCCTTCCCCTCGGCTCCCGCCGCTAAGTCGCCGGACCGAAGGCGCGGTTGGAGACGTCCATCTGGGCCAGGCGGCGCAGGGCCGAGAAGATCGCGTCGCCGATGACCGTGCCGACGACGACGCTCTCGACGAGTTCCTCGCGTGCGACGTGGTGGGCCACGTAGTCGACATCGGCCCGCGCCACGCCTTCCGCGGCGTCGGCGTAGGCGCCCAGGACTTCGGCGAAGGCTCCGTGTCCGACCTCTTCGAGGGCCGCGAGGGCCGTCGCCAACGACTCGGCTGCCGGGCTGTCCGCATGAGCACGCCAGCCGCGCGCTTCGATGAGGTCGGCGACCGACTTCCGCGCCTCGTCCATGCCGGTACCCGGTTCACGGTCGTAACGCGGCACCATGCGACTGGCCGCCGTGCCGAGCAGCTTGTGCACCGGTTTCTCGACGTCGTCGACGGCGACGATCACCTCCCTGATGGCCGCGACCGACAGGCCGCCCACATCGAGGAGTGCCCGGATCAGGCGGAGGCGCTGTACGTGCGTCTCTCCGTACGAGGCCTGGTTCGGGCTCGTCAGCTCCCCGGCCGGCAGCAGCCCTTCCCGTACATAGAACTTGATCGTCGGCACCGACACCCCGGCCCTACGACTCAACTCTCCGATGCGCAAAGCGTGTTCACCTTTCAGGTCGTGCTCCGGCCTTGCCGACCGGCATCCCCATCATAGATAGTGGCGCTATCAGATAGTGGCAAGTGCCGCTATCCATAGTTTCCCACGGGGGGATCTCTATGCCTTCGCTCGTCCCGGTCACCCGGCTGCACCGGCCACTGACCTGGTTCGCCGCCTCGATGGGCGTCCTCGCCCTCGTCTCCGCCATCGGCATCCTCGTCGACGACCGCGTCCTGGTCGGGGTGCCGATCTGGACCAAACCCTTCAAGTTCTCCGTCTCCTTCATCGCCTACGGGCTCTCGCTGGCCTGGATGCTGTCGCTGCTCCCCCGGGGCCGACGGGTCGGCTGGTGGGCCGGGACGGTGGTGGTCATCGCCGGCACGACCGAGATGGTCCTCATCACCCTCCAGGTGATCCGGGGCACCCAGAGCCACTTCAACCAGGCCACCTCCTTCGACAACGCCGTCTTCCAGTTCATGGGCGCCACCGTCGCCGTACTGTGGCTCAGCGCCCTGGTCATCGCGGTCCTGCTGCTCCGGGCCCGAATACTCGACCGGGCCATGGCCTGGGCCGTCCGCCTCTCCTCCCTGATAGCCCTGGCCGGTGCCGCCGTGGGCTTCCTGATGGTGCAACCGACCCCGGAACAGCTGGCCCGGCCCGACTCCCCCATCGTGGGCGCCCACTCCGTCGGCGTCCCGGACGGCGGACCCTCCATGCCGCTGACCGGCTGGGCCGACACCGGCGGCGACCTGCGGGTGGCGCACTTCTTCGGAATGCACGCGCTGCAACTGCTCCCGCTGCTCCTGATCGTCCTCGCGGCCCTCGCCCCGCGCTTCACCCGCCTCGCCGACGAGCGGGTCCGGCTCCGGCTCACCCTCACGGCGGCGGGCGCCTACACGGCGACCTTCGTCCTGCTGACCTGGCAGGCACTGCGCGGCCAGGCCCTGCTCTCCCCCGACGCCACGACGCTGGCGGCCGCAGTCACGATCGCACTGCTCGGCGCCGCCGCCACCGCCCTCTCGCTCCGGCTGCCGACCGGCACTCCCGCGCCCGCCCCGGCACCCGCCCGCACCGAGGAGATCCCGGCATGACCGGCCCCCTCTTCGACCTGGCCTTCTACCTGGTGGCGCCCGTCTGGCTGCTGATGGTCCTCGCACCGACCTGGCGGATCACCGAACGCGTCGCGGCCTCACCCCTCACCGTCGTACCGATCCTGATTCTCTGGGCGGTCCTCGCCGTACCCGTCCTGCCCGAACTGTGGTCGGCGGTCAGCAGCCCGAACCTCGACGCCTTCCGCGACCTGGCCGCCCTCGGGAACGGCGCCGGGGCGATCTGGGCGCAGATCCTCGCCTGGGACCTGCTGATCGGCCAGTGGATGTACCGCGAGGCCCGCCGCCTCGCCGTCCCTCCCCTCCTCATGTCCCCGCTGCTCCTCCTGACGATCTTCCTCTCCCCTCTCGGCCTCCCCCTCTTCCTGATCGTCCGCGCGGTACGGACGACCAGAAACTCCACGACGCGTCCGTCGGCGGTCCCACTACGCTGACCGGATGCTCAGCACCGACCGCGCCGTGGGCGCCGTCCTCGGCTCGGCCGTGGGCGACGCTCTCGGCGCCCCCTTCGAGTTCGGCCTTCCCGGCGCCTTCCGGGAGCGTTTCCCCGACGGTGCCGGGGAGTTGTGCGGAGGCGGCGGTTGGGAGCCGGGCGAGGCGACGGACGACACACAGATGGCGGTCCTCGTCGGCGAGTCCCTGCTGGAACGCGGCGGCCTCGATCTGCCGGACCTCTTCGCCCGGTTCCGCCGCTGGGCGGCGGCCGACCCCAAGGACATCGGCCTCCTCACCGAACAGGTGCTCCTCGGCGAGGACCCCTGGGACCTGGCGGCCGCCCTGCACTTCCAGGTCAACGGCCGGGGCGCGGGAAACGGCGCCCTGATGCGGGCCTCCACCTCCGCCGTGCGCTTCGCGGCCCACGGACGCGCGGCCACGATGGACGCGGGGCGACGGATCAGTGCCCTGACCCATGGCGACGGCGCCGCCTGGGAGGGAACAGCCGTCCTCCACGAACTGGTCCGTGTCTCCCTGCTCGGCGAGGACCCGCTCACCGCCCTGCCCGCCACCCTCGCCGAAGTCGCACCGGCCCACCGGGAACGCTGGGCGACGGTCCTCGCACCCGACTGGCACCCGGACCGCGCCACCGAGTTCAACGGCGCGGTGTGGCCCTGCCTGGGCTCGGCCGTCTGGGCGCTCCGCACCACCGCCTCCCTGGAGGAGTCCCTGGTGGCGGCGGTGGACCTGGGCGGTGACACCGACACCGTGGCCGCCGTCACCGGGACGCTGGCGGGCGCCGTGTACGGAGCCTCGGCGATCCCCGCCCGCTGGACTTCCTCCCTCCATGTCCCGCTGCCCGGGTTCGACGGCCGGGTACTGCGTGCGGAAGAACTCAGGGCTCTCGCGACGGCGCTGGCGTCCACGTCACCCCGCTGAGCGGCGGTGCCGAACCGAAGCCGCTACCCCCGGACACCACCCGACCGCCCGACCCGGCGCTGCGCCTCCCCTTCCCAGGCCCTCACTCCGAGTCCCCGCCCCAGGCCGTCACCCCCGAATCCTCACCTCCCGGCCAGCACTCCTCCAGGCGTCACGCACGGGCCCGCACCGTCGCCAGCACGTCTCTGTCCGGCTGGAGGGTGAGGCTCGGGACCGGGTGGATCTCGTCGGCCGTGACGTCCAGGTGGTAGCGGCGGGACAGGACCGCGAGGATCAGGACCGCTTCCACCAGGGCGAATCGAGTGCCGAGGCAGACGCGCGGGCCGCCGCCGAAGGGGAACCACGCATACTCGTGCATCTCCTCGGCCGACCCGTCCTCCTTCTCCAGCCAGCGCTCGGGGCGGAACGTCTCGGCGTCGCCGAACCAGCGGGGGTCGCGCTGGGTCACCCACTGGCTGGACCAGACGCGGGTGCCGACCGGCACCGGCATACCGCCCAGGGTGGCTCCCTCCTTCGCCAGGCCCGTGATCAGCCAGATCGTGGGGTAGAGCCGGAGGGTCTCCTTGATGACGGCCTGGGTGTAGGTCAGGGACGCGTAGTCCTCGTACCCCGGTTCATGGTCGGCGAGGACCCGGTCGAGCTCTTCGGTGAGCGCGTCCCGGACATGGGGGTTGCGGGAGAGCAGGTACCAGGCCCAGACCAGGGTGGAGCTGGTGGTCTCGTGACCGGCGACGTAGAGCGTGACGGTCTCGTCGCGGATCTCCTGGTCCGAGAGGGACGAACCGGTCTCGTCGGTGGCCGCCAGGAGACGGCTGAGCAGGTCGTCCCGCTCACTCCTGGCGTCGCGTTGCTGTGAGAGGACACGGGAGACCTCGGCGTCGATCACGGCGGCCGCCCGCTTGATCCGGGCGCGCCCCGGAGTGGGGAACCAGTCGGGGAGCACCGCTCCGATGCCGCTGAACTCGGCCCCGATCTCCTTCTGCGCGATGTCCATGGCACTGCTGATGGCATCGGCGTCCGCAGCGGTGTCGACCCCGAAGATCGTGCGGACCGCGATGAGTTGGGTGAGGGCGGCCATCTCCTTCTTGATGTCCACCCGCTGTCCGCCGGTCCAGCGGTCCGCGAGGGCGACGGCGCACTCGGTCATGGTCGCCGCGTAGGAACGGACCTGCTTGGGCCGGACCGAGGGCTGCACCAGGGAGCGCTTGCGCCGCCAGTCGGCTCCCCTGGAGACGATGACGCCGTCGCCGAGCAGGGTGCGGAAGGCGATGCCGAGGTCCGCCTGGTCGAAGGTGCGCTCGACCTCGGTGAGGAGCTCACCGACGGCGTCGGGGTGGGCGACGAAGAGGCAGGGCTTGCCGCCGAACTGCCAGCGCACGAAGTCGCCCCGGTCCCGGAGCTGTTCGAAGAAGACGAGCGGGTTCCTGCCGAAGGCCGGAAGGTTCCCGAGGAACGGCACGCCGCGCGGCCCGTCGACGACGACCGGGGGCGTCTTCGGCGCCGCCCCGTCCCCCGGAGCCGCCCGCTCCCCCCGAGCCGCCCCGCCCCCCGGAACCGCCCTGCCCTCCGCAGCCGCCGCGCCCTCCGGGGCCGATCCGGCGCCCTCCCCCCGCGATCGCCCCTCGCCCGGTACCCCGGCCTGCGGATGGCCTGCCTGCGTGGTCATGAACGTCCCCTCCCCAACTCGCCGTTCCTGCCGGTGGGTCCATGCAAGCGGAACCGTCCCCCGCCCGCCACCCCTGTGGACAACGGCCTGTGGACAACGTCACCGAAACCCACCCGTACGGAGGAGGCAGCCCCTGCTGGTGGAACGCCTGGTGCCCGTGGCGTGTTCGCCACGGGCACCAGATCGGGGACAGGGGGACAGCAGACGGAGCGACCGCCCCCGGCCAGGAGACGGAGCGACCGCCCCGGACCAGGAGACGGAAGGCCCGTCCCCCGGAAACAGGAACCAGAGAGTCCGCCCTCCGGAGAGAGGACAGCGAGTCCGTCAGCCCACGGAGCTGTAGGCCACGACACCCCTCAGCAGGGAGTCGACCGCCTTGCGGGCGTTCTTGGCGACGGTGCTGTTCTCCCTGGGCGCCGCCGCCGCGATCTGACCGAGGACGTCGATGACCTGCTTGCACCAGCGGACGAAGTCACCGGCGGGCATCTCCGCCTCGCGCAGCACCTCGTCGAGACTCTTGTCGGAGGCCCACTGGTGCGCGGCCCAGGCGAACCCGAGGTCGGGCTCCCGCTGGCCGACCCCCTCCGCCTGATTGATCTTGAACTCCTCTTCGAGGGCGTCGAGTCTGCCCCAGATCCGCACCATCTCACCGAGCGCCGCCTTGGCCGCGCCGCTGGGCAGCTTCGGTGCGACGGCGTCGTCGGACTGGCGTGCCTCGAAGACCAGCGCGGAGGCGCAGGCGGCGAGTTCGGGCGGGGTGAGACCCTCCCAGACACCGTCACGAAGGCATTCGCTGGCCAGCAGATCGAGCTCGCCGTAGAGCCGGGCGAGGCGCTTGCCGTTCTCCGTGACCTCGTTGCCCCGGAGGTAGTCGAGCTCCGTGAGGAGTGCCACGATCCGGTCGAAGGTGCGGGCGATGGTGTTGGTGCGGCCCTCGATGCGCCGTTCCAGCTGCTGGGTGTCGCGCTGGAGCCGGTGGTAGCGCTCCGCCCAGCGGGCGTGGTCCTCGCGCTCGGCGCAGCCGTGGCAGGGGTGGGCACGGATCTCGGTGCGCAGCCGGGCGATCTCGCGGTCGTCGGCGGCCACGGCGCGCTGCTTGTGGTGCCGTCCGGGGTCGATGTGTCCGGCCTTGCTCCGCAGGGCGGAGGCGAGGTCGCGGCGGGACTGCGGGGAGCGCGGGTTGAAGGACTTGGGGACCCTCATCCGCTCCAGGGGCTCGACCGGGACGGGGAAGTCGATGGAGGCGAGCCTCTTGACCTGCCGCTCGGCGGTGAGGACGAGGGGCCGCGGCCCGTCGTGCTGCTCGAAGCCCCGGTGTCCGTTGGTCCGTCCGGCCGGGATGCCGGGGTCGAGGACGAGGGCGAGGCCGGCGAACTTGCCGGTGGGGACGTGGATGATGTCGCCGGGCTTGAGCTTCTCCAGGGAACTCGCGGCCTGGGCGCGGCGCTGGGCGACGCCCTGCCGGGCCAGTTCGGTCTCGCGGTCCTTGAGGTCGCGGCGGAGCCGCGCGTACTCCTCGAAGTCTCCGAGGTGGCAGGTCATGCCTTCGCGGTAGCCCTCGATTCCTTCCTCGTTGCGCTGGACCTGGCGGGAGATGCCGACGACCGAGCGGTCGGCCTGGAACTGGGCGAAGGAGGTTTCGAGGAGTTCTCGGGAGCGGTGCCTGCCGAACTGGTCGACGAGGTTGACCGCCATGTTGTACGAGGGCTTGAAGCTGGAGCGCAGGGGGTAGGTGCGGGTGCCCGCGAGTCCGGCGAGGTGCTCGGGGTCGAGTCCGCGCTGCCAGAGGACGACGGCGTGGCCCTCCACATCGATGCCCCGGCGTCCCGCGCGGCCGGTGAGCTGGGTGTATTCGCCGGGGGTGATGTCGGCGTGCTGCTCGCCGTTCCACTTGACGAGCTTCTCCAGGATGACGGTCCGCGCGGGCATGTTGATGCCGAGGGCGAGCGTCTCGGTGGCGAAGACGGCCTTGACGAGGCCGCGGACGAAGAGGTCCTCGACGACTTCCTTGAAGGTCGGGAGCATCCCCGCGTGGTGGGCGGCGATGCCGCGCTCCAGCGCTTCGAGCCATTCGAAGTAGCCGAGGACGTGGAGGTCCTCGTCGGGAATGGCGGCGGTGCGCTCCTCGACGATCTCCCGCACCCGGCGGCGGCCCTCGTCGTCGTTGAGCCGGAGTCCGGCGTAGAGGCACTGCTGGACGGCGGCCTCGCAGCCCGCGCGGCTGAAGATGAAGGTGATGGCGGGCAGGAGTCCTTCGGCGTCGAGGCGCTCGATGACCTCGGGGCGGCCGGGGGTCCAGATGCGGGAACGCTGGCGGCGCTCGCGCTCCCGGTCGGCTTCGCGGACCATCTTGCCGCGGCGGCGGTCGCGCGGGTTGTACGTGCGCGTGTTCTCGGTGCGGGCGAGGCGGAGAAGGTCGGGGTTGACCTCGCGGCGGGAGGCGCCCCGGCCGCCGTGGTCGGTCTCCTCCTCGAAGAGGTCGTACATCCGGCGTCCGGCGAGGACGTGCTGCCAGAGGGGGACGGGGCGGCTCTCGGAGACGATGACCTCGGTGTCGCCCCGGACGGTGTCGAGCCAGTCGCCGAACTCCTCGGCGTTGGAGACGGTCGCGGAGAGCGAGACGAGCGTCACGGACGCGGGGAGGTGGATGATCACTTCCTCCCAGACGGCGCCGCGGAAGCGGTCGGAGAGGTAGTGGACCTCGTCCATCACGACGTAGCCGAGGCCGGAGAGGGTCTGGGAGCCCGCGTACAGCATGTTGCGGAGGACCTCGGTGGTCATCACCACGATCGGCGCGTCGCCGTTGACGCTGTTGTCTCCGGTGAGCAGGCCGACCTTGTCGTTGCCGTACCGCTTGACGAGGTCGGCGTACTTCTGGTTCGACAGCGCCTTGATGGGGGTCGTGTAGAAGCACTTGCGGCCCTGGGTGAGGGCGAGGTGGACGGCGAACTCGCCGACGATCGTCTTGCCGGAGCCCGTGGGCGCGGCGACGAGTACGCCCTTGCCCGCTTCCAGGGCCTGGCATGCCTCGATCTGGAAGGGGTCCAGACCGAATTCGTACATCTCGCGGAACGGGGCCAGTGCGGTGGCCTGCTCGGCGTTGCGGGCGCGGGCGGCCGCGTACGCCTGGGCGGGTGTGAGGTCCTCTGTCATCTTGTCTTCGAGCCTACCCGCCGCCTCCGACAGTGACGCGATCTTTATCGACGGGAAGCGGAGGGGGTGGTTCGGGGGTGCTGTTCCTGGGGCGGGGCGAGGAGGCGGAGGGCGCCGGGGACGCAGGTCACGGTGAGGGGCAGCGGTCCGAGGGGCTCGCCGTCGGCGTATCCGGTGGTGGCGGGGGCGTCGAGGGTGAGGGAGCGGACCCGGTGGGTGGTGACCTTGGGGTGGCTGAGATGCGTGCCCTTGTAGACGCGGGGGAAGACCTTGATCAGGGTCGTGCGGTCGCAGTCGCCGACGACGGTGACGTCCAGGAGTCCGTCGTCGGTGCGGGCGTCGGCGCAGATCCTCATGCCGCCGCCGTAGGAGGTGCCGTTGCCGACGGCGACGAGGGTGGCCTCGGTGTCGACGACGCGCCCGTCGTCGAGGGTGAGGCGGTACGGGACGGGCCGGAAGGCGGCGAGTTCGGCGAGGATCGCGAGGTCGTACGTGAAGCGTCCGGCGGGTATGCGCATCCGGTTGCCCCGGTCGTTGACACGGGAGTCGAAGCCGGAGGCGAGGACGGTGCCGTACCAGCGGGCGGGGGCGGCCGGTCCCCGCTCGATCAGACCGAGGTCGACGGCCCGGGCGCCGCTGGCGGCGAGAGTGCGGTCGACGACGCGGGCGGCGGCGGCCGGGTCGCCGACGGGCAGTCCGAAGGTGCGGGCGAAGTCGTTGCCGGTGCCCGCGGCGATGATTCCGAGGGGTGTTCCGGTCCCGGCGACGGCCTGGAGCGCGAGGGAGATCATGCCGTCGCCACCGACGGCGACGAGGGCGCCGGTGCCCGCGGCGACGGCTTCGCGGGCGCGTCGCAGGGCGTCGTCGGCGTCGTGCCCGAGGACGGTGCGGACCCGGTGTCCGGCCTCCCTGAGGGCCCTGGCGGCGGGTCCGGCGGCGCGGGCGGCGCGTCCGCGCCCCGCGGTCGGGTTGACGAAGAGCGTGATGTCGCTGGTCATTGGGGGTCCCCCCGGACGGAGTCTGGGGGGACCCTACAAGATCAGGTGATGTCGTCGTAACCGTTCACGCGGTGGGCGGCGCTCCCGCCGTGCGCGCCGGTGGACTGCTCGGGCAGGGCCCGGGGCGCACCGACGGGGTCGATCGATCCGACGGCCTCGGGGGTGAGGTCCAGGGCGGAGGCCTCGTCGTCGTCGAGTTCGGCGTCGGGGTTGCCCCGCCTGCGCCGCCGGTCGTTGAGGAGGGAGAAGCCGACAGCCCCGAAGTAGAGGACCGTGATGGGTCCGGCGAGGGCGATCATGCCGACGGGGTCGGTGGTGGGGGTGATGACAGCGCCGAAGACGAAGACGCCCATGATCACGCCGCGCCACCAGCCGGCCATGCGGCGGCCGCTGAGCACTCCGGTCAGGTTCAGCATCACGAGGACGAGCGGCAGCTCGAAGGCGAGACCGAAGACGAGCACCATGCGCAGGGTGAAGTCGAGGACGTCACCGAGCGAGAGGATGTTCGCGGACCCCTCGGGCGTGAGGCTGATGAGCACCTTCACGCTGATGGGGAGGATGAGGTACGCGAGGTAGGCGCCGGCGGAGAAGAGCGGTACGGCGGCGGCGACGAAGGCGTACGTGTACTTCTTCTCGTTCTTGTGCAGGCCCGGTGCGATGAAGGCCCACAGCTGGTAGAGCCAGACGGGACTGGCGACGACGAGACCGGTCGTCAGGGACAGCTGGATCGTCGTGCTGAAGGGGGCCATCAGCGTGTTGAAGGAGACGATCGCGCAGTTTCCGCCGTTGCTGGTGACGCCCTCCGCGCATTTGGGCACGGTTTTCGTCAGGAACTGCATCAGCTCCTCGCTGTACACGAGGGCGACGATCGTCACCGCTGCGATGGCGAGAAGGCCCTTCGCCAGGCGGTTGCGGAGTTCGCGCAGGTGTTCCACGAGGGGCATCCGGCCCTCGGGATCCTTCTCCTGCTTGCGGGCAGACTTGAGCAACCCACGTCCTCATCTCGTGCGGCAGCCGCCGCACGGTGCGGCGGCCGCGGCGGACCGGGTCAGCGCTTGGTGGTGTCCGACGGCTCGGCCACGGGACGTGCGCTGGTCACGTCGCCGGGGGCGGCCTGGATGGTGCGCGGGGCGCTCTGGTCCTGGGCGGGGGCGGTCGTCCCGGTCGCGGCCTGCGACGGGTCGGCGGGGGCGCTCTGCTGGTCGTCCGACTTCATGGCCTTGGCCTCGCTCTTGAGGATGCGGGCCGACTTGCCCAGCGAGCGGGCCATGTCCGGAAGCTTCTTGGCGCCGAACAGCAGGATGACGACGACGAGGATGAGAATGATCTCGGTGGGGCCGAGCCTACCCATAGCTGTTTACCTTCTTCACCGAGGCGACATGGAGTTGCGGGGCCCGGCGGGTCGGACATGCGTCCGGCCACCGCGCTGCCTGCGATCGTAACCCGCAGGAGTAAACGCGAGGCAATGCCCGTGCATACTCCCGATTGCGGCCCGCGAGCCCGGTGCGGGGCTTCTTCGTGCAGCGTACGGCACGGGCTCAGCGCAGGGATTCGCCGGTTCGGGCGAGTCCGACGGCGGCGGTCTCCAGTTCCTCGGCGGCCCTGGTGATCCGTTCCGTGGTGTGCGCCACTTGGCGGCCTAGGCGCTGGACCTCCAGGAAGACCCGGACGGCGAGGACGCCGAGGACGACGAGGCCGAGGAATCCGAGGGCGATGGCGAGCATGGGCCAGAACATGTGATGAGCCTAGACGCCGACGGTACGGCCGACGGACCGGCCCGGTGTGGAGCTGGGTGCGGCCCGGTGCGGAGCCCGGTGCGATGGTGCGGCCCGGCGGACCGCGACGACCCAGGGGACACAGAGCCCGCCGGACCACCCGGCGGGAGCGGCGCAGCCCGGTGGGACGCTCAGACTCCGGTGTGGAGGCGCAGGGTGCGGACTCCGCCGCCGGTGAGGAGTTCGACGATGCGTTCCCCGGCCGGTTTGCGGACCGGGCTGCCGCATTCGGGGCAGGTGAAGGAGTAGAAGGTGGTGCGGCGGCTCGCGCCGATGGCGAGCCGGATGGCGCTCGCGGCGAGCTCGAAGCGGGAGCGGCAGTCGGGGCAGGCGGCCTTGAAGAGGACCGGGCCCACTGTCGCCGTCATGCCGTGCGTCATGGACGTCTCCCTCGTCTCTCGGCCACCGTGCTCTCGCACCGCTCAGGTGCGTGGTTCCGGTTCACGGGTGGGTGCGTGCGTACGTCGTGCCGGTTCACGCGCGTGCGTGCTGGGGGTTTCGCGCACCGTGTAGGCGCGTTCCCGGTTTCACGCACCCTGTACGTTGACTCCCGTCACATCGGTTACTGCGTCTCCCGGGCCGGGAATGTCACTCGTTCCCGTACGCGGCGAGCGCGGCCGACGCCGCCGAGCGGGCACTTTCGGCCAGTTCCGGCGGGGCGACGATCCGGCCGTCGCTGCCCAGCCGGAGCGCGAGCCTGCGCAGCGAGGCCGGGTCGGGCGTCCGCAGGGTGACCCGCATCCCGCCGTCGGGCAGTTCCTCGGACAGGTCGTGCGGGTAGTACTCGGCGACCCAGCGGCCACCGGGTCCGACCTCGACGACGACCTCGGGGTCGTCGGGCGACGGCTGGACGAGAGCGGCGGACAGGTCCCGCAGTTCCAGCTCCGGCGGCGCCGCGTGCTCGTCGAGGATGCGGATCTCGGCCACCCGGTCGAGACGGAAGGTGCGGCGCGCCTCGGAGAGCCTGCACCACGCCTCCATGTAGGTGTGGCCGACGGCGAAGAGGCGGATCGGGTCGACCTCGCGCTCGGTCAGTTCGTCGCGGGCGGGCGAGTAGTAGCGCACCCAGAGGCGGCGGCGCTCGGAGATCGCCCGGTCCACCTCGGCGAAGACCCCGCCCTCGGACTCGAAGGTCACCGAGAGCCGGGAGCTGGCACCGGCGGCCTCGCCCGCGGCGGTCTCCAGCTTGGCGGTGGCGCGCAGCAGGGCCTCCCGGTCGCTCTCGCGGAGCCCCGGCAGGGTGGCGACGGCGCGGGCGGCGACCAGGAGGGCGGTGGCCTCGTCGGCGGCGAGCCGCAGGGGCGCGGCGACGTCGTCCGGGTTGTGCCACCAGATCCGGTCGCCGTCGGTGTCGATGTCGAGGAGGTCCCCGCCGCGGAAGCTGGTGCCGCACATGGGCAGCACGTCCAGGTCGGAGATGAGCTCGTCCTCGGTGATCCCGAAGGCACGGGCGACGTCGGCGACGTGCGCCCCGGGTCGCTCGCGGAGGTAGGTGACGAGCGAGAGCATCCGCCTCGTCTGGTCGATCGCGTTGGCAGCCATGCGGTACGTCTTCCCCTCAGCCCTTGGCCACGGCGCGCAGCCGGTCCACCACGTCGGCCCGCAGGTCGGCCGGTTCCAGTACGACGACGTCGGGACCGAACTCGACGAGCCAGGCGTCGAGACCGTGCCCGTACGGGATCTCCAGTTCGTCCCAGCCGTCGGTGCCCTCGTGGAGGGACTGGGCGCGGGCGCGCAGCGGATAGCCGCAGCCGGTGCGGAGCCGGATGCGGGCCGAGCGGGTGGCGGTCTCGCCCGCCCAGCTCTCCACGGTCTCGCGGACGGTGACGACGTCGGGCACGGGCGCGGTGAAGGCACCGGCCCGGGAGCGGACCTTGCCGGTGATGCGGGAGAGGCGGAAGACTCGCTCGGCGCGGCGCTCGCGGTCCCAGCCGGCCAGGTACCAGTGGCCGCGCCAGCATTCGAGGGTCCAGGGTTCGACCTGGCGGCTCTCGGGTCGGGCGGAGTTGGCCTTGTGGTAGTCGAAGACGACGGGGCGCCGGTCGCGGCAGGCCAGCATGAGCGGTTCGAAGGCCGTCTCGTGGACCGGGATGCGCGGTTCGAGGGCGCTGGGCTGGGTGTCGTACGAGTCCCCGGCCTCGGGCATTCCCGCGGCGCGGAGCTTCTGGAGGGCGCCGCTGGCGGCTCCGGCGAGGCGGGCCTGCTGCCAGACCTTGGCGGCGAGGCCGAGCGCGGCGGCCTCCTCGGCGTCGAGGGTGATGGGCGGCAGCCGGTTGGAGTCCCGGCGGGCGAGGTAGCCGGTCTCGCCCTCCAGGTTCTCGACGGTCTCGATGACGAGGCCGAGCTCGCGGAGGTCGTCCTTGTCACGCTCGAACATGCGGTTGAAGGCTTCGTCGCCGCTCGCTTCGAGGTAGGCCTCGATGGAGCCGCGGAGCTCCCGCTTGCTGAGGGGGCGGCGCGTCCCGAGCAGACACAGCGCGAGATTCATCAGCCGCTCGGACTTGGCAATCGCCATCGAAGCCCTGCACCTCTTCCGCCCGATCCCGTTCCGACGTCCGACCGTACCGCCCCGGGGTGTCGGGCACCAAAGCCGAGGGCCCCCGCCGGTTGCGGCGGGGGCCCTCGGAGGACCGTGACGGGCCGGTACGGTGCCCGGCCCGGCGTCGGGTCAGCGCTTGGTGACGCCCACGAGGTCGCAGACGAAAATCAGCGTCTCGCCCGGGGCGATCTTGCCGCCCGCGCCCCGGTCGCCGTAGGCGAGGTGCGCGGGGATGACGAGCTGGCGGCGGCCGCCGACCCGCATGCCCTGCACGCCCTTGTCCCAGCCCTGGATGACCTGGCCGGCGCCGAGGTTGAAGTCGAGCGGGGCGCCCCGGTTCTAGGAGGCGTCGAACTCCTCGCCGGAGTCGAAGGAGACACCGACGTAGTGGACCTTGACGAAGTCGCCGGCCTCGGCGAGCTCGCCGTCGCCCTCCCAGACGTCCTTGATCTCCAGGTCCTTCGGCGGCTCGCCGCCCGGGAAGTCGATCTCGGGCTTCTCGATGCTCACTGAACTGCTCCTCATACTGATGAACTACGCGATCGGGACAGTCTTACATCTTCGTCAGGATGTCCACGGCGAACACCAGGGTGGAGTTCTTCGGGATGCCCTGCTTCTCCTCGTCGCCGAAGGCCTCGGACGGCGGGGCGACGATGAGGACGCGGCTGCCGACCTTCTTGCCGACGAGACCGTCCTTGAGGCCCTTCAGCGTGAGCTGCGGGAGCGGGAAGTTCGCGGGCTTGCCCGCGGTGTAGGTGGAGTCGAAGACCTTGCCGTCCTTCCAGAGGGTGGCGACGTAGCTGGCCACGACGGTGTCGGTGGCCTTCACGGTCTCACCGCTGGACTCGATGATGTAGTTCGAGACGAGCTTGGTGGGCGGGTCGGTCTTGGGGACGGTCACCGTGGGTGCCTTGCCGTCGGTGTTGGTACCGACCTTGGGCAGGTTCTTGTCGTCCTGGGCGACCGAGGTGCCGGAGGCGGACTTCGGGATGGTGACGGCCTTCAGGATGTCCACGACGAAGACGAGGGTGGCGTTGGGCTTGATGTCGCCCTGGCCCTGGGCTCCGTAGCCGAGCTCCGGCGGGATGCCGATCTCGACGCGGCTGCCGACCTTCTGGCCTTCGAGGCCCTGGTCCCAGCCCTTGATGACCTGGCCGGCGCCGAGGGTCACGTCGAAGGGCTGGCCCCGGTCGAAGCTGTTGTCGAAGGGCTTGGTGGAGTCCCAGGACTGGCCCAGGTAGTTCACCTGGAGCGCGTCGCCCTTCTTCGTCACCGGACCCTTGCCCTCGCTGACGACCTCAACCTTGAGTTCCTTGGGCGGGTCTCCCTCGCCCTTGGCGAGTGTGGGCTTCTCCCCGAACTTCTGCCCGGCGGTGATGGCGGGCAGTCCGTTCTTCATCGAAGCGGAATCGGAGCCCTTGTCGTCGCTGCCGCAGGCCGCTGTCGAGAGCAGCAGCAGCGGGACGACGAGAAGGCCGGCAAGTCGGCGCACGTGTTCCTCAGATCTCAGACGGCACAGTAGTTGTGCCGACACTCTAGGGGACCGTGCGGGCGCGACGAGGGCCCCGCACGCCGATGGCGCGGGGCCCGGTCGGACGTACGAGGTGCCTACATTCCGGCGATCAGCTTTTCGACCCGGTCGTCGACGGAGCGGAACGGGTCCTTGCAGAGCACGGTGCGCTGTGCCTGGTCGTTGAGCTTGAGGTGGACCCAGTCGACGGTGAAGTCCCTCCGCTGCTCCTGGGCGCGGCGGATGAAGTCGCCGCGGAGCCGGGCCCGGGTGGTCTGCGGGGGCACCGACTTGCCCTCGAAGATCTTCATGTCGTTGCAGATACGGGCCGCCTGCCCGTTCTTCTGCAGCAGGTAGTACAGCCCGCGGCGGCGGTGGATGTCGTGGTAGGCGAGGTCTATCTGGGCGACCCTCGGGTTCGACATGGTCATGTTGTGCTTGGCCCGGTAGCGCTCGATGAGCCGGTGCTTCATGACCCAGTCGATCTCGGTCTCGATCCTGTCGAGCCGCTCGCTCTCGATCGCGTCGAGCGTACGGCCCCACAGTTCCAGGACCTGGGCGACGGTGCCGGAGCGGATGCCCCGGCGGTCCACGAAGTCGACGGCCTTGTCGTAGTACTCGCGCTGCACCTCCAGGGCGGAGGCCTCGCGGCCGCTGGCGAGCCTGACCTTGCGCTGTCCGGTGATGTCGTGGCTGACCTCGCGGATGGCCCGGATCGGGTTCTCCAGGGTCAGGTCGCGCATCACGGTGCCCGCCTCGATCATGCGCAGCACCAGGTCGGTGGCGCCGACCTTGAGCAGCATGGTCGTCTCGGACATGTTGGAGTCGCCGACGATGACGTGCAGCCTGCGGTAGCGCTCGGCGTCGGCGTGCGGCTCGTCCCGTGTGTTGATGATGGGCCGTGAGCGGGTGGTGGCGGAGCTGACGCCCTCCCAGATGTGCTCGGCGCGCTGGGAGACGCAGAACACCGCGCCACGGGGGGTCTGGAGGACCTTTCCCGCGCCGCAGATCAGCTGCCGGGTGACGAGGAACGGAATGAGGATGTCCGCGAGCCGGGAGAACTCCCCGTGGCGGGCGACGAGATAGTTCTCGTGGCAGCCGTAGGAGTTTCCGGCCGAGTCCGTGTTGTTCTTGAAGAGGTAGACGTCGCCCGCGATTCCCTCCTCGTGCAGGCGGCGTTCGGCGTCGACGAGCAGACCCTCGAGAATGCGCTCGCCCGCCTTGTCGTGAGTGACCAGTTCGGTCACGTTGTCGCATTCCGGCGTTGCGTATTCCGGATGCGATCCCACGTCCAGGTACAGGCGGGCGCCGTTCCGCAGGAAGACATTGCTGCTGCGGCCCCATGACACGACACGGCGGAAGAGGTAGCGCGCCACTTCGTCAGGTGACAGTCGGCGCTGTCCCCTGAACGTGCACGTGACGCCGTACTCGTTCTCCAGCCCGAAAATGCGGCGGTCCATGTCTGAACATTACGCCTGAGGAGGTGTGCTGAAACCGGGTTGGAGGTTCCCGTTTCGATCATTTTCTGATCAGTGCGTGTTCTTTTCGGTGTGTACGGAGGCGGGGGCGCCCGCCGTCACGGCGTGTCGTCCCTCGTCCCCGGGGGTGTCGGCGGTGACCGGGGGCACCGTGGCGGCGCCGAGGACCCGGCCGGTGGCGAGGAGGACCAGGAGGGCGGCGAGACCGCCCGCTCCGGCGACGGCGAACCCGCTCGCCGTTCCGGCGAGTTCGACGACGGGTCCGGCCGCGGCCGAACCCAGGGCCGAGCCGACGCCGAAGGTGGTGACGAGCCAGGAGAAGGCCTCGGTGACGGTGCCGCGCGGGGCGTGCCGGTCGACCACGATGAACGCGCAGGCCAGCACCGGGGCGAGGAAGACGCCGGAGAGCACCGAGAGGCCCGCCATGGCGACCGGGCCCGGCGTGAGCGCCAGCGGCAGGTAGCAGACCGCGAGGAGCAGGACGAGCACGCGCAGCCGCCGCTCGGGCGTCCCGGCCCACTGGCGGGCTCCGTAGGCGACGCCGCCGAGGAGCGCCCCGAGTCCGAGGGCGGCCATCAGCCAGCCGTAGACGGACGGGGTGCCCCGGTCGTCCGCGTAGGCGACGGCGGAGACGGTGATGGAGCCGAGGGCGAGCCCGACGAAGAAGAAGGAGCCGAGGAGGGCCAGCAGGCCCGGGGAGCGCAGGGCGCCCAGCCAGTGGGCCTCGCGGGTCCCGGAGCGCCAGGTCCTGGAGGGCTCGGAGAGGACCACGACGAGGGCGCCGAGGACGCCCAGGGCGTTGACGACGAGGAGGGCGGCGGCGGGCGACCACAGGGAGACCAGCAGGGTCAGGAGCAGCGGGCCGACGGTGAACATGAGTTCCTGGGCGACCGCGTCCAGGGCGTACGCCCGGTGGACCCGGTCCTCGCGGCCCAGGACGCTCGGCCACAGGGCGCGCAGTCCGCCCTCCAGGGGCGGGGTGAAGAGCCCGGCGACGACGACGGCGACGTAGGCGAGGGGCAGGTTCCCGATGCCGGTGAGGGCCAGCAGGACCATGCCGAGGGCGGACAGGACGGCGGCGGGCAGTTGCACCCGGGGCTGGCCCTTGAGGTCGACGGCGCGGCCGAGGAGGGGCTGGCCGACGGCGGTGGCGACGCCGTAGGCGGCGATGAGGCCGCCGGCCAGGGTGTAGCTGCCGCCCTGGTCGCGGACGAAGAGCGTGAGGGCGATGGGGCCGACGCCGTTGGGCAGGCGCCCCACGAGCGTGCCGGCCAGCAGCCGGGCCGCGTGGGGCGCCCGGAGTATGTCGAGATAGCCGCCCCGTGGCGTGGCCTCGGTGGCCATGTGGTCTCCCCTCGCCCCGGATCCCTCCGAGGTTTTACGTATAACGTCCGACGTCATACGTACCATGTCGGCTGTACGGGGGTCCACCCCGCGACCGGGCCGGGTCCTCCCGGGACCCGGCACGTCCGACGCGGAGGCTTGTGTGCAGATCCCGGAGCCGCAGACCCCGGAGCCGTTCGGCGGCGCCCGCCCCACCAGCCGGGACGTGGCACGGACCGCGGGCGTCTCGCAGGCCACCGTCTCCCTGGTGCTCGGCGACAAGTGGCGCGGCCGGGTCTCGGAGCGCACCGCCGCATCGGTGCGGGAGGCCGCCAGAACCCTCGGCTACCGGCCCAACCTCGCCGCCCGCAATCTGCGGCTGGGCCGCACGCGTACGGCCCTGCTGGTGGTCCCCGCCCTCACCAACGAGTTCTTCGCCCGGGTCTACACCGGGGCCGCGACCGTCGCCGCCCGGCACGGCTTCGGCGTGGTCCTGTACCCCTCCCCCGACGGCGTCGGCCCCGCGAGGGACCCCTTCGCCTCGGCCCGCGCCGCCCTCGACGGCGTCATCGCCTCGTCCATGGCCACAGACGCCCTCAAGGCCTTCCGGGGCACCGACCTGCCCCTGGTGATGCTCGACAGCGACCCGGCGGACGCCGCTGCCGCCGCCCACGTCAACCTGGACGTCGCCGACGGGATGCGCCAGGTCACCGCGCACCTGCTGGCCCTCGGCCACCGGCGCTTCACCCACCTCGCCTCGGCCGTGCCGTCGTGGACCTTCGACGTCCGCGCCGCCGCGCTCGCGGAGTGCCTCGCGGACGTGTCGGTGCGGACCGTCCGCGCCCCGCTCGACGTGCACGGCGCGATGGCCGCCGTCGAGCGTGCCTTCGACGGTCCCGGACCCCGGCCCACCGCCCTGGTCTGCGACGACGACATCCTGGCCGCCGGAGCCTGCAAGGCCCTGCGGCGGCTGGGGCTGCGCGTCCCCGAGGACGTCTCGGTCACCGGCTTCGACGATCTGGCCCTGGCCACCGCCGTCGAGCCCGAGCTGACCACCGTGGGGCTGCCCGCCGAGCACATCGGGGAGCGGGGCATGACGGCCCTCCTCGCCGTCCTGGCGGGCGAACCGGCCCGTCCCGACCTCCTGCCGGTCTCCCTGGTCCCGCGCGGCTCCTCGGGGCCCGCACCGGCTCTCTGAGCGCCTCGGCCACCGGACGTCCGAGCGGGCTCCCGGCGGCCGGAAGGAGCACGGCACGGCTCCAGCGACGGGCCGGGCGCGCCGGAGGGCCCCGGTCCGCACAGGCGCACCGGGGCCCTCCGAAGGGGAGCGTCTACTCCTCGGGAGCCTCGTCCGAGGGCTCGTCCGTCTTCGTCGCCGCCGCGTTGTCCGCCTCCAGGAGACGGCTCAGCTGACGGCCGACGATCCGCTTGAACTTGCGCTGCTGCGGGCGCGTGCGGTCCAGGACCGCCACCTCCAGGCGCTCGGCGGGAATCTCCCGCTCCGTGCCGTTGGTGTCGCGGGACAGCGCCTGCACGGCCAGCTTCAGGGCCTCGGCCAGCGACATCCCGTCCCGGTGCCGCTGGTCCAGGAAGGTGCTGATCTGCTCCGCGTTGCCGCCGACGGCGACCGAACCGTGCTCGTCCACGATCGAGCCGTCGTGCGGGAGCCGGTAGATCTGGTCCCCGTCCGGCTCGGCGCCGACCTCGGCGACGACCAGCTCCACCTCGTACGGCTTCTCCCCCGCGCTGGAGAAGATCGTCCCCAGCGTCTGGGCGTAGACGTTGGCCAGGCCGCGCGCGGTCACGTCGTCCCGGTCGTAGGTGTAGCCCCGCAGGTCGGCGTAGCGGACGCCGCCGATCCGGAGGTTCTCGTACTCGTTGTACTTGCCGGCGGCCGCGAAGCCGATCCGGTCGTAGATCTCGCTGAACTTGTGCAGCGCGCGCGACGGGTTCTCGCCGACGAAGACGATCCCGTCGGTGTACTGGAGGACGACCAGGCTGCGGCCTCGGGCGATGCCCTTGCGGGCGTACTCCGCCCGGTCGGCCATGGCCTGCTGGGGTGAGACGTAGAACGGAGTGGACACCGGCGGTCCGTCCCTTTCTTCTGGGCTGCTGTCGGGCGGCGGGTGGTCAGAGCAGGGCGGCGCGCGGCCCGTCGGGCTGCTCCAGGCGCCGCTCGGTGACCGACCGGGCCAGTGCCGAGGACTCCGGCTCGGTGAGCCTGCGGTATCCGTCCTCCGTGATGACCGTGACGATGGGGAAGATCCCGCGCGCGAGGTCGGGACCGCCGGTCGCCGAGTCGTCGTCCGCCGCGTCGTAGAGCGCCTGCACGACCAGGGTGGTGGCCTGCTCCTCGGTCAGGTCGGAGCGGTAGAGCTTCTTCATCGACCCGCGGGCGAAGATCGAACCGGAGCCGGTCGCGGCGTACCCGTGTTCCTCGGAACGGCCGCCGGTGACGTCGTAGGAGAAGATCCGGCCCTTCTCCTTGGCCTCGTCCCAGCCCGCGAAGAGCGGGACGACGGCGAGCCCCTGCATGGCCATGCCCAGATTGCCCCGGATCATGGTGGAGAGACGGTTCGCCTTGCCCTCCAGGGAGAGCGTGACGCCCTCCACCTTCTCGAAGTGCTCCAGCTCCAGCTGGAACAGCTTGACCATCTCCACGGCGAGACCGGCGGTGCCGGCGATGCCGACGGCGGAGAACTCGTCGGCCGGGAACACCTTCTCGATGTCCCGCTGCGCGATCATGTTGCCCATGGTGGCCCGGCGGTCACCGGCGAGCACCACACCACCGGCGAACGTGGCCGCCACGATGGTCGTCCCGTGCGGGGCCTCGACGATCCCCTCCGGGAGCTTCCTGCCGCCCGGCAGCAGCTCCGGCGAGTGGTCCGCCAGAAAGTCGATGAACGAGGACGAGCCCGGCGTCAGGAAGGCCGCCGGCAGACGCCCGGTGGTACGAGAATTGGCTTCCACGCGATTCCTTCCGGGTGGGAGAGTCGGCCCGCCGTGTGAGTGCGCCGGCCGATCTTGATTGCTGTGCACGGACCTTACCCGTGCCACCGCTTGTCATCCGTCCCCGGAGCCACGGCTTTCACCGCGGCTCCGGGGACGGAGGACCACAAGGCGCGTGGAGCGGCTACTCGCCGCCCTTCTGCACGAAGCTCCGGACGAAGTCCTCGGCGTTCTCCTCGAGGACGTCGTCGATCTCGTCCAGGACGGAGTCCACGTCGTCGCTGAGCTTCTCCTGGCGCTCCTGGAGGTCGGAGCTCACCTCCGTGGTGGTCTCCTCGGCCTCCTCCGTGGAACGCGTCGCCTTCTGCTGTCCGCCGCCGGTGTCCTTGGTCGCCATATCCCTCACCCCGCTCGAATCGGCCCGCTCGGTCGAGTCCTTCAAGATCAGACCCTATAGGGCGGGTCCGACATCGGCCCCGCAGTTTCCACAACGTCCGGGCACTGCTTCCATGATTCCCAGGACCGGGTCCTTTCAGGCCCGATTCCGGCTCCCGATCATCCGCCCGACAGCACGCGGACCAGTTCCTCAGCGGTCCGGCAGCGGTCCAGGAGCGATTTCACATGGGCCTTGGTGCCGCGCAGCGGCTCCAGGGTCGGCACGCGCTGGAGCGAGTCCCGGCCGGGCAGGTCGAAGATCACCGAGTCCCAGGAGGCCGCGGCGACGTCATCGGCGTACTGCGCCAGGCAGCGGCCCCGGAAGTAGGCCCTGGTGTCCTCCGGAGGCGCCGTCTCCGCCCGCTCCACCTCGGTCTCGTCCAGGAGCCGCTTCATCCGCCCCCGGGCCGCCAGACGGTTGTACAGGCCCTTCTCGGGACGCACGTCCGCGTACTGGAGGTCGACCAGATGCAGCCGGGCCGCGTCCCAGTCCAGGCCGTCCCGGCGCCGGTAGCCCTCCATGAGCTCCCGCTTGGCGATCCAGTCCAGCTCGCCCGCCAGGCTCATCGGGTCGTTCTCCAGCCGGTTGAGCGTGTCCTCCCAGCGGGTCAGGACGTCCTTGGTCTGCTCGTCGGCGTCCGAACCGTACCGCTCGTCCACGTACTTCCTGGCCAGCTCGAAGTACTCCATCTGAAGCTGTACGGCGGTGAGCGTCCGGCCGCTGCGGAGCGTGACCAGGTACTGGAGCGACGGATCGTGCGAGACCTGGTGGAGGGTGCGTACGGGCTGGTCGACGGCGAGGTCCACGGTGATGAACCCGTCCTCGATCATCGACAGGACCAGCGCCGTGGTGCCGAGCTTCAGGTACGTCGAGATCTCCGAGAGGTTCGCGTCGCCGATGATCACGTGCAGGCGGCGGTATCTCTCCGCGTCGGCGTGCGGCTCGTCCCGGGTGTTGATGATGGGCCGCTTCAGGGTGGTCTCCAGCCCCACCTCGACCTCGAAGTAGTCGGCGCGCTGGCTGATCTGGAAGCCGTCCTCCCGGCCGTCCTGGCCGATGCCGACCCGGCCCGCGCCGGTCACCACCTGGCGGGAGACGAAGAAGGGGGTGAGGTGGCGCACGATGTCCGAGAAGGGGGTCTCCCGCTTCATCAGGTAGTTCTCGTGCGTGCCGTACGAGGCGCCCTTGTTGTCGGTGTTGTTCTTGTACAGGTGGATCGGCTGGGCGCCGGGGAGCTGCGCGGCGCGCTCGGCGGCCTCGGCCATGATCCGCTCGCCCGCCTTGTCCCAGAGGACGGCGTCGCGCGGGTTGGTGACCTCGGGCGAGCTGTACTCGGGGTGGGCGTGGTCGACGTAGAGCCGGGCCCCGTTGGTGAGGATCACATTGGCCAGGCCGATGTCCTCGTCGGTGAGCTGGCTGGAGTCGGCCACCTCGCGGGCGAGGTCGAAGCCGCGGGCGTCCCGCAGCGGGTTCTCCTCCTCGAAGTCCCAGCGGGCGCGGCGCGCCCGGTGCATCGCCGCCGCGTAGGCGTTGACGATCTGGGACGAGGTGAGCATGGCATTGGCGTTCGGGTGTCCCGGGACGGAGATCCCGTACTCCGTCTCGATGCCCATCACTCGCCGTACGGTCATGCGGCCCTCCTTGCCCGGCGGCGCTCACTGTGCGCGGCTCGGCTTCACCGAAGAGCCTAGAACGGCTCCGCGCCTGTGTGGAGATCACTTGCGGTGTTTTCCGGACCGGCGGGAATTGCCGGAGGGGAAATGCGACGGCTGCGGATGCCCGGTTTCCGGACATCCGCAGCCGGTGGGCGTTCTACAGGTACTGGCCGGTATTGGCCACCGTGTCGATGGAGCGTCCGGTGTCCGCGCCCTGCTTTCCGGTGACGAGAGTGCGGATGTACACGATCCGCTCTCCCTTCTTTCCGGAGATCCGGGCCCAGTCGTCGGGGTTGGTGGTGTTGGGCAGGTCCTCGTTCTCCTTGAACTCGTCCACGCACGCCTGGAGGAGGTGGGAGACCCGGATGCCCTTCTGGTTGTGGTCGAGGAAGGCCTTGATGGCCATCTTCTTGGCCCGGTCGACGATGTTCTGGATCATCGCGCCGGAGTTGAAGTCCTTGAAGTACAGGACTTCCTTGTCGCCGTTGGCGTACGTGACTTCGAGGAAGCGGTTCTCCTCGGATTCCGCGTACATCTGCTCCACGACGGACTGGATCATTCCGTGGGCGGCGGCCGCCTTCGAGCCGCTGTGCTCGGAGATGTCGTCCGGGTGGAGCGGCAGGGAGGCCGTCAGGTACTTGGCGAAGATGTCCTTCGCCGCCTCCGCGTCCGGACGCTCGATCTTGATCTTGACGTCGAGACGGCCGGGCCGCAGGATCGCGGGGTCGATCATGTCCTCGCGGTTGGAGGCGCCGATGACGATGACGTTCTCCAGGCCCTCCACGCCGTCGATCTCGGCGAGCAGCTGCGGGACGATGGTGTTCTCCACGTCCGAGCTGACACCGGAGCCACGGGTCCGGAAGAGCGATTCCATCTCGTCGAAGAAGACGATGACGGGGGTGCCCTCGCTCGCCTTCTCCCGGGCACGCTGGAAGACCAGGCGGATGTGCCGCTCGGTCTCGCCGACGTACTTGTTGAGGAGCTCGGGTCCCTTGATGTTGAGGAAGTACGACTTCCCCGCGGGCTGTCCGGTCACCTCGGCGACCTTCTTGGCCAGGGAGTTGGCCACGGCCTTCGCGATCAGCGTCTTGCCGCAGCCGGGCGGTCCGTAGAGCAGGATGCCCTTCGGCGGCCGCAGTTCGTGCTCCTTGAAGAGGTCCGGGTGGAGGTAGGGCAGCTCGACCGCGTCGCGGATCAGCTCGATCTGGTTGCCCAGGCCGCCGATCTTCTCGTAGTCGACGTCCGGGACCTCTTCCAGAACGAGCTCTTCGACCTCGCTCTTGGGGACCACCTCGTAGACGTAGCCGGACCTGGAGTCGAGCAGCAGGGCGTCGCCGGGGCGGATGGTGACGTCCAGCAGAGGCTCGGCGAGCCTCACCACCCGCTCCTCGTCGGTGTGCCCCACCACCAGGGCCCGCTCGCCGTCCTCAAGGACTTCCTTGAGGGTGACGATGTCCCCGGCACGCTCGAACTGCATGGCCTCGACCACGTTGAGCGCCTCGTTGAGCATGACTTCCTGGCCGCGCCTGAGCTCATCGAGCTCGATGCTCGGGCTGACGTTCACCCGGAGCTTGCGGCCCCCGGTGAAGATGTCGCACGTGCCGTCCTCATTGGCCTGCAGGAAGACACCGAATCCGGCCGGCGGCTGTGCGAGCCGGTCGACCTCCTCCTTGAGGGCCACGATCTGGTCGCGGGCCTCACGAAGCGTGTTCGCGAGTCGTTCGTTCTGCGCGGACACACCGGCCAGACTCGTCTGCAGCTCGACGATCCGCTCTTCGAGAATCCTCGTATGACGCGGAGAGTCGGCGAGCTTGCGGCGCAGGACGGCGATTTCCTGCTCGAGATAGGCAACCTGGCCGGCGGGGTCCTCAGACCCCCGCCCCGGCCGGATGCCGCGGTTGATGTCGTCGTCGTGGGCTGCCACGGTCCTCACCTCCTCCAAGGGGAGCTGGACGCTTCCTGACCCTACCTGCGTGGGTGGTGATTGAAACCCCTAGATCAAAAAGACTCTGAGGAGTGTCCGATCTTCACCCTTGCGCTTCCCCTCTCGCCAGGGGAATACCCACCCTTCGCGGCTTGAAAGCGGGCGGTTGTATCGTCGTCGTAGGTCAACACCCTTCCGGGTCGGCCCGACTTACCCGCGAGAAGCAGAACGCGAAGCAGAAACGGCAGGAGATATGACCGTGCAGCACGAGGTTCCGTCCACGGACGCCGAGGAGGCGCTGGAGGTCTGGATCGACCAGGACCTGTGCACCGGGGACGGGATCTGTGCGCAGTACGCTCCCGAGGTCTTCGAGCTGGACATCGACGGGCTCGCTTATGTGAAGAGCGCGGACGACGAACTGCTCCAGGACGTGGGCGCCACCACCCCGGTGCCGCTGACCCTGCTCCAGGACGTGGTGGACTCCGCGAAGGAGTGTCCCGGCGACTGCATCCATGTGCGCCGGGTCACGGACCGGGTCGAGGTGTACGGCCCCGACGCGGAGTGAGGGTCAGGCGCCGTACGCGTCGGCCGGTCCGGAGCGCACGAAGGCGCCGCCCTTCCAGCGCCAGCTGACCTGCTCCTCCTCGTCGGGGCAGCAGCTGGGGACGTCGAGGGACGAGTATCCGAGCAGGGTGGCGTGGACAGCCCCGTCGCGTACGGCGAGCCGGGCGACGCTCTTGTGCAGTCCCGGCGCGACGAGCGTGGCCACCACGCGCGCGGGTGCTCCCGCCCCCTTGCCCCGGGTGAGGACGTAGACGCCGCTCGGCGGGGTGCCGGAGCCCGCTTCGCAGTGCACGACCGCAACGGTCTCGGGGTCGCCGTCCCCGTCGAGGTCCCCGGACGCCTGCCGGGCGACGGTGTGGGCGGCGCCCCGGCACTCCAGCGGGTAGGAGACTCCGGCGGCCTGCGGCGCGGGCGCCGGGCGCGGGGCCGCGGGGGCGGTGCCCGCTCCGGCGGAACCGGGCTGGAGCAGTCCGGCGAGGGCGACGACCGCGGCGGTCACGGTCGCGGTGGCCAGCCAGTGGGCCGGCCGGGCGCGGGTGTGGGCGAGGTCCGCGAGGTCCGGGGCGGCGGAGGGCTGCACGCGAGACGTCTCCTGAGGGGGTGTGCGGCGGTTTCCCGGCATCGTGCCACACGTCACAGGGGGACGGAACATCCGGGGTGGGGCCCGGCGGGGACGGTCTCCCGCCCGGCGGGGACCGTTCCGCTCAGGGGCCGGAACGTGAGGACGCCGCCGTCGGGTCTCCGCGCGCGGGGCGGGGAACTCGACGGCGGCGTGCCGTGGATGTCGGGACGTCAGCCCTTGTTGGGGCCTTCGTAGTCCTCGCCGTAGGCGCCCTTGGCGGGACGGCGGCGGCGCATCGGGGGCTCGACCCCGTCCGCGAGGCGACGGGCGGTGACGAGGAAGCCGGTGTGGCCGATCATGCGGTGATCGGGGCGGACGGCAAGGCCCTCGACGTGCCAGTTGCGGATCATGGATTCCCACGGCTGCGGCTCGGCGTAGCAGCCGAACTCGCGGATGGACTCCACGGTGCGGGCGAGCTGGGTGGTGGTCGCCACGTAGCAGCAGAGGATGCCGCCGGGGACGAGCGCCTTGGAGACGGCCTCCAGGCACTCCCAGGGAGCGAGCATGTCCAGGATGACCCGGTCGACCTCGGTGTCGGACAGGTTGTCCTGGAGGTCGCCGACGGTCAGCTGCCACGCGGGGTGCGGGCCGCCGAAGTAGCGCTCGACGTTGCCCTTCGCGATCTCGGCGAAGTCCTCGCGGCGCTCGTAGGAGTGCAGCATGCCGCTGTCTCCGATGGCGCGGAGCAGGAAGCTGCTGAGCGATCCGGAGCCCACGCCCGCCTCGACGACGCGCGCGCCGGGGAAGATGTCGGCGAAGGCGAGGATCTGCCCCGCGTCCTTCGGGTAGACCACGGCGGCGCCGCGGGGCATGGACAGGACGTAGTCGGGGAGCAGGGGGCGCAGCGCGAGGTAGGCGACGTTTCCCGTGGTACGGACAACACTGCCCTCGGGAGCACCGATCAGCTCGTCGTGGGGGAAGGAACCCTTGTGGGTGTGGAAGTTCTTCCCGGCCTCGAGCGTGAACGTGTAGTGGCGTCCCTTGGGGTCGGTGAGCTGGACCTGGTCCCCGACCTTGAAGGGGCCGCGACGGCGGGCGGCACCGGTCGGTTCAGACATTCGACCAGAGTACCGGTGTTACGAGGAGGGTCGCGCCATGGCCTGCACGAAGGCCCGCTCGACGTCGGTGGTGGAGAGGACTCCGTAGATCTCGCCGGTCTGCTCGACGACGAGGTACTCGGTGGCGGGGCTGGCGCGGAGGTGGTCGAGGAGGGGCTGCCCGGTGAGTTCGGCGGGGACCCTCATGCCGTCGGCGAGGTCCTGGGTGAGGGTGCTGACGGCGACCCAGGGGCGGCGGTGCTCGGGGACGGCGGCGATGGCGGTCTCGCGGACGATGCCGGTGGGGTCGCCGTGGCCGTCGACGACGACGAGGGCGCGGGCGCCGGACTCGTTGGCGCGGCGGAGGGCCTCGGAGAGCGGGGTGGTGGGTTCGACGGGGATGGCGCGGCGGGTGAGGCTGCGGGCGCGGAGCTCGGGGAGGTGTTCGCGCAGCCGGGCCACGCGGAGGCTGTTGCCCGCGCCGGTCCAGATGATCGCGGCGAGGATCGCGGCGAGCAGGGCGTCGGTGACGGTCTCGAAGCCGCCGATGTCGGCGGTGGAGTTGCCGAGGAAGCCGGTGCGGGTGAGCAGCGGCAGGCCGATGAGGACGAGGACGGCGAGGGCGCGGCCGACCCAGGCGGCGGCGACGGTGCCGGTCATGGCGTTGCCGGTGATCTTCCAGATGACCGCGCGGAGCATCCGGCCGCCGTCCAGGGGCAGGCCGGGGAGCAGGTTGAAGACCGCGACGATCAGGTTGGAGATCATCAGTCCGGCGACGAGGACACCGGGGACGGTGCCGGGCTCGACGGCGTAGAGGGAGAGGTAGAACACACCGGCGAGGACGAGGGAGAGGAGGGGGCCGACGAAGGCGAGGACGAATTCGCGGCCGGGGGTCTCGGTCTCCTTCTCGATCTCGGAGACGCCGCCGAAGAACTGGAGCTGGATGCGGCGCACGGGGAGCTTGAAGCGGAGCGCGGCGATGGTGTGCGCGAGTTCGTGGACGAGCACGGAGGCGTAGAAGGCGATGGCGAAGAAGAGGGAGACGAGATAGCGCGCGGCGCCGAGTTCGGGCAGGACGCGCTGGATCTGGTCGCCGAACACCCAGGTGATGAGGGCGGCGACGAGGAACCAGCTGGGGGCGACGTAGACGGGCACGCCGAAGGGGCGGCCCATGAGGATGCCTCCGCCGGGCTCTCCGGTCCGCTGCGGCTTGGGCTCGTCCTGGTTCACGGGTTCCTTTCGTCGCATGGTGTGACCACGTCGGTGCGTCACGGTTCGATCATGAGGCGCGACGGGGTCCCAGGTCGATGGTATGCCGCCGGTTGTCGGTGGCGGGTCGTAGGGTCTTCGTCATGAGTACGAGCGAGCAGGTGTCCCCGGAGCCCCGGGCACCCATGTCGTTGTCGCCGTCGCGGGCGAGCGATTTCATGCAGTGTCCGCTGCTGTACCGGTTCCGGGTGATCGACCGGCTGCCGGAGAGGCCGAGCGAGGCGGCGACCCGGGGGACGCTGGTGCACGCCGTGCTGGAGCGGCTCTTCGACGATCCGGCGGTGGACCGGACGGCGCCGCGGGCGCGGGCGATGGTGCCGCGGCAGTGGGACCGGCTCCTGGAGGCCAGGCCCGAGCTGGGCGAGCTGTTCGCGGAGGATCTGGGCGGGACGCGGCTCGCGGAGTGGCTGGGTGAGGCGGAGCGGCTGGTCGAGCGGTGGTTCACGCTGGAGGACCCGACGCGTCTGGAGCCGGCCGAGCGCGAGCTGTTCGTGGAGACGGAGCTGGATTCGGGGCTGCGGCTGCGCGGGGTGATCGACCGGATCGACGTGGCGCCCTCGGGTGAGGTGCGGATCGTCGACTACAAGACGGGGAAGGCGCCGCGGCCGGAGTACCGGGACGGCGCGCTGTTCCAGATGACGTTCTACGCGCTGGTGGTGTGGCGGCTGCGGGGGGTGATCCCGCGCCGTCTGCAGCTGGTGTACCTGGGCAGTGGTGAGGTGCTCACGTACGACCCGGTGGAGGCGGATCTGCGTCGGGTGGAGCGGAAGGTGCTGGCGCTGTGGGAGGCGATCTCGTCGGCGACGGAGTCGGGTGACTGGCGGGCGCGTCCGACGAAGCTGTGCGGCTGGTGCGACCACCGGGCGGTGTGTCCGGAGTTCGGGGGGACTCCCCCGGTCTATCCGTTGAAGATCGTTTCTGCGCGCCCGGCGGAGTCGGGCGAATCGGGGCAGGGCAGAATGGACCCGGCCCCGCCGGTGGTCTAGTGGCCCCGGCGTCCTCGTGAGCAGAGTCCCCTGAAGGAGCCCTTGTGACGATCCGCGTCCTCTTGGTCGACGATCAGCCGCTGCTGCGCACCGGCTTCCGGATGATTCTGGAGGCGGAGCAGGACATCGCGGTGGTGGGTGAGGCCGGGGACGGTCTCCAGGCGCAGGACCAGGTGCGGGCGCTCCAGCCGGACGTGGTGCTCATGGACATCCGGATGCCCCGGATGGACGGGGTGGAGGCGACCCGGCAGATCACCGGTCCGGGGCGGGACGGTCCGGCGAAGGTGCTGGTCCTGACGACCTTCGACCTGGACGAGTACGTGGTGGAGGCGCTGCGGGCGGGGGCGAGCGGCTTCCTCCTGAAGGACGCCCCGGCGAACGAGCTGGTGCAGGCGATCCGGGTGGTGGCGGCGGGTGAGGCGATGCTGGCGCCGTCGATCACGCGTCGGCTCCTGGACAAGTACTCGGCGCATCTGCCGACGGGCGAGGAGCAGGTCCCGGACACGCTGAACACCCTGACGGACCGTGAGGTGGAGGTCCTGAAGCTGGTGGCGCGGGGCTTGTCGAACGCGGAGATCGCGGCGGATCTGTTCGTCAGCGAGACGACGGTGAAGACGCATGTGGGGCATGTGCTGACGAAGCTGGGGCTGCGGGACCGGGTGCAGGCCGCGGTGTACGCGTACGAGAGCGGTCTGGTGCGGCCCGGCGCGAACGGCCAGTAGCGGTGGTGGCGGAGGGGGGTCCGGCGGGTGCCGGGCCCCCCTTCGTCGTACCGGCCGGAGGCCGGGCGGGGTGGGGCAGAGTCGGGTGGGGGGGTCCTCGCCCCGTCGACCGGCGCCGGTGCGGGCGCCCTGTCGGAGCGGGTCAGACGGTGCCCCGGCCGAGCTCCCAGAGCAGCAGGTCGGAGGAGGTGCTGAGGGAGTACTCGACTCCGTTGAGGTCGTCGCGGGCGGCGACGTACTGCTTGCCCTGCCAGAGCGGCAGGACGGGGACGTCCTCGGCGACGATCTTCTGGATCCGCTGGTAGACCTCGGTCGCGGCGGGGCGGTCGGCCTCGCGGCGCGAGCGCGGGATGAGCTGGTCGCGGACGACCTTGTTGACGTACGGGGTGTTGAGGAAGTTGTCGTGGCCGAGGAACGGGGCGATGTAGTTGTCCGGGTCCGGGTAGTCCGGGAACCAGCCGAGTCCGTAGACGGCGTAGTCGCCGCGCTTCTGGGCGGGGCGGAAGGTGGACCACTCGGCGCCCTTGACGGTGGCGTCGAAGAGTTCGCTGGCGACGAGCTGCTTCCTGAGCGTCTGGAACTCCTGGGCGGTCTCGGCGCCGTAGTGGTCGGTGGTGTAGTTCAGGGTGATCTTCACCGGGGTCCGCACGCCCGCGTCCTTGAGGATCTCTGCGGCGCGGTCGCGGTCGGGCTCGCCGTACTTGTCGTAGAAAGGGGTGGCGTGGCCGGTGATGCTGGAGGGGATCAGCGAGTAGAGCGGTTCGGCGGTGGGGCCGTAGACCAGGTTGACGAGGGCGCCCCGGTCGATGACGGCGGCCATGGCCTGGCGGACGGCCTTCTCCCGGACGGAGGGGGCCTTGGTGTCGAAGCCGAGGTAGCGGATCTCCAGGCTGGGGACCTCGACCAGCTCGATGCCTTCCCGGGGCTTCTCGGTGAGGTCCTTGATCTGCCGCTGGGAGAGGGAGCGGGCCATCATGTCGATGCCCTTGCTCTCCAGGGCCTTGCCCATGGCGCCCGCGTCGGCGAAGGAGCGCAGTTCGACCTTGTCGTTGCGCGGGGTGATGTCGCCCTTGTAGGCGGGGTTCCTGGTGAAGACGAAGCGGGTGGCCTTCCCGCCGTCGCGCTCGGTCTTCACGGTGTACGGGCCGGAGCCGTCGACGTCGAAGCCCTCGCGGAGCTTGCCCGGGGCGTACTTGTCCTTGCTGAGGATGCCCGCGACCGGGGTGGAGAGCTTGTACGGGAAGGTGGCGTCGGGCGCCTTGAGGTGGAAGACGACCTGGTCGGAGCCCTGGGTCTCGACGGTGTCGATGTTCGAGAGGAGGGCGGCCGTGCCGTTGTCCGACTTGATCCTCAGGACGCGGTCGACGGAGAACTTCACGTCCTCGGCGGTGAGGGGCGTGCCGTCGGCGAAGGTGAGGCCGGGGCGGAGCGTGCAGCGGTAGCTCTCGCTGGCCCTGTCGGAGAATCCGCAGCTCTCGGCGGCCTCGGGGACGGGCTCGCCGCCGCCGCGGGGCACGTACAGCAGGGTCTGGACGGTCTGGCGCAGGATGTTCCAGGTGCCGGTGTCGTAGGCGAAGGCCGGGTCGAGCGGGGCGGGCGAGTTCGCGGTGGCGATGAACTGGTCCGTGGTGCCGACGACGATCGCGCCCTGTTTCTCCGTGCCGCCGCAGGCGGTGAGGAGGGGGGCGAGCATTCCGGCCACGGCCGGCAGCACCAGGGTCTTGCGGTTCATCAGGGACGATCTCCTCATCCGGCACGGGGTGCGGCGGTCGGGCTTCGCCGGGGGCCGCCGGGTCGGGGCGGGGACGACCGGGCCGTTGTCACGATCGGTCCCGCGCACGGCGGCCCGGGTGTGCGCCGGTGCGCGTGGTGATGCGGCGAAGTACTCGCGAAAGATTAGTGGGCGGCGTCGCCATTTCCGTACGGGAAGCGGTTCTGGACCGTACGGAGGGGTAATCGCAGAGTGATGATGAATGCGTGGGATTCGATAGTCATGCGTCGGGGGATGCGGACATCAGTGATCGAATCGGGACACATGAGGGCACCGATATCGGGGCGTTCCGGGTATGGGGCAAGAAGAAGGCCACCCACCGGCGAGCACTCTGGGTGACCAAGGTCACCCAGGGGGCTTTTCGGTGAATGGCCTGATCCCTTTCCCGGCGGAAAAGGCATTCCTCCGGGAAGGCGGGGGAATCCTCAGATCCTGGTGATCAATGTGCGCAGGAACGGCACGTCGACCTCTTCGAGGGAGCGGACGACGACCCGGCCGGGAGAGGCGGCGATCGGGGCGACGGAGGGCACCGCCACGACCCGGCAGCCCGCCGCCTCGGCCGCCGCGACACCGGTCGCCGTGTCCTCCACGACGGCGCAGAGCGCCGGGTCCGCGCCCACTCCCCTGGCGGCCGTCAGATACGGCTCGGGGTGCGGCTTGGTCCGGGTGACCTCGTCCCCGGCGACGGTGAGCGTGAAGCGGTCGTGGCCGAGGGAGTGCAGGACCCGGTCGATGATCCGCCGGTGCGAGGCGGAGACCAGGGCGGTCGGGATGGAGTGCCGGGCCAGCTCGGCGAGCAGCCGCTCGGCGCCGGGCATCAGCGGGACACCGCGGGCGATGCGCTGCTCGAACTTCTCGTTGAGCAGGACCGTCAGCTCGTCGAGGGTGATGTCGGCGCCGGTGGACTCGATGAGGTAGCCCGCGCTGCGGGTCATCGGACCGCCGACGACGATGTCCCGCCAGGCCTCGTCCAGCCGGTGTCCGAGGTCGGCGAAGACCTCGACCTCCGCGTCCCACCAGAAGCCCTCGGTGTCGACGAGGGTCCCGTCCATGTCGAGGAAGACCGCCTGCAGGGCGGAGCTGCCGTCGGTACGGACAAGGGAAGCGGGGACCGTACTGGTCATCCGGCACACCTCCATGGGGGACGAGAAGGCCGGCCCCCTTCCCCGGTACGGGGAGGGAGACCGGCCTGCACTGGACCGACCAGTGTACGTCCGGATCACCGAAGGCGCGCGGATTTGATTCCGGCCAGGGTCGGGCGGTCACCGTCCGGCAGGTGCGGACAGGCCCGTCCGGCAGGTGCGGACAGGCCCGTCCGGCCGGTGCGCGTACGTCCGGCCGGGGTCGGTGGAGGTGCCTGCGGCCGGGGGTCGGCGCGCGGACGCGCGACCCCGTGCCGGTACGTGCGCGCCGGGCCGGAGTCGGCTCGTGCCCGTCCGGCCCGGGACCGGCGTGGGCCCGCCCGGCCCGGAGCCGTCCCGCGTGCGTCGGGCTGGGCGTCGGGCCGGGCGTCGGGCCGGGCGTCGGCGCACGTACACCCGGCCCGGGAGCGACCCGTGCGCGTCCGTCCCGGGGTCGGCGGGCGCGCCTCCGTCGGGAGTCCGCGCCCGCACGGCCCCGTGTCAGCGTGCGTTGAAGTACTTCGCCTCGGGGTGGTGGATGACGATGGCGTCGGTGGACTGCTCCGGGTGGAGCTGGAACTCCTCCGAGAGGTGCACGCCGATCCGCTCGGGGCGCAGCAGCTCCGCGATCTTCGCGCGGTCCTCCAGGTCGGGGCAGGCGCCGTAGCCGAGGGAGAAGCGGGCTCCCCGGTACTTCAGGTCGAACATGTCCCGGACGTCGGCCGGGTCCTCGCCCGCGAAGCCCAGCTCGGCCCGGACGCGCGCGTGCCAGTACTCGGCGAGGGCCTCGGCCAGCTGTACGGAGAGGCCGTGGAGTTCGAGGTAGTCGCGGTAGGAGTCGGAGGCGAAGAGCTCGGCGGTGGCCTCGCCGATCTTCGAGCCGACCGTGACGACCTGGAGGCCGACGACATCGGTCTCGCCGGACTCCTCGGGGCGGAAGAAGTCCGCGAGGCAGAGGCGGCGGCCCCGGCGCTGGCGGGGGAAGGTGAAGCGGGTCCGCTCGTTGCCCGCCTCGTCCAGGAGGATCAGGTCGTCGCCCTTGGAGACACAGGGGAAGTAGCCGTGGACGACGGCCGCTTCCAGGAGGTTCTCCGTGTGCAGGCGCTCCAGCCAGCCGCGCAGCCGGGGGCGGCCCTCCGTCTCGACCAGTTCCTCGTAGCTGGGGCCGTCACCGGCCCGGTTCTGCTTGAGGCCCCACTGCCCCTTGAAGAGGGCGCCCTCGTCGAGCCAGGAGGCGTAGTCCTTCAGCGGGATGCCCTTGACGACCCGGGTGCCCCAGAACGGCGGGGTGGGCACGGGGTTGTCGACGGAGACGTCCGAGCGGCCGCCGGGCTCGGGCTCGGCGACCTGGAGGACGGCCGTGTCCTGCTTGGCGACCCGCCGCTGCTTGAGCGGAGGGAGTACGGCTCCGGGGACGCCCCGCTTGACGGCGATCAGGGCGTCCATGAGGCGCAGGCCTTCGAAGGCGTCCCGGGCGTAGCGGACCTCGCCCTGGTAGATCTCGTGGAGGTCCTGTTCGACGTAGGCCCGGGTGAGGGCGGCGCCGCCGAGGATCACCGGGTACCGGGCGGCCAGCTCGCGCTGGTTCAGTTCCTGGAGGTTCTCCTTCATGATGACGGTGGATTTGACGAGGAGGCCGGACATTCCGATGACGTCGGCGCGGTGTTCCTCGGCGGCTTCGAGGATCGCGGA
>NZ_JBIWNI010000013.1:0-23521 GCF_044767145.1 Streptomyces sp. NPDC101490
GACAGCACAACCCACTCTTCGTCCGAGAGCTCATGCCGCCGCACCATGCACCACATGATGCCCCATCAAGGAGTCTTTGAAGACACGCCCTAGGGGCATCGGTCGGCCCCGGCCGCTGTTACGGCGGGAGAGATGCCTCCGGCGAGCCGTGACCGGGTCCCTGCCCGCCGTGAGACGGCTCCGCACCCCTGCTTCGGCGCTGCCCGACATGCTGTTCAGCGACGAGAGGGCCACCGTAACGCGTACACACACCCCTGCCCGGAGTGGCTGTTCGTCACCATCCGGCAGATCTCGAACGCGGCCTGAGTCGGCTCGCCGAGGTGGGGGTGGCGGCCAACGCCACCCATGGTCGCCCACCCGCCCTGGCTCATCCCGGGCAGACGCCCCGGCCTAGTGAAATTACAGCCTCAAAACCACCTGCTGGGAACGCATCAGTCCTGTCTGGTGGGTACACCGTTTCGTGCGTGGCCTTCTTGGAGTGCTTTGGCACAATCGGTGTGGCTGGTGTATTCGCAATTGTCCACGAGTCTGCCGTCCGATGCGATCTCCTTGATTCCACAGTTCGGGTCTCCCTGTGGTCCAACCGTGTAGAGAGCATGCCAGACGACCGGTATCTGAGTCTGCTCCTTCAGCGCCCTGGCTGTGTTGATCGCCTCGATGCGCGGGAGCTCCTGTGACTGCAGCACGCTCTGCGGGTCGTCCGTCCTCATGTAGACATGGACCGCGGAGGCGTTCTTTTCCAGCTGATTCACGAACATCTTGGAGATGTTGTTCCAGAACGGTCCTTTGTTGGCCCATACTTCATGGAGAACCAGCTGGTGGACGATCCTTCCTATCTTTGTGTCCTCCAGCGGCGTGCAGTTCTGCGTGCGCGCGTAGAGGCTGGCGCCGATTCCGCCCGACCAGAGGGCGAGGCTCGCTGCTTCGATCTTGAGGTGCGGTTCCATGTACTTGGCGAATTCGATGTACCACGAGTTCTCGTTCCGTACCGCTCTCTTCTCCGACAGCGTTCCACCGAGGAGTTCAGCCTGCTCGTTGAGCGCCGGTTGTGCGCTGAGGCCGCCGAGAATTATCTGCCAGGAATCATGGATGACGTCTTCCTCGAAACCCGCGTTCTTCATGAGGGTCCAGTAGGTGGGGTACTCCTCGTGGGCCTGGACATTCGCCGTCATGGTTTCGGGGTCGCTGGTCGTTTTCACCTCGGGGTAGACCGGATGTCCCTCGGTGCGGTGAGTGCGTTGTACGGACGGCCTCGCGATGGAAGCATGGCCAACGGACGACTGGGCGGCACGGGAACCCGCCGACGGGTCGTAAGCAGTGGCCATCGCCTGCCTTGCGTTGGCTTCCGCGGCGCGTTCGTAACGGTCCGTCGGGTCGCTGACTCTCAGCCCGCTGCCGTTGTCGGTTCCCGCGACGGGGCCTTGGCGTTGCTGGATGACGTGGGTGAGTTCGTGGGCGAGGGTGTGCTTGTCGCTTCCGCCGTCGCCGATGACGACGTTTTCGCCGGAGGTGTAGGCGCGGGCGCCGATCTCGGCGGCGGAGCGCTGAGCGGCGGTACCGGTGTGCAGGCGGACGCGGGAGAAGTCCGCGCCCAGCCGCGCCTCCATCTCCTGGCGGACCGGTGCGTCCAGGGGCCTGCCGGAGCCGGTGAGGACGTCGTCGACGGCGGAGCGCTGTACCGGGGCCGACTCGGCTTGCTCATGGCCGCAGCCGGCACCGTGCTGGTGGCGCTGCGGGTCCTGCGCGGGGAGTTGTCCGGCCCGGCGGAGCATCTGGACGACCGCGGCGTTTCCTGCGCTGCGCTGCAGGGCGAGGAGCGCCGTGGGGGAGAACGGGCCCGCCGCGGCGCGCCCGGCGCTTGTGGTGGCCGGTCGTGCCGACCGGTCGGGCTCTGCGCGGTCGGGGGCCTTGCCGGGATCGTGGCTGCGCATGCGGAAGGGGACCTCTCTGGGGGCGGAAGGCGGGTATGGGTCCCTGGGTATCACGGCTGCGACAGCGCGGTGAAGGAGCGATTCGCGCAGGATCGGTGACCTTTCGGGCAGTCTGCCCTCGCCCCCGCTCTCCCCCTTACCCCTTGCCCCCCGCTCTCCCCCTTGTCCCTCGCCCTCGCCCCCGCTCGTCCGTGCGGACGGGCGAGCGGGTTCCGTGGCCCCGCTCGCCCCCTTTCCTCCCGCTCGGTCAGGGCGCCGCCCCGGTCGCCCGTCCCGCGTCGTCCTCCAGACAGGCCAGCAGGAACTCCTTCACCTCGGTGGCGTGGAACCTGGCGCGGGCGTGCGCGGGTCTGGAACAGAGCAGGACGGGAGCCTCGTCGGGGTCGTCCGGCAGTCGCCCGTGGCTGCCCCGGACGCAGGACGGGTCCGTGGGCACGACGGACAGGCTGGTCCGTATCCCCAGCTTCGACTTCGCCACGCCCAGGACGGCCCTCGCCATGACCAGGGGGTCGGCCGGATCGAAGAACAGCTCGGCCGGGTCGTAGCCGGGCTTGCGGTGGATCTCCACGCCCCGGGCGAAGTCGGGGGCCCGCTCCTCGTCCAGCCAGTAGTAGTACGTGAACCAGCTGTCGGCGGTGGCGACGGCGACGAGTTCTCCGGACCGTGCGTGCGCCAGCCCGGCCTTCTCCTGCCCGTCGCGGTCCAGGACCTGTTCGACCCCCTCCGTCGCCAGCAGCAGTTCCCGTACCCGCTCCACGTCGGTGGGGTCCGCCACGTACACGTGGGCGACCTGGTGGTCGGGGGTGGCGAAGGCACGGGAGGTCCAGGGGTCGAGGTACTCCATGCCCCGCTGGGTGTGGACGTGGAGCAGTCCCGCGCGGCGCAGGACCCGGTTGACGTCGACGGGGCGGCGCACCTCCGTGATGCCGTACTCGCTCAGTGCCACCACCGTGCTCCCGCGCGCCTCCAGGTCGTCGAGGAGGGGAGTCAGGACGGCGTCGAGTCCGCGGGCCGCGTCGCGTGCCTGCGGGGAGTCCGGGCCGTGCCGCTGGAGGTCGTAGTCCAGGTGGGGGACGTAGACGAGGGTGAGGTCCGGGTCGTGGTCGGCGAGGACGCGCCGGGTGGCCCCGACGATCCACCGGGAGGAGCCGATCCCCGCCTTCGGGCCCCAGTAGTCGAAGAGCGGGAACGGCCCCAGCTCGGCCGTGAGGGCGTCCCGCAGCCCGTCCGGGACCGTGTAGCAGTCGGGGGACTTGCGCCCGTCGTGGTGGTAGACCGGGCGGGGGGTGACGGTGATGTCGACGTCCGCCCCCATCGCGTACCACCAGCAGATGTTGGCGACCTTCAGGCCGGGGCGGGTGCGCCGGGCCGTCTCCCAGACCTTCTCCCCGCGCACGAGGGCGTGGTGCTGGCGCCAGAAGGCGACCTCGCCCGTCTCCCGGTCGTACCAGCCGTTGCCGACGACGCCGTGCTCGGAGGGGGTCCGCCCGGTGAGGAAGGTGGACTGGACGGAGCAGGTGACCGCGGGCAGGACCGTGTCGAGGGGGGCGGTGAACCCCCGGTCGGCGACGGCCCGCAGCCGGGGCATGTGGGCCAGGGTGCGCGGGGTGAGCCCCACGACGTCCAGGACGACGACGCTCATCGGACACTCCGGTCGGATTCGGATTCGGATTCGGATTCGGATTCGGGTTCTGGCGCGGGGTCGCGCGCGGGTTCGGGCCGGACCGGTCCGAGGGCGAGGATCTCGTCGCGGGTCCAGCGGAGTTCGGCGGCGATGCCGTCTGCGAGTTCCGCCGCGTCGCGCGGTGGCCGGGGCAGCACCGACCAGGTGTACGTCTCCGTCTCGAAGTGCCGGGTGACGGGACGGCCGGGCCGCAGCAGCGCGGCGAGCGCCGCCCGCAGGACGGGCCGGGTCGACGTCAGCGGGGGCACCGGGTCGGCGTGCACGGGAACGTGGAAGTGGGTGCGCCAGGGGCCGCCGTCGTCGAGGCCCCCCGGTTCCCGGAACGCCTCCGGCAGATCGTCCGTCCCGGTGGCGGCGCGCCCGTCGAGGCCCGCCCGGCGCGTCTGGTGGAGGAAGCGGGGCTCGGCGAAGGCCGCGAGCGCGGCGCGGGTGGCAGCGTCCGAGGGGTCCTCGGCGTGGAGGGCGCAGGAGACCTGGGTCTTGACGACGGGGACCCCGGCCCCGGCCAGCCGGGCCAGCGAGTCCTCCGGGTCCTCGAAGGCCACGGCGAGGTGGCAGACGTCCAGGCAGAGGCCGAAGTGGCGCTGGTCGAGCCCCGCCAGGTGCCGCACCGCGTCGGTGGTCGTCTCCACGAGGCAGCCCGGTTCCGGCTCGAACGCGATCCGGACGGTCCGCCCGGTCCGCCGCCGGAGCACGTCCAGCTCGCCGCCGAGGATCCGGATCTGCTCGCGCGCCCGTTCGGTGTGCGGCGGCCCCCAGTCCGCGGCCCATCCGAAGGGGAGGGTGGAGACGCTGCCCTCCGCGACGTCGTCGGGCAGGAGCCCGGCGAGGACGGCGGCCAGGTTCGCGGTGTGGCGGCGGCGCTCCGGCGAGGACCAGTCCGGGCGGTACACGGCCCGCTTGACGACGGGCCGCTGGAAGCCCGCGTACGGGAATCCGTTGAGGGTGACGGTCTCCAGGCCGCGGACGGCGAGTTCGGTACGGAGCCGCAGGGTCAGGGCCGGGTCGGCGGCGAGGGCGTCGGCGACGGGGCGGGCGAGCCACAGGCCGACGCCCAGGACCGGTTCGCCGAGGCGCTCGCGGACGGGCAGCGCGTAGGCGTCGAGCTGGGCGAGGACGCCGTCGAAGTCCTCCGCCGGATGCACGTTGGTGCAGTAGCCGAGGTGGACGGTCCCGCCGCCGGGATGGCGCAGCCGCATCAGCTGCCTCCCCTGCGTATCGAGTTCCCGGCGAACACGGACTCCGGAAGGGGGCTGCCGGGGTCGTCGAGGACCAGCCGTCCGCTCTGTCCGTAGAACTCGACCGGATTGCGCCACAGCACCTGGTCCACGTCGTCCTCGGTGAATCCGGCGGCGAGCATGGCGAGGCCCGTCGCGTGGGTGCGCAGCGGGTCGCTGTGGCCCCAGTCGGCGGCGGAGTTGACGAGGACGCGATGGGTGCCGTGGGACGCGAGGATCTCCACCATCCGGTCCGGGTCCATTTTGGTGTCGGGGTAGACGGAGAAGCCCATCCAGCATCCCGAGTCCGCGACCAGGGGGGCGGTGACCTCGTTGAGGTGGTCGATCGCGACCATGCCGGGGTCGATGCCGTCGGCGCGGACGATCTCCAGGGAGCGGGCGGTGCCGACGGCCTTGTCGCGGTGCGGGGTGTGCACGAGGGCGGGCAGGCCGTGCTCGCGGGCGAGCGCCAGCTGCACGGTGAACGCGTGCTCCTCGGCCGGGGTCATCGAGTCGAAGCCGATCTCGCCGACGGCGACCACGCCGTCCTTCAGCAGATAGCCGGGCAGGTCGTCGAGGACGGGGACGCAGCGCGGGTCGTTGGCCTCCTTCGGGTTGAGCGCGAGGGCGCAGTGGTGCCGGATGCCGTACCGGGAGGCACGGTACGGCTCCCAGCCGAGGAGCCCGTCGAAGTAGTCGCGGAAGCTGCCCGGGGAGGTGCGGGGCTGGCCCAGCCAGAACGCGGGCTCGACGAGCGCCCGCACACCCGCGGTCCGCATGGCCCGGTAGTCATCAGTGGTGCGGGACGTCATGTGGATGTGGGGGTCGAAGATGCGCATGTCACTCTCCGGTGTCGTGGAGGTCGGGCCGGGTCGTCAGGTCCTCGGGTACGGGCCTGCCCGCGGCGGTGCGCTCGGCGGCGAAGGCCGTGAACATGCGGGTGAGTTCGGGGTCGGAGCGGCGGGCCAGCCCCGCGACCGCGTCCAGCGGGATGCCCATGAAGACGCACTTCAGGACCGCCTGACGCCAGGCGGGCTGGTCGAGGTACCGGGCGGCGTAGGGCCCGACGGCGGCGGTGACCAGCCGCGCGTCGTCGCTGCGCAGGGCTTCGGTGACCAGCGGCAGCGCCGAGGGGCCGACCGCGCCGTCCCGGTCGAGGAGCGGGAGGGCCCGCAGCACCGCGATCCGCTCGGCCGGGTCGCCCCGCCGGTAGAGCCCCTCCAGGGCCGCCGCCCGCTCCTCGGCCGTGCCGCCGTGCGCCTGGAGCAGCTGGGCGCGTACGGCGTCACCGGTACCGGCACCGGTGTGCCGCGCGGCGACGGGGAACAGCGCGGTCAGGGCGGCCGGGTCGGCGCGCACGCGCCGGACCGCGTCGGCCGTCCACGGGTGCGCGGCGGCCGCGCGCAGCGCGTCGAGCGACCGGGCGGCCGTCAGCGGGCCGCTGTGCCCGTGACGCGGCAGCTCCACGGAGACCAGCCCCTGGTAGCCGGACTCGGACAGGGCGGCCAGGACCGGAGGGAAGTCGATCTCGCCCTCGCCGAACTCCAGGTGCTCGTGGACTCCCCGGCGCATGTCCTCGATCTGTACGTTGACCAGCCAGGGCGCCGCCCTTCGCACGCAGTCGGCGGGTGACGACGGCTCCAGGCACCGGCAGTGGCCGATGTCCAGGGTGAGGCCGAAGGCTTCCGGCGCCCCGAGGGCCTTCCGCAGGAGTTCGTAGCCGTCCAGGTCCGCGACGAGCATCCCCGGCTCCGGCTCGAAGCCGAGGCGGACACCGGCGGACACGGCGGTCTCCACCAGCGCCGCGCAGCCGTCCAGGAGATGGCCGAACGCCTCCTCGCCGTCCTGGCCGGGGGCCGGGGTGCCGCTCCAGAAGGAGACCGCCTCGGCTTTGAGTTCGGCGGCGATCCCGACGGCCCGCCGCAGATGGTCGAGCCTGCGCGCACGGCCCCCCGGCTCGGCGTCGAGCAGGGTGGGGGAGTGCTTGCGCCAGGGGTCGAGGAGATAGCGCGCGCCCGTCTCCACCACGACGGACAGCCCGAGGGCCGCGAGTCTCCTGCGGGTGCGGGCCAGACGGCGGCCGAGCCCCGGGGCGTACGGATCGAGATGGGCCCGGTCCAGGGTCAGTGCGACCCCGCCGTACCCCAGGCCCGCGATCACCTCCAGGGCCTCGTCGAGCCGGTGGTCGCCCAGCCCGTTGGTGCCGTAGCCGAAGCGCAGCGCGGTCATGTCGGGGACACCTTCCGGGACAGGCTCCTGGCCAGCGGATAGGCGGCCAGGAGCGAGAACGCGGCGCGCGGTGAGCCGCCGCGTACGGTGAGCGCCGCCTGCAGCGGGATCATGGCGTGGATCCCCGCCCCCACCGCGCGCCCCAGCCGGGTGGCGTCGGGGCGGACCGTGGCGGCGAGCTGCGCGGAGCCGGCCGCCAGCGCGTAGCCGCCGAGGAGCGCGGTCGACGCGGCGCGTTCGGCGCGGGTGGCGGTCCGGGGGGTCAGGGCGGCGCCGAGCAGGCCGACCGCGCCGGTCACGGCGAGGGCCCCGGCCGGCAGGGAGGCGCCCGCGCCCCGGGTCTCCGCGCGGCTCACCCGGGTGATCGCGCAGGTGTGCGCGGCGAGCAGGGCGGCCGGGACGAGGGCCCGTCCGGACCGCCGCGCCCCCGCGCCCATGAGGACGTCGAGCCCGCGGGCGGAGGCCATCGCCACGGGACCGTACGGGGTGTGCTTGAGGGCCAGGTCGTACGCCCACACGGTGGCGGCGAGCGGCACGGCGACCGCCAGGGTGTCCCGGCCTCCGGCCGCGGCGGCGGAGGCGAGGCCCGCGCCGGTGAGGGCGACGGCGGTGACGAGTGCGGTACGGGGGCCGATCCGGCCGGAGGGCAGCGGACGGCCGGGACGCTCCTCGGCGTCCTCCCGCCGGTCCGCGTAGTCGTTGAGGGCCATTCCAGCCCAGTAGAGGCAGCTGGAGGCGGCGGCGAGCCGGACCGTCCGGCCCGCGTCGGCGGGCCGCCCGGCGGAGGCCGCGCCCGCGAGGGCGTCGCCGAGCACGGTGAGCGCGGCCGGGGCGCGGACGAGTTCCAGCAGGGCGCCGGCCCGGGAGACGATCCCCGGCGCGGTCACCGGGCCGCTCCGGCGTACCAGTCCCGCAGCGCCTCGAACTGGGCGACCAGCCGGTGCTCGGCCGATGCGCCGTCCGCCGTGAAGGGGTCCTTGAAGAAGAAGCCGAGCTGTTCCTGCGGACCGGTCGCACCGCGTTCCCCGGCGAGCGCGAGGAGCCGGGCCAGGTCGAGGACGAGGGGCGCGGCGAGCGCCGAGTCGACGCCCTGCCAGGTGAACTGGAGGGTCATGGCGGTGCCGAGGAAGCCCTCGAAGGCGATGTGGTCCCACGCCGTCTTCAGCTCGCCCATGCTCGGTACGTGGTCGATGTGGGTCAGGCCCTCCACCCCGTCGCCGAGCAGGGCGGTCAGACCGCTGCGCTTGGAGGCGTTCTTGCTCAGCGCGGCCCCGGGATCGGCGAGGGTGGCGCCGTCGCCTCCGCCGAGCAGGTTGGTGCCCGACCAGGAGCGCACCCGCAGCGCCCGGTGGGCGAACACCGGGCCGAGGGCGGTGCGGACCAGGGTCTCGCCGGTCTTCCCGTCGCGGCCCGCGTACGGCAGGCCCCGCCGGGCGGCGAGTTCCCGCAGCGCGGGCGGAGACATGCCGGGGGAGGGGGTGAATCCGACGTGCCCGCAGTCGGCGCGGAGCGCCGCGTAGGCGTACAGGGAGCTGGGGGGCAGGACGTCGGCCGGTTCGCCCAGCGCGGCCTCCAGGCCGTCGAGGCCGTCGTGGGCGGGGTGCGGGACGAGCGGCGGCTCCGTCGAGGAGACGTCGACGACCACGACCCGGTCGAGCGCGTGCCGGTCGCGGAACGCGACGATGTCCCCGGCGAGCGCGGCGGCCGTCTCGCGCTGGGGGCGCCCGGAGTCCGGCCGGGCGCCGGGCCGGATCTCGCAGTCGGCCGCTTCGAGGGCATCGGCCGCCGCCGGGAGCAGCGCCGCCGGGAACACCCCGCCGGCGGCCAGTTGTTCCGCCCGTTTGGACAGCGGCACCTCGGTCACGTCATGACCGCCGAAGACCAGCCGGTCGAGGGGCGGGAGCCCGCGGCCCGCGAATGCGGGGAGCTCCGAGACCATCCCGGTGGGCGGGACGAGTCCGGCCGCGACGGCCGAGGTGCCGACGACCACGGTGGTCGCCACCGAACCTCGGGCGCCGACTAACCAGACCCCGGTGCGCCCGGCACCGGGGGTGGATATGTCCTTCATAGGAGGTTCCTTCCTTCGGGGCGGGAGGGATGGATGTGGCAGGAGGACTTTTCCCGGCGGGGCAGGCCATGAACCCGACCGGGATCGGCGCGGGGGCCCGGTCGGCCGGTCCTCGCCCCCGGGCGGACGGGCCGAATGCCGGGGCGCGGGCTCGGATGCTCCGCGGACCTCGGCCGGTCGGACCGGGCCCGCGCGGAGACGCGCTCGCCTCCGTGGTCTCCGCCGGTCCGGGAGGGCCTGACGGTGCGTCCGGAGCGGGGCCGGGCCGGTCGCGCGGTCGGTGTACGACGCCGGACGGCCTGTTCGGCGGCGGGGCGGGCGCGGGGTGGACGTGTGCGCGCCCGGCACAAGCGGTCAGGTGGCGCCGGTCGTACCGGCTGGACCGGCTCCACCGGAGTGGGGCTCGGAGTCAGGTCAGGGCGAGGGCCACAGGGCGGTCACGTCGTCGGCGGGCGGTTCGCTCGCGCTCCTGAAGTGCGCGCCCGAGGAGCCTCCGAGGGTGCGGGAGGTGTCCGGGGCCCCGGCCTCGTAGGGCGGCCATCCCGGGTCGCCCGTCTCGATGAACGAGCCCAGAGCGGCGGCCAGCCGGTCCCGGACGGCGAGATGCCCGGGGGTGGCCGCGTCCACCTCGGCGAGCTTGTCGAAGACGTAGAGCAGATCGCTGCCGTGGAAGGCGCCCATCCCGGGACCGCACGGTTCCTCGCACAGCAGGAAGTGGTACGCCCGTCCGCCCGCCGCGGTCTGGGCCCCCGCGAGACGGGTGGCGGGAACCCGGTAGACGGCGTCGCTCAGGAACGCGGTGCGCAGGTCGGCCAGCTCGGTCGCCCCGGTCCGCCGCCGGTAGGCGTCGAGGAGCGCGGCCGGGTCGGCGGTCCCGATCCGGCGCATCTCGGCGTGGAGTGCCTCCTCGTCGGCGGGCCGGTACGCGTCGCCCGCCAGGAGCTGGAACACCCGTACCTCGTCCCGGGTGGTCCCGACGAGGAGGGGGATGTGCGCGACGGCGCCGGACTCGACCGCCTCCTGCGGGGCGCGCGGCACGACGTCGCCGTCCAGCACGGTCGCCCAGGCCCGGCCGCCGGGCAGGTTGCGGGCGCCGATGTCACCGGAGACCACGCTGCCCTGAGCGCCCAGGATCCGCTGGGCGGAGACCTTCACCAGCTCGTCGGGGTCCGTGATCCGCAGGGCGTCGAGCAGATCGCCCGCCACGGCGGCGGCCGACGCGCGATCGGTGATCCGTGCGGTGCTCCCGCTGAGCAGGACGGCCCGGTGGAAGAGTCCGGCGGCCGCCGGGCAGCCCAGCAGGGCGCCGATGGAGAACGCGCCCGCGGACTGTCCGGCGACGGTCACGGCGCCGGGATCTCCCCCGAAGGCGGCGATGTTGTCGCGGACCCAGCGCAGGGCCGCGATCTGGTCCTGCTGGGCGGCGTTGGTGGCGCGGGCCCACCGCCCGCCGAAGTCGGCGAGGTGCAGGAACCCGAACGCGCCCAGACGGTAGTTGGCGGACACCACCACCGCGCCGGTCAGCCGGGAGAGGGCGTGTCCGTCGCTGTACGGGGGCGCGGCGGAACCGGCCTCGAACCCGCCGCCGTAGATCCAGACGATCACCGGGCGGGGCGTGCCCGGTGTGGCGGCGGCGGGGGCCCACACGTTGAGGTGGAGGCAGTCCTCGGAGGTCCGGGTGATCGACGCGGTGGGAAAACTGGGGAAGGTGGACCTGCCCCCGTCGGCCGGTGTCAGCACGGAGGCCCCCTGGGCCGGGGCGGCGCCGAACTCCTCGGCCGGGCGCACCCGGCGCCACGGCCGGGGCGGTTCCGGTGGCTGGAACCGCAGCTCGCCCACCGGGGGCGCGGCGAAGGGGATCCCGGCGAAGAGGCGGGTGCCGTCGGCCAGGGCTCGGCCGCGCACCGGCCCGCTCGTGGTGTCTGCCAGGAGTCCGTCGGTCATGCGAGGGGCCTCACCCTGGGTCGGGACGTCGATGGTCGAAGACCCCTGAGCCTAGTGGCTTTTGCCTGCATATGCCCGTTGCTCGGTGAGGTGGCGGCGTCGCAACACGCCCTGGCGCTCCCTCACCGCCCGCTCCGCCTCGACCGCGCTCTTCAGGCGGGTGAGGGTGGTGGCCGTTCCGGCCCGGGCGGTGTCGATCCGGGCCGTCGGGGACGTACCGGCGGCGAGGCGCCCGAGGACGTCGGCGGTCCGGCCCCGGCGGCCACGGCGCAGGCCGTGCCAGTACCGGGTGACACGGGTGGAGCCGGGCGTCCCGACGGACTCCTCGCCGTCGGGACGGCCGGAGGAGGAACCCCCGGACGGCGAAGGGCAGCCCGGTGGTGGAGACATGGAAGGCGAACTCGCCGTCCCGGGACCGCCGGCGAGGTGGTCGGCGGCCCCGAGGGCGGCAGCGGCCCGCAGGGCGGCCGTGAAGAGGCGGCTCTCGGCGAGGTCGATCAGCGGCGCCGAGGACCGCCCGCCGTCCGGGTCGGCGTCGAAGGGCGCGGCAGCGGCCTCGGCCGTCATGGCGGAACTCCGTCCTGTGGGGTGGCCGTGCCGTCGGACCCGGTGCGCCCGCCCCTCATGGTGACGGGAGGTCAGCGGCGACCGCCGCCGTCCGCTTCCGCCTCCCGCTCCGGGGCAGTCGAGGCCCTCAGAAGGGGAACTGCGCCTCGCGTTCTCCGGCGAAGCAGTGGATCGCGTGGTGCCGCATCCGGGGGCCGTAGGTCCGGTCGTCGGCCAGCTCCGAGTAGGTCCCGAAGGGCAGGCCGAGGAGGCCCGCGGTGTCCGCCGCGTAGACGTCGAAGCCCGGATACATCAGGCAGACGCACGGCAGGTCGTCGAAGTCGAGCGCCAGGACCGGATACTCGCCCAGCGCGTCGGGTTCGGTGACGGCGAGGAAACGGCGCGAGTCAGAGCCCCCGGGGAGCAGGAAGCACTCCGGGAACCGCTCGTCGAAGAGGGCGAACTCCGGGGCCCACATCGCGCCGTACTCGTCGCCCACCAGCTCCGAGAGGGGGCGGGGGCCGAGGCCGCCGTCCGAGGCGAACCAGTCGTGCCGTTCGAACAGGCTGATGTCGTACGCCAGCCAGGCCCGGAGGCTCGGGGAGAGCGGCCTGCCCGAAGGGAAGCACAGGTCGGCGAGACGGGCGGGCGGCAGCGGCGACGCCACGCCGTCGGTGACCCACGGCACGTCCCGGTACTCCAGGGCGGACCCGCCCGGATCCCGCCGCACCTTCTCAAGGACCCGCTCCACCCATGCCACACCGTGCACGGCGGCCTCCTCAGCTCCGTCAGTCAGCATGCGCGGCAACCTACTGCCCGGCACCGACAGCGGGACCCCGCCCGGTCTCCGCGTACCCGGACACCAAGTCGCCCCGGCGCCGACGCACTTCCAGCGGACCGCGAGGAGGAAGCGCGCGACGGGCGGCCGTCGGTCCGCGCCGGGGGAGGGGCGGGAGCGCCAGCCGTGAAATCGATTGCCGAGCCGTCGGCCACCCGCCTAGGGTTTCGCCGTCGACGACGTGTAGCTCAGTCAGTCAGAGCGCCGGGCTAGGGACCCGGAGGGCGCAGGGGCAGATCCTGCCACGTCGGCTCATGAACGAGACCGCTGATCAGCAGCTCCCGACGACGCCCATCGATCCGGCCTACGCCTCCGCCCAGCTGGCCCGGGCACTGCGCACCCGCCAGGCCCATCCGGACAGCGCCGTGCGCGACCGCGCACAAGGCCGGACGCGGCAGTGGCGACAGGTCCTGTCGGGAATCACGGACGGAAGGCTCGCTGTCGGCTCCCGCACACCCGTGGCCGGGCTCCCCGTCTGGGCCACCCCCGAGATCGTGCTCGGCGGGTTCGCCACAGGCAGCGCCGCCGCCGGCGGGCCCCTCGCCCCCTTCGAGGAGGAGGCCGCCCGACGGGCGGGCGTTCCCGCCACCCGAGCCGCGTTGTTCGCCCACGCCCTGACCGCAGAAGGTCTCGGCACGCTGGGGGAACTGCTGGACAGCGGGCGCTACGAGGCCGCGCTCCCCGAGGAGACCGCGCTGCTCACGGTCGCCTGGCTGCTGCGGGCCGGGGACATCGAGACGGCCGCCGCCCTGGTGACGGAACTCCAGCCGTACGCCCACCTGATCCGCTTCCTGCCCCGCCCCGCCGACCGCCCGGCAGCCGCGCCGGGCGCGGTCCACCGCCGCACCGTGGGCGAAGTGGCCGCGCGCCTGAGCGCCCGCCGTGCCAGCCCCGCCATCGAGGCCCAGCGTGAGGCGCTGGCCGTCTGGCGCCCCTTCGAGGACGAACTCCTCGCGTACTGGCTGCGCCACCTCCTCGACGTCGCGGAAGCACCGCACGGCGGCGCACCGGACCACCCCACCCGTGCGACACCGGCCGAGGACGGCCGTGGAGACCGTCCGGCCGCCGGTGCGCCCGACCACCGGAACGAAGCCGCCGACCTGCTCGCACGGTACGGGGAACTCGCCTCGTCCCATCCACTCTGCGGCAGACACCGAGACCCGAAGGCGAACCCGGCCATCCTGCGGCGCGCCGTCGAGGACAGGGCGGCCGGACGACCGGTGTCACCGAGGCTCGCGGGACTGGTGCGCCACGCGGTGGCGTCCATGGTGGCCAAGCGCGGCCTCCCGGGGTCGCCCGCGCACACCGCGCTGCGCCGCGCGCAGGCCCACCAGGCGGAGGCACCCTCGCACCACCGGATCGCCGCGCTCGTCGCGGATCGGCTGGCGGGCCTCGACCAGCGGTCCGGAACCGCCGACATCGAGTCACCCGTCGTACCGGTGACCGCCGTCGAGGCCGCTGCGACCGGACTGCCGGCCGGCACGACCGTCCCCACGAGGCTGCGGCAGGCCGTCGGCTCCTCCCTGAGCGCTCCCCTGGACACGCTGGTCGAACGCGGTCTCGTCCCCTCGGCCGAAGTACTCGCCACCCTGGTCCCGCAGACGGTCGCGGAGACCGCGGCCCAGCGGTTCACCGACCCCGCGCTGCGCACGCTGGCGGCGGCGACCTACCGCGCGTTCCGCAACCGCCGCTCCCTGCTGCTCCTGAACCTCCAGCGCCAGGTGCGGGTCGACGAGCTTCCCTGGGTGCGCGCGGTCGCCCGGCACGGCACCGACCGCCACGCGGCCGAACGGGCGCGGGAGGCGTCCGCTGCCGCGCTGCGTCAGATCGCCGAGCTCGCGGTGAGCGCCTTCCCCGGCACGCTGCTGCCGAATCCGCTGGTGCGCGAGCTGGCGCAGCTGGCGCGGCAGGCGGACCTGACGGCACCGTTCGTCGAAGAGCTCGCGGCGGACATCTTCATGGGCGTCTTCACCCCCAAGTTCCTCGACGCGGCCGGTACCGCTGCCGAGCTCCTCGACGGCAGCCCGTACGCCCGCTACTACGGGATCGACTGCGCGGCGGTCCGGAGCCTGGCCGTCGGCCCCCGGCCGGAGGGCGGCACGCGACGTGGCGGTCCGTCGCGCGGGCCGGGGCCCACGGCGGCGGAGGCGTTCGGCCGGACATGTGCCGAACGGGCGCGGGGCGAGACCGTGGCGAGGCCGGGCAACTGGTCACGGCCCGCCGCGAACGGCACCGTGATCGAACAGGCGCAGATCCTCACCACCCACAACCTGGCCGTCCTGGTGCGGCACGTCGGCATCGCGCCCGCCCCGGGGTGGGAGGCACTGGCCCGAGCCTGCTTCGTCACGGTGTGCCGACTCGTCGCGCGGGTGCAGGGGCACCCGCGCCCGCTGGGCATGGTCAAGGACGCCGCGTACGCGTGGCGGCAGATGCTCTTCCACCTGTCGCTGTGCCCACCGGGCCGTCAGGCGGCGGTCGTCGAGTGGGTGGCCTCCGAGACGGCCCGGCAGCCCCCGCACGTGGCCGACCGGCTGGGACCGGCGGTCGCCGGGCTCCGGCTGGTGGCCTCCGGCGGCGGCTTCGGGCCCGACGGAACCGTACCGGGCACGTCGGCCCGCAGGTTCCTGGGCTGGAGCGTGGACGGCCACTGGATGAGTTGACCCCGGGAGCCGCCGGGGAGGGGAGCAGCCGTCCGCAGACGGGCAGGGATGCTCCCGGCCCGACGAGGCGGGCCCCGTCACGGGCCCCGTCACGCGGCGGACGGCCCGTCGAGGAGGGCCGACTACCGCCCGGGCTCCGCCCTGACCACCGCCCGGGCTCCGCCCTGACCACCGCCCGGGCTCCGCCCCGACCACCGCCCGGGCTCCGCCCCGACCACCGCCCGGGCTCCGCTCGGGTGCTCGTCCGGCGGACCGTACCGGCGCGGTGGTCCCGGGAGGTCATCGGCCGTGGCGATGGCGGCGGCGGCGGAGGTTCTCGGCGGCCCTCTGTCGCCGGTCGCCGCGGCCCGGCCGTACCAGTGCTCCGCGCCGTCGAGGTCGCCCCGCTCGCGTATGGCCCGTGCCTCTCCTCGTGCCGCCGCCGCACGGAGCACCGGCTCGGGCCGCTCGGGCGTGGGAAGGGACGGCTCCGTGGCCACCTGCCCCGTGAGCCTGCGCACCTGCCGCCGCCCCCACCACTGGCGGCCCGCCCGCAGCATGAGGAGCAGCGACAGAACCAGGTACAGCGGCCGTCCCCGTATGCCGAGGCCCTCCCCCTTCATCCATGGATTCCTGAGATCATCGGCCCACATCCCCATGCTTTCCCTTCCCACGGGCGGCATGTGCCGGTACCGACCGGATCGTCGAAACCCCTCGGGGCGGATCCAGCCGGTCATCGCCCGGGTGTGCCGCGAGGGCCTTCAAGGCCCCGCTGATCGCGGGGACATCGAGGCCGGGACAGGCGGGCGCCGCGCGGGCGGCCGTGCACGTGGGGCGGCCGGTCGTCGAGGGCATCGCCTCCTCCATACGGCCGGAGGAGGCGGTTCCCGCGCGGAGACCGCTGCGGTGATGGAACCCACGCCGCCCGTTCCCCCAGCTCTGAGCGGTCGTCGCGGAGCGGGGCACGAAGGTCGGGTGGGGCGGGAGCCCTCGGCCTGGGCCCCGGGGCTTCAGCCGGGGTCGCGACCGACCTCGCCCGCCGCGTCCCGAGCCCGCCTCCGCCCCCGTCCCGGCGTGCCGCGCCCGCGTGGCCGAGCACCGAGAGGGCCGGAAGGTCTTCAGTCAACCGATCGGCCGACCAACCGACCAGCCGCCGAGCCAGCCAGTCACCCAGTCAACCAACCAGTCAACCAACCAACGGATCGACCGACGTCGGCGTCAGTCGTGGATCACGATGTCGCGCCGCCGGGCTCCGTCGTCCAGCGGTCGGACCCGGGGACGTCGAGGACGACCTTGCCGAGGACACGGCGGGACAGAAGGGCGGCGGCCGCGCTCTCGGCCTGGTCCCAGGGGCCGCGCCGGCCGATCGGGGAGGTCAGCCGTCCGGACTCCAGCAGACGCAGCAGGACCGTGAGATCGGCCCCGAAGGGGGCGGTGACGCTGAAGTTCTGGAGGCGCCCTCCGGGGGACGCCTCCCCGGCGGCCTCGAAGTCGAGAGTGGTGGGCAGGCCCGCGGCGCGGCCCACCGCCTGGAGGACCCCTCCGGGTGCGAGACGGAGGAACGCCTCCGCGAGCTGGTCGCCGCCGACGTGGTCGAGGACCCCGAAGACCGGTTCCGACAGGGCACCCGGCCCCAGGACGATCTCGTGGGCCCCCAGTTCACGCAGGCCCTCGGCGCGGCTCTCGTCGCCCACGGAGGCGATGACATGGGCCCCGGCGAGGACCGCGAGCTGGACGGCGAAGCGGCCCACCCCGCCCGACGCGCCGGTGACCAGCACCCGGCGGCCGAGTACCGAGCCCAGCCCCCGCACCGCCTGGAGCGCGGTGACCCCGGCGACCGGGAGGGCGGCGGCCGCTCCGAGGCCGACCGCTTCCGGCACGACCGCCAGGTTCGCGGTGCCGACCGCGCGCAGTTCGGCCCACGCCCCCTCCCAGCCGAAGGTGACGACCCGGCTTCCCGCCGGGGGCCCCGAGCCGTCGGCCGCGCCCCGGACGACGGTCCCGGCGGCGTCCCAGCCGGGAACCCCTCCGCCGGGGGTGCTCGCCGGACGGTCCGCGACCTCCCGGAAGTTCAGCGAGACCGCCGCTACAGCGACCAGGGCCTCGTCGTCCCGGGGCCGGGGCTCGGGCACGTCGCCGAGGTGCAGCCCCTGCGGGCCGTGAAGCACTGCTCTCATGCGGTCGTCCTTGTCCGCCCCGGAGCGCGCGTCCGGGCGCTGTGAGGAGGGCGCGGACACCAGCGGTCCGCGCCGGGGGCCGGGCCGGCCGGTACGGCCACGGTCGCCACCACCATAGAAGGTGCGGCCGCCGGTCGTGTCGTACGGATCCCAGGACACGACCCGGGCGGACGGATCAGGACCGCCGGGTGGACCCCGCGCTCCCCTCCTCCTCCCGGCCGTCCCCTTCCCGCCGGTCAGGGACCGTCCGGACGGACCGATCGCCACCGGCAAGGCGACGCCCGGCAGACCGCCGAGGGGCCGGGGGCCGTCTCCGGGGACGCGCCGGCCTCGGCCGCCGCCACGCTCACCACGCGCCCGCTTCTCGTACGGCTACGTGCACGGCGGCCCGGCCGCGGACTCCCCGGGCCGGGGCGGCTCTCCAGGAAGCCCGCCGTCCTCCTTCACCGGTCGACGAGCCCCGCAGGAGCCGGAAGGACCCCGGCAGCACGACAGAACCCGGACCCGACAGCCCGACAGCCCGACAGAACCCTGACCCGGGAGCCCTCGGCCGGTCGTTCCAGGCCCGCCGACTGCGGAAACGCCCGCTCCACGGACTGCCCGACGGATCCCGGGCGAGTGGTTCGCTGCGGTCCATCCGTCGGCTGCGCTGTCAGAATGGGTACCGAACGTCATCACGCAAGCCGAGCAGACGGTAGCGGTCCTCCCCCTGATCCGGGGTGTAGCGGGCTCCACCCGCCAGGTGGAGCGCACACCTATGACAAGGGGATATCCCATGAAGTACCGTCTTGCCCCATGGACCTGAAGGCAAGGGCGCTCCGCAGCCTACGATCCACGAGGTACCTGCTGGGTGGACTCGCTACCGCCCTGCCTTCGCTGGCCGGTTACTTTCTGTTGCCGATCGTCTGCCTCTCGCTGATCTTCGTGCCGATCCTGCCGTGGGCGGTGCGGCCGTTGCGTGCCTTGACCGACGCCGAACGCCGACGTGCCGAACGCGTTCTCGGCCGCCCCGTGCGCCGCCCCTACCCGACGCCCGAAGGCCATGCCTACCGCCGGACGCTGCAGCTGCTGCGCTTCCCGGGTACCCGCAAGGACGTGGCGTGGATGCTGGTGCACGGCGCCGTGGGGCTCGTCCTTCCCGTCCTGGTCCTGGGAGTGCTGTTCAGCCTTCTGCTGACGATCTCCATCCCGCTGTGGTGGTGGACCCTGCCCGGCGGAACCCTCACCCTCCTCGCGGCTCCCCTCACCACCTGGATGCAGGCGATCGTCCTGTCCGCGGTGTGTGCCTGGCTCTTCTCCGCCCTCTTCCTGTGGCTGGCCCCCGCCGCGGTGAAGCTGGAGACCTGGATCGCCGAGATCATGCTCGGCACCTGGACCGGCCCCGGACGGCGGATCGAGGAACTGGCCGCCTCCCGCGCGGGAGCCCTCCAGGCCCACGAGGCGGAACTCAGACGGATCGAACGTGACCTCCACGACGGAACCCAGGCACAGCTCGTGGCGGTGGCCATGCGGCTGGCCCTGGCCGAGCGCCGGTTCGACAAGGACCCTCAGGGTTCCAGGAGAATGGTGCTCGACGCCAAGGCCACCGTGGACGACGCCCTCGCCCAGCTGCGCGCCGTCATCCGCGGCATCCACCCGCCGATCCTTTCCGACCGCGGGCTGAACGGAGCCATTCGCTCCCTGGCAGCGGGCCGGCCGATCCCCACCACCCTGGAACTTCCCGAGACCGACCGCCGTCCTCCCGCCGCCGTGGAGGCCGCCGCCTACTTCGTCGTCTCGGAGGCGCTGACCAACATCGCCCGGCACAGCGGGGCGAGCCGGGCTCAGGTGTCGCTCCTGTACGACGGCCCCGCGCTGCGCGTCGTCGTGCGGGACGACGGGCGCGGTGGGGCCGCCCCCGGCGCCGCCGGAGGCAGTGGACTCGCCGGGGTGCGCCGACGGGTCGCCGCCCTGGACGGTACGACGAGGATCGACAGCCCTGTCGGTTCCGGAACGACGATTGAGGTGGTGCTGCCGTGCGGATCGTGATCGCGGAGGACAACGTCCTTCTCCGCGAGGGCCTGATTCTGCTCCTGGAGGACGTCGGGCACGAGATCGTGGCCGTCGTGGGAAGCGGGCCCGAGATTGTCCCCGCCTTGTTGGAGCACCGGCCCGACATCGCCGTCCTGGATGTCCGGCTGCCGCCCGGATTCCGCGACGAGGGGCTGCGTGCCGCCATCGAGGCCCGCAGACTCGTCCCCGGCCTGCCGCTCCTGGTGCTCTCCCAGTACGTCGAGGAGAGCTACGCCGCCGAACTGCTCGGACAGGGCGCCTCCGGGATCGGCTACCTGCTCAAGGACCGCGTGGGACACATCGAAGAGTTCCAGGACGCGCTGGAGCGCGTCGCCGCGGGCGGAACGGCGCTGGACCCCGAGGTCGTCTCCCAGCTGATGAGCCGCCGGGACCCGCTCGACGCGCTGTCCCCCCGGGAACGGGAGGTCCTCGGGCTGATGGCCCAGGGCCTGGACAACCCCACGATCGCCACGACGCTGTTCATCACCGAACGTTCCGTCAGCAAGCACATCGGCAGCATCCTCGCCAAGCTGAACCTGCCGCCGACCGACAGCGGTCACCGCCGGGTCCTCGCGGTGCTCGCCTATCTGAACGCCTGACCCGCGTCGCCGACGGCCGTCCGCACGGCGAGGTGTCCGTGCCCGCACAGGTGTCCGTGCCCGCAGGTGTAGCGGGCTACACCCCGGCTTCGGGGGGACGGTCCGATGCGCCGACCGGGGGCGCGGAGAGAAGGTGGACGGCGTAAGAGATCCCACCCCGGCGCCCATCGGGCCGCCGGGGCGCACACCAGGAGGAACCCCTGATGAAGCCCGTGCTCTGGCTGCTGCTCCTCGTCTCCACCGCGGCGGCGGTCTACGTCAGCACCTTCGCCCACTACACCGGCGCCACAAGGATCCTGGCCGCGGTCGGCAGCGGCGTCGTCCTCGTCGGGTCGGGGATGGGACTGTGGTTGACCAGCGGCAAGAAGTGACCCGTAGCGGCGAGAGCGCCTGAGGAGGGGGTGTCCGGCAGAGAGCCGGACACCCCCTCCTCGTCGTGTTGCGGAGAACGAACACCCCCTCAGGGGTGTAGCCCGTACCACTCCCGAGCGGGGAGCCATCCCTGTCGTTCCGAAAAGACACCCTTCATAGGCTCTTTTGTACGGACACAGGGCCTTCCTTCCCTCGTCTCTTTGGAGAAGCAACTGATGCGCTCGCTCATTCGAACCACGCGACGGCACAAGGCGATCGCGGTATCGGCAGCCTGTCTGCTCGTTCCCCTGGCGGCCTGCACACCGGACGACGGGCCGCGCCCGGCCGCTTCCGCGGCCTCGGCCGGCGGAGCAGCCCCGTACGCTCCGAAGAACGACGGGAAGCGCGACGGACGACTGGACGAACGGCTGGACCGCGCCACGATCCTGGAGCTTCAGGAGGACATGAAGGGCAAGCGCCTGACGTCCAGGGAACTGACCCGGGCATACCTGGACCGGATCCATCGCCTCAACCCCCGCCTCAATGCCGTCGTCACCGTGAACCCGGACGCACTGGACCTCGCACGCGAGAGCGACGAGCTGCGCCGCACCGGCGCGGCGCGGGGGCCGCTCGAAGGCATCCCCGTTCTCATCAAGGACAACATCGACACCGCGGACCGCCAGCCCACCACCGCCGGCTCCACCGCGCTGCTGCACTCCAAGCCTGCACAGGACGCCTTCCTGGTGAAGAAGCTCCGCGCAGCGGGTGCGGTGATCCTGGGCAAGGCCAACATGTCGCAATGGGCCAATTTCAGGTCCCCCGAGCAGACGGCCGGATGGAGTGCCACCGGCGGCCAGACCCGTAACCCCTACGTACTCGACCGGAGCCCCTGCGGATCGTCCAGCGGCTCCGCGGTCGCCGCAGCAGCCGCCCTGGCCGCCGTGACCATCGGCTCCGAGACCGACGGCTCCATCGTGTGCCCCGCGAGCGCCACCTCCACCGTCGGCGTCAAGCCCACCCTCGGCATGGTCAGCCGCAGCGGCATGATTCCCCTCACCAGCCGCCACGACACCGCCGGTCCGATCGCCCGCAACACGACGGACGCCGCCCTGGCGCTCTGGGCCATCCACGGAACGGACCCCGCCGACCCGGCCACCTCCGACGCCGACACCGCCCTCCCCTCCGACCACCGAGAGGTGCTCGACCCGAACGCCCTGCGCGGCAAGCGCATCGGCGTGTGGCGCAAGGGACACACAGGCATCGACCCGGACGTGGACCGTGCCTTCGACACGGCTGTCCAGCGGCTCCGAGCGCTCGGCGCCACCCTCGTCGAGGGTGCGGACGTGGCCGATTCCACAGACATGATGCGCAAGGACATGCTTCCCGCGGTGCTGACCGAGTTCAAGCACGACCTCAACGCCTACCTGGCCGCCACCCCAGGCCCCCACCCCAAGAACCTCACCGAGCTCATCGCGTTCAACAAGCGGAACTCCACCGTCGAGATGCCGAAGTTCGGCCAGGAACTCTTCGAAATGGCCGACAAGACCGACGGAGACGTCAACGCCCCGGTCTACCGCCAGCACCGCAGCGCCGCGACTCGTCAGGCCCGTCAGGCCATCGACGGCGTTCTCGCCGAGCACCGGCTCGATGCCATCGTCACCCCCACCGGCATCCCCGCTTCAGCCGTCGAAGCGCTCGACCCCACGCCCTTCGAGAGTTCCACCCGCAACTCCGCAGTGGCCGGTTACCCCCACATCACCGTGCCCGCCGGCTACGCACGGGACACGCTGCCGCTGGGAGTCTCCTTCCTCGGCACGCGCTTCAGCGACGCCAACCTGCTCAGCTACGCGTACGCATTCGAGAAGGCCGCCCCGGTCCGCAAGGCGCCCACCTACCTCCCCACCCTGCCCGGCCGGTCCTGAGCGTGTTGCAGAAGCTCGTGTCTGGGCAGATCAGGGCCATTTCCGGGTGGTCTGATCACCTCGCCAGGGCGAGGTCGTGCATGTGGGCGACGGCTTGGACCGCGTGGTGGAGGCCGGAAACCCGCCAGGCCCCGCACAGTCTGGTGACGGTACGGATCCCAACACGCTCGGAGTGACCGGCTCGCCAAAGTCGGTCGCACGAATCCTCAGGTGCGTAAGCCTTCTCGTTACGCGGCGCCTTCTGCCCACTCGCGCGGAAGTGCCCCTGCCGGAGAGCGCAGTGACGGGGCACCACCAGAAGCAGAGGGCGGGCGCAGGGCGCGGCGGCTCAGGCGGCTGCGTGAATCGCTCGCACTTTTTCCATCAGCTTTACTTTCTCTTTCAGTAAGCCGCGAAAGTAGTCCGAGTTGTTTTTGATCTTCAGATTCTCAAGTTCCTTCTCCATCGAGAACCATTTCTTCACCAGCCCGCTTTGCTGCTTGCAGGTGACGTCTGCGACAGCGAGTGCCACTTCTCTGGGGGTACCTCGTCGGCCGTCCTTCGACCTCCATCCTTGGTCGTCGATGGCCTCGGCGGGGTCCTTGTAATCGTAACCTTTGAGTTCCATACAGGTGCTCCAAGAGCCCAGGGCCCGCGAAACGGGTGGCCTCTTCTTGGCTCCGTAGTGCACTTCGCGGTGATAATTGGTGAAGCGCTTGTAGTTGGCGTGGGAATCTCCGTAGAGGGCCCGGCTGGCCATCTCCATGCAGCCTTCTGAGTCCTTGGTGCCGAACGCTGCTACCTTTTCCGTACGGGAAAGCTGATCGTAGCGCTCGTTTTTCATCCGAGCGGTGTCCTGGTCCCGAGGAATCGGGGGAGCCTCGTAGCCATATCGGGTGGCCACATTCATCTCTATGACCCCGTAGCGCCGCCGGTTTCGTAGATCCTGAGCGCCTGTTGGCCTCTTGATCACCTTCCAGTCGAATCCTCGCTCGCGCATGCACTCCAGTACGAGCAGATCAAGAGCGCCATCTGCGAGAAAGAACTCCTGCGGCGACAGCTCGTAGCGATCGAAGGGTAGGACCAGGCTTCTCACCTCGGCTGTCGGTTCCGTGACCTCTGACGTGACACGGTCCGCCGGCGGGGTGGTGGCCGATGTGCAGCCCGACAAGAGAAGCAGAGCTAAGACGGCCGATGCCCGCCGATTGGTCATGCTTTCCATCCCTGAAAAGAGAAGTGGGGGGCGCCCGCCCCCGGGGGGCCCCCCCAGTCAAAGCACAACAAAGGGCGCGACCCGGGAGGGGGCGGGGACCCACCCGGGCGCCCCCACCACGCCCACCCGGTG
>NZ_JBIWNI010000013.1:23531-55903 GCF_044767145.1 Streptomyces sp. NPDC101490
CGGCGGAGCCCCGCGTTTTGTTTATTCTTCCCAACCATAAAAAGTGGGGGGGCCCCCGCCGCACCGCGGCCCCCACACTGTTCAACGGAACTCTATGGAGCTCGCCTTGTCAGGGAACGGGAACTCTCCGGAGCCCAGACTCGCGTCCACGCTGTTGGCGACGGCCTTGTACCCCGGAAGGCCGCTGTAGTTGGTGCTGTCGTACAGCCAGACCGCGTGGTTCCTCCAGTTCTTCATCGCGCTGGCACCGTTGTGCACCGGGCGGGTGGTACCGGACCAGTTGATGTCCCGGAGGTCGGGGTGGCTGGCGGTGAAGCTCCTGCTTCCGCCGTGATAGTCGGCGCTCTCGAACAGCCAGAACTTGTTGTCATCCGCCTGGGCTTCCCCCGCCGCCCCGGCAGGGGTCGCCATTCCCGCCACGGCGAGAAGGCATGCTGCAGCCGCGCCGATGGACGCTGTTACTACACGCTTCATGCGAACCCTTTCAGATCACTGATGACGACAACGGATCGGATCCCCTGAGTAAAAGCCAGGGAGCCTTCTGATTTCCTCGGTCGAGGTGTTGTCCGCCATGCATGACCAGATTCAAAGCTGGACCCCAGGGTCATGTCAACGATCACTTTGCCATCGCTTGAAGAATCCAAAAATTTACAACCCTAATCAGTCGAATCGAAAGGGGTCCTTTTGAGCCCTGGCGCCTTCCGTCGACACCCTTTGCCGGTGTGATCTCTTCAAGATCTTCACGATTGGAGGGATTGGGAAACGCTGAGCAGTAGGTTTCCATGTACACCTCAGTCGACGAGGTTCGCGGGAATCAGCCAGCCGCGATCAGCCCGTAGCTTCTTCAGGTCATGCTGTCGATGGCCTGGGGTTGACCTGATCACGTTGATGTGTCACACCCGTGATCGCAGGGGCGTGGGAGTGGCGCCTGACCGGGTGTTCGGGGAGGGTGCGTGGAGGTTGGTCCGCGCACAGAACCCACGGACCGCAGCGCAGTGGGCGCCGTGGAGTGTGACGGCGCCTCGCGCGGCTGGCTGCCCGTAGAGGACCGCGACGCGGCGGGCGGCCCGAAGGTGATCGACCCGGTCGGCGTCCACCTCGGCCGCGGACTCATGCGCGTCCACACCTGCCCTAACGACCCCACCGGCTCAGCTTCCAGTAGCGCGACCGCTCCATGTGAATGTCCCACCACGGCAGTCGGGCGGACACCACAATGAAGTCGTGCCGACCCGGCAGAGCCGCGGCCCGCCCCCGGCGGTCCGGGTGATCCGTTCCGTGACGAGAGGCTCCTCGATGACCGCTTCCGCGACCGGCTGCGAGCCGGCCGACGCAGGTGACCTGGACACCCTGGTCGACGTCTACGTCCCGGCGTTCTTCGACGACCCCGTGTTCGGCTGGGTCTTCCCCGACCCGTCGCGCCGAGCGGAGGGGCTGCGGGGGTTCTTCGGCACGGTGGCCGCCTCCACCTTCGCCGGCGGCGGATCCGCGCTGCAGGCCGACGACTTCGCCGCTGTGAGCATGTTCTACCCGCCCGACGCGCCGACGCCCACCGACGCGGACCAGCGGGAGTTCCGGGACCGGCTGGCCAGGAGCCTGGGCGACCAGGCCGATCGGGCGCTGGCCGTGATGGCGCTACTTGAGGCCCACCACCCCCACGACCTGCCCCCGCACTACTACGTCACCTTCCTCGCCGCCCTCCCCGGGCATCAGGGCCGTGGGCTGGGGACCCGCTTGCAGAAGGCGGTCTTCGCGCTCGCCGACGCGAGCGGGGCGGGCACGTACAAGGAGGCGAGCTCCCCGCGCAACCTCGCCCTGTACGAACGGCTGGGCCACCGCCGCCACGGGCCGGAGATCCGCGTCCCCGACGGGCCCCCGATCTGGCCGATCTTGCGCCCCGCCCACCCCCGGCCCGCCCTACGGTGACCACGACCGCCAGCACCGCCGGGCCGAAGTCCTGGCCGCGCTGGACACCGAAGCGCTGACCGCCCCCGTACGGGTCGCGGCCGACTTCGTGTGCCGGCTCTCGTCCGTGCTGTTCAGGGTGGGGTAGTCGGTGTAGCCGTGGGCTCCGCCGCCGTAGAAGCCTTCGGGGCGGGTTTCGTTGAGGGGGGCGCCGGTGCGGCAGCGGTGGACGAGGTCGGGGTTGGCGAGGTAGTCGCGGCCGAAGGAGACGAGGTCGGCGCCCCGCGTGAGGGCCCCTGCCACGGCGTCCTCCTTGCCTGTCCCGGCGGGCCGGGGGGTGACGATCAGGGCCGTCGGCCACAGCTCGCGGATCGCCGGGTCCAGGTCGGTGCCGGTCTCGCCGTGGTGGAGGTAGGCGAGATCGAGCGGGGCGAGGCCGCGGACGAGGGCGGTGTACGTGCCGTACGGGTCGATCTCGTCGAGGTCGCCGAACGGGTTGGACGGGGAGATCCGCAGGCCGGTGCGGTGCGGGCCGATGGCGTCGGCGACGGCTCGGGTGATCTCGGTGGTGAGGCGGGTGCGGCCTCGGGCGTCGCCGCCCCAGCGGTCGGTGCGGGTGTTGGCGTTGTCGGCGAGGAACTGGTGGAGGAGGTAACCGTTGGCGGCGTGGATCTCCACGCCGTCCAGTCCGGCGGCCACCGCGCGGGAGGCCGCGTTCACGAAGTCGGAGACGAGACCGGCGATCTCCTCCTCGGTGAGGGCGCGCGGGAGCACCGCCGGTGCCCGCCCCGAGGGGGTGAAGACCTCGGTGCGGGCGGTGACGGCGGAGGGCGCGACGGGCTGGGCGCCGCCGGGGAGGAAGTCCGGGTGGGCGAGGCGTCCGGCGTGCATGAGCTGAAGGAAGACGCGTCCGCCCCGCCGGTGGACGGCGTCGGTGACCTCGGCCCAGCCGTCCTGGTGGGCATCGGTGAACAGGCCCGGGGCGTTCGGGCCGATCGCGCCGAGAGGGGTGGGGTGGGTGCTCTCGGCGACGATGAGTCCGGCGGTGGCGCGCTGGCCGTAGTACTTGGCCATCAGCGTGCTGGGTGTGCCGTCCTCCTGGGCCCTGGCCCGGGTCATGGGGGCCATCACCATGCGGTTGGGCAGGGTGATGGCCCCGAGGCGGACGGGCTGGAAGAGGGCGGCGGGGGCGGACGTGGCGGACATGACGGGATTGCCCTTCTCGGTGGTGTCGGTCAGAGGTTCCAGCTCTTGGCGAGCAGTTCGTAGGAGCGCTTGCGCGCCTCGAAGTCCCACGCCTCGGAGACGATCATGAGTTCGTCGGCCCCGGTGCGCTTGACCAGGTCCTCCAGTCCGGCGCGGACGGTGTCGGGGGCGCCGACGAAGGACTCGCGGAGCATGGCGTTCACCATCCGCGCCTCCTGTGGGGCCCAGACGGCCTCGATGTCGTCGACCGGTGGCAGGACGCGCATCCCGCCCCGGAAGTGGGTGAGGAACTTCTGCTGGAGGGTGGTGAAGGTGCGCACGGCCTCTCGCTCGGTGCCGGCGACGACGGCGTTGGCCGCGACGATCGCGTACGGCTCCGGGTGCGCGGCCGAGGGCCGGTACGCCGTGCGGTAGAGCTCCAGCGCCTGGAGGAGCTGGTCGGGCGAGAAGTGCGAGGCGTGGACGAACGGCAGGCCCTCGCGGGCGGCGAGCGCCGCACCGAAGGTGCTGGAGCCCAGCACGAACACCGGTACGTCGACGCCCTCGCCGGGGATGGCACGTACCTTGCGCTCGGCGGAGCCCGGGGCGAGATAGCCGCGCAGCTCGGAGACCTGCTCGGGGAAGTCGGCGCCGCTCTCGTGGCGGCGGCGCAGGGCGCGGGTGGTCCACGGGTCGGTGCCGGGAGCGCGGCCGAGACCGAGGTCGATCCGGCCGGGGTGGTAGGTGGCGAGGGTGCCGAACTGCTCGGCGACGACGTAGGGGGCGTGGTTGGGCAGCATGATGCCGCCCGCGCCGACGCGGATGCGCTCGGTGGCGGCGGCGACCTGGCCGATCATGATGGCGGTCGCGGAGCTGGCCATGGCGGTGGTGTTGTGGTGCTCGGAGATCCACAGGCGGCGGTAGCCGTACGCCTCGGCGGCCCGTGCCAGTTCGACGGTGTTGGCCAGGGCCTCGGCGGGCTGGTGGCCGTGGCGGATCGGGGAGAGGTCGAGTACGGACAGCGGGATGTTCGTGGTGCTGGTCATCAGGTGTTCCTTCGGAGGGCGGGCCGCCGTGGGGAGCGGCCCGCCGATGCGGCCGGGGGCGGCCGCACGGGTGGTGCGGCCGGGACCGGGGGGAGGGTCAGGAGAGGGTGAGGACGGCCTTGCCGGGGAGCCGGCTGTCGGCCACGGCGGCGATGGTGTCGGCCGCGGCGGCCCAGTCACGGCGCCGGGCGATGTGCGGGCGCAGCCGGTCCGCGGCCGTCTCGGCGGCGAGCCAGGTGAGGTCCTGGTCGATGCCGCCGCCGTCCATCAGGAAGAAGGTGTGGATGGTGCGGTGGCGGCGGGCCGGATCCGCGAGGAGCGCGCCCGGGCCGAAGACGGTGTCCTGGCCGGAGGCGGCCCCGGCGGTCACGAGGACGCCGCCCTCGCCGAGAGCCTGGTAGGCGGCGGGGAGGACGGGTCCGCCGACGGTGTCGAGGACGCCGTGGACCGGGGTGGTGGCGGCGGGGTCGGTGACGGTCTCGTGCGCGCCGAGCGCGAGCAGGTCCTCCGTACGGGAGGTGTCGCGGGAGACCGCCACGACCTCGGCCCCGCCGCGTACGGCGAGCTGGATGGCGAAACGACCCACCGCTCCGGTGGCACCGGTGATCATCACCCGGCGGCCCAGGATCGGACCGAGGCGGCGCAGGGCGCGCAGCGCGGTTCCGGCGGCGACGGGCAGGGTGCTCATCGTGCCGGGGTCGGCTCCGTCGGGGACGGTGCCGATCAGCGCGGTGTCCACCGCCTGGAGCTCCGCCCAGGCTCCCGACAGTCCGAGGGTGATCGCGGGGGTGCCCACGGCCGGGCCGGAGCCGTCGGCCGCCGCGCGTTCCACGACCCCGGCGGCGTCCCAGCCGATCACCGCTCCGTCGGGCGCCTGCGGCAGTACGTAGCGGAACTCGGCCGGGTTGAGGGAGACCGCCCGCACCCGCACCAGCGCCTGATGGGCGGCGGGGATCGGATCGGCCGCCTCGGCGAGCCGGAGCCCGCCCGGGGCGGAACGGTCGACGGTCAGGGCGCGCATGGGATTCTCCTCATGATCAGAAACAAAAACGCCACTCAGTGGCACTTGCCTACAGATGCCAAACAGCAGGGAGAGGCTTCTGTATTCCGGGGGCGGTTTGCCTAGAATTGAAGGCATGACCACGACAGCGGAGGACCGCCACCCCGCCGGGGGCTCCCCACCCGCCGGGAGCCACCGTCCGGACGGGGGCCACCGTCCGGCCGGGGACCACCGTCCCGCCGGGGACGACCGGCTCCGGGAGCTGCCCCTGCGCGAGCGCAAGAGGCTCCGGACCCGCCGGGCGCTGGTCGAGACGGCCCTGACCCGGTACGCCCGGGACGGCTTCGAGCGCACCACCCTCGACGACCTCGCCGACGAGGTGGAGGTCTCCAAGCGGACCTTCTTCCGCTACTTCGCCTCGAAGGAGGACGTGGCGCTCGCGCCGGAGAAGGAGTTCTGGGCCGTCTTCCTCGACGTCCTGGGCGAGGCGGACCTGTTCGGGCCCCTCCTCGGGGTGTTCCACCGGGCGCTGACCGGCGCTCTGGAGCGGATGGACGAGGACTGGGAGCACCAGTTCGCCGCGAGCCGGCGCCTCGTGGAGAACACCCCGGCACTGACCGCCGCGAGCCTCCAGCACTGCGCCGAGACCTCCACCGGCATCCTGGACCTGCTGGCCCGGCGGCTCCCGCCGCTCGACGCGGACGACGTACGGCTCCGGATCGCCCTGGAGATCACCGTCGCGGCCTGGCGGTGCGCCCTGCGCGACTGGGCCACGGCCCCCGCCGTCACCGCGGACCGCCCGCACCTGATCGCGCTCACGGACCGGGCGTTCGCCGCCGTGCCCGGGGCCGTCGGCTACACCGTGTCGGGACCGGGCGGCGACACCGCCTGAGTCGACACCTGCTGGACCAGGCCGAACGGGTACGGGGTTGCCCGGTCCTGGGGCCCTCCGTGGTCGCGGTGGGCGGTGCGGACGCCGTCGAGGGTGTAGGCGCGAACGCGGGCCGGGGGAGACCGCGCCGGAGGCCGTCCGGTCGGGTCGGCTCTGAGGGATGTCCGGGAGGCCGCGGGCTTCGTCGGCGTACGCAATGTGAAGGGACCGCCCGCCTCGACGCCGAGCCGGACGTCTGTCGCGCGCTCGGGCGGTGGGCGCGGCCGACGTGTTCCGGTGTCGGGCGATTTCGCCGACGGCTTCACCGGACGGGGGTGTCGCCCCTGAACCTCCGGCGCGCCCCCCGGGGCGAAGGGCTTGGCGTGGTGGCCCCGGGACGACGCGGCAGGGACTTCCCCGCCGCTACCCCGCGCTCTTCGCCGGTGCGGGCCCGGACGGGGCCCCGGTGAACTGGGGCAGGGCCGGGGCGTCGACCGGCAGGGCGCGGGCGGCGGCGGGGCGCAGCCCGTCGAGGATCACGCCCAGATAGCGCTGCCAGAGACCGGGCGCGCCGTCGGCGATGCTGAGGACGGCCTGGGAGGCGGCGGTCTGGAGCAGCACGATGTCGACGCCGGTGACGTCGGCGCGGACGGCGCCGGTGCGCTGGGCGCGGGTGACGAGGATGTCGGCGACCTCGGCCAGACGCTCGCGGGAGGCCCGGACGCTGGCCTCGCTGGGCGAGAGCGCGGTGGCGGCCTGACAGAACGAGCGGTCGCGGGCCTGGAGCTCCACCCCGGCACGCATGAACTCGGCCAGCGCCGCCTCAGGGGCGTCGGAGAGGGAGAGCCGCAGGCCGGTCATCACCAGCTCCTCCAGCCGGTCGCTGAAGATCTCGGCGAGGAGCTGTTCCTTGGTGTCGAAGTGGCGGAAGACGGTGCCCTTGCCGATCCCTGCCCGCTGGGCGATCCGCGTGATGGACACATCCATGCCGTGCTCGGCGAACTCGGCGGTGGCCGCGTCGATCAGCAGGCTCCTGTTGCGGACGGCATCGGCTCTCTTCATGCCCTCATGATACCTAACCGGACCGCGCGGTCACATTTCTTCCATGAAGCGGACCGCGCGGTCACTTTCTCTGTTACGGTTCACAACATGACCGGGTGGTCCGGTTATGGGAGTGGTGCTCCGCGCCCCTCCCCACCCCGTGCTGTACGCAGGAAAGGGACAACTGTCATGACCGACGTCCGTGGCTACGCGACCGGCCCGATCAAGGCCGAAGCGGCGTTCACCTCCGACTTCCCCCTCGACGACCGCTACTCCACCCAGGACCTCGCGGACATGTTGGAGCGCGAGCGCCCCAACATGGACATCCGCCCCGGCATGCGCCACAAGTACACGCCGCTCCGGTTCGACCCGGCCACCGGCGTGAAGTACATCGGCGGCCGCTACCTCTTCGACACCTGGGAGAACGTCCTCGACTACGACCACTTCACCAACGAGGAGCTCTACCCCGAGCCGGGCGTGAAGTTCTGGTCCCGCTTCCCGGGCGTGGACAAGCACTACTGGAAGGTCACCGGTGCCCACGACTTCAAGCCGATGGCCACCGCCCACCACATCAACCGCTTCGAGCGCTACTCCTACACCCACGAGAACGTCGCGGAACTGCTGAAGTCGGTGTGGGAGACCATGCGCGACGACGCCGAGGCCCGCGGCCTGTCCAGCATCTGGCTGATGCACCAGCCCGAGGAGAAGCAGATCGGCATCCTCACCGTCGCCGAGAAGACCGGCGACACCGACCCGGCCACCGCCGTCTCCAAGGGCCTGGAGCACCTGGAGCGCCTCGACGCCTTCGGCCGCTTCCTCCCCGAGGAACTGGACACCACCGAGCTGATGGACCGCACCAGCCTCATCATCTCCTCCTGGCTCCCCGAGTCCCGTGCCCTGGGCGGCGCCCACTCCTCCTTCGACGTCTCCCCGCCGCACCCCGCCCCCAAGCTCTGATCCCACAGGCGGAACAGGCGGAACAGGCAGCACAACCGCACAGCGACACAGCCGGTGCCCGGCCCGGAACCACTACGTTCCGGGCCGGGCACCGGCCGTTCACGAAGCCAGGCCGACCGCCCCGACCTCCCACCCGACGGATCACATGTCCGTATCCGCCCGACCGCGCGCCCCTGCCGGGCCTGGCGGATGCCGACCCCACCCCGGCATCCCCGCCGGCTCCGCCACCGCACCCTGCCGCCAGCCGTGGTCATCGGCATCACGGTGACCTACGGGTCCCGGCCCGGCGCGCGACCAAGGAGCACCCGCGCCAGGCGCGACGGCCACCGCCGTCCGGTGCACCCCGGCGGGCTCGACCACCCGCGCGTGGTGCTTCCGAACCTGCGGGAGGCCGCGGCCGCCGTCGACGAGCACCTCACGGCGGAACGCGGCTTCGGCATCGGGGACATCATCCACTTGGCGCTCCGCCACACCGACCACATCGTCACGAGCCTCGCCCTCGCCTGGCCGACCTGGTGGGCACGCAGTTCCGCTCCGTACCAACCCTCGCCGGGGGAAAAGCCGTTGCGGCCCCCACGCCCGCCGTGGAGGGTGTGCCGCATGATGCAGCTGACGGAAATAAGCGGACTTGCTGGGTACGTCAACGAGGACTGGCAGTCGCCGGTGGCCGATGCCGTCGCCGCCCGCTGGGGGATCGCCCCCGGGGTCGCGCGCTGGTGGCGGTCGAGCGCCTCGCACGTCTTCGTCGTGCCCGGTGTCCCGGAGCCGGAAGCCGAACGGTATCTGCGGTTCGTGCCCGAACGGTACGCGGCCTACGGGCGGTTCGAGACCGTCGCCGCGCTGATGGACCGGCTCCACGCGGGCGGGCTCGCACTCGCCCCGCCGGTCAGGTCGTCGGCGGGGCGACTGACGGAGACGGTGGTGACACCGCTGGGGACCGTGCGCGCCATGTGTCTCGCCGAGGCGCCCGGTGAGGAGGTCGAGCCGGCGGAGCTGACCGAGGCCCAGGCCCGGGCCTGGGGCGCGCTCCTCGCCCGTACCCATGAGAGCGCGCGGGACCTCTCCGACGGCCTCGGGCGGCCGCTCGACGGGATCGCCGAAGCCGCCCGGCTCTACGCGGACGACGCAGGACTCACCGCCGCCGTCGGGAAGATCGCCGCCCGTCTCGCCGGGCTCCCGCGCGACCCCGCGTCGTACGGTGTGGTCCACGGGGACTTCGAGCTGGACAACCTCGCCTGGGAGGGGAACACCCCGACCGCCTTCGACTTCGACGAGGCCGCGCTGTCCTGGTACGCGGCCGACATCGCCCACGCGGTCCGCGACCTGACCGACGAGGGCCGCCCCGACCCGGCCCGTGCGGGCCTTCTCGGCGCCTTCCTCGCCGGATACCGCGAGGTCCGGACCCTGCCCGGGGTGGACGCGGACACCCTGCTCCTGTTCGCGGGCGCCAACGCCGCCCGCAGTCTGGTCGAGCTGCATCCCGTCCTCGCCCGCCTGGACGAGGGCCGCCCCGACGACCTCGACACGCTGCGGGCCGATCTCGTCGAGCACCGCGACGAGCAGCGCCGGATCGTGCTCGCCGCCGCCGGGTAGTCGGATCGGCCGCCGCCCCCACCTCCGGGGCTGTCGTCGTACGGGCGGAACGTGCCGTCGGCGGGCACGGCCGGACTCTCCTCGGAGCAGGCGTGGGGGAATGCGGAACACCGAGGCGGGTGGGGCACGGGAGCCTTTCACCGCCCCTCGACTGAACGCACAGTACGCGGATGGCGGGGCGGTGGTATCCGGCCATCCCGCCGCAGGCGGCCCCGTCGCCGCGCCGCCGGTGAAGCGCCGGATGATCGGTCAACTGCCCCGGTGGCAGGCCCGGGACGACAGTGAAAAACTGGTGGAGGGATGTCCGCCCCGGCCGAACGCCGGGGAGACCCACGGGAGCTGGTGCACATGTGCGCCGGGACGTCCATGGACGGGCAGACCGTCTCGCTGCTCCGCCGCGAGGACATGGCTGTCCTCGACTTCAGCTTCATGAACCTCAGCCGCTCCGGGCCCGCCGGACAGGTGGTGCTCATCCCCACCGACCCGGCCCGGCCGGGCACGATCACGGTGCACTTCCCCCCGCAGTCCGCGCTGGAAGAGGCCACCTCGCCCGCGGCGGCGTCGACCGGCACCAAACGGGTGCGGTACGCGGGCGAAAGCACCCTCTCCTTCCGGGTGCCCGCCGGGAGCAGCGCCCCGTTCACCGTGGACGGGCTGCTGACCTGGGCCGGGCTACTGCCCGCCGGGGCCGCGCTGGAATGCGTGTGGGGGCTGTTCCTCGGGCCCGACAACACGGCCGTGGCCTGGCGGCATGCGAACTTCCCGGTGATGGGCGGCGGCGGAGCCTTCGAGCTCTGGCACACCCGGATCGCACCCGGGTCCGCGCCACCGGCCGAAGACGGGCCGGTGGGCCTCGTCGGCGTCGCGGCACCCCGAACCGGACAGCCCTTCACCGGCTCCCTGGACGACGCGCACCGGCAGCAGATCACCTCCGCCTCGGCGACCCGGTCCATCACCGCGAACGGTCTCACCCTCGGCGCCCTCGGTGCCGCCGCCGACCTCGTCGGCAACTGGGCAGACCTCCCGGCCCTCGGCATCGAGGCCTACCGGCACCGGTCCAGCGGCGGCCGGGACATCGTGGTCCAGGTCGACGAGCGCGGCTATCTCCTCCCCTTCGGTTTCCCCGTCCAGGTCACCACCCGCACCGAACGCCACCTCGACACCGGTCTCGTCCAGGTCGTCCGGCTGACCGTGCTCCAGCCCGAGATCACCTACGACGGCATCGCCGCCCTGCCGCACGACCGCCGGGAGTTCCCCTTCCTGCGCATCCGGCTCAACCGGCCGCTCGACACCGAGATCATCGCCGGAGATCCCCTCACGGGCGCCGGTTACTGGCTGAACTCCCCGGACCAGCCGGGGCAGCGGCTCCCGTTCGACCTCACCGCCGAGGACCTCCTCGGCCACCACATCCAGTTCACCACGCCCCTCGTCTTCATCCGCGGCAGCGCCGCCTGCGGTCCGCTGGACGATGTCCTCGGGCTGTACGAGAAGGCCGCCGCTGTCCTTCCGCTGCCCGCGACCGGCCAGCTCGCCCTCGCGCCCGACCCGGGCAGCAGCTCCGAAACGTCCACGGTCGACCTCGCCGAACTGCGCATCGGGGCCGTCCCGTCGAGCGCGTCGCCCGCCGAACTCCTCGCCGCGGGCCGGCTCGCCGCCCTGCCCAGGCTGCTCGGCGTCGGCGCCCGGATTCCCGCACTGGACGCCCTGGCGCCCGCCCGGCCCGTCGCCGGGGCCGCCGTACCCGCGGACACCGTCGGTACCGTCCGGCAACTGCTGCTGGACCAGGACTACGTGAACCTGGGGCCCGACGCCACCCACCGGCTCTACGCCCACCTCGTGGCGCCCGTGGGTTTCACGCCCCCGCCCGCCGCCGCGGGCGCCGTCGCATCGCTCGGACTGCCGGTGAACGCGCTCTCCACCGCCACCGGCCTGATCGGCGGCGCACCGGACGCCATCAAAGCCGGACGGTTCGACCCGGCCACGTTCTTCGGGGCGGGCACCAAGCTGCTCGGCGTCATCGACCTGACACAACTGCTCCCGCCCGTCGCTCTCGGAGCCGGTGACGGCACGACCGCCCCCAGGATCCTCACCACCGTCGAACGCCCCCAGGGCTCCCCCCTCCAGCCCCCCACCGCGGTCACCACCGAGATCACCTGGTGCCCCCGGGTCCCGCCCACGACCCTCGACCCCCTCACGACAGCAGTCGACACCACCCTCGAACTCCACGGCAGTACCGTCGCCCGGTTCGACGGCAGCCCGCCGAGCGCCGAGGTCCACGGTGAACTGCGGAACGTCACCCTCACCTTCGCGGGCGTCCTCGACATCGGCTTCCGGCAGCTCGCGTTCACCGCGAAACCGGGCACCACCCCCGCCCTCCACGTCCGGATCGGCGAGGTCGGCTTCTCCGGCGACCTCAGCTTCCTCGACAAGCTCCGCGACTATCTGCCCTCGTGCTCCAACGGCCCCCGGATCAGCGCGGGACCCGACGGAATCGAAGTCGGCTACGGACTCGCCGTACCGACCATTCCGGCGGGCGTCTTCCTGCTCCAGAACCTGGCACTCTCCACCACCGTCCGCCTCCCCTTCGACGGCACCCCGGTCAAGGCCACCTTCGCGATCTCCTCCCGCGACCACCCCTTCCTGATCACCGTCTCCTTCCTCGGCGGCGGCGGCTTCTTCGCCCTCACCCTGGAGTCCGGCCGGGTCGTCGCCCTGGACGCACAGCTCCAGTTCGGCGCGGCCGCCGCCCTCGATCTGGGCGTGGCCAGCGGCTCGGTCTCCATCACCGCCGGCATCTATCTCCACCTGGAGAGCGGCGCGTCCAAACTCGAAGGCTTCTTCCGGGCCGTCGGCGCCCTCGACATCCTCGGCATCGTCAGCGTCTCCGTCGAGTTCTACCTCGCGCTCGCCACCGAAGACCCCCCACCCGGAGCCCTGGCCGGCAGCACCTGCAAAGAAGTCGTCGGCACGGCCTCGGTGACCGTCCGGGTCCGCGTCGCCTTCTTCTCGCAGTCCGTCAACCTCTCCGTGGAGCGCCGCTTCGGCGGCGGGGGAGACCCCACCTACGCCGATGCCTTCCCCGACCAGGCCTCCTGGGACCGGCGGTGCGCCGCCTTCGCGGACATGGAGGACAGATGACCAAGCAGACCCTCGTCTGGACCCTGCTGCCCGACCCGGCCGTTCCCGCACCCGGCCCCGGGGTGGTGCCGCTCTCCCTCGTCCTCAGCGTCCGGCTCTCCAACGACCAGGGAAACCCGCCGGGCACCGCCGTCCTCCCGCTCTCCGACTACCCCGACGTCGCCGACTGGCCCGCCTTCTCCTTCCAGCCGCTGACCGTCATCGTCAAAAAGCCCGACGACACCTCCATCACCCCCATCGCCACCCTCACCGACAGCCCCGTCGACGCCGCCCTCTGGCGGGCGCTGTTCCCCCCGTCGCTGCCCGTCCAGCCCTTCGTCTTCGGCACCGTCGCCACACACGGCGCCCTCCAGGCCTTTCCCACCGCCACCGTCGGCCGGGCCCTGAGCGAGGTGTACGCGGACCTGCTGGCCGCCGGACCCGACTGGCCCGGCCCCGGCGGCGCCCTGCCCGCCTCCCCGGGGTGGGACGGCGTCGACCGGCTCATCCAGCGCGTCGGCACCGCCGATACGGACGGCAGCGACGGCGCACTCCACCGGGCCCTGCTCCGCGCCGGAGTCCTCCCCGACGACGACGCCCTCGACCCCGAAGGCTGGCAACGCCTCGCCGACTTCCACCGGCCACTGCGCCCCGAACCGGCCGGCGGGCAAGCGGCCTCCTTCGGCCGCGGCGCCCAGGGCCCGTACGAATTCCACGCCCTGCTCGGCGCACTCGCCGACCACCCGGGGCTGATGGCCCCCCTCGGCCTCGTCCGGCGGCTCACCATCACCGTCCCCGGGGGACTGGAAGGCCCGGTCACCCTCCAGGCCGTACCGCACCAGAACACCTTCACCCAGAACTACCGGCCCCGCACCCGGTGCGTCGCCCATGCCGGGACCCTCGCCCTCGCCGACCCGGACGGCAGCGCGGGCGCCACCGTCCTCCCCCTCGACGACACCACCGTCTACACCCCCCTCGACCTCGACGTCGACGCGGGCGGACTCGCCCTGCGCTCCTACACGGCCACCCTGAACGCCCTGCCCCGCGACGAACCCCCGCCCCCGCCCAAGCCCCCGGCCCTGCGCTCCGCGGGCATCTTCGTCGCCGAGACCGACCGGCAGGTCACCTTCCAGGGCGTCCTCGAAGCGGCCGCCCGCATCGACGAGGACCTCAGCACGGGCGGCGAGGGCGACGCGGTCACCATGGATTCCTCCACCGTCCAGCAGGGCATCCGGGTCGACGTCCTCGACGAGGGCTCCGGCCACTGGTATCCGCTCTGCCGCCGCACCGGCCAGTACACCGTCACCGGCTACGGCACCCTGCCCATCGACGACGAGGGCACCCTCACCGACGCCGTCACCAGTGGCACCGACGAGCAGGGCAACTCTGTCCGGAGACTGCCCCAGACCCTGTTCCGCTGGCACAACTGGAGCCTGACCGCCATACCCCACGGACGCGCGGTCGGCATCGACGGGGAAGTGACCGACCCGGCCCCGCAGCGCGGTCCCGGCCTCCCCTTCGCCGCCGAACACACCTGCCCCGACGGCACCCTGCCGTCCCTGCGCTACGGCCGCACCTACCGCTTCCGCGCCCGGCTCGTCGACCTCGCGGGCCGCAGCCTGCCCTTCACCCGCGACCCTGGCACCGGTGAACGCACCACCACCCCCCTCACCCTCGCCCGCTACGACCCCGTGCCCGCGCCCGTCCTCGTCCTGCGGCGGCCCGTCGGCGCGGGCGAGTCCCCGGCCGGACTCGTCGTACGGACCGACAACGCCGACCCCGGCGCGCCCCTGGCCGGCCCGGCCTGCGAACGGCATCTGCTCGCTCCCAAGGCGGCCCTGGAGCTGATCGACCGGCACGGCGTACTCGACCTGCCCGGAAAGAACCGCACCGACCCGGCCGTCCACACACTGCTCACCACCTACGACGCGGGGAAGGTCACCGGCACCCCCGACCCGGGCTCGGGCGGCAGCCCGTACACCGACACGCTCGCCCTGCCCTGGCTGCCCGACCCGCTCGGACGGGGGATCGCCCTGCACGGAGTGCCCGGAACCCCGGAACTCCTCACCGACTGGCCCGCCGGATCCCCCGACTGGTACGCGCGGCTCCCGATGCGGCTCGTCGTCGAGGCCGGGCCGATGAACAGCACCGTGTCCACCGCCGTCGCCGACACCGCCGCCCGCACCATCACCGTCGTCCTCGCGCCGGCCGCCGACTTCCCCGCCGCCCTCAGCTCCCTGCTCGCCGCGGGCGACGAGGAACTCCTCCGGGCCTGGAACTGGTACGTCGAGCGGACGGCCCCCTCCGCCGCCGATCTCGCCGCCGCCAGGACGGCGGCCCGCTCCGGACTGACCGGACAGCTCACCCCGGCCACCGACCTCACCTTCGTCCACGCCGTGCGTTGCCCCGTCAGCCCGCCCGCCTTCGGCGGCCCACAGATCCTGCGCGAACCGGGCCAGACGGTGTACGTCCTCGACGACCCGGCCATGAGCGTCCACGGCGCCTCCACCCTGACCGTGCACACCGAGGCGTCGTGGACCGACACCACCGACGATCCCACCCAGGACGGTCCGGGCATCAGCGCGTCGGCGGCCGTACTCCGCCCGGACAGCGAGCCGCTCTCCGGGCCCGGCGGACCGGCCCTGACGGCCGTACCGTTCCGCACCCGGCACGACCCCGGCGACACCCGCCACCAGGTCGTCACCTACACCCCCGTCGGCGCCTCGCGATTCGTGCCGTACTTCCTCCGGCAGGCGACGGCCAACCCCACCAGGACCACGGCGGTCACCGTGGCTCCGGGCGGCTTCGTCCCCGGCACGGTCACCGTCCGCGAGTCCGTGGCCCAGCTCACCGCCGACGGAGCCCCCGCCCCGGCCGGGACCACCTACCGGGACGGCACCGACTACACGACCGACGACACCGCCGGGACCATCACCCTGACTGGCGGCAGCCTCATCAGCGACGGGGCGACCGTCGAGGTGGTGTACGCCGAACCGCCCGTCACCCGCGGCGGACCGCAGGTCACCCTCCAGGTGCCGTCGACCGTCGTACCGCCCGTGCCCGTCGTGCACTCGGTGGTGCCCGCCTTCCACTGGACACGGACCACCAGCGGCAACAAGACGACCAGCATCCGCCAGGAGGGCTGCGTCCGGGTCCTGCTGAAACGGCCCTGGTACGCCACCGGGGACGGTGAACTCCTCGGCGTACGCGTGGTGGACCCGGCGACCCCGACCGGCGACCCGGCGGCCGTCGAATGGGCCACCGCCTGGGGCCACGACCCGATCCGCGGATCGGGCGACACCCCCGCCCTCGGCTACCCCGACCCCACCCGGCTGGACGGATACACCGCCGACGTCGGCCTGGGCACCGACCAGGGGCACGCACTGGGCTACCGGCCCGACTACGACCCCGTCCGCAAGCTGTGGTGCGCGGACATCCGGTTCAAGGCCAACAGCGCGGGAAACGAGCTGTACCAGCCCTTCGTCCACCTCAAGGTCGTCCGGCTCCAGCCCGATTCGCTCACCGCCCCCGACGATCTCCGGATGTCCCCGGAGGTCGACGCCGGATTCGTCCAGCTGCCCGCCTACCGCCGCGCCCAGATCGTGGTGGGCGGTACGGCCACGGGCTCTCCGGTGACCGTCACGGTCGTGGGCCCGGTGCCGCCGCCCGGACCCGAGGGACTGGCCTCGCAGATCACGGCCGTCGTCCAGTTCCGCAGCCTCACGCTCCTCGACGACGTCGGCTGGCTCACGCTGGACACACCAGGGCCCACGGTCCTGTGCCTCGACCCCGTGAGCGGGCCGGTCGGTGTCTGGACCGGGGGAGTCACCCTCCCCAATGCTGTGGGAGTACGTGAGATGCGGGTGCTGATCAGGGAGTACGACATCCGGGACACCGGCAGCCCCGTGGGGGACCTGGGCTCCGGTCGCATCACCTACCTGGACACCCTTCCGATCCTCCCGGTCTGAAGTCCGGGGCTCGGATCAGCCGTTCGTACCGCAGTCGGATCAGCCGTTCGTACCGCAGGTGGAACTGATCCGGACGCTCTGCACCGTGGTCGAGCCGTCGCACTCCTTGCATCTCGTGACCCGGATGGTGGTTCCGTTCTCGTCGCAGTAGTCCTGCTCCGAGCAGTCCGGCCCCGGGCACATGCACTCGGCCATGTACGAAGACTTGCACTTACTGCACGAGGCCGTGCTGTACCCGCCCGAACACTGCTGTCTGCAGACGAACTGGGCCTCGTCGTAGCAGTCTCCGTACGAGGGATCCCAGGGGACGACACCGTAGACGCTCGACCCGGCGGTGAATCCTGGCACGCTCACCGTTCTCACCTCTCCTGCCACCACCCTCGGGACCCTTCACAGGGAAGGGCTGAGAGGGGTCATCAGATAGGGATACAGGAACTGGGTGTTGACCAGCGCGGACCAGCGTTCCGTCAGGTCCGTGCCACGACGGGTGAACGACAGAGTGAAGTTCATGACGCCCCGCTCGCCGCCGACGACCGCAGGACGGACCTCGATCGACGTCAGCGCCGAATCGGCGGCCAGCGCCTCGAACGTCCTGACGTACACCGCCGCGTACCGGCAGGCGACGTAGTTCGCCGCCCGGTCCTCGTGGGTGGCGCCGGCGTTGTCCGCCACGGCCAGCAGCTTCGACAGCACCTCGTCCGCCGTGGTCCGGAACCGCTTGGCGGGCATGTCCTTCGGCTTCCGCACCGCGTCGACGAGCGAGGCCCGGTCGAAGGAGTAGAGCTGGTCGAACTCCACCAGCGGCAGCCGGCCGGCCGCGTACTCGGAGGGCGTCGGCAGCGGGCCGCGTACCCCGATCAGGACATCGAGGTCCAGCGGTGTCGGATGCGGCCGGACCGCGTCGATCAACTTGTCGTAGTCCTCCGGGAAGCGGGGGCGGGCCACATAGGTCTCCACGCCGCGCACGGAGAACACGTACAGCAACTGCCGGGCCAGATAACGGTTCTCGGGCCGGTCGACGACCTCCCGCAGCGCTTCGTTGTCCGTCCGGCCCCGGGTGTCCGTACGCCCGGCGACCTGCGCGAACTCCTTCTCCACTCCGGGATCGGGAAATCGGCAGCCGAGCTGCCCGATCGCATAGACGAACGCGGGCTGCGGGTGCCGGACCGGTTCCTCGGGTGCGGCTGCGTCACTCATGGCGCGCTCCCCGGTGTCGTAGGGCTGGGCCGGGGCCCTCACCGGCGCCGTCTGCCGAAGCCGACCCACCGGTTCAGCCGCTCGGCCCGGCGGGCACAGCCCCCGCACGGCGCAACGCCCACGGCCCGGGTCGCCCGGGTCACCAGATCACCCAGCCCGATGTCGTCCTCGCGGACGAATCCGGGGAGAGTGACCCGGTGGCCCCGCTTCTCGGGCTTGTCGCCGTCGTCGTGCTCCTGGCCCATGTCCGGCGCTCCTGAAGAGGCCCCCGTGACCCTTCCATTGTCCGGCGCGCGGCACCGCCCCGCATCCCGGACGGAGGCGGGGCGGTGCCCGGTGGGGACGAGTCGCCGGGTACTGCTACGGGCCGACGAAATCGAACGAGTAGAAGACGTTCTGGTCGTTCGACCAGGAGTAGCCGGGGTCGACGTAGCCGCCGGAGCCGATCTCGCACGCCCTCGACTTGTAGAGGTAGATGCGCTGGTTCGTCGCGTTGTATCCCTTGACCGCGCCTTCGATCATCGGATAGCAGTAGTCCGTGTCCGGGCTGAGGATTCCGTGGCGGGTGTCGTCCTGCTCCCAGTAGAGGAAGTAGCAGTCTCCGGTGCTGGGGCAGGCGGGTGCCGCCTGGGCCGAGGGTGCGATGCCGGGCATTCCCAGAGTCATGCCCAGGGTGGCCGCGAGGGTCAGTGCTGCTTTCCGGTGCCACATGGAGAACCCCTTTCGTCGTGCCTCGGCCAGGATGGCACCCGGCCCGGCCCGCCGCGCACGGCGGACGATGCCGTGGGCGGCTTCCGGGGCGGGCCGGAAACCGTGGCCCCCCGGGCCCGGCACAGGGGGGCGGCGGTGTGCGACGGTGTCGGCTGATCGGGTGAACGCCGGGTCCGGTGGAGCTGTGGGCGGGCCGCGCGGCGCAGTCGGCGGACGCGTGCGAGCACGCGGGGCCGCAGCGGGAGTAGAGGCCCGTGGCGGCACGCGGGTCCGTGCCGGGACCGAGGCCGGGGGCGGGGACACCCAGAACCGACAGGAGAGCAGAGTGCTCGACCTGTTCACCATCGACGACGGCCGCCATCTGCCGGAGGTCGTCATCGACGAGGACGCGTCCACCGCCGCCGGTACCGCCCGGTTCCGGGCGGAAGGCTCGTGCGGCCGGATGCCCCCGACAGCGGGCAGGGACCACAGCCCCTCGAACGCGGTGATCTCCGCATGGGGATCCAGTGCACCAGCGGGTCGGTCGACCAGCGGAACGGCGTCGGCCTGTACCTTGTCCGAGCTGGACCCAGCTTCTGCCACTGGTCGCCCGAGATCTGGACGCCGCGCTCGTACCCCTTGAACACGAACGAGTCCCAGCCGTGCGGCAGGCCCTCGACCAGCTCGGGCACATCACCCTCGGCCAGCAGCTGCCCGGCAAGTCCTGCTGGAGCTGGTCGGCCGCGTGGCGACGGAGAAGGATCAGACCGCGATCGAGGGCGGCCGGGCGGGGCTTCTGAGGGATTGATCCGCAGAAGCTGACCACCGGGGAGAGTGACTCTCCGTCAGCGGAGGTCGCGCCGTGGATGACGGTCGGGTGGAGCCGCAGGCCGGATCGACCACACCGTACGACCCACCGGAGGCACGTAGAGGCGTACTTCGACATGACATAAACGGTGCCGTTCGACGCCCTCCAGCGCTTCGCGGGCTCGTCGCCTCGCGCCTGGAGAACATGGAATTGCAGAGCGGCCGCCCAGGGACCACGGCCCGACCTCGAGCCGACATCACGAGCTCAATTTCAGCAGCAACTTGATCTTTTCGGTCAACTCCCGCCATCTGAACGAGGCGTGAGAGGGGTGTAAGGCAAATAGTAAGTAAAGATCGCGCAAAATGGGGGGAACTGGGCAAGCGCTTGTCCGGCAGGCCCTCGTAGCCCGACTGCGGCGCAGATCACGGCTATGAAAGCGATGTGATCATCCTGTGCGGGTGCGGAGAACTGTCCGCACATACTGCGAGGAACCACGCGTGACAAACACGTTCCGTAGAGCTGGGCAGAGACCTGCCGCAGCGTCTGCACCGTTCTCATCCCCTCCATCGATGACGCGCTGGCGTCGAGTGGCCGCAGCGGCGGCGTTGGTCATGGCAGTGGAGGCGGCGGTCGTCGTCACCACTGGTGGCACCGCGTTCGCCGTGCAGATCGAGAAGGCGCCCCAGGCGGCCAAGCCGAAGAAGGACTCGGGTTCCGCGACGGCCGACGCGACGGCCGACTCGATCGCGGCCGCCCGGATGAAGGCGAAGATCCAGAATCGGCGGATCGAAGCACTGGACCAGCGGACGGAGACCTCGTCGGTCTTCGTGAATCCCGATGGCTCCGTCACGCAGGACGCGTACGCCGGCCCGGTGCGCTACCGGGACGACAAGGGCGCCTGGCAGGACGTCGACGTCTCGCTGCGCACGATGTCGGACGGATCCGTCGCCGCGAAGGGCCACCCGCACGGCCTGCGCCTCGGCGGCAAGAGCGCCGCTCCGAAGGGCTTGAGGAAGACCGGCCAGAAGACCTCCGAGGCGGGCACGCCGCTGGTGACGCTGGAGGGCCGCACGGGCAAGCGGATCCAACTGGGCTGGTACGGAGCGCTGCCCGCGCCGACGATCGAGGGGGACGACAACAACGTCGCCCGCTACAAGGACGCCCTGCCCTCCGCGGACCTGCTGATCGAGTCGACCCGTAGCGGTTACGAGCAGTACCTCGAACTGAAGAGCCGCTCCGCTGTCGACGCGCAGGGGGCGATGACCTACAGCCTGACGGCCGAGGGGCTGAAGGCGAAGGCGCACAAGGACGGTTCGGTCTCCTTCGTCGATGCCGAGGGCAAGTCGGTCGGAGTGCTCCCCGCCCCGGTGATGTGGGACGCGCGGGTGGACGAGAAGTCCAGGGAACACACCCGCACCGCCCCCGTGTCCATCAAGGTCGCGCAGGACGGCGACACCGTCACCCTGACCCTCATCCCCGACGCGAAGTTCCTCGCGGACCCCTCCACCCTGTTCCCGGTGACCATCGACCCGGCGATCAACGTGGGGGCGAGCTTCGACACCTTCGTCCAAGAGGGCCACACCACCGATCAGTCGGCCTCGACCGACCTCAAGGTCGGCAACAACGGCACCTCCCAGGTGGCGCGTTCGTTCCTGTCCTTCCCGATGAAGAACATCACGGGAAAGCAGGTCACCGCCGCCAAGCTGAACCTGTTCGCCTACCACTCGTGGTCCTGCACGCCCAAGGGCTGGGAAGTCTGGTCCACCGGCGCCCCGAGCACGTCCTCCCGCTGGACGGCCCAGCCGAACTGGGTGGCCAAGCACGCCACCAGCACGCAGACCAAGGGCTACTCCAGCGCGTGCAATGACGGCTGGGTCAACGCCGACGTCACGTCGCTGGCCAAGACATGGGCGGCGAACGGGGGCGGCAGCAACTCCCTGGGCGTGCGGGCCGTCGACGAGACCGACCCCTACGGCTGGAAGCGGTTCAACTCCGGCAACGCCGCGAGCAACACCCCCTACCTGTCGGTCACGTACAACTCGATTCCCCAGCTGCCGACCCTGATCGCCCCGGTCGACCAGTTCGCGACCTCCGCGGGCAGCCCCGTGCTGTCGGCGAAGGCCCTGGACGGCGACGGGTCCCAGGTCACACTCGACTACGAGGTGTGGGCTGCCAACGGCAGTGCCGCACTGCGCACCGGCAGCGCCTCCGCGGCGTCGGGCGCACAGGCCACCTGGAGTCCCCCCACCGCTCTGGCCGCAGGAGCCTACAAGTGGCGGGTGCGGGCCGGTGACGGCTCGGCCACCAGCGCCTGGTCCGCCTTCCGCGCCCTGACCGTGGACACCACGGCTCCCGCCACGACGTCGGTGTCCTCCACCGACTTCCCCGCCGGCCAGTGGTCGGGGACCCCGAACGACAACGGTGACTTCACCGGCTCCTTCTCCCTCACCCCGCCGTCGTCGGACGTGAAGGAAGTCCAGTGGAAGCTTGACGGCGGAGCCTGGCAGTCGGCCGCCACCACCGGCACCGTGGTGACGGTCAAGCCGTCCTTCCGCGCCGGGAAGCACACGCTGAGCGCCCGCACCAAGGACGCGGCCGGCAACACCTCGGCCGAGAACGCCTTCGTGTTCTTCGCGGGCTCGGGGGCGGCCCTGACCGCACCGAGCGAGGGGGACCGGTCGGCGCGGCGCACCGAGCTGGCCGGCCTGGGCAAGGCCACCGACACCGGAGTGCGCTACCAGTACCGCCGGGGCGAGACGGACACGTGGAAGGACGTTCCGGTCTCCGACGTTCGCCGCAAGAGCGACGGCAGCACGCCGACGGCCTGGCCCGCGACGGTCACCACCGGTACGCCCGAGGCTCTGATCTGGAACATCACGTCCTCCCTCAGTGAGGACGGCCCCGTCGACGTCCGTGCCGTGTTCACGGATGGCACCACCACCGACGCCTCTCCCGCCAGCACCATCACGGTGGACCGCAACGCGGGTGCCGCGCCGAGCGAAGCGGTGGGACCGGGTGCGGTCAACACCCTCACCGGTGACTTCACGCTCAGCGCCATGGATGCCTCAGGGTTCTCGCTGACCGCCGCGCGTACCGCGTCGTCCCGGACCCCCGACGAGGGAGGTCGACAGGAAGGCCAGGTGGCGATCTTCGGCCCGCAGTGGACCGCCGGCACCGTCGTGGAGACGTCCGGCAGCAACTGGACGTTCCTGCGCAAGACTTCGGCATCCTCGGTCGCGGTCGTGTCCGCGGACGGGACGGAGACCGGTTTCACGGCGACCACGGGCGGCGGCTGGAAGCCCGAGCCCGGAGCCGAGGATCTCACCCTCGCCGGAAGCCTCACCGGATCGTTCACCCTGACGGAGAACGAGGGAGCCGCCTCGACCTTCACCAAGGTCGGTGCCGAATTCGGCACCTGGACGCTCTCGAGCAGCTCGCTGCCCACTCTTGACTCCACCACAAGGGTGTATTCCGAGAAGGTCACCGTGGACGGGAAGCCGCTGGCTCGCCCGAAGTACGTGATCTCGCCCACCACTGCCGTGTCGGCGTCCACGTGCGCCAACGCGCCCAGCACCAAGGGCTGCAGGATCCTGGAGTACCAGTACGCCACCACGACCACGGCCACCGGCTCCGCCCTCGGTGACTTCTCCGGCCAGGTGAACCGCATTCGTCTGTGGAACACGGCCCCCGGCGCATCCACTGCGACGGCCACCGTGGTCTCCCAGTACTCCTACGACAACGCGGGCCGTCTGCGCGAGCAGTGGGACCCCCGGATCAGCCCGGCCCTGAAGACCGCCTACACCTACGACAACGCGGGCCGCGTTCTCACCCAGACCCCGCCGGGCGAGCTGCCGTGGACCTTCGTGTACGGCAAGGCCGGCTCAGCCGCCGTGGCCGGCGACGGCATGCTCCTGTCCGCCTCGCGCCCGACCCTGATGGCCGGAAGCAAGGACGTGGTGGACGGGGGCAAGGCCACCACATCCCTCGTCTACGACGTTCCGCTCTCCGGAGCCAAGGCCCCGAACCAGGTCGCCGTCTCCGACACCAGGACCTGGGGGCAGACGGAGGCACCCACCGACGCGACGGCGGTCTTCCCCGCCGACCAGGTTCCTTCCTCCCACACGGGTGAGAACCTGACCGCGGGCGACTACGCCAAGGCCGTGATCACCTACACCAACGCCTCCGGCCTCGCCGTCAACACCGGCCTCCCGGGTCGGCACCTGACCACCACGCAGTACGACCAGTTCGGCAACATCGTCCTCGAGCTGAACGCGACCAACCGTGAACTTGCTCTGGGCAACGCCGACTACCAGGTGAACACCCAGAGCGAACTGGGCATCCGCGCCGACTCTCCCGCCGAGCGTGCCGGCAAGCTGGCCACGGTCTCCGAGTACACGGCTGACGGCCAGCGGCTGGTCCGGGAGCACGGACCACTGCACCTGGTCACCTTGACCAAGGCGCTCAAGGGCGACAGCGACAGCCCCGATCTCGCCGCCGGTACCCAGATCGCAGCCCGCACCAGCACCGTCAGCAGGTATGACGAAGGCCGTCCCACCGACGGCAGCGCGCGGATCGCTCACCAGCCCACCACGACGGCGGTCGGTGCCTTCGTCGACGGCTACCCGGCCGACGGTGACGTCCGTACGACCTCGATGACCTACGACTGGGTGAAGGGGCTGCGCCTCAAGGAGATCACCGATCCCGACGGACTGAAGCTGACCCGCGCCACGGAGTACGACGCGCAGGGACGTGTCGTCAAGACCACGCTGCCCAAGTCCAGCGGCAACGACGCGGGAGCGAAGGTCACCGCCTACTGGTCCGCCACGGGCACCGGTGCCTGTGCGGGACGTCCGGAGTGGGCGGATCTCCTCTGCTCCGTCGGTCCGGCGGGGAAGATCACGGGCGGCGCGGGCAACCCGGACGAGCTGCCGACGTCGACGTACGAGTACGACCGGTGGGGCAACGTCACCAAGACCGTCGAGGTCGTCGGCGGCACGTCGCGTACCAGCGTCGCGACCTACGACGCGGCCGGCCGGCTGAAGCAGAGCCAGATCACCGGAGGAACCGGCACCGCCGTTCCCGATACGTCGATCACCTACGACACCGGCGACGGCTCCGTCGCGAGCTACGCCAACGGCAGCACCACGGTGCTTCGCGCCACCGACAAGCTGGGCCGTGAAGTCTCCTACGACGACGGCATCGGCAACGTCACCAGGACCCAGTACGACAGCCGCGACAGGGTCACCCGGAGCTCGAACTCGGTTCCCTCCGAGACGACGTACACCTACGACAACCCGGCCGGCCTGCCCACGCGGGTGCAGGACTCCGTCATGGGTTCCATCGGCGCGGTCACCGGCTACTACGACTCCGACGGCCGCCTGTACAAGCAGAAGCTGCCGTGGAACATGGACGTCGAGTTCAACCTCGACCCCACGGGAGCCGAGACGTCCCGGTACTGGCACTGGGAGTCCGGCTGGACCGTTCAGGGCGAGTCCCTCAGCAAGAACATCCATGACCAGGTCGTGAACCGCACCACCTACACCGGCGGCGGCGCGTACCAGGAGTACACCTACGACGCGGCCGGCCGTCTGACACGCACAGACGACTCGCAAGTGGGTGTGACCACCCATCGTGCCTACGCCTTCGACGACAACAGCAACCGGACGTCCCTGACGACCACGATCGACGATGTCGACGGCGGTGCACCCGAGACCAGGAACACCTCCTCGTCCTACGACAGCGCCGACCGGCTCATCGCCGGCGGCACCGTGTACGACGCCTTCGGCCGGACCACCGAGCAGGCGGGTGGCGCGAAGTACGGCTACTACGCCAACGACCTGGTCCGTCAGATCTCCTCCGGTGGTAAGCGCACCACGTGGCAGCTCGATGCCATCGGCCGCGCCTCCTCCTACACGGTGGAAGAGCAGGCCGAGGACGCCACCTGGAGCACCACCGCTACCAAGAAGAACCACTACGGGTCAGATGGTGACAGCCCCGAGTGGATCCACGAGGGCGGAAGCGCCGTCAGCCGGAACCTCAAGGACCTCGCGGGCGACCTGATCGCCACCACGAGTGCCCAGGGTGATGCGGTTCTTCAGCTCAGCACCATTCACGGTGACGTCACCACCCAGATTCCGCTGTTCAGCGGCAGCACCCCTGTCGTCAACAGCTACGACGAGTTCGGCAACCTGCTCCCCGGGACCGACCCCGCTCGCTACGGCTGGCTCGGCGGCAAGCAGCGCTCCGGCGAGACGCCGAACGGCGTCACGTTGATGGGCGTGCGTCTCTACGATCCGGCCACAGGACGCTTCCTCTCCGTGGACCCGATCTACGGAGGCAACGCGAACGCCTACGAGTACTGCGGCGGAGACCCTGTCAACTGCTATGACCTCGACGGGAGGAAGAAGCAGAAGAAGCCGCGCTCGTGCGGATTCTGGTGCAACGTCTTCACCACCGGTATCGGAGGGGTCGTCACGGCGGTCTGCGCCCCCTTCGCCGGCCCGATCGTCTGCGGAGCGGTCGGCGGCGGGATAACCGGCTTCGCGCGCTACTGGTACACCCATCGGGGGGGCCACGGGTACACCACGAAGGGCGCCGTCAGGGCAGTGCTCCTGGGAGCGTCGATCGGCGGGTTCGGTGGAGCGGTCGGCAAGCTGATCAAGAAGATCGGCGGGAAGGTGTTCCGAGGATGGGGAGACCGAGGTTCGATCAAGGCATGGGACAAATTCGTGAAGGCGCTCTGATGGGCGACTGAAGCCCCACCCCTGTGTTCACCGGGCGACCGCCCGGTGAACACAGGGCCTTTGTGATCGAATACATGTGCAGATCGGCGTGACCTCCGTCGTTTGCATGCCACTTCACACCTGGACGGCAGGGCGCCTTGAAACCCTGCCGTCCTGAATGGAACGAGCTGTTCAATGAATCACTTCTGGCGTGATGCCTTCGCGCGCGTATCCGCTGCTGCGGCTCTGGTGGGAACCGTCGTCGCAGGCTCTGTGATCGGAGTTCTCGTCACGGAGGCGGAGACAGGGCTGGGGGGGATCCTGATCCAGGCAGTGGGTGCGGGTGTCTGCTCTTTCGTCCTGTTCTCGGCGATCATCGCGTCGGTCAACACGCTTCACCTGATGAGAAATCTGGCACGCTTCGGACTCTCGTCGGCTGACGCCTCGCTCTCGGTGCGCTCCACACGCACTCTCACCATGCCGCTCGTGCATGGCCTGCGAGAACACAGGATCGTCGAGTCCTCCCTCCGGAACCTCGGGCAGCTCAACCGTGTTTCCCTCGAAACGAAGCACGCGGACGACGGAAAAGCTTCCGCTGTCTGTGCCGGACTGAAGGGCGGGAATGTTCTCCTGGAGCTGGCGATCTCCAGGGGGGTGGATTGTTACGAGGTGTCGATCGAGGTCCGCCCGGAGAACAGTTGGAAGAGGCTCAACGGAGGCGCGTCATGGACGGCTTCGGAGCTTGCGGCGTCCGCCGTGCTGCGCTCCGCCGGAGAATGAGTTGGACACCCTCTTCGCTCGAAAATGATCCGCTGTGACCGTGCCTGAATCTGAGTGCGGTGAGCACGTTTCGCGCGATGCGGAAGAACTGAGCGCGAGGGGAGGCGGTGGCCGTCCCGAGAGTGGAGCGGATCTTCAGTAAATGGGTGCACCTCGCCTGCGGCGGCCGGAGAACCCATTGCGGGCCGCGGAGGTGACCGTAGGGGCTCTGCGGCAGTGAACCCGGTGCTTACTGCGGGAGTTCCTCTGGTCTTCGCCGGGCGGCTGCGGTGAGCTGGGCGGCCAGGTTCGTGAGCGCCTGTCGGAGTTCGTCGGGATGGTGGACGGTGAAGGGCCATTCCAGGGAGGCGAGCATGTGGGCCGTGCCGTCCAGCCGTTCTGCCCGTGTGCGCATCAGGACGCCGGTGGGCTGTGCGGTGAGGGTCACCGCTGAGCTGGGCAGTCGGCGGGCGATCTCGTCGAGGGGGCCGTGGATGGTCACCTCGACCTGCCAGCGGTAGGGCCCCTGGGCGAGGGTCGAGGTCAGGTGGGTCACGGGGTCGAAGTCGGCGGGTGCGGTGAAGCTGTCGGCTCGGGGGGTGACGGAGGTGACGCGGTCGATGCGGAAGGTGCGCAGGTTGTCGCGGAGGTGGTCGTGGGCGATGACGTACCAGCGGCCGGTGTGGAAGACGACGCCGTAGGGGTCGATGTCGCGTTCGGTGTGTTCCTGGCGCCAGGACTGGTGGCTGATGCCGACGGTCGTGCGGGCACGGGATGCCTGGGCCAGGGCCAGCAGGACGCCGGTGCCGGGCGCCTGGCCGGTCACGGCGTCGGCGGTGAAGGACAGGGCTTCCCTCATCGCGGCGAGTGGCTCGCGCAGGGCGTGCGGCAGCACCCGCTCGATCTTGGCCAAGGCACCGGCACTGGCCGGCGCGGCCGTGCCCATGCCCAGGCGCTCTGCCGCGCGCAGGCCCAGAACGACGGCGAGGGCCTCGTCGTTGGTGAGGACCAGCGGCGGCATCCGGTAGCCGCGGGCCAGGCGGTAGCCGCCGTGGCGGCCGCGTTCGGCTTCCACGGGGATGCCCAGTTCCCGCAGGTGGGCAACGTACCGGCGCACGGTGCGGACGTCGGTGTCCAGGCGATCGGCCAGCTCCGTTCCGGTGAGTCGGGCGTTCGACTGGAGGAGTTCCAGCAGGGTCAGCACACGGGTGAGGGGATGCGACATGGATCACTCGACATTTCAGGGCGGATTCTGTCCTGTATCGAGCCTACGCTCCCCACAGCACCTACTTCTGGGAGATCACATGGCCACCTTCGTACTCGTTCCCGGCGCCTGGCTCGGCGCGTGGGCCTGGGAGAACACCGCCCGCGCCCTGCGAGAGCACGGCCACACGGCACTGCCGCTGACACTGACCGGCCTGGCCGAGCGCGCGGACCGGGGCGGACCCGGGACGGACGTGGACACCCACATCGCGGACATCACCGGATTCGTCGAGCGGAACGATCTGCGCGACATCACCCTGGTCGCCCACAGCTACGCGGCCGCCCCGGCCACCGGGGCCTCAGGACGCCTCGGCGACCGGCTGGAACGCGTGATCTACGTGGACAGCGCCCCGTTCACCGCGGGCATGTGCATGCTCGACCTCATGCCACCGTCGGCAGCCGACGAGCTGCGCCGCCAGGTCGACGCGTCCGGCGACGGGTGGCAACTGCCGATGCCGCCGTTCGAGGTTCTGGCCCTGTCCGGCAGCCTCGACGGGCTCGACGAGGAACGGAGGGACGCCCTGCGCTCGCATGCCACCCCTCAGCCGTTCGGCACCTACACCCAGCGTCTCGCCGGCCCGACCGAACCCGGCCCCGGTGTGGACCGTGTCCTGATCACCTGCCATGACTTCACGGGACTGCTGGACGCCGGGGTGCCGATGCTGGCCTACCTGAACCAGCCGCCGTGGCGGCGCTTCGACCTGCCCACCGGACACTGGCCGATGCTCTCCGCACCCGCTGAACTCGCCGACATCCTCGACAAGGCCGTCTCCTGACCGTGCCTGCTGCGATGCACAGCCCCCCCGCGTGCCCTCGCCGGGGCACAGCCCCCCGCGTGGACCTCGCCGCCGCCGACGCCTTCGCCCAGCGGGACCCCGGCGAGGACCCGCCCTGGACGGCTCACTACGACGAGGCCCGGCACAACGACGACACTTCACACCGGGGCGGTGGCTACCAGGTGATGATCGTAAGGCCGTCGCCGTTCACTCCGGCTGCTGCTGCGGCTGCTCCGGCCGCGGCAGGAGGCTCAGCGGGCCAGCAGGTCCTGGATCGCCGCCGTGATCTCGTCGGGTGCTTCCTCGGCCATGAAGTGCCCCGCTCGGGTCAGCCGGTGCTCCAGGTCCGGCGCCCAGGCCTTCCACACCCCGGCAGCGTCGTAGCCCAGCCGCGTGCCCCAGTCCTGCTGGACGACCGTCACGGGCATGGCCAGCTGCGACCCGGCGTCCAGGTCCGCTCGGTCGTGTAGGACGTCGATGCCCGCCGAGGCGCGGTAGTCCGCGACGATCGACGTCACCGCCGCGGCGCTCGCCCGCAGGTACTCGGCACGCACCTCCTCCGGGATGACGGTCGGGTCGTCGGCCCAGGAGTCGAGGAACGAGCCGAAGAACGCGTCGGCGCTGTTGGCGATCATCGCCTCCGGCAGGCCCGGCGGCTGCGCCATGAGGTAGAGGTGGTAGCCGACCGTCGCCGAGGTGCCGTGCAGGACGTTCCACATGTCGAGCGTCGGCACGATGTCGAGGATGCCCAGGTGCGTGATGGTCTCGGGGTGGTCCAAGCCCGCCCGGAAGGCGACCAGGGCGCCCCGGTCGTGGCCGACGAGAGCAAAGCGTTCGTGGCCGAGCGCGGCCGCCAGGGTCACGACGTCGGCGGCCATGGTGCGCTTGGCGTAGGCATCGGGGTCGGTGGCGGCCGGCTTGTCGCTGGCGCCGTAGCCCCGCAGGTCAGGACAGATCACCGTGTGCTCCTCGGCGAGCCGCTCGGCGACGTGTCGCCACATCAGATGGGTCTGGGGGAAACCGTGCAGCAGCACGACCGGGCTGCCGCTGCCGCCGACAGCGGCAGCAAGCTCCACACCGTCCGCACCGGGCAGACGGACGTGATCGAAGCCGGAAATGGTGAGCGTCATGGAAGGCCGACCTTTCGGGTGGGGGACTGACCGGATCAGACTGGACGACGGCGATCAGCAGCCGATCAGTACGGTTGGGCACAGCCGACCCCTGGCACCCAGGATGGGGGCATGCGAATCGACGTGCTCGGTGCCGTGCGGGCCCTCCGCGACGACGGCAGCCCGGTTGACCTGGGCGGACCCCGCCATCGCGAGGTACTCGCCCGGCTCGTCGCCGCAGAGGGGCGGATGGTCACCACCGACACCCTTGTCGATGACCTGTGGAACGATCCACCGGCCCGCGCCGTGGGTGCTCTGCGTACGTTCGTGGCCGCGCTGCGCCGAGCCCTCGAACCCGACCGGCCGCCCCGCAATCCGCCGCGCGTACTGCTCACCGAAGGTCCCGGCTACGCGCTGCGCCTGCCGCGAGAGGACGTGGACGTCCATCGGTTCCAGGACACCCTGGCCCGCGCCCGGCGCGACCCCGACGCGGTGACAGACCTCGGCGCCGCGCTCGCGGACTGGCGTGGACCCGCCTACGCCGATGTGTCCGGCTCCGCATGGGCGCAGCGCGAGCGGACCCGACTGGAGGAGCTGAGGCTGGAGGGGGTGGAACTGCGCGCCCGTATCCTCCTCGACCGCGGGGAAGGGGCCGGTCTCGTCGCCGAACTCGGTGCCCACGTCGCGGAACATCCGTGGCGCGAGCCGGCCTGGGGGCTTCTTGCCCGCGCGCTCCACCGCGCGGGCCGCCAGGCCGACGCGCTGGCCACCCTCCGCCGCGCCCGAGCGATGCTCGTCGATCAACTCGGGCTCGATCCCGGCGCCGACCTCCAACGCCTGGAGACGGACATCCTCAAGGGCTCCGTGCCCTGCGAAGGCGTACGTACCGCGTGGACCGGCCCGGATGTCCGGCTCGGCCCGCGCACCACCGTGGATCTGGCCCGCACGCTCGCCCTGGCGGGTGGCGACGCCCTCGTCCACTCGCGGCGCGACCGCCTCGCCGCCATCCAGGCGGCGGAACGCACAGGAGACCTCTCCCTGACCGCCCGGATCATCGGCGCCTACGACGTGCCCGCCATCTGGAGCCGGGCCGACGAACCAGAACAGTCCCGCGCCGTCGTCGCCGCCGCCGAGCGCACGCTCACCGCGCTCGGCTCCGACGGTCCCGCCGACCTGCGCGCCCGCCTCCTGGCCACGGTCGCCGTCGAGAGCCGCAGCGCCGACCTGTCCGGGACCGAGCTGAAGCGCGCGCAACAGGCGGCACGGCAGGCCGAGGCGCTGGCACGGGACCTGGCCGATCCCGCCCTGCTGGCGTTCGCCCTCAACGGCGTGTTCCTGCAGTCCTTCACCCGCCCCGGGCTCGCGGCGGTACGGGACGGGATCGGCGCCGAGATCCTCGACCTGGCCACCCGGCACGAACTGCCGAACTTCGCCGTACTGGGCCGACTCGTCCGCCTGCAATCCGCCTCGGCCCTGGGTGACCTCGCCGCCGCGACCTCGCACGCCGAGGCCGCCGAACAGCTCGCCGCCACCACCGAGGCGCCCCTCGTCCGCGTCCTCACCGGGTGGTTCCGGGCCCGGGCCACGGCCGCCCGCAGCACCGAACCCGGCGGACCGACCGCCGCCACGGCCGCCGCGCACTACCGCGCTGCCGAGGACGCCCTCCAGACGGCCGGAATGCCAGGGCTGCACCGTGGCTTGTTCCCGCTCGCCCTGCTGGGGCTGCGCCTGCTGCACGACCGGCCCGCGCCCACCGACCCGCACCTCGACTGGGGCCCGTACCGACCCTGGGCGCGCCCCCTCGTACTGCTCGCCCAAGACCGGGTCGAGGAAGCGCGTGCCGCCCTCACGACGGCGCCCGAACCACCGCGTGACCACATGCAGGAGGCGCTGTGGTGCCTGACCGCCCGCGCCGCCGTACTCCTCGGCGAGCGCGGCATCGCCGCCCGCGCCGAGGCGCCCCTGCGCGATGCCCGTACAGAACACGCCGGTGCCGCCAGCGGAATGCTGACCCTGGGCCCGGTGGCGCGATACCTGGCAGAGGCGGAGGCATGCGCAGGAACGGGGTAGCGGCAGCAATCAGCGAACCCCGACGCATGGGCTTCCCTACGTGCAGTACGTCAACGGCGGGAAGCGCTACGGAAAGTGGGCTCACCGGCCCGGCCCGCGCCCATCTGGCGCGCATGGCGCTCGCTGGAGCGTCGTCGAAATCGAAGTGATGTGGCACTCGGGGGGGGGGGGGGGGGGGGGGGGGGGGGGGGGGGGGGGGGGGGGGGGCCGGCGGGGGCGGGGGGGGGGGGCGGGGGGGGGGGCGGGGGGCTTGCGTCGGGGTTTCGGGGGGGGGGTTACGGGGGCACGGGGTCTCAGG